>NZ_JAMYLO010000014.1:0-171128 GCF_040318075.1 Mesorhizobium sp. M1328 | reverse complement strand
TAAAGCCGCGTTCCAACGCTGAAGGAGCAACTTTGTTCTTGCTTTGTGCCGGCAGCTATGCTACTAATTTGGTTATGGTGCTAATTGGCTCCAACGACCCGCCGCATGGCGGGTTTTCTGTTTGCGCTCGATCTCGAGCGCAGGTCACGCCAGTATGACAACCACTGCGACCACCCCGAACAGCGCAATCAGCAGCAAGTCGGCGACGCGGTAGAGTTTCAGCGCCCGCCGGATGTCGGTGCTCTCGACGTCGTCGCGCCGGCCGCCTTCGCCCATCAATGCGTCTTCGACCATGACGCCATCGTAGGAACGGGGGCCGGCGAGCGCCAGGCCGAGCGCGCCGGCCATCGCTGCTTCCGACCAGCCGGCATTGGGCGAGCGGTGCTTTTTCGCATCGCGCCGCACGGCGTGCCAGGCGGCTTTGGCGTCGGCGCCCTTGACCAGGAAAGCGGCGAGTACGATCAGAAGCGCCGATAGCCGCGACGCCGGCAGGTTGATCCAGTCGTCGAAGCGCGCCGACGCCCAGCCGAAGGCTTCGTGGCGCGGGGTGCGGTGGCCGATCATCGAATCGGCGGTGTTGGCGGCCTTGTAGGCGACGCCGCCGGCGAGCCCGCCAATGCCGATCCAGAAGGCCGGTGCGACGACACCGTCGGAGAAATTCTCGGCCAGGCTTTCGATCGCGGCGCGGCAGACAGCGGCCCTGTCGAGCTTTTCCGGGTCGCGGCCGACGATCCGCGAGACGGCAATGCGGCCCATGTCCAGTCCGCCGCTGTCGAGGGCGTCGGCCACCGCTTCGACATGCTCGGCCAGGCTCTTCTGCGACAGCAGCGACGTCGCCAGGATTGCGGTGACCAACAAGCCGAGGGGAATGCTCCAAAGCAAGGTTTCGAGCCAGAGGGCGAGGGCGGCCGGCACCAGCACGATCACCAGCAGCGCGAGGACGCCCCAGCGGCGACGGTGGGCGTCGGAATCAGTGGCGCGGTTGAGCCTGCGGTCGAGAAAGGATATCAGCCTGCCGAACCAGGTGACGGGATGGCCAATGGCATCGAAGAGCCGGGCCGGGTAGCCGAGTACAAGTTCGATGGCCAGCGACAGGAAAGTGATCAGGATCGACATGAAGTCTCTTGATGGAGTGACGGCGGCAGTGGACCACGGCGGAAGCCTTGGCCGGGCGAGGGCGCTTTTCCCTCACGCGCCGCTGCCTTTCGTCGACCTCTCGACCGGGATCAATCCGCACTCCTACCCGCTTTTCGATTTGCCCGCCACCGCCCTGTCGCGATTGCCGGAAGCAGCGCGTGCCCGTGACTTGGCCGAAGTCGCGGCAAGCGCCTATGGCGCGCCGTCGGCGGCGAACGTCGCGGCTGCGCCCGGCACGCAGATCCTGTTGCCGCCCGTCGCTTCGCTGGTCAGCCCGGGCACGGCGCTGGTGCTCGGGCCGACTTATGCCGAGCATCGGCGGGCAGCAGCGATCGCCGGCCATGCGGCGGCCGAAGTCGATGATTTCGAAGCCTTGGCGGCGGCCGACCTTGCCGTCGTCGTCAATCCCAACAATCCGGACGGGCGCGTCGTCGAGCGCGAAAGATTGCTTCGACTTGCCGCAAATTTGCGTGCCAGAGGCGGGCTGCTGGTGGTCGACGAGGCCTTCATGGATGTCGGCCCGCGCAGCGAAAGCCTGGCCGGCGACGTCGACCAGGGCGGCATCGTCGTGCTGCGCTCGTTCGGCAAGTTCTTCGGCCTGGCCGGCCTGCGGCTTGGCTTTGCACTGGCCGACGCGCTGACGGTCGAGCGGCTGGAGGCGCAATTCGGGCCATGGGCTGTTGCCGGGCCGGCGCTCGAATATGGCATAAGGGCGCTTGCCGATACCGGCTGGCAGGCCGGGATGCGGCGCTGTCTGGCCGAGGATGCCGCACGGCTCGATACGCTGTTCGGCCGCTTCGGCGTGCCTGTCGCCGGTGGCACCTCGCTGTTCCGCTATATCAGGCTGGCGGACGCCGCCGGCCTGTTTTCGGTGCTCGGCCAGCGCGGCATCCTGCTTCGGCATTTCGCCGACCGTCCGGATGTGCTGCGCGCCGGCCTGCCGGGAGCCGACGAAGAATGGCGGCGGCTCGAATCCGCGCTTGCCGGCTGGGCCTCGCGGCGCGACGATGATGCCAAGGGAGAAACGACCCAATGATCCATGTCTGCTCGCTGTCCAAAGTCGAGGAAACGGTAACGAAGACCGGGGCCGGGCGGCTGCTTTCGCTGCTTGCCGCCGGCACGGAGGTGATGCGGCCGGCCTCGATCACCAGGGAAAACCATCTGCATCTGGTCATGCATGACATTGCGGTAGCGCAGGAGGGCATGACCATGCCGGGCGAGGAGCATGTCTTGACCCTGCTCGATTTCGCGCGCCAATGGGACCGCTCGCGGCCGCTGGTGGTGCATTGCTATGCCGGCATCAGCCGCTCGACTGCCTCGGCCTACATCATCGCGGCAGCGCTGGCGCCGAAGCGCGACGAGGCCGAGTTGGCCGAGACGCTGCGCGCGCTGTCGCCCACGGCGACGCCCAATCCGCGGCTGATCGCCATTGCCGACGCACTGCTCGAGCGCGACGGCCGCATGAGCCGCGCCATCGAGGCGATCGGGCGCGGCGCCGAAGCGTTTGAGGGCACGCCTTTTGCGCTGAAGATCGACGCTTGATTACGTCAGCCAATCCGCCAGCTTTGCCTTGCGCACGTCCCTCAGCAGGCCGATGAAGCCGTCGGCCTGATGTTCGGCGGTGAGCCGGCCTTTTTCGGCGGTGGCAATGCTGGCGTCGCCGACCACACCATTCGGGTTGAGATCGCTGGCGATCCAGGCGAAGGCGTGCGTTCCGGTGTGGCGCAGCAGCGAAAATTCCTTTTCGGCGCGGGCGACCTTGGACACGAAATTGTCGGCCTTGGCCATATCGACGAGGTCGGGCCGGAAATGCAGCATCAGCGAGGTCTCGACGTCGCCGCCATGGATGCCGTGGCGGTCTTCGAGGTCGGTGTACATGCCGGCCGGCCGGCCAAAACGCTGCCAGCTGGTCTTTACCGCCAGCATCTTTGCCCGCACGCGCAATTCGCGGGTGATAATGCCCATGATCTCCTCATTGCCGCCATGCGAGTTGACGACGACCAGTTTTCGGATGCCGGCGCGCGCGACCGACAGGCCGAGTTCGGTCCATGCTTCGACCAAGGTCGTCGCCGGCAAAGTGAGGGTGCCGGGCGCATGCAAATGCTCGTTCGACTTGCCTATCGCCTGCACCGGCAGGATGCGGATGTCGAGATCGCCGGGCAGGCGGGCGATCACCGTGTCGAGCATGCCGTTCATGATCGAGGTGTCGGTCGAAACCGGCAGATGGGGCCCGTGCTGTTCGATCGCTGCCAGCGGCAGAACGGCAATGGTCGCCTCCGGATCGATGGTCGCGTATTCGGTGGTCCGGTAGTCACCCCACCATACGCGTTTTTTTGTCCCGGCCATTTTGAACCTCAAAGAGAGACTGAATGCGCGCTTGATGAGGGGCGGCGCCAACCTTTGTCGTGTAACTTGAGATCATCGGCCTGTCGATTCCAGCCGCTGGCCAGCGCTGCTCATCCCGCCGCGATGACCTCGATCTCGACCTTGAATTCCGGCCGTGCAAAGCCGGACACGATCATCAGCGTCGAGGCCGGCGCCGGGCTGGCGAACAGCCGGTCGCGAACCTCCATATAGGGCCGCAGGAACGCGCGGTCGGTGACATAGGCATTGATGCGGACGATGTCGGACAGGCCGAGCCCGGCCTCGCCGAGAATCGCCGCTATGTTCTGGAAACAGAGCTCGGCCTGTGCGCCGGGCTCCTCGGGGATCTGGTCGTCCGCTGTGATGGCGACCTGGCCCGAACACAGCACCAGCCGTTTGCCGGGCGGCAGCTCGACGCCGTGGCTGTAGCGGGCGAAGGGCGGCTTGATCGACTTCGGCGTGAGAAATTTGAACATGGCAATCTCCGGTTCTCGTCAGCGTAAAGCTGGATGTAGGCGGGCATCAAGATGGCGCTGCATGTCACGAGGGCGATTGTGGACAGGCGATCAAAAAATAGGCACGATGCCTTTCGTACAGCATGACCCGTCCGGCCTTCGCGCCGCCATTGCACAGGCGGGCATTGCACAAGCGGGCGGTCCCGACGCAACGCGCCGGTGGCATGTGTCTTGCTTCTTGAAACAATGGTGTCTAGCCCGGCGCGTGATGCGCCGGAGCGAACAAAGGGTGGTGTGGATGTACGGAAGACTCAAGATTTCGGCGGGCGTGATCGTGCTGCTTGGCGCAGGTACGCTTGCCGCGGCAGCGAACGAAAAAGTCACCTTCGGCACCAACTGGCTGGCCGAGCCGGAGCATGGCGGCTACTACCAGGCCGTGGTGGATGGTACCTATGCCGCCTGCGGCATCGACGTGACGATCATGCAGGGCGGCCCACAGGTCAGCGGCCGGCCGCTACTGCTCGCAGGTAAAATCGATTTCTACATGGGCGGCAATCTGCTGTCGGCCTTCGATGCCGTGCAGCAGGGCATACCGATGCTCGTCGTGGCCGCGGACTTCCAGAAGGACCCGCAGGTCATCATGTCCCATCCCGGGCAGGGGCTGGACAAATGGGAAGACCTGAAGAACGCCGACCAGTACATCCTCGGCGACGAAGGTGCCCAGACCTTCTTCCAGTGGATGGTCACCGACCTGGGTTTCGATGCCGCAAAACGCGTGCCGTACACTTTCAACCCGGCGCCGTTCATCGCCAACAAGAAGTCGATCCAGCAGGGTTACGTCACCTCGGAGCCATTCGCCGTCCAGAAGCAGGGCGGTTTCACGCCGAACCAGTTTCTGCTGGCCGACTATGGCTGGGACACATATGCAACGACGGTCGAGACCATGCAGGAGACGATCGACAAGCGGCCCGAGGTGGTCCAGTGCTTCGTCGATGGCTCGGCCAAGGGCTGGTACAATTATCTCTACGGCGATAACAAGGCCGCCAACGAGATGATCAAGAAGGAAAATCCGGACATGACGGATGAGCAGATCGCCTTCTCGATCGAGCAGCTGAAGAAAT
The DNA here is from genome assembly GCF_040318075.1 of Mesorhizobium sp. M1328. NCBI lineage: Bacteria > Pseudomonadati > Pseudomonadota > Alphaproteobacteria > Hyphomicrobiales > Phyllobacteriaceae > Mesorhizobium > Mesorhizobium sp. M1328. Next base: position 166,051 of record NZ_JAMYLO010000014.1, on the reverse strand, counting down.
TCGGCGTGGTCGATTCCGGCGACAGCGAAAAGCTCGGCATCGGCGCCATGACCGACGCACGCATCCAGAGTTTCTACGACAAGATGGTCAAGGCCAAGGTCGCGCCGGCGGGCGTCGACATCAAGAAGGCCTACACGCTTTCCTTCGTCAACAAGAGCGTCGGGCTCGACCTGAAGAAGTAGGCCGTGAAGCTGGAGAAAGTGGCGCAACAGCCAGGAAGTGTACCGGGGCCGACGCTGTTGGCGCTGCGTGGCGTCGGCAAGGTGTTTTCCAACGGCGTCACCGCGCTCAGCAATGTCGAGCTGACGATCCGGGAAGGCGATTTCCTCAGCCTGCTCGGACCGTCGGGCTGCGGCAAATCGACGGCGCTGCGGCTGATTGCCGGCCTGTCGACGCCGACCTCGGGCGTGCTCGACTGGCGCGGCAGCGGCGCCCGCGATCGTTCGAATATCGGCGACCGTTCGAATATCGGCTTCGTCTTCCAGGAGCCGACGCTGCTGCCCTGGGCCGACGTCTTCGACAATGTCTGGCTGCCGCTGCGGCTGAGGGGCGTATCGCGGGCCAAGGCGGCGCCGGCGGTGATGGAGATGCTGGCGCGGGTTCACCTGACCGGCTTCGAGAATGCCGTGCCGCGCGAATTGTCGGGCGGCATGAAGATGCGCGTCTCGATTGCCCGGGCCATGGTGACCAAGCCGCGCATTCTGTTGATGGACGAGCCGTTCGCGGCACTCGACGAGATCACCCGCTTCAAGCTCAACAACGACCTTCTGGAGCTATGGCAGGATGAGCGCTTTACCGTCGTTTTCGTCACCCACAGCGTCTTCGAAAGCGTTTTCCTCTCCAACCGCGTCGTCGTCATGGCGGCGCGGCCGGGCCGGGTATTCGCCGAGCTTGCCGTCGATGCATCCTATCCGCGCGACGAGGCGTTTCGCACCTCGCCCGACTATGCCGCGCTCTGCCGCCAGGCATCCGACGTGCTGATCGGCGCCATCAACTCAACTGCCGGACCGCATCATGACGGCCATTGAAGAACAAGTGCTGGCGCTCGACCCGGAGGAGGCGCGTCGCGTCCGCCAGGAGCGCTTCGAGCGCATCGGCAGATGGCTGCTGCCGCTGGCGATCATGATCCTGGCGATCTGGCTGTGGGACCGCGTCTGCGTTTGGAACGACATCCCGAAATACATCCTGCCGCGTCCCGGCGTGGTGCTGCAGACGCTGCATGACGATGCCGGGCTGCTGTTCTCCTCGCTGCTGGTGACGCTCAGGATCACCTTCTTGAGCCTGCTTCTCGCCGTGGTCGGCGGCGTCGGGCTGGCGGTGCTGTTCGCGCAGTCGAAATGGGTGGAGATGTCGTTCTTTCCCTTCGCCATCGTGCTGCAGGTGACGCCGATCGTCGCGATCTTTCCGCTGATCAACATCTATGTCGACAACCAGACGACGAAGCTTTTGCTTTGCGCCTGGATCGTCGCCTTCTTCCCGATCCTCTCCAACACCACGCTCGGCCTCAATTCCGTCGACCGCAATCTGCGCGATTTGTTCAAGCTCAACGGCGCCACCCGCTGGCAGCAATTGCGCTATCTGCGGCTGCCGGCGGCGATGCCTTATTTCCTCGGCGGGCTGAAGATCGCCGGCGGCCTGTCTCTGATCGGCGCGGTGGTGGCCGAGTTCGTCGCCGGCGCCACCGGCCAGTCGTCCGGCCTCGCCTCGCGCATCATCGAGGCCGGCTACCGGCTCAACGCGCCAAGGCTGTTCGCGGCGCTGATCCTGATTTCGCTCACCGGCATCCTGATCTTCCTGGTGCTGTCGCTGATTTCGCATCTCATTTTGCGGCGCTGGCACGAGAGCGCGCTGAGGCAGGAGCGGTGATGGTGGGCAGCGCCAGCACCCCCCTCTGTCCTGCCGGACATCTCCCCCTCAAGGGGGGAGATTGGATGCCATCCAGGATTTCGCCAATCGCCAACCTTGCAAGACGAGCGCCATCGGCGAAGCTGCCAATCTCCCCCCTTGAGGGGGAGATGTCCGGCAGGACAGAGGGGGGTACGCCTTGATACCGGCTTCTGGTTCCTACCATCTCGCCAAGGTTCGGCTTCATGCCTCACTGACGCCGGGCTTTTCTGGAGCCTTCGATACCGACGGGTTTGGGCTCGCCGATATCGCCATCGCCGATGGCAAGATCTCCGGGATTACGGCGCATCGATCCAATGCACCGGCCGATGCCCCCGACCTCGGCGGCCGCATCGTCTTGCCCTGCTTCGTCGACTGCCACACCCATATCGACAAGGGCCATATCTGGCCTCGAAAGCCCAACCCGGACGGCACTTTCATGGCCGCGCTGAATGCAACCGGCGCTGACCGCGCGGCGCGCTGGAGCGCCGACGATGTTGCCCGCCGCATGGATTTTTCGCTGCGCTCGGCTTATGCGTATGGCACCAAGGCGCTGCGCACGCATCTCGACAGTGTTGCGCCGCAGGAAGAGATCTCCTGGCCGGTATTCGAGACGATGCGGGAAAAATGGCGCGGCCGCATCGAGCTGCAAGCGGCCTGCCTGCTCGGCATCGAGGGCGTGCGCGACAGGAAATGGTTCGAGAGGCTGGCCAAACGGGTGGCTGCCGCCAAGGGTGTGCTTGGCGTCGTCACCTATATGGTGCCGGATCTCGAAGAATTGCTCGACCAGGTGTTCGCGCAGGCGATCAAGCACGGCCTCGACCTCGATTTCCATGCCGACGAGACCGACGATGTCGCGGCGATCTCGCTGAAGAAGATTGCCGAAGCAGCCCTTTGGAACGGTTTTGACGGGAACATCCTGGTCGGCCATTGCTGCTCTCTGGCGCGCCAGCCCGACCTTGACGTGCTCGACACGCTGGACAAGGTCGCCAAAGCCGGCCTGGCGGTGGTGTCGCTGCCGATGTGCAATCTCTATCTGCAGGACCGCCGCGACGACAACACCACGCCGCGCTGGCGCGGGGTGACGCTGCTGCACGAGATGAAGGCGCGCGGCATTGCCGTCGCCGTCGCCTCCGACAATACCCGCGACCCGTTCTACGCCTATGGCGATCTCGATATGCTGGAGGTCTATCGCATGGCGACGCGCATCCTGCATCTCGACCATCCCGTTGCCGATTGGCCGCAAGCTGTCACCGCGACGCCGGCCAAGGTGATGCGGCTCGATGGTTTCGGCACGCTTGCCGCCGGAGGGGCGGCCGATTTCGTCGTCTTCAAGGGAAGAAGCTGGACGGAATTGCTGTCGCGGCCAGAATCGGATCGCATCGTCGTGCGCGACGGGCATGCGATCGAGCGCCAGCTGCCCGATTATGCCGAACTCGATGATCTGATGGTGGAATGATGGATATTGCGGCGCTCAAGCGCGACCTGGACGGCCTCAAGGTCGACGACCATCCGGCGATCGTCCAGCAGAAGAGTCGCGACTTCTATTGGTACAGCCCGGTGCTGAAGCAGCAGCTCGAGCACGTCACCGGTGACCTGATCGTGACGCCGAAAACCGAAGACGAGGTCGTCCGCATTCTCGCCGCCTGCCATCGGCATGGCGTGCCGGTGACGCCGCGCGGCAGTGGCACCGGCAATTACGGGCAGGCGATGCCCCTATCCGGCGGCGTGGTGCTCAATCTCGCCGAGATGAACGCGGTCAAGATGATCGCGCCGGGCCGTGTCGTCACCGGCCCCGGCGCCGTGCTCGCCGACATCGACAGAGCGACGCGGGCGCATTCCGGCCAGGAACTCCGCATGTCGCCGTCGACCTACAACACCGCATCGATCGGCGGGTTCGTCGCCGGCGGCTCCGGCGGTATCGGCTCGATCCGCTGGGGCGGACTGCGCGACCTCGGCAACGTCATCCGGCTGAGGACAGTGACGATGGAGGCACAGCCACGTGTCATGGAGCTCACCGGCGAAGACGTGCTGAAGGTCATGCACGCCTACGGCACCAACGGCATCATCACCGAAGTCGAGATGCCGCTGACCGCCAGCTATGACTGGATCGACGTCATCGTCGGCTTCGACGATTTCATGGATGCGGCCGGCTTCGGCAACGACCTCGCCATCCAGGACGGCATACTGGCGAAGCTGATCACGCCGATCGCAGCACCCATCCCATACGATTACTTCAAGCGCCACCAGCGGTTTTTCCGGCGCGGCCAAAGCATCGTCGTCCTGATGATTGCGCCGCATGCGATGGATGCCTTCCTCGCCTTCACGACGCGCAGCAAGGGCGAGATCGTCTTCCGCTCCGACAAGGAGGCCGATCTCAAGGGGCTGCCGCCGGCCTATGAGCTGACCTGGAACCACACCACGTTGCGCGCCATCCGGGTCGATCCGACGATCACCTACCTGCAGACCCGCTATCCGTCGCCGGACCACCTCGGTCACGTCAAGGCGATGGTCGAACGCTTCGGCGACGAGGTGCCGGCGCATCTCGAATTCATCCGCTTCGACGGAGCCATCGGTATCGCCGGGTTGCCGCTGGTGCGCTTCACCACGGCCGAGCGGCTGGACGAGATCATCCGCATCCACGAAGACAATGGCTGCTGGATCTTCAACCCGCACCGCTACACGCTGGAAGAAGGCGGCATGAAGCGGACGGATGAGGTGCAACTGGCCTTCAAGCGCGAGACCGACCCGCAAGGGCTGCTCAATCCCGGCAAGATGATCGCCTGGGAAAACCCGGACTATGATTATCGCTCCGGCAAGTCGTTTCTGTTTAAGGGGCTGGAGAAGGCGGGTTGAGACGATGACGGGCGTGTGGTGCTGTACCCCCCTCTGGCCTGCCGGCCATCTCCCCCTCAAGGGGGGAGATTGGCAGTTTCTACGCTCCGATCACCTTGCCGCGTTGGGGGTTGGCAAAAGCGACGGTGACAGCCAATCTCCCCCCTTGAGGGGGAGATGCCCGGCAGGGCAGAGGGGGGTGCCTCGCGCCGACCTGCGAGGACTTGGTTGAACGTCCTCGTCCTCTACGCTCATCCGGTCGAGACCAGCTTCAATGCCGGCCTGCACCGGACCATCGTCGAGCGGTTGACGTTGGCCGGCCATGCGGTCGACGATTGCGATCTCTATGCCGAGGGTTTCGATCCCAGGCTGACGCGGGCCGAACGGCTCTCCTATCATGACCGGCGCGGCGCCGGCGATCCTACGGCGGCTTACATTGAGCGCTTGCTGCGGGCCGACGCTCTGGTGCTGTCGTTTCCGGTGTGGAACTTCGGCTATCCGGCCATTCTGAAAGGCTTTTTCGATCGCGCCTTCCTGCCCGGCGTGTCGTTCAAGCTGGTCGACGGCAAGGTGCAGCCGTCACTACACAACATCCGCAAGGTGGTCGCGGTCACCACCTATGGCGGCAGCCGGTTCCGAGCCATGCTGATCGGTGACCCGCCGCGCAAGCTGGTCAATCGGGTGCTGCGTGCGACCATCAAGCCCGGCGGGTCGGTTTCCTACCTCGCGCAATACTCGATGAACCTGTCGACCGACGAAAAGCGGACGAGGTTCGTGGCGAAGGTCGCGGCCAGGATGGACGCGTTCTGAGGTGCGCTACATCCGCACCCGTTCCGCCTTCGGATCGTACATCGGCTTAAGCGACGCTTCCGCCGCAAAGCGCTCGCCGGCGATCTCGATCTCGTAGGACGACGACAGCACATCCGCCTCGTTCTCGCCCTTGCAAGGCACGTAGCCAAGCCCGACAGCGCTGCCGAGATGATGGCCGTAATTGCCCGAGGTGATCGGGCCGACGATCTTGCCGTCGCGCAGGATCGCCTCGTTGTGGAACAGCAGCGGCTCCGGGTCGTTCAGGCGGAACTGCACCAGCCGGCGTGACAGGCCGGTTTCTTTCTTCTTCAGCACCGCATCGCGGCCGAGGAAGTCTCCCTTGGCCGTCTTCACGGCGAAGCCGAGGCCGGCCTCCAGCACATTGTCCTCGTCGGTGATGTCGTGGCCGAAATGCCTGAACGCCTTTTCGATGCGGCAGGAATCCAGCGTGTGCAGGCCGCATAGTTTTAGCCCGACATCGGTGCCTGCCTCCGCGATCGCCTCGAAGACATGGGCGGCCTGGTCGGTCGAGACATAAAGCTCCCAGCCGAGTTCGCCGACATAGGTGACGCGGTGGGCGCGGGCCAGGCCCATGCCGATCTCGATCTCCTGAAACGTTCCGAACGGGTTGTTGTCATTGGAGAAATCATTCGGGCTGACCTTTTGGATCAGCTTCCTCGAATCCGGGCCCATCAGGCAGAGCACCGCTTCGGCAGCGGTTACATCGGTAATGACGACGAACTCCTCGGCAAGATGTTTTCGCAGCCACGCCAGGTCGCGTTGCAGCGTCGCGCCGGGCACGACGAGGAAGAAGGCGGTTTCGGACAGCCGCGAGACGGTGAGATCGCTCTCGATGCCGCCGCGCTGGTTGAGCATCTGGGTGTAGACGATCTTGCCGGGCGCCACGTCCATGTCGTTGGCGCAGAGTCTTTGCAGGAAAGCGCAGGCGTCGCGACCCTCGACGCGGATCTTGCCGAACGAGGTCATGTCGAACAGGCCGACGCCGCTCCTGACCGCCAGATGCTCCTCGCGCTGGTTGTCGAACCAGTTCTGCCGTTTCCAGGAATAGCGGTATTCGCGCTCCTGGCCGGGCCTAGCGAACCAGTTGGCGCGCTCCCAGCCGGCGACCTCGCCAAAGACGGCGCCGCGCGCCTTCAGATGTTCGTGCAGCGGCGAGCGCCTCACGTTCCGCGAGGTTGCCATCTGCCGGTAGGGGAAATGATCGGCATAGAGCAGGCCAAGCGTTTCGGAGACGCGCTCCTTCAGATAGCGGCGGTTCTTCTGGAACGGCTGGGCGCGGCGGATGTCGACCTCCCAGAGGTCGAAAGGCGCTTCGCCGTCATTGATCCATTGCGCCAGCGCCATGCCGGCGCCGCCGGAGGAGACGATGCCGATCGAATTGTAGCCGGTAGCCATCCAGTAGCCGGAAAGCTCCGGCGCCTCGCCGAGATAATAGCGGTCGTCGGGGGTAAAACTCTCGGGGCCGTTGAAGAAGGTGTGAATGCCGGCGGTTGCCAGCATCGGCATGCGGTTGACGCCCATTTCCAGGATCGGCTCGAAATGGTCCATATCCTGCGGCAACTGGTCGAAGCAGAACTCCTCGCTTATGCCGTTCATGCCCCACGGCTTGGCCACCGGCTCGAAAGCGCCGAGCATCATCTTGCCGGCATCTTCCTTGTAGTAGGCGCACTCGTCTGGCACGCGCAGCACCGGCAGGCGGGAAAGCCCGGGGATCGGTTCCGTCACGAGATAAAAGTGCTCGCAGGCGTGCAGCGGAATGGTGACGCCGTTCTGGGCGCCAAGTTCGCGTGCCCACATGCCGGCGCAGTTGACGACGATATCGGTATCGATCAGGCCTTGCTCGTCGCCTTGCGCCCAGGAAACCCCGGTGACGCGCCCATTTTTGGTGGGGACCTTGGTGACCTTCACATTCTCGACGATCGTCGCACCGCGCTGGCGCGCGCCCTTGGCCAAGGCCATGGCGATGTTGGCCGGATCGCACTGGCCGTCGAGCGGCAGATGCACGGCGCCGACAACATCGGAAACATTAAGATGCTGGTACATCTCCTTGACTTCGTTTGGCGAAATCTCGCGCACGTCGACATCGAAGGCGCGGGCGAGAGACGCCTGCCGATAGATCTCGTGCTTGCGCTCCTCGGTCAGCGCCACGGTGATCGAGCCGACCTGGCGCATGCCGGTGCCGACATCGGTCTCGGCCTCCAGCTTGACGTAGAGGTCGGCCGAGTACTTCGCCAGCCGCGTCATGTTCTGCGAGCCGCGCAACTGGCCGATCAGGCCGGCGGCGTGCCATGTCGTGCCCGACGTCAGCTGCTTGCGCTCGAGCAGCACGATATCGGTCCAGCCGAGCTTGGCCAGATGATAGGCGACCGAGCAACCGGAGACGCCGCCACCGATGATGACCGCCCTTGCTTTGGTAGGGATGGCTTTCGGGGGCAGGGCGTTCATGCCGCCTCGCGGCGATAGAAGGAGGCGAAGCGGCGCAGGCGCGTGGCAGCTTCCATCAGTACGGCCTCAGGCTGGCAGAGGCTGACGCGGATATGGCCGGCAGCGGCCTCGCCAAAGCTCGAGCCGGGCATGACGCCGACCTTTTCCTGGTCGAGGAAAGCCCAGGCGAATTTCTCATCGTCCGGCTCGATGGCCGATATGTCGAGCATGACGTACATGCCGCCCTCGGAGCCGCGCACCGTGATGTTGTTCATGCCACGCATGGCATCGAGGACGACGGTGCGCCTCGCGGCGTAGCGCTCGGCGATCTCCTTAACGCCGTAGCCATTTTCGAGCGCCTCCGCGCAGGCGAGACTGATGAAGGCCGGCAGGCCGTAGGTCATTACCAGATTGAGGTCGGTCAACAGCAAGACCATCGGTTCCGGCCCGGTCAGCCAGCCCATGCGCCAGCCGGTCATGCCGTGGCTCTTCGACATCGAATTGATGACCAGCGTGCGTTCCGCCATGCCGGGCAGCGAGCGTGGTGAGACGTGCTCGCCGCCGCCCAGCGTCCAGTAGACCTCGTCCGACAGCAGCCAGAGGTCATGCTCGCGGCAGATCTGCGCCAGCTCTTCCAGGCGCTCGCGCGAATAGACGGCACCCGTGGGATTGTTCGGCGTGTTGATCAGGATGGCGCGAGTGTTCGGCCGAAGGGCGGCGCGAATGTCGGCGGCGCGCGGCTGAAAGCCATCCTCGGCGGGGGTCTCGACGACGCTGAACTCGGCGCCCGCCGCACTGAAGGTATTGGGATAGGTGGCGTAATAGGGCGCGACGACGATGGCATGGTCGCCCTGGTCGAGAACCGCTTGAATGGCCGCGTAGAGCGCTGCCTGCCCACCCGGCGTGGCGATGACCTGGTCGGGGCCGGTCGCAACGCCGGTGCACAGCGTCGAGGCCGCGGCCATCGCCTTGCGCAGGCGCGGAACGCCGGCAAGCGGCGTGTAGTGATGATTGCTGGCACGAACCGCCGTCACGCAGGCTTCGATCGTCTCGCTCGGCGTATCGAAATCGTGGTCGCCGACCGAGAGCATGATGATGTCCTCGCCGGCCTGCTTGCGCGCCCAGGCAGCGGAATGAACCTCCCAGCCATCCTTGCCGGAAGGCACGATGCCGGAAATGCGCGATGATGGTCTGGGCATTATGCTACTCCCGAAATTTCATAACCCACCTGTTCGAGCCGGTCGCGCAGGGCGGCAATGTGGGCGGGTCCGACTTCGCAGCAGCCGCCGACGATGCCGGCGCCGGCCTCGACCCAGCCGATCGCCTGGCCGGCGTAGGCGTCCGGATCGAGGTCGTGGCGGGCGTGCAGCACTTCCACGGTACCGCCATGCTTGAGCGCCTCAATCGAGGTGAAGCCATTGGCATAAGCGCCGACCGGACCGCCGAGAGCGATCAGTTCGGGCAGCGCTGCAGCGATCGCTTCGGGCCGGCAGCAATTGATCAGCCGGGCCGCGACGGGCAGGCCATCAAGAGCGCCCGACGCCGCCGCAATGGCTTCGCCGCTGCGCAGGCGCGGCGTGCCGTGGTCGGCAAGCGTCCACGACACCCATACGGGCTTGCCGCTTTCCGACGCCGCGGTGACCGCGGCGCGCGCCTCTTCGGCCGACGCCATGGTTTCGCACAGAAACAGATCGACGCCGTCCGCCTGCTCGGCAACGATACGGCGATAGATGTCGAGCGTATCCTGGAAGGATATCGTCAGTGCCGGCGCATAGCTGCCGAACAGCGGCGACAGGCAGCCGGCAATCGCCGCGTCGCCGGCCTGGTCGCGTGCTTGCCTTGCCAGTTCTATGCCACGCTTCTGCAGCGGCTTGAACAGCTCTTCCGCGCCCTCGCGCGCCAGCCGCTCGGGCGTGGCTGAATAGGTGTTGATGGTGATGACGCGGGCGCCGGCGCGGATGAATTCCGCATGCAGGTCGCGCACCAGATCCGGTTCGTCGATCAGCACCCTGGCTGACCACAGCGGCGTCGGCTCGGAACTGCTGCGGCGGACCAGCTCCTGGCCCATGCCGCCATCGGTGAGGATCACTTTCTTCATGCTCTGAGCCTCACGTTCTTTGAATCCCATAACGGCTCATCCTTCTGCACGACCGCCCGAAAACGTTCGCCGAAGATCTCGACCTCGACCGCGGTTCCCGGCTCGGTAAGGTCAGCGCGCAGCATGCCGAGCGCGATCGACTTGTCGATGCGATGACCCCAGCCGCCGGACGTTGTCTCGCCGACGATCCGGCCTTCATGCCACAGCGTCGACATATAGGGTGCGTCGCAGTCGCCGGGATTTTCGACGACCAGCGTGACGAAGCGTTTCTTTACGCCCTGCTGCTTTTCGTTCTGCAGCGCCGCCTTGCCGCGGAAGTCGGGCTTGTCCCATCTGACGAAGCGCTCCAGCCCGCCCTGCAGGATCGAATAGTCGGTCGACAGGTCGCCCTTCCAGGTGCGGTAACCTTTTTCGAGCCGGAGCGAATCCAGCGCGTACATGCCGAACGGTTTTAGGCCATGCCTCTGCCCGGCCGCCCAGACGGCGTCGAAGATGGCTGCGGTATCGTCGACCTTGCTGTGGATTTCCCAGCCGAGCTCGCCGACGAAGGACACGCGCACCAGCTTTGCCCAACGTCCGGCGATACTGGTTTCCTGATGCGTCAGCCAGGGCAGGGTGAGGTCGGCCGCGCAGAGTTCGGCGAGGATGTTTCGCGAGTTGGGGCCGGCGAGGATCTGGGTGGAGTATTCCTCCGTCCTGTCGACCAGCTTGAATGTGGCGTCCTTCGGGATGCGCGACTTCAGCCATTCGAAATCATGCCACTGAGCCACAGCGGCGGTGATCAGCGTCATCAGGTTCTCGTCGTGGCGGACCACCGACATTTCGGTGACGATGCGGCCCTTGTCGTCGGCAAAATAGACGAGGCCGATGCGGCCGGGTTTCGGCACCAGGCCTGTCACCTGGAGGCTCAGCCATTCGGCGCCACCCGGACCGTCGAGATTGAAACGGGAAAACCCCGGCAGGTCCAAAATGCCGGCGGCATCGCGGACGGCGAGGCATTCCTCGCGCACGCGATGCTGCCACGGCCCGTCGCGGCGGAAGGTCAGCGTGGATTCTTCGGAGATGTCGTCGCCTGCCTTCGCATACCAGGTGGCGCGTTCCCAGCCATTATAAGCGTCGAACCGGGCGCCGAGTGCCTTGATGCGGTCGTGGAGCGGCGACAGCTTGCGGTCGCGCCCGGCCGGCCAGGCATGGCGCGGGAACTGGATGGCATATTCGTTGCCGTAGATCTCCATGCCCTTGGCGACGCAATAATCCGGGGCCGAGGCAAAGGCGGTGAAACGGCGTGGATCGCACGACCACATGTCCCATTCGGTCTGGCCTTGCGTCACCCATTCGGCCAGCACCTTGCCGGCGCCGCCGCCCTGGGCGATGCCGAAGGTAAAGACGCAGGCCTCGAAGGCGTTCGGCACGCCGGGCATCGGCCCGATCAGCGGGTTGCCGTCGGGCGCATAGGGGATCGGCCCGTTGATGACCTTGGACAGGCCGGCGGTGCCGAGGATCGGCACGCGGGCGACAGCATCGGCCAGGTAGTGTTCCAGCCGGTCGAGATCGTCGGGAAACAGCTGGAACGAAAAGTCGTCGGGCATCGGATCGTTGTGGCCGACCCAGTGGGCGCGGCAATTGCGCTCATAGGGGCCGAGGTTCATGCCATTCTTTTCCTGGCGCAGATAATAGGACGTATCGACGTCGCGCAGCAGCGGCAGCTTCTTGCCTTGTTCCTTCGACCACGCCGCCAGTTCGGGGATTTCCTCGAACAGGATATATTGATGGCTCATCACCATCATCGGCACCTCGCGGCCGAACATCCTGCCGACTTCGGCGGCGCGGTAGCCCGCGGCATTGACGACGATCTCGCAACGGATCTCGCCTTGCGCCGTCTCGACCACCCACTCGTCGTTCTCGCGGTGCACGCCGGTGACCGGGCAGAAGCGGATGATCTTCGCGCCCATGTCGCGGGCACCTTTAGCCAGCGCCTGGGTCAATTGCGCCGGGTCGATATCGCCGTCATTCGGATCGTAGAGCGCGCCTTTCAGCTCATGCGTCTCGATGAAGGGATAACGGCGTTTGATCTCGTCCGGGCCGACCACGTCGATGTCCATGCCCTGGTAGCGGCCCATGCCCTTGGCGCGCTGGAATTCCTGCATACGCTCGGTCGTATGGGCGAGCCTGAGCGAGCCGGTGACGTGGTAGTTCATGGGATAGCCGACCTCGTCGGCCAGCCGGCGATAGAGCTCGGTCGAATAGCGCTGCATGTTCATCAGCGACCATGACGAGGAGAAAGTCGGCACGTTGCCGGCGGCATGCCAGGTCGAGCCGGAAGTCAGCTCGTTCTTCTCCAGAAGCACGCAGTCGGTCCAGCCCGCTTTGGCGAGATGATAGAGCGAGGAGGCGCCGACGGCACCGCCTCCGATGATCACCACGCGCGCCGTGGTCGGCAAACCGGCCATGTTCTTCTCCAGATCAATAGACGGGCGGCGAAACCACCCAGATCACCACAGCCGGTTCCGCTCCAGGATTGCGCCAGCGGAACGGCTTGCCGTCAAAGCGGAAGGAGTCGCCTTCTCCAAGCCGGTGCCAGACGCCGGCAATTTCGATGTCGAAGCTGCCGGACGCGACGTAACCGGCTTCCTCGGTCGGCCGGCGCGCCTCGCTCTTCAGCTCGGCACCGGGGGCGAAGACCGAACGCAGCATCTCGAAGCTACCGCCGAGATCGGGCGACAGAAGCTCCTCCACCAGGCCGGAATCGCTTGTGCCAAGCGTGCGCCGGTTGCCGGCGCGCACGACCACGCCGCGTTCGGTCTCGACAGGCACGTCATGGCTGAAGAACAGGCTGACCGGCACGCCGAACAATTCGGCGAAGGCCCTGAGATCGCCGAGCGACGGGATCGACAGGCTGCGCTCGACCTGGCTGACCCAGCCGACGGAACGGCCGAGCTTCAGCCCGATTTCGGCAAGCGTCAGGCCGCGCGCCTTGCGCAACGCGCGAATGTCGCTGGCCAGCAGTCGTTCGCCGTTATCTTGTTCCGGTCTTGCGGCGATCGAGGGCAAAGCCACTCCCTTTGATGAATCACTTGGTGAAAAATGAAGAATCTCGATGAAAAATTCTTGGCAAATTTCATGTGACCGCAGGTCTGTGAAAAAATCAAGATGATTTTCATGAACCCACAAGATTTACTTGCGCCATTTTGACGGTTCAGGCAAAGGCTCGGCGCACGAGCGGAGAGTGGGGCGTCCGGTCGAGGCGGATAGGGCGTCGAGCGTTCATAGAAACTCGCAAGGATGCTCCATCACTTCTAGTCGGCGCATGATCCTTTCCGGATAGCCGGGTTCCAGGATTATGCGCAAAGGGACAGCCCATGCTGGAAAACAACTCCCGGATTGCGGCGGCGATCGTCGATGACGCGATCACCTCGCGCCGGTCCGTACGCGCCTTCTTGCCCGACATGGTCGACGACGACACCATCCGCGGTATTCTCGCCGTTGCCGCGCGCGCGCCCTCAGGCACCAACATGCAGCCCTGGAAGGTCTATGTGACCAAAGGCGAGGTCAAGCAGCGCATCACCGACGCCATCCTCAGTTCGGGCATCCGCGCCGAAAAGGCCGAGTGGGACGAGTACCGCTACTATCCCGACCAGTTCTTCGAACCCTATCTGACGCGACGGCGGGCCAACGGCTTCGGCCTCTACGGCGTGCTCGGCATCGGCCGGCGCGAGGTCGACAGGATGCGTGCGCAGCATGACCGCAATTTCGTCTTCTTCGATGCGCCGGTCGGCATGATCTTCACCGTCGACCGGCGGCTGAACAAGGGGTCGTGGATCGACTACGGCATGTTCCTGCAAAACATCATGGTCGCGGCGCGGGGCAGGGGCCTGCACACCTGCCCGCAGGCCGCCTTCGCGCCCTATCACCGGCAGATCAGGCCGGTGCTCAACATCCCCGACGAGGAGATCGTCGTCTGCGGCATGGCGCTCGGCCATGAGGATACGTCCAAGCCCGAAAATGCCTTCCGCACCGACCGCGCGCCGCTGGAAGAGTGGGTGACGTTCGCCGAGTAAGGTGACGACGCGCCGTCTAGCTACTGCACTTCGTAGCCGACTTCCTCGCTGGCGTGGCAGAGCGCCTTCCAGAACGAGCGGGCAAACGAGCGGAACACATAGATGTCGAACTGATCGGCGCCGGTGCGCTGGATCTGCGCGAAGACGTCGTGATGCATGGTCGAGCGGCCGGCGCCGATCGGGAACGCCGGCAGCGCGAAGTCGATGGCGAAGAATTTTGCCAGCACCCACTCGGCCTTCGGCCCGGCGATACGGATCGCGGTGCGGCCGTGCGAAAGGTCGGTCACCGTACCGATGGCCGAAGTGACGACACTGGCAAAGGCCGACGCCAATCCCTCGGCTTCATCGACCACAGTGAACTTTCCCGGCGCAAAGCCAAACACCGACCTGACGCCGTCCGTGACACCGCCGCCGGCACCGTCGGGCAAAGCCAGGCCGGTGACCGCATGGATGCCGGCCATCAACTTCTTCTCCTCGCCGGGCCAGGCGGCGAGCTGCAGGATCGAACCCTGCCTGGTTTCGGAGAGGATGATTTCGACACCGTGCTCGAAATTGCCATGCGAGCCTGGATGCAGCACCGGCTCAAGCGGTGATTGGCGTTCAACCATGCATGCGGCTCCCGTCCGGATCGAAGAAATGGTTGGAGACGATCTCGACCGGCCCGAACCGGTTGCGCAACGGGTCGGAAACATAGGCACGCGAGCCGCGCCGCGCCTTGCCGCCCTTGACCAGGGCAAGCGCGATATATTTGCCGAGCGCCGGCGAATAGCAGCAGGCGGTGATGTGGCCGAGCGAGCCGTGCGGATTGGCTTCGTCAAGCTCCTCGACGATGTGTGCGCCGCCGTTGAGCGGCTGGTTGTCGAGCGAAACAATACCGACGAGTTCCAGGCGGTCGGGTGCGATCAGCCCCTCGCGGTCCATCATCGCCGAACCGATGAACGGCTTCTTCTTCGACAGCATCCAGTCGAGATGCAGGTCGCGTGCCGTGGTGCGGCCGTCGATCTCGGCGCCGGTGACGTGGCCTTTCTCGATGCGCATGGTGCCCAGCGCCTCCAGGCCGTAGGTCACCAGCCCGAACGGCCTGCCGGCTTCGATCAGCGCCTCCCAAACATGGGTGCCGTAACCGGCGCCGGAATAGACCTCGAAGGCCATTTCGCCGGAGAAGGACAGCCGGCAGATCATCACCGGCACGCCAGCGATTTCGCCGTGGACGATGCCCATGAAGGGCAGGGCGGCGTTGTCGACGGCGGTGCCGCTGACGCACGCGGCCAATATCTGCCTCGCTTTCGGCCCGCCGATGGCGGCACCGGCCCATTGGTCGGTCACCGAGGTGACGTGGACCTTGAGCTCCGGCCAGATCACGTCGAGGAAATACTCCAGATGCTGCATCACCTTGCCGGCATTGGCGGTGGTGGTGGTCATCAGGAAATCCTGCTCGCCGAGCCGCCACGTGGTGCCGTCGTCGAAGGCGAGACCGTCCTCGCGCAGCATCAGCCCGTAGCGCGCCTTGCCGACGGCCAGCGTCGAAAACATGTTTGTGTATACGCGGTCGAGGAATTCCGCCGCGTCCGGGCCTTGCACCGCGATCTTGCCAAGTGTCGAGACGTCGACGATGCCGGCGCTCTCGCGCGTGGCTCTCGCTTCGCGCACATAGGCCTGCTCGATCGTCTCGCCGGGATGGCCGTAGATCATCGGCCGGTACCAGAGGCCGGCCGAATACATGGTGGCGCCGTTGGCGACGTGCCAGTCATGCATCGGCGTTAGCCGCTCGGGCTTCAGATCGCCGAAGCGTTCGGCGGCAAGCGAGCCGATCGACACCGCCGAAAAGGGCGGGCGAAAGCGCGTCGTGCCGACCTGCGGGATCGGCTTGCCCAGCGCCTCGGCCATGATGGCGAGGCCGGGTATGTTGGAGTTCTTGCCCTGGTCCGTCGCCATGCCGAGCGTAGTGTAGCGCTTCAGATGCTCGACCGAGACGAAGCCTTCGCGATGCGCCAGCCGCACGTCATCCGCCGTCACGTCATGCTGGAAATCGACGAAGCTCTTTCCTTCGGCCTTGATCTCGAACACCGGCGCCGGATCGGGATCGCCAGGTCTTGCCTCGATGGCAGGCAAGGCCGCCGGCGTGGCGGTTGCGCCCGCAGCGGAAAGGCCGGCGGCGCGGCCTTCGGTGATCGCCTCGGCGGTGGAGAAACTGCCGGTGAAGGCGCCGGCGCCGATCCATTGCCGTGTTGCGGGCTTGGGCGGCAGGAAAGCTTGCAATGCTTCGTTCCATTCCGCTCTGGCGCCGGCCTGGCTGGCCAGATGGATGGTCGGCGACCAGCCGCCCGACATCAGCAGGCAGTCGGCGTGGATGCTGCGCGCATCGCCGGAAAGCGCGCCGTTGACCATGTCGAAGCGCTGCACCTTGAAGCCGGAAAGCGCCTTGCCGCCCTCGGTGGCGATCACCGCGTGGCCAGAAAGGATCTCGGCCTCCGCTTCGCCGGCCAGCTTGCGCATTTCGCTCGAAAGCTCAGGGCGCACGTCGACGATGGCGACGACCACGGCGCCGGCCTTCTTCAGCGCAAGGGCGGAGCGATAGGCGCTGTCATTGTTGGTGAACACCCCGATCCTGTCGCCGGGCAGCACGCCATATTCATTGGCATAACGCTCGGCAGCATGCGCCAGCATTACGCCTGGCCGATCGTTGCCCGGAAAGACCAGCGGACGCTCCAGGGAGCCGGTGGCCAGCACCACCGATTTGGCGCGGATCGTCCAGTAGCGATGGCGCGGCTCGCCTTTGCCGGGCTTTTCCTTGTGGTCGGTGACGCGTTCGATCGCGGCAAGTGTGTTGCCGTCATAATAGCCCCAGACGGTGGTGCGCGGCAGCAGGCGGACGTTGTCACGGCCTTCGAGCTGGCCGGCGGCGCGCGCTGCCCAGTCGGCGGCCGGCATGCCATCGATCGTCTCGCCCGACCAATTGGCCGAGCCGCCGAAATGCGGCTCGAGCTCGGCCAGGATGACGCGTGCACCCTGATCGGCGGCCGCCCTGGCGGCCATCAGTCCGGCCGGGCCGGAGCCGACCACCAGCACATCGCAAAACGCGTTCATGCGTTCGTAGCGCGCCGTATCGGGAGCCGTGCCTGCCTTGCCCAGGCCGGCGGCACGGCGGATGAAATGCTCACAGAACATCCAGAAGCGCGTGCCCTTCAGCGGACCTATCACCGGTCCCATGAAGGTCTTGTAGTAGAAGCCGGCCGACAAAAGCTTGCCGCCGAGCTGGTTCACGGCACTGACGTCCCAGGCAAGCGAGGGGAAGCGGTTCTGGCTGATTCCTGCCAGCCCGTCATAGATCTCGACCATGGTGGCGGGAATGTTCGGCTCGCGAACCTCGCCCCTCAACACCGTCACCAGCGCGTTTGGCTCCTCGACGCCGGCAGTCAGCACGCCGCGCGGGCGGTGATATTTGAACGAACGCCCAAACAGGGAGACGCCGTTGGCCAGCAGCGCCGAAGCCAGCGTGTCGCCAGCATGGCCGGTATAGGGGGCGCCGTCGAAGGTGAAACGGATGGTCCGCAGCCGGTCGATGAGGCCGCCGGCCTCGCTACGGCGCGGGCTCATGGCTTGTCCTCGGCCCGGTGCCGCGCAACCGAGTTGTGGTCGCCGCGCGCGAACGCGGTGCTGGAGATCTCGTGCGTCAGCGTGTTGCGTACGACCCTGAGATGGGCGCGGCAGCCGCCGGAATGCTGCCAGATCTCATTGTGGTCGCCGGCCGGGTTAAGCCGATCGTAGACATAGGCGTTCCAGGCGTCGAGGTTCTGCGAGGCGGGCTGTGGGCGCAGGCGGTTGCCGTCGCCCTGATAGGTGAACTCGATGACGTCGCGCGGACCGCAATAGGGGCAGGTAATGAGCATGGATTTCTTAAACTTTCTCGTTTGACCATGATCTTGTCCGAAAACCGGTTTCCACTTTTCGGGATCATGGCCTAATGCAGCCGGGGCGTGGCGCCCTGGCCCTTGTCGTCGATCACCAGGCCACGGTAAAAGCGGTCGAGCGTGAAGGCCGCATTGAGATCGTGCGGCTCGTCCTTGGCAATGGTCCAGGCAAAGCACCAGCCGGAAGCCGGCGTCGCCTTGAAGCCGCCATAGCACCAGCCGCAATTGAGATACATGCCCGGCAGCGGACCGGTGGTGATGATTGGCGAGCCGTCCATCGACATGTCGCAGACGCCGCCCCATGAGCGCAGCATGCGGACGCGGGCGAGCCCCGGGAATAGCGCCAGCATCTCGCTCATCACCTCATCGACGATCGGCAGGCTGCCGCGTTGGGCGTAGCTGTTGTAGCCGTCGAGATCGCCGCCATAGACAAGGCCGCCCTTGTCCGATTGCGACATATAAAAATGGCCCATGCCGAAGGTCAGGACCGTATCGATGAAGGGTTTTAGCGATTCCGTGACGAAGGCCTGCAGCACGTGGCTCTCGATCGGCATCGTCTCGATGCCGGCAAGCCGCATGACCCGCCCGGTGCTGCCGGCCACTGCGACGGCTACCTTTTTGGCGCGGATTTCGCCGCGCGTCGTCGTGACGCCGGTGATGCGGTCGCCGTCGCGCAGGAAGCCGGTGACCTCGCAGTTTTCGATGATGTCGACGCCGCGGCGATCTGCGCCGCGCGCATAGCCCCAGGCGACCGCGTCGTGGCGGGCGGTGCCGGCGCGCCGCTGCATCAGGCCACCGACGATCGGGAAACGCGCGGTGGCCGAGACGTCGAGCGCCGGCACCAGGCGCGCGATTTCGGCGGGGGTCATCAGTTCGGCGTCGACGCCGAGATGGCGCATGGCGTTGCCACGCCGGGCATAGTCGTCGAGCTGGGCAGGTGTGTGGGCGAGGTTCAGGCAGCCGCGCTGCGAGAACATGACGTTGTAGTTGAGGTCATGGGCCAGGTTCTCCCACAGCTTCATCGAATGCTCGTAAAAGCGCGTGTTGGCCGGCAGGAGATAGTTGGAACGGACCGCCGTGGTGTTGCGGCCGACATTGCCGGAGCCGAGCCAGCCCTTCTCCAGCACCGCGACATTGGTGATGCCGTGCTCCTTGGCTAGATAGTAAGCGGTCGACAGGCCATGGCCGCCGCCGCCGATGACGATCACGTCGTAGGACGCTTTCGGGTCGGGCTTGCGCCAGGCCGGCTTCCAGTCCTTGTTTCCGGTCAGCGCGTTTTTGAGAAGCGAAAAGGCCGAATATTCCGCCATTCTTATTGTCATCCATTTCAGGCTTTGCGGCAGACTATAGAGCAGGCCGCCAATGCAAAGCCAAGATTGCGCCATCGCTTTTCGACTCCCCGACTTCGATTGGCGACTTCGATTGGCCGACTTCGAAAGCGGGCCGTCAGGGACGGCTTGCCCCCAGATATGTCGGTCTTTATCAAGAGCGGGCCTTTAGAACGCCTTATCGCCCGTGAGTCGCCAGACAATCATGTTTTTCCGACTGATCCGTTTCGTTCTGGTCCTGGCGCTTGTCGCCACGGCGCCGCTTTCGTTGCGAGCGGTGGCGCAAGGGCTTGGCCAGGCGCCTGCGGGACTGGTCAGTGATCAGCAGAAGATCCTCCAAGATCTGACGACAAAGACCGACAACCTCGAAAAGAAGATCCAGCAGGACGGCGACGATGACGCCAGCCTTGTCGATATTCGGCTGCAGCTGGAAGAAATGTCGCGCGCTTCGCTGAACAGCGCGCTCGCTTTCCGGCCGCGGCTGAGCGAGATCAACAGTCGGCTCGAGCAGTTGGGTCCGCCACCGGCCGCGGGCCAGCCGGCCGAGCCCGATATCGTGACCGGCGAACGCCAGGCGCTGGCCTCCGAAAAAGCCGAAATCAATGCCGTCATCGCCACGGCGCAAACCCTGTCGATCCGCATCAGCGGGCTGATCGAGCAGATAGGCAACATGCGCAGCCAGCTGTTCCGCAATCAGCTCACCAAGCGCTACGTGCTGTCGGATGCATTGAGCCCCGAGGTCATTTCCGACGCCAACGACGAATTTACCAGTTTCTATAAGGCGGTGTCGTCCTGGCTGAGCTTCGCCTTCAAGTTCAAGTTCCAGGCCATTCTTGCCGCGGCCCTGATGGCGCTCGCGCTGGCTGCTGTGCTTTTCGTCGGCGGGCGGCGCCTGTTCGGCCGCGTCTTCGAAGCCGATCCTTCCGTCGAGGATCCCTCCTATCTCAGCCGCTTGTCGGTGGCGTTCTGGTCGACATTGCTGCCGACGCTGGCGGTTGGCGTCTTCCTTGTCTCGACCATTTTCTTCTTCAATTACTATAACGTGTTGCGCGGCGACATCGGCATCTTCCTGAATGCGCTGGTTGCCGTTATCGCGGTGGTGTTCTGCGTCAACCGGCTGACCAATTCGGCGCTGGAACCGCGGCTGCCGAACTGGCGTCTGATCCCTGTCGAAACCGGCCCGGCGCGCTGGCTGGTGCGGCTGACCACTGCCATGGCCGTCGCCATCGGCATCAATTATTTCCTGTCGGTCGTCAACGACAAGATGGGCTCGCCGCTGTCGCTGACCATCGCCAGAAGCTTTGTCGCCACCATCAGCGTCGGCGTCATCCTGATCCTGATGAGCCTGCTTAAGCCGTTCAAGGCTGCCGACGGGAGCTGGCGCCCGTGGCCGGCATGGCTGCGCTACACCGCCGTCGCGCTGGGGCTATTCACCATCGCGTCGGCGCTGCTCGGCTTTATCGGCCTTGCCATTTTCGTCTCGGTGCAGGTCGTGGTCACCGGCACGATCCTGGTCACCGCCTATATCGGCTTCCTGTCGGCGCGGGCGATCGGCGAGGAAGGCGGTTTCGCCAACACTTCGATCGGGCGCTGGCTATCGGCCAATTCAAGCTATGAAGAGACCGCGCTCGACCAGCTCGGGCTTGTCGTCAGCGCCGCCATCAACATTATGATCGTGCTGGTGTTCCTGCCGCTGATCCTGTTGATGTGGGGCTTCCAGCCCGGCGACATCCAGGCGTGGGCCTACAAGCTGGCGACCGGGCTCACCATCGGCTCGGTGACGATCTCGGTCACCGGCATCCTCACCGGCGTCGTCGTCTTCATCATCGGCTATTTCCTGACGCGCTGGTTCCAGGGCTGGCTCGACGGCTCGGTGATGGCGCGCGGCCGGGTCGACACCGGCGTGCGCAATTCGATCCGGCTGGCGGTCGGTTATGCCGGCGTCGCGGTCGCGGCACTGGTCGGCATCTCGGCGGCCGGTATCGACCTCTCCAATCTCGCGCTGGTCGCCGGCGCCCTGTCCCTCGGCATCGGTTTCGGCCTGCAGAATGTCGTCTCGAATTTCGTGTCGGGTCTGATCCTGTTGGCCGAGCGGCCGTTCAAGGTCGGCGACTGGATCGTCGCCGGCGACATCAGCGGCACGGTCAAGAAGATCAGCGTACGCGCCACCGAGATCGAGACGTTCCAGCGGCAATCGGTGATCCTGCCCAATTCAAACCTGATCAACAATGCGGTCGGCAACTGGACGCACCGCAACAAACTCGGCCGCGTCGACATCAAGGTCGGCGTCGCCTATGGCAGCGACGTCAAGCACGTGCATGGCGTCCTGTTGGAGATTGCGCGCAGTCATCCGTTGGTGCTGAAAAATCCGGAACCCTTCGTGCTGTTTTCCAATTTCGGCCCGGCCGCACTCGAATTCGAGATTCGCGTGTTCCTGGCAGACGTTCTTAGTGGCAATATCGTCCAGA
Organism: Mesorhizobium sp. M1328; assembly: GCF_040318075.1. Taxonomy (NCBI): domain Bacteria; kingdom Pseudomonadati; phylum Pseudomonadota; class Alphaproteobacteria; order Hyphomicrobiales; family Phyllobacteriaceae; genus Mesorhizobium; species Mesorhizobium sp. M1328. The sequence continues at coordinate 144,214 of NZ_JAMYLO010000014.1, read as the reverse complement.
ACGACATCCGCTTTACTATCTTCGATGTGTTCGCCGACCAGCATATCGAAATTCCGTCGGCGCCGCGCGCCGTCGTCGAGACCAAAAAGCACGAGGCGTGGCCGATCGACGACGACAAGATCGAAGTCGAATTCGCCGAGCGAGAGCAAGCAAAAGTCCTCGCGGCGGCAGAGGCGAAACGTCTCGCCAAGTCGGGACGCAAGGTGCGGAAGCCCGATCCTGACTAGCTGTTTGGAGCTTGCCTTCAAGCCTTCGGAAACCAATTGCGGCATGAATGCGGCATTCAGTTGCCGTTCAGCTTGCATTGCATATAAGCTCACCTGCAAACGGCGAGAATGCCTTGCGAAATGCAACAGGGGCGGTGGCAACACCGATATTGCAAAATGTGGAAGTCTCTCGTCGCCGCCATCGCTTTTCTGGCCGTGGGCGGTTCGGCCCATGCCGCCAGCGCGGTCAACAAGGACGCCGAGACCCGCACGCTGATCGTGACGGAAGGCGGCGGCAAGACCGAGCTGGCGCTGGCCGCCGGCGAAACCGTGGAATTTTGCCCGAGCGGCTGTTTCGTTACCTTGCCGAATGGCGACCTCGAGGCACTGACCGGTTCGGAAACGATCGAGATCTCGGGTGGCGTCGCGCGCATCAAGTAACATCGACGCCATGATTTTTGAAGGCCGGGCAAACGCCCGGCCTTTTATTTGCTTCCGGTAATCGGCGATGAAGGTACGCACTTTTCTTCGAAGCTGCGCAGGACTGGCTCTAGCAGCGCCTTCGTACCGAGCAGGGCGAAGGCGTAGGTCTAACTGCATTCGACGAGCTGGTGGCGCGGGCTTTTTTGGCGATGTCGCAAACAGGCTGCAAGCGCGCCGCCGCGCCGCCCTATAGTCTGCCGCAATAGCATCTTGGAGTCGCGGGCAATGGCAGGATTTCCGGAAAAGGCGAAGGTCGTCATCGTCGGGCTGGGCGGAATCGTCGGCGCGTCGGTCGCCCATCACCTGATCGAGCGCGGATGGGACGATATTGTCGGCATCGACAAATCGGGCATCCCGACCGATATCGGCTCGACGGCGCACGCCTCCGACTTCTGCTACACGACCAGCCATGATTTCCTGTCGTGCTGGACGACGCTCTATTCCATCGATTTCTACGAAAAGATGGGTCATTACGCGCGCATCGGCGGCCTCGAGGTCGCCCGCGTCGGCGACGACGCCCGTATGGCGGAAATCAAGCGCAAGATCGCTTCGGCGAAGGCCTTCGGCACACGCGCGCGCCTGATCGATCCCGCCGAGATCAAGGAAAAATTCCCGCTGATCGAAGAACAGATGGTACAGGGCGGCCTGTGGGATCCCGACGCCGGCCTCGTCATCCCGCGCTCGCAGACCGTCGCCGGCAAGCTTGTCGACCAGGCGGAAGCCTCCGGCAAACTCAGGGCGTTTGCCAACACCTCGGCCAGGTCGCTCGTCATCGAGAACGGCCGCATCAAGGGCGTGGTGACCGACCGCGGCACCATCGAAGCCGACTATGTCGTGGTCTGCACCGGCATCTGGGGACGGCTGATTGCGGAAATGGCGGGCGAGGACCTGCCGGTCATGCCGATCGACCATCCGCTTACCTTCTTCGGGCCGTACACTGAGTTCGCCGGCACCGGCAAGGAGATCGGCTGGCCGCTGCTGCGCGACCAGGGCAACTCGGCTTACATGCGCGATACCGGCGACCCCAAGACCGCCGAAGGCGGGCAGATCGAATGGGGTTATTACGAAGAGACCAATCCGCGCCTTTGCCATCCGCGCGATATTCTCGAGAAAAACGAGGCGCGGCTTTCGCCGTCGCAACGCGATCTCGACATGGAGCAGATCCTGGCGCCGCTCGAGCGCGCCATGGAACTGACGCCGATCCTGGGCGAGCTGGGCTACAATGAGAGCCATTCCTTCAACGGCCTGCTGCAGGTGACGGCGGACGGCGGCCCATCGATGGGCGAAAGCCAGAAGGTGAGGGGCCTCTGGTATGCCGTTGCCATCTGGGTCAAGGACGGCCCCGGCATGGGCAAGCTCATCGCAGACTGGATGACGGACGGCCGCACGGCGATCGACCACCACGCCATCGACTATTCGCGTTTCTATCCGCACCAGACCAAAGAGCAGTTCATCTGGGACCGCTGCACCGAAACCGCGATGAAGGTCTACAACCCGGCGGTGCATCCGCGTGAGCCCTTCTCCAAGGCCCGCAATGTCCGCCGCTCGCCCTTCTGGGAGCGCGAGAAGGAACTCGGCGGCTATTTCATGGAGCTCGGCGGCTGGGAGCGCGCCCACGGCTACGCCGCCAACGAGCATTTGCTCGAGAAATACGGCAACCGGGTGCCGGTGCGCCAAAACGAATGGGACAACCGCCATTTCTGGCGCGTCTCGAATGCCGAGCATCTCGCCATGAGCGAGGATTGCGGCATCGTCAACCTCTCGCATTTCGCCATGTACGACGTGGAAGGTCCCGATCATGTCGCGCTGATGGAATGGCTGTGCGCGGCAAAGATCGGCGGCGACGGCAATATCGGCAAGGGCATCTATACGCATTTCCTCGACGAGGAAGGCATGGTCCGCGCCGACCTGACCGTCATCCGCATGGCCGACCGCTGCCGCGTCATCGACGGCGCTGATGCCGGGCCGCGCGACTTCCAGTACATGCGCCGGACGGCAGAGGACAAAGGCTTCGACGTTACCGTCACCGATGTGACCGAGAGATATGTGACCGTCGGCATCTGGGGTCCGAACGCGCGGGCAACATTGGGCAAGGTCGTGGAAAACCCCGACGGACTGACGCCTGAGAATTTTCCCTTTGCCGCGATCAAGCCCGTCAGGATCGCCGGCAAGGACGTGACCGCCTTCCGCATCTCCTATGTCGGCGAGCAAGGCTGGGAACTGCATATGCGCTACGAGGACGGCCTGGCCGTCTGGGACGCGCTGCGGTCGACCGGCGTGATGGCCTTTGGCGTCGAGACCTATGCCAACAGCCGCCGCATGGAGAAGAGCCTGCGCCTGCAGAACGCGGATCTGTTGACCGAATACAATCTGCTGGAAGCCGACCTTGCCCGCCCGAAGGTCAAGGAGGCCGATTTCTGCGGCAAGGCAAAGCATCTGGAATATCGCGCCCGGGCGCATCAGCCGGCCATGCTTTGCACGCTTATCATGACGGACAATACCGATTCCAACGGCGTTCCCCGCTATCCGGTCGGCATGATGCCGGTGATGGATCCGCAAACCGGTGAGACGCTGGTTGACGAGCTCGGCCGTCGGTCGTTCACGACCTCGGTGGTCTATGGTCCGACCCTCGGCAAGAACATCGCGCTCGCCTACCTGCCCTGGGCTTATTGCCAGGAGGGCCGCAAGCTGAGCGTCGAATATTTCGGCGAGAAATACCCGGTCGAAGTGGCCGCCGTCGGCTACAGGCCGCTCTACGACCCGGAGAACCTCAATCCGCGCAGCTGAACGTTGCTTGCTTGCCGATTCTCCACACAGGCAGCCCGAGTAGTGCCAGCAGGACCTGAATGCAGAAGCCCGATTCATCGTCGGGCTTTTCGCTTTGTGGAGCGATGATTCTCGCTTACCGTCGCGCTGCGATTGGGGGGTGCCTTTGCGGCGGATCGGCTGGGACAGAAAAAACGATGCGCTTGTGTTTCAGCTGAACCGGAATATCCCGGTTCGCGTCAGCTGGACCTTGGCAATTCCCATCGTGCTGCCCTTCCTGAACGAGTGGGCGAGCCGACCCAAGGATGCACTGATCCATACCTCTATCTTTGCAGCGCTTCTATTTGCGTCGATATTTTTGCACGAACTGGCACACGCCTGGATCGGACGCCGACAAGGCGTCGCCACCGACAGGATAGAATTATATCTCTTCGGCGGGCTCACGCGTTTCAAACGCGCCGCAGCGCCATCGCCTGCCTGGGCGCGGATTGCGATAGCGGGTCCCCTGGCGAACGTCGCGCTCGCCGCGTTTTTCGCTGCGGCCTATTATCTGGTTTTTGGAGAACTCATCCCAGTTGCGCCCGAAAGGCCATTCGGGTGGCTGCCGTCAAGGTCGGCCGGTCCTCTGGAATGGACGCTTTGGATTGGCGCATTGTTGAACGTGTCGCTTATCGTTCTCAACATCCTGCCCGCCTACGATCTGGATGGCGGCGTGATTGCAAGACATTTGTTCCTGAGACGCTTCGGCGTCCGCCGGGCCGCGCAGATCGTCGGCATCTGCGGCATCGTACTTTCAATTCTGCGTTTTGCGATCATCTTGCCTGCCGCGGGTGCAGGTATTCTGTTGTGGCTTCCGCCGTCATTCAAGCCGAACTGGAGGGCAGCGCGCGGGGTCGGTACTAGAAAACCGAAGCCGGACCCATTCCCTGAGACGGATGTCGAGAAGGCCGTGGAGTGGCGGGGACGGGGCGGGCACCGCATCCACAAATGAAATTCATTTTCCGGCGGTTCGCAAAAATGTGACCGGATGAGCCCGGCTCTCCACCGGGCTTTTCTCTTTGTCGATCGGCGATTTTCGCTTACCGTGCGGCATGTCTGCTTTTGCCCGTGCAAGACATCTCGTCTCGGGCGCCGCCGCGCTGGCGTCGGCGCTGTGGCTGACTGCAAACTCCCGCGCCGCCGAGCCGGTTGATGTCCAACTGGTGCTGGCAGTCGACGTATCCTTGTCCATGTCGCCCGACGAGCTCGAAATCCAGCGTCATGGCTATGCGGCGGCGCTGACGCACGACGATGTCCTGCAGGCAATCGGCGAAGGCGCTCATGGCAAGATTGCCGTCACCTACGTCGAATGGGCTGGCGCGACCTGGCAGCAGGTCGTGGTGCCATGGACGGTGATCGCCAATCGTGCCGACGCTGAGCGGCTGGCAGCGCAGCTTTCCGCTCATCCGCCGGCCAGTGCCAGGCGCACCTCGATCTCCGGCGCCTTAGAATTCGCCAGCGATCTCTTTGCCGAAAGCGGCTTCCAGGGCGTCAAGCGGGTGATCGACATTTCGGGTGACGGCCCCAACAACCAGGGCGCACCTGTCGATATCACCCGCGACGCCGTGATTAAGCAGGGCATCACCGTCAACGGCCTGCCGCTGATGACCAGGGGCGGGTTCAGCAGCGCTTATGATGTCAACAATCTCGACCGTTACTACAGCGACTGCGTCATCGGCGGGCCGGGCTCCTTCATGATCCCGGTCAATGACTGGACGCAGTTTCCGGAGGCAATCCGCCGCAAGCTGGTGCTGGAGCTTGCTGGTCCGGCCTCGCCGCAGCGAGCGGCCGAAGAGGCGGCGCATCCGCCATTGGTGCTGGCACAGGACATCCCCGACACCGACTGCCTGGTCGGCGAAAAAATGTGGCGCGATCGCAGCTGGATGTACAACACCCGCTAATGGCGAAGTTTACTGCCGGTAGTGAGATACCGCAGTGCAGCATCTGCTTCATTGACAAGCCTGTGGGCGTCTGTGACACAATTCCCCATCCGAACACATAAAAAGGGGAACCGAGATGAACAGGATCGGAATTCTTGCCGCAGGCTTGACGCTTGCCGTCGGATTGTCCGCGCCGGCGATGGCCGCCACATCGGTTAGCATCGGCATCAGTGGATGGACCGGCTTTGCGCCGCTGACCCTCGCCAAGCAGGCCGGCATCTTCGAAAAGCACGGCCTCGACGTCACCTTGAAGAAGGTGCCGCAAGCCAGCCGGCCGCTCGCCATCGCCAGCGGCGACCTGCAATGCGCCGCCACCACGGTCGAGACCTGGCTGGTCTGGAACGCCAATGGTGTGACGACCAAGCAGATATTCCAGCTCGACAAGTCCTACGGCGCCGACGGCATTGTCGCCCGCAACGACATCAAGACCGTCGCCGATCTCAAGGGTAAGTCGGTCGCGTCCTCGGCGCCGGGCACGTCGCCCTATTTCATGCTGGCCTGGGTGCTCAACAAGAACGGCATGTCGACCAAGGACGTGACGGTCGTCAACCTGGAGCCGGACGCGGCGGCGCAGGCGTTTCTCGCCGGACAGAACGATGCGGCGGTGACCTATGAGCCGTTCATCTCGGCGGTGCGCGACAAGTCCGACCAGGGCCATATCCTTGTGACCACTCTCGACTATCCGATGGTCCTCGATACAGTCGGCTGCACGCCGGAGTTCCTTAAGGCCAATCCGGATGCGGCCAAGGCGCTTGCCGACAGCTATTTCGAGGCACTCGACCTGATCAAGAGCGATCCCGCGAAATCCTATGAAACGATGGGCGCCGACGTGAAGCAGTCGGCCAAGGAGTTCGAAGAGTCGGCCAAATACCTGAAATGGGCCGACAAGGCCGAAAACAAGCAGTTCTTCACCAAGGAATTCCAGGACTTTTCCAAGACCGCCGGCGAGCTTCTGCTGCAGATGGGCTTGATCAAGGAAGCGCCCGACGTCTCGACATTGGCCGACACCAGCGCCGTCGCCGACTAACCGGCAGGATTGTCGCCCGGCGGCGGCGCGTGCGCCGCCGCTTTTTCATTCAGATCAGAGGACGGTCGAAGATGCCGCGCCCCTTGCATCCGGTCTCGCCGGGCACTCGAACCGTGCTCGGCATCTCGTTCTTCGTGCTGTTCGTGGCGTTCTGGGCGTGGATCACGCTTGGCGGCCACGTCAATCGCATTTTCCTTGCCGATCCGCTGTCGATGGTGCGAGACGGCTGGCGGCTGCTGGTCGAGGACCGCTTCTGGCTCGACATCCTCATCACCATCTGGCGCGTCTTCGGCGGGTTTCTGATGGCGGCCATCGTTGCCGTCCCGCTCGGCATCGTGATGGGCGCCTGGAAGCCGGTGGAGGCGTTCCTGGAGCCGTTCGTCTCCTTTGCCCGCTATCTGCCGGCATCGGCCTTCATCCCGCTGCTCATCCTGTGGGCGGGCGTCGGCGAGCTCGAAAAACTGCTGGTGATCTTCGTCGGCTCGGTGTTCCAGATCATCCTGATCATCGCGGTCAAGGTCGGCGGCACACGGCGCGACCTGGTCGAGGCCGCCTATACGCTTGGGTCGTCCGACAACGGCATCGTGCGGCGCGTGATCATGCCGGCCAATGCGCCCGAGATCGCCGAAACCCTGCGCCTGGTGCTCGGCTGGGCCTGGACCTATGTCATCGTCGCCGAGCTGATCGGCTCGTCGTCGGGCATCGGCTACATGATCATCAACAGCCAGTCGCGGTTGGCGACGGGGCAGATCATCTTCGGCATCATCGTCATCGGCCTGATCGGGCTGCTGTCTGATTTCGCCTTCAAGGCGCTCAACCGCTGGCTGTTTCCGTGGAGCCTGGCGTGAGCAAGCTGCTCATTGAAGGCGTCTCGCGCACCTTCGCCGGTGTCGGCGGCGGGCAGCCGGTCCAGGCACTGATGCCGGTCGATCTGGCGGTTGCTGCCAACGACTTCATCACCATCCTGGGGCCATCCGGCTGTGGAAAGTCGACGCTGCTCAGGATCGTCGCCGGCCTCGAAGCGCCGAGTGAGGGACGTGTTCTGCTCGACGGCAGGGTGGTGGACCGGCCGGGTCCAGACCGTGGCATGGTTTTCCAGTCCTATACGCTGTTCCCGTGGCTGACGGTCGCCGACAACATCGCCTTCGGCCTGCGCGAGCGCGGAATGGCCGAACGAGAGCGGCACGATATCGTCGCGTCCTATGTCGATCTCGTCGGGCTTAAAGGCTTCGAGAACCATTGGCCGAAGCAACTTTCAGGCGGCATGCAGCAGCGCACCGCGATCGCCAGGGCACTGGCCAACGATCCGGAGATCCTGCTGCTCGACGAGCCGTTCGGCGCACTCGACAACCAGACCCGCGGGCTGATGCAGGAACTGCTTCTCGGCATCTGGGAGCGCCGGCAAAAGACGGTGCTGTTCGTCACCCACGACATAGAGGAGGCGATCTTCATGGCATCGCGCGTCGTGGTGATGACGGCGCGGCCTGGCCGCATCAAGTCGGATGTCGCTGTCGACCTGCCGCATCCGCGCCACTATACGCTGAAGACCAGCCCGGAGTTTTCGGCACTGAAGGCGCGGCTGACGGAAGACATCCGCGTCGAGGCGATGCGCACGGCCGAAGTGCATTGACTAGGCAGGCTTCGTTCAGCCGATGGTCCGATCAAGCCGCCAGAAGCTGCTTGCGGTCGACTCGTTCTTGTTGCGGCGAGCGGGCGTACAACTCGCGATAACATTTGGAGAAATGCGAGGCGGAAACAAAGCCGCAGGCGACCGCCACTTCGACCACCGGCAACGACGACTGGATCAGCAGGTGCCGGGCGCGGTCGAGGCGGATCTCCAGATAGTAACGGGCAGGGGAGCGCCCCATCTCGGTGCGGAACAGGCGCTCGATCTGCCGGCGCGACAGGTCGACATGGTCAGCGATCTCGATCAGCGAGAGCGGCTCGGAGAGATTGGCCTCCATCAGCTCGATAATGGTCAGCACCTTGGAATTCTGCACGCCAAGGCGGGCGCGCAGCGGCAGGCGCTGGCGGTCGGTCGGGCTGCGCACGCGATCGGTCAGCACCTGCTCGCAGACGCGGTTAACGAGGCTCTCGTCGAAATCGTCGCCGATCAGCTTCAGCATCATGTCGAGCGCAGCGGTGCCGCCGGCGCAGGTGTAGATGTTCTGGTCGATCTCGAAGAGGTCGGCGAAGACATTGGCCTTGGGGAACGCCTCGGAAAAGCCCGGCAGGTTCTCCCAATGGATGGCGCAGCGCTTGTTGGACAGCAGGCCCGCGGCGGCCAGGATATGCGCGCCGGTGCACAGGCCGCCGACGGCAACGCCGCGATTGTACTCCTCGCGCAGCCAGGCAAAGGCCGATTTGTTCTGATAGCGCTCGACATTGATGCCGCTGCAAACGATGGCCATGTTCGGCCGGTCCGGTCCGGACATTTTCTTGCGCTCTTCCTCCAGCGAGGTGTTGACGGCGCATTCGACGCCGTTCGAGGCGCGCACCGGCTTGCCGTCGATGCTGGCGAGCCGCCAGCGATAGGCTTCATAGCCGAGCATGCGGTTGGCCGAACGCAACGGATCGAGCGCCGTCGCGAAGGCGATCATGGTGAAATCGGGGACCAGGAAGAATACAAACGATCGCCGGATCGGGTGCTTTACGACGTTCACGGGTAGATCCTCACGCTGCAATGGCGCGAACAGGATGTCGCGATCAGCATAGCGACATCAGGAAAAACGTTTCCTGTCAATTGGCTAGATGGCAACGGAAAGACTTTATTTGCGACATGGGTCGCAAATGGGCAATCGCTATGCGGCGAAGGGCACAATGTGCCGCCGGATCGACCAAACGAGCCGACGCAGTCTGCGCACACGAAAACGCCGCCTCGGCAAAGCCAAAGCGGCGCTGGATCGACGTCGACGCAGCGCTAGACTGCTTCCGCCAAGATTTGCTGTCTCAGGCGACAAAGCCGAGGCGCGCGGCAGCCATGGCGCCGGTCTGGCCAGGCATGGTGTTGGCCAGGCGCTGGCGCTCGAGCGCGGTCGTCAGGTTCATTTCGCGGCGGGCAAAGAGGCGGGCAAAAAGCTTCATGATCATCTCCATTCGGTTGCTCAGACGGGTCGCCTTCGCTTGATGGAGTGGGGCAGCTCGTTTGTTGATGATGATATAGGCTTACGTGAGGGGAAACTAAATCGCAAAAGCGAAGCACTTGATATGAAAAGCGACACGGAATGCGACAAATTTGGGCATTCTGCCCAGGATTTTCGATTATTTACAATGTGTTGATTGCCGGCACGGGCTGCTATGCGACTTGCTCATATGCGTCATGCGGCGGCGACATGGCTCGGGGAAATCATTTGAATACAAACAAAAAGGCCTGCCGGGCTGATCTGCGCGGCAGGCCTTCAGCTGTTGATACACACGGTTTACTTTGCTCCAGCCCAGGATCCTACGCCATGGCGAGTGCCGGCCTTGGCGTCGGCAGCTTCGGGCCAGCCGATATCCTTCTGCAGTTCAATCGGCAGTGCGCGGATGGCGCGTTCCGTCTGGTAGCGGGCGCGGGCCTCACTGAATTCGGTCGCGATCCGACCGATGGATGACAGGATAGACATCTCATTCTCCTTCGCGTTGGGCCGGGATTTTCCCGGCGCTTGCAGCGTCAGGCGGTACACCGGGTTTGTTTCAGCTTCATTTCGTGTCGATTGCAGGTCCGTGTCATGGTTGTTTCCCGGACCACTTCGATGCAGCCTGCCTTCGATGGAGTTGACTATCCTCCCAAACTGATGTTCAATCAAACGAAATGGAATGATGGTTTGCATCAGAAAAATTGAAGGTCGATTCCCATGAACGCCCCACTCAATCATCCGCTGCCGCTGCTCGATCTTGATGTTCTGCGCACTTTCGTCGCAATCGCCGAGACCGGCAGCTTCACCACTGCGGCCAATGCGGTCTTCCGCACGCCGTCGGCCGTCTCCATGCAGATCAAGAAGCTGGAGGACATACTCGGCCGCTCGGTGTTCGCGCGCGACGCCCGTTCGGTGACGCTGACCACCGATGGCGAGATGCTGCTCGGCTATGCGCGCCGCCTGCTGTCGATCAATCGCGAGGTGGTGTCGAAGTTCATCATTCCAGACATTGTCGGGGTGGTGCGGCTCGGCTCGCCGGACGATTACGGCGAACGTGTGCTGCCGCATGTGCTGAAGCGGTTCGCACAATCGCATCCATCAATCGCGGTCGACGTCACCATCGACCAGAGCGTCAATTTGCGCCGGCGCATGGACGACCGGGCGCTCGACATCACGCTGCTAACCAACTCCTACAAGACCAGCGCGATCGGCGCCGAAGTGCTGCTCACAGAGCCGATCGTCTGGGCCGGTGCCAAGGGCGGTTGCGCGCATCTGCGCGAGCCGCTGCCGGTCTCATTGTGGGAAGAGGGCTGTGCCTGGCGGGCAGGGGCATTGGAGGCGCTTGGCCGCGAGGGCCGCAACTACCGCATCGCCTATATGAGCGCACACACGGCCGGCCAGCGCGCCGCGATCATGGCGGATCTTGCAGTCGCGCCGCTGCCGAAATCGTTCCTCGGCAGTGACATGGTCGAGCTGTGCCCGAAGGACGGCATGCCTGACATCGGCACCTACAATCTCGCCATGGTGGTGACGCCAGACGCCAGCGCGCCGGTGAAGGCAGTCGCCGACCATATCCGCGCGACGTTTGAGGTGTTCAGGGAAACTGGGAAGTTCTGACCCAAACTACGACCTGAGCGGCGCAACCAGATCGCGAGGGGTTCCGTCGCGGTCTGTCCTTTGCAGCGACAACTCGCCTGCCGTGGCATGGTAACTGTCAGTTTCGTTGGTCAAGAAGGCCACTATACTGTCCCGCGCGCGTCGCGCCTCCGGCATGTCGATCAACGGCCAGACATGGAACATGCCTTGCTCGTGGACGACCTCAATTTCGACGCCGGCCGCGCGTGCCTTTTCCGCGAAGATCAGATTGTCGGGGGTGAGCAGATCGCGTGAACCGGTCAGCAGCAGCGTTTTGGGCAGCACCGACAGGTCGCCGTAAACCGGGCTGATGCGCCAGTCGGTGGGATCTATGCCGGCGCTGTAAAGCCGGATCGCCTCGCGGCCGCCAGCAATGCCTAGCCACGGATCGTTGCGTTCAGCCTCATACATTTCTGGGTTGGCGAGCGACACGTCGAGGCCGGGCGAAATCAGCACGTGGCGTGATGGCAAGGGCAGGCCGTCTTGCGCAGCCATCATGGTCAGCACGACGGCCATGTTTCCGCCGGCGGAATCGCCCATGAAGATGATGTCATTCGCCCTGGTTTCGCCGAACATCTGGCGGTAGACGGCGCCGACCATGCCGAACATGGCGTGGAAATCGTGTTCGGGAGCAATGGGATAGATCGGCACGGTGATGCCGAACCCGAGACGGTCGGCCATGTCGGCGATCAGCCGCCAATGATAGGGTGTGATTTCAAAGACGTAAGCGCCGCCGTGCAGGTAGAGAATCCGCCTCCGCTCGCCAGCCTGGGGAGCGATCTCGTAGACGGGGAAGCCGCTGATCGTGCGGGTTGTGATCTCCAGGCGCGACTGCAGCGACGCAGGCGGCTGATGGTTTTCAGTCTTGCGCGCATAGGCGATCCAGCGCTGCAGGTTCTCCGGGCTGGAAAACGCCTTCTTGCGACTGTACCTGAGGACGAACGACACGACGTGGCTTTTGAGGCTGGGCATGCAGATACACGGACTTCGGCTGAGCCGACTAAGAGAACCCCCGACTATTTCGAAGATTGTGTCGCCACCAAAAAAGTCAAGATTTATGCGATCTCAACACGGTGGTTTGATCCCGGCTGGCGACAAAGCGTCCGGCCATGAAGTCGCTGGCCCAGCGGCGCAGCTCAACGCCGGGGCAGTAATGCGGCGCGCAGCCAATTGCTGGGTGCAGCCGGAGCCGCATTGCGGCCCCGGCGAATACCGAGCAGCTTGCATTTGTCGATGAATTTCATCCGCGCTGCATGCCCCAGCCGACCGAAAGCTGCTTTTCGCTCGAACGCGGCGACACCGGCCAGCCAATGTCCTTTTGGATCTCAGGCGGCAAGCTGTTCAGGATGCGCAGCGACTTGCGCGCTTCGCGTGTTTTCTTGATGGCCGCACCATAGCGGCCGAGGCTTTCGAACATCGACATCGTGCTCTCCTTTGAGTGTTGCGGCGGGACAAGAGATGTTCTCTACCGGCCATCGATGCCGGTTAAATGCACCGCATATGTATCTGGCGGATTTCACGAAAACGGCAGTTTGTTTCAGGCTGGGCTGATCCGGAAACATTTGCATGCAAATGAAATTGGGGCGAAGTGCCGTTGTCGCCTTCTGGATAACCGTCTCGGTGGGCCGGAACTTGTGACCGCTGGTTCACAGCGCCCGGCGCTGTTAGTGTCTTCATGCCGACAGACGAGAGATTGTGATGGGCAGTGCCGACGCAATCAGCGAAATGCCATATGCGCTCGGCCATTCCGAGCTGGAGTTGCGGCGCCTCAGTACCCAAGCACGCCTGATCGACCCGATCACGCGACGTTTTTTCATGGAGGCTGGAATTGCTCCCGGAATGCGCGTGCTCGACGTCGGTTCGGGAGCTGGCGATGTCGCCATCCTGCTTGCCGATTTGGTCGGCCCGACGGGAAAGGTTGTCGGAATGGATACTTCCGCCACGGCGCTCGACATCGCCCGGCGTCGAGTTGCCGCGCTCGGATTGAACAATGTGACGTTCGATATGGGGGATCCCACGGAGATATGCCTGGCGCAGGCCGTCGACGCGATTGCTGGCCGCTACGTCCTGCAGTTTATGCCTGATCCTGCGGCCGCCCTGGCCAAACTGAAGACCCATTTGCTTCCTGGCGGCATCATCGTCTTCCACGAGTTGGATTGGGCTGGCGCGCGCTCGGTGCCGCCTGCGCCGCTCTACGACCGCTGCTGTGCGCTGTGCGCCGAAACTATTCGCCGTCTCGGCGCCGAAACCGGCATGGGTCCGAAATTGCATATCGCATTTGTGAACGCCGGCATTCGTCCGCCATCGATGCGGCTGGAATCCGTTGTCGGTTCGGGCCCGGCGGATGCCGACAAGCTCGATCTTGTCGCTGATCTTGTGCGGACGCTGCTACCAGACATGGAGCGTCTCGGAATCGTCGTCAAAGACGAGATCGATACCAAAACCCTGTCGCCAAGAATGCTCGACGAGGTCGTTTCGCTCGGAAGTGTGGTCATCGGGCGGGCGGAAATCGGTGCGTGGTCGCGCATCTGATTGGTCGTTCAAACCGTCCGACGTTTCTTCACTCCCGGCTACGCCGGGCCGCGTGGCCTTCGCGGGAGCGCCGGCGCGGGGCGGCGTCACCGGCGACACCGTCCTCGCTGACGGTCTTGCGGGGTGGCAGTTTCACCGCCGCCGACAATTTTGGGAACGGGTCGATCTTGTTCGGGAGCGCCATGGCATAAACGAAATGTTCCTGGAATTTCGGCTCCAGCGCCGTCTCGATCTTCTCGATCTTGCTAACGGTTTCCTCGATCTCGCGGCGATAGCCACGGTTCAACAGCGCCATGCGGGCGCCGGCGCCGGCCGCATTGCCAACGGCCGAGACCTTGTCGAGGTCGCAATCCGGGATCAGGCCCAGCACCATTGCGTATTTCGGGTCGATGAACGAGCCGAAGGCGCCGGCGAAGTGGATGCGGTCGACATGATCGGTGTGCTGCTTTTCCATCAAAAGCTTGGTGCCGGCATAAAGGGCGGCCTTGGCAAGCTGGATAGCGCGCACATCAGTCTGGGTGATGGTGATCTTGGGCTCGCCTTCCTTCAGCACATAGGAGAAGGTGCGGCCGTTGGCGACGACGCGAGACGAGTTGGCGCTCAGCGATCCATCGACGACGCCGTCCTCGGAGATGATGCCGGCGAGATACATCTCGGCGACCACCTCGATGATGCCAGAGCCGCAAATGCCGGTGACGCCAGTCGCCTGCACGCTGTCGAGGAAGCCCGGCTCGTCGGACCAGAGTTCCGAGCCGATGACGCGGTATTTAGGCTCCAGCGTTTCGGGATCGATACGGACGCGCTCGATGGCACCCGGTGCGGCACGCTGGCCACCGGAGATTTCCGCACCCTCGAAGGCTGGGCCGGTTGGCGAGGAGGCCGCCACGACCCGCTGGCGATTGCCGAGCACGATCTCGGCATTGGTGCCGACATCGACGATCAGCATCATCTCCTCCTGGCGGTGCGGGCCTTCCGACAGCGTCACCGCGGCCGCGTCGGCGCCGACATGGCCGGCAATGCAGGGCAGCATATAGAGGCGAGCGCCCTGATTGAGCTTCAGGCCGATGTCCGATGCCTTTATGTGCACGGCGCCCGAGACGGCAAGTGCGAAGGGTGCGCCGCCGAGTTCGGTGGGATCGATGCCGAGGAACAGGTGATGCATGATCGGATTGCCGACGAAGACGGAATCCAGGATGTCGTTGCGTTGGACGTTGCCCTCCGCGCAGACCTTGTCGACGAGGCCCGAAATGGCCTCGCGCACGGCGACCGTCATGCCTTCGCGGCCGTCCGGGTTCATCATCACGTAAGAGACGCGGCTCATCAGATCCTCGCCGAAGCGGATCTGCGGATTGGACGTACCCGACGAGGCGGCGACGCGGCCCGACAGCAACGACACCAGATGCATGGCGATCGTGGTCGAGCCGATATCGCAGGCAAGCCCGTACGCCTCGTTCTTGAGGCCGGGCCACAAAGCGATGACCCGCGCGGTCTCGCTGTCGGTGTCCTTGTGGATGGCGGCGGTCGCGGTCCAGTTGCCCTTGCGCAAAATGCCTTGCACCTGCGGCAACAGATGGAAATCGAAATCGAGGCTCTTGAGGCCCCAGTCCTTCATCAGCGCGATTTTCAGGCGGTCGAGGTCGCCGAGTGGCTTGTGCATGTCGGGTTCTTCGATCTCGACATAGCACATGCGGATTGATGCATCGCGGGCGATGACCCTGGTGTCGGCATCCTTGCGGATGGTTTGCGCGTTGATGACGGTGTCCTGCGGCACGTCGACGACGAGATCGCCGAGGATCTGCGCCGAGCAGGACAGGCGGCGGCGTTCGGGCAGCCCACGCACGCGCTCGTAGCGCTCTTCCTTCGCGCCCTTGGGCGAGATGTGGTCGTTGGAAGAGACAATCTTGTGCTTGGCGAAATTGCCTTCCTGCACCTCGATCTGGCAGCGCCCGCAAGTGGCACGCCCGCCGCACACGCTCTCGACATAGACACCGAGCTGGCGCGCGGCATCCAGCACCGGCGTGCCGACCGGAAACCGCCCGCGCTTGCCGGACGGCATGAACAGCACGAGCGGATCGGTGATGTTGACGGGAGAGTTCATACGTTCCAGACTTTACTTTCTACGCTGCTCGGGTCTTGGCCACGGCAGCGATGCCGCTGTGTTTCGGTTCCTCCCCAGTCCTAGGCCCCATATCGTGTCGGCCAAGCCATGGCTCAACCCCGGGCCATCCGCGCTTCGCGGCCGCCGCGCCTGCGTCCGCCATTGCCATTGCCATCGCCCGGCGCGTTGACCTGTGTCCGGGCGGCAACGGCCTGGCCGCCTTCAGCAGGCTTGTAGTCCTTGTAGGTCCTGATCCAGTTGGTGCAGTTCTCGTCGGTGCCGTTCAGCACGTTGGCGCCGCGCACCGCTTCCATTTCCTGCGGCCGCACCGGGTTCATGATCGCCGAGGTCATGCCGGCGCCGATCACCATCGGGATGAAGGCGGCGTTGATGCCATGACGGTGCGGCAGGCCGAACGAGATGTTGGAGAGGCCGCAGGTGGTGTTTACCTTGAGCTCCTCGCGCAGCCGGCGTAGCAGGGCAAATACCTGGCGGCCGGCATCGCCCAGCGCGCCGATCGGCATGACCAGCGGGTCGACGACCACATCATGCGCCGGAATCCCGAAGTCGGCGCAGCGCTGAACGATCTTCTTGGCGACGGCAAAGCGCACATCGGGGTCCATCGAAATACCGGTCTCGTCGTTGGAAATGGCGACGACCGGAACGTTGTATTTCTTAATCAGCGGCAGGATGGCTTCGAGCTTTTCCTCCTCGCCGGTGACGGAATTGACCAGAGGCCGGCCCTTGGCGACCTTCAGCGCCGCTTCGATTGCCGCAGTCACGGAGGAGTCGATTGACAACGGCAGGTCGACCAGGCCTTGCACGATCTCCAGCGTCTGCACCAGCAGGCCGGGTTCGGTCTCGTTCGGATTGACAGAGGTGACGCCGGCATTGACGTCGAGCATCGTTGCGCCGCAGGCGGCCTGCTCCAGCGCATCCCTGATGACAGTCTCAAAATTGCCCGCGATCATTTCGGCGGCCAGCTTTTTGCGGCCGGTCGGGTTGATGCGCTCGCCGATCACGCAGAAGGGCTGATCGAAGCCGATGATGATTTCTCGTGTCGCCGAGGCGACGATGGTCCGGGTCATGAAATCTCTCCATCGTGATATAAAGAGTTCTTTATATCGTTATCTGTTTCTGATCAAGCGAATGCTGACGATTCGCGCCGTCAATGCGCGGTCTTGACCATGTCGACCTGGGTTTCGGTGATGTCGTCATGCAGTATGTGGTCAAGCCGATCGGCAACGAGCTGGTCGTCGCGGCGGATTTCGCGCTTCCACGGCCGGCGACCCTTCAGCACGCCGGATTCGTCGACGATCTCGGCGACATATTCTTCCTGGCGGTAGGCCATCACATGGACGCCGGACACACCAGGAATTTCCTTCACCTCATTGATGATGTCGATGCAGAGCTGCTTGCCTTCCTTCTTCTGATCCTGGGCGCCTTCCAGGCGCTTGACGATCTGATCGGGAATGTGAATTCCCGGCACATTGGAGCGGATCCATTTGGCCGTCTTGGCCGAGGCGAGCGGCCCGACGCCGCACAGGATGAAGCATTTCTCGGTATAGCCGAGATCGCGGACCTTCTGCATGTAGGCGCGGAACATCGGTACGTCGAAGCAGTACTGGCTCTGCACGAACTGCGCGCCGGCGGCGATCTTCTTGCCCAGCCGATAGGGACGGAAATCGATCGGCGGCGCGAACGGGTTGATGGCCGCGCCAAGGAAAAGCTGCGGCGGCGTCGTGAGTTTGCGGCCGGACAGGAATTTGCCGTTATCGCGCATGATGCGGCAGGTTTCGAGCAGCGACATGCAGTCGAGATCGAACACCGGCTTGGCGCCGGGCTGGTCGCCGGCCTGCACGCCGTCGCCGGTCAGGCAGAGCATGTTGGCAACACCCATCGCAGCACCCCCAAGCACGTCGCCCTGGATGGCGATGCGGTTCCGGTCGCGGCAGGCGATTTGCATGATCGGGGCATAGCCCATGCGGGTCAGCAGCGCGCAAATACCGACCGACGACATGTGGCAGTTGGCCCCGGAAGCGTCGACGGCATTGATCGCGTCGACCCAGCCGTCGAAAATCCTGGCGCGGTTGTAGACGTCTTCCGGATCGGCGCTGTCGGGCGGATTGAGCTCGGTCGTCACTGCGAACTCGCCGCGTCGCAGGACCCGCTCAAGCCGGCCGCGCGAGGTGTGACCGGGCAGGGGATCGAGCGGCAAATGGATGCCGGCGGGATTCTCGTCTGGCTGGCGGCCGATCATGCCGACGCCCCGGTGTTCGTAGTATTCTGGGCCGCATTGCGGGCGGCCGCGGCCTGCGCGGTCACCCGCAGCCAGGCGGAGGTTTCGCGCAAGGACTGATCCACCGGCTTCTGCACTTCCAAAATCTTGTCGCGATGCACCATGTTCTGCGAGCCTTCCCATGCCTTGACCCAGACGCAAGGCATATCAGGCTCGACCTCGCAATTGCCGTTGGCGCGCACACCGCCGCAAGGGCCGTTGCGCAATTGCTTAGGGCAGTTCATCGGGCACGACATGCCGGTCGAGGAAAGAATGCACTGACCGCACATGCGGCAGTCGAACATGAAGCCCTTGACGCGCTTCTCGACGAATTTCACCGGCCCTTCGACACGGCTGTAGCCGATGCCCTTCCATAGCGGGTGGAGAGTCAGGAACATGTCGGCGAACCTGGCGTAGAACCATTCGAGCAGCCGCGAATGCCGCACCGACCAAAGCCGCACCGCAAACGAGCGCTGCACGCGCCGCTGCGGCGATACGTCGGCCGGCTTGTAGTCGGATTTCGTCGCCGCCTTCTTGACGATGGTCGCCTGGGTCACGCCGGCTTGAGCCGTTGTCGCCGGCATTGATTGGGGATCAGACATTTTCTTTGCCGCCCGCCTTGACCAGAGCGACCAACCGCTCACGGTCGTATTTCGCATCGAGCTCCCGAAGAGCCTTCTCGGCCTCGGCTTCAAGATCGTCACTGACTGGGACGGGCTCTGCCTTGCGCCATTCGGCAAGATAGTCGTCGGTGCCGCCGGCGCCAGTGCGCATGGCGCACATGTCGATCGCCTCGGTGAAGCGCAACGGCAGTTCGCGCTTGGCGTTCTGCCGGCCCTTCTTGACGATGACCTGGGCGGGGATGTCGCGCCAGAAGACGACGATCAGATCGGCCATGAATTCCTGCTCCTGTAGGGCGCCGCGCGTCCAATCGAACGCACAAACGATGCTCTACCACCTAACTCCGCTGCATCGTGCCCTGCGAAGATCGATTCCGATCTTTTGGGCCGATGCAGTGGTTTCGAGCATTGCCGGAAGCGCTGTTGGGCTGCTTGTTATGGGACGACGCGGGGGCCTTCAAAAGCGACGCAATCGACGGCCGCGGTTGAAAGCGGAGTTTCTTCCAGCACTGGTCAGCCGGCGCGGCCATCGAAGCTGCCGACCAGCTTCCTGTGGAAGCGCACGTAACCTCGTTCGGTCGTGCGTAGATGCTCCGCGACGATCTCATGGAAGCGCGGCAGGCTGTGGAAGGGAACGGCCGGATAGGAATGGTGCTCCGAATGGTATGGCATGTTCCAAGCCACCAAGCGCACCAGCCTTGTGGTGAAGGTGGTGCGGGTGTTCTCGAGCATGTTGGCGACATGCGGGCACAACGCGTGCTCGGCCAGCAGGTAGGCCCGCAAAAACGGCTGTCCTACCAGCACCGGCACGATCCAGACCCACAACAGCAGCGCCGACTGCATGGCGAGAGATGCGGCCAGCAACGCCGCATAGCCGATCAGGAACAGCCGTGCTTCGGCAACCACCTTGCCGCGACCCTTTTCCGGTACGAAGCCGTCGCGGTTGCGACCAGCCGCATTGGTTGCGATCACACGAGCCATAGCTATCCAATAGGGGCCGCCGGACAGATAGCGCAGATATTGGCCGATGGTCTCCGGCTTCGGGGCCATCAGTTCGGGGTCGTTGTCCGGGTCGTGGGTGTGGCGGTGATGGGCGAAATGGAAATAGCGGAACCATGCGGGTGGCAGCAGGATCAGGAAGCCGGCCACGGCGGCAACAGCGCGATTGAGCCACGCCGTTCTGAACGCCGTTTCATGGATGGTCTCGTGCAACGGCGTGAAGAAGAAGACGATCAGGATTCCCTGCGGCAAGACGAGAAGCGGCCAGAACGGGATGCCGGCAGCGATCAGCGCGCCCAGCAGGATAACCAGCCCGCCATGGCCGGCCAGCCGGACAATGCCTGGCCGGTCAAGCTTGGCGGTGAGGTCGCGACGGTCCTCGACCGAAAGGCCGGCAATGATGGTGCGGTGGTCGATGTCGCTCATGATGCAATGTTAGTGGTGGGTGGCTGTCCGGTAAATCGGCGCGTCACCAGACGCCGTTCCTTATCCCGGTCCAGAGATAAAACCAGACCGTCGGATGATACCATTGTTTCGAAGGCAGGCCGGGATCCACCGTGCCGAGCTTGCCGGCCAGCGCATCCCTGACCGCTTCGACGCAGATGTCGCGCGAGAATGCCGCCTGCCGCAACGCGTAGCTTGAAATAGTGTCGCCAGGTTGGGGTTTGCCGCGTGCCTGCCGCAACACCCCGCCAGTGTCGACGCCGGCGTCGACCAGATGCACGGTGGTGCCGAAGTTTTCCGCATCGCCTGAAGCCAGCGCCCAATAGCCGCCGTTCATGCCACGATATTTCGGGGCGATGCCGGCATGGTAGTTGAGGACCGGGCAAGGGATTTTCGCCAGCGTCTGCCGCGACAGCAAGCGGCAGCCGGCGAGCAGCACGACACCCGGCTGGATTTCCTCGATCGCCTGCAGGCACTCCCGCGCGTTGGCCGACGAGACTTGGATGATCTTTTGCCCAGGCTTCGGTTCGGTTTGCAGCTTCTGCTCGGCGGCGAGCCGTGCTGCGTGGCCGGCGAAGAAGTGCTTGCCGAGCCGGGTCAGCATCATCGTGCCGAGTTGACCGACGGCCGAGGTCCAGCCTTGCCGCCGCGCCCGCCCGAGAAGCAATTGCTTTTTGGATTCAGGGGTTTCGAGGATGACGCTGACAGGCGCGAGGTGGTCGGCGATGGCGTTGACGATCGCCCAGATATGCGGGCCGCCTTCGGTGACGACGACGATCGGCCGTTGGTTTGTTTTCGACCGTGCCATGCTTCGCGACCCCCGCAAAGAGCTGTTCTTTGTGCGCGAATGCTAGGTTGACCGGGTTAACCCTTGGTGATCGGGGGCTCAGCGCTTGAATTCGAGGATATCGAGCTTCGATTCGTAGTGGGGCGCCGGGAACTCGATGCGCCATTCGCTGGCGCTGTTGCGGAAGGCATAGCCGACCTGATCGCTTTCCGGGCCGCTGCCGTAGGGCTTTGCCGGATCGTCGTTGACGTAGAAGGAACCGAGATAGATCGCGCGTTTCTCGGCATCGTCGAAGAAGCGGCCCTTGGTGCGCTGCGAGCCGGTGATCTTTTCCAGTCTCCAGCCGGAACCGTCGTCGCTCACCTTGCATTTGAACCAGCCATAGATGACGAGCGGGCTCAATCCGCCGGCCTTGATGGTGCGGCATTGCCAATTGCCGGTCAGGTCCTTGTCGGAGAAGGAAACCAGCGGCTTTGCCAGCAAGGCGTCGAGCTGCTTGACCTCGGCGGGATCGCCGGCCTTCGCCTCGTTAAGCGCTGCCTTGCGCGTCTCGCCATATTTGTCGAGGCGCGCCTTGTCGGCAGCCGTGATCAGTTTCTGCACCTCGCCGTCGGCGAACGCGGGCAACGTCAAGCAGAGGACAGCTGCCGCGGCAAACATGAGGCGAGCGATCATTGGTGGCGTTTCCCTGTGATGGCTGGAGCAGCCTGTTTTCTTGTCTGGCGCATACCTTAATGTTTCGCAGCGCTCTGTCATCCGTGCTTGAGCATCGACAGCAGAAACGAGGTGGAAAGAATGCGGATCTTGCTGACGGGATCGTCGGGTTGGCTGGGCAGCGCCTTGGCGCCGCGCCTGCGGGCTCTTGGTCATGACGTCACCGGCCTCGATCCCGTCCCATCCTCGGATACGCCAGTCGTCGGCTCAGTCGCCGATCGCGACCTGGTCATGAGGGCGGTCGAGGAGAACCGCATTGAGGCCATCATCCATAGCGGCGCGCTGCACAAGCCTGACATCGAACATCATCGCAACGAGGATTTCGTCGAGACGAATATGCGTGGCACGCTCAACCTGCTCGATGCGGCAGCAGCATTCGCGGTTCAGCGTTTCATCTTCACGTCGACGACATCGCTGATGATTACCCAGGCCATCCGCACCGGCTTCACCGGCGGGGCGCGCAAGGCGGCATGGCTGACGGAAGACATGTCGCCCGAACCGCGCAACATCTACGGCGTCACCAAGCTTTCAGCCGAACACCTCTGTCGGCTCTATCATTTGCAGTTCGGCCTTCCGGTGATCGTACTGCGCACCGCCCGCTTCTTTCCCGAAGTAGACGATATGGCGCATGTGATCGAACAGTCGGACGCCAACACCAAGGCCAATGAGCTGTTGTTTCGCCGGCTGACGGTGGAGGATGCTGCCGACGCCCACATCGCTGCCCTGGAGAGAGCGCCGCAATTGGGCTTCGACATCTTTATCATTTCGGCGCCAACACCGTTCCAGCCCGACGATTGCGCGGCATTGATCGCCGACGCACCGTCGGTCGTCGCGCGCTATTTTCCGGATTATCCGGCACTCTACTTGAAGAAGGGCTGGACGATGTTTTCGTCGATCGATCGGGTCTACGATGCCTCGCGGGCGAGGGACCGGCTGGATTTCGTCTGCAAGACGAGCTTTGCCGATGTGCTCGCCGGGCTTGTGGCGGAATAAGAGCGCAGGTATTCGTCAGGACTGCGCGTCACTGGGAGAGGTAGTTGGGAGTAACAATCCACTTTGAAGGACAGTTACGGGGTCACGAGCAATATGCTGCTTTGCTGCACGAAGCCAAGGCGTTCGCCACTGCGCGAGACTGGCCGGTGCGCGAGATCGATGAGCGCGAGAAGACGCTCAATCGAGTCATTGATGAACGAAACGTGGACTATATTGGCCCTGTGTTTGGAATAGAGCTTCAACCGCATCCCAATTCGGAGCCGCTGCGGCTTGAGTTCGACAAGCACCTCTTCGTTCAACAATATTGTAAAACTCAGTTTGCAGGTTCAGG
Source organism: Mesorhizobium sp. M1328 (assembly GCF_040318075.1). Lineage (NCBI taxonomy): Bacteria > Pseudomonadati > Pseudomonadota > Alphaproteobacteria > Hyphomicrobiales > Phyllobacteriaceae > Mesorhizobium > Mesorhizobium sp. M1328. The sequence continues at coordinate 121,203 of NZ_JAMYLO010000014.1, read as the reverse complement.
CGCTCATATCGAGATCATCAGGTTTCTTCGCGAAATTACTCGCTTGTTCTCCAGTCTCTATGTCGTCGATGAAGGGGAGTATTGGGAGCGAAGTGATCCGTCAATTCTGCAAGGTAATTTCGACAATGTCGATGCAATGCTTGCCGAAATATTGCTTAAAGATCCAACCGCGCGGGGGCCGATCCGCCTGGAAACCGGGCGCATTATCGATGTCACATCGGATCGGTGAGGCGGTGGGCGAAAATGACCGGCAGCCTCCGGCAAACGCTTAGAGGACGCTATTTCTTTTTACGAATGTGCTGAGGCGCTGGCCAGTTCCTTCGTCAGGTCACCATAGCCGGTCGAGCGCCGCTCATAGGCGAGGCCGAGCATTTTCGCCGCCTTTTCGGCGACCTTGTCGAGTTCCGGGTCGTTGGTCTGAGCGATATAGATCAGCTTCTCGTAGTTGCCGAAATAGTCCTTGATCAGCTCCGGGTGCTTGTCCAGGCCGAGCGGCTTCATGAAGAAGGCATCGAATTGCCGGCAGAGGAAATCGGTCATGTAGAACGACATCATGTCATCATCGGCGACCTTCGCATAGGCATCCATGCCCTGGTAGAAGGCAAAGCAATGCGGCCCGGCCATGCGCTCGACACCGTGCTTCTCGCAGATCCGATCGAGCAGGCCACCCGTGCCGCAATCGGCATAGCCGACGAAGATGTGTTTGTAGCCGTCGGCCCTGGCCTTGGCGATTGCCTTGTCCATGGCCGGCGCAATGCGGTCCGGATAGAAATGGAACTCCGCCGGCAGGCAGGTCAGGTCGAGATGGTCGAGCCCGAGCTGCTCCTTGACCGCCAAAACTTCGCGCGCAATCATCCCGCAGGCGATGACGAGCAGCCTGTCGCCTTGATCGGATTGTTGTTTTCGCGCGGTAGTCATGGAACCAGTCTAATCCATCTTCGTTGCTGTCCAGCGAATTTATATTCTGAGGGAGACACCAATCATGAAATTGTTCCGCGTTGCGCCAATCGCTATTCTCGCCTGCGCCTTGGCTGTTTCGGCCTGCGCCAACACGGTGCGCGGCGTCGGTAAGGATCTCAAATCCACTGCGAAGGCAGTTGACGATACCGTCAAGAAACCCTGATCTGCACGGCTCTAAACATTTGGGAATAAAAAAGCCGCACTGCAAGGCGCGGCTTTTCTCGTCGGTGCCGGACTTATTGGCTCAGGCCGAAGCGCGGACGTTGTGCTTGCGCTTCATGAAGTCCTTGGCGGTCTCGACTGCCACCGCGGCGTCGCGGCAATAGGCGTCGGCGCCGACGGCTTTGCCGAATTCCTCGTTGAGCGGCGCGCCCCCGACCAGCACGACATAGTCGTCGCGAATGCCCTTTTCCTTCATCGTATCGATGACGACCTTCATGTAAGGCATCGTCGTCGTCAGCAGCGCCGACATGCCGATGATGTCGGGCTGGTGCTTTTCGATGGCATCGAGATATTTTTCGACCGCATTGTTGATGCCGAGGTCGATGACATCGAAGCCGGCGCCTTCCATCATCATGCCGACCAGGTTCTTGCCGATGTCGTGGATGTCGCCCTTGACGGTGCCGATCACCATCTTGCCCTGCTTCGGCGCGCCGGTGGCGACAAGCAGCGGACGCAGGATGAACATGCCGGCCTTCATCGCGTTGGCCGATAGCAGCACTTCGGGAACGAACAGGATGCCGTCGCGGAAATCCTCGCCGACGATGCGCATGCCTTCGACCAGAGCCTCGGTTAGCACCTTGTAAGGCGCCCAGCCGCGCTCGAGAAGGATATTGGTGCCTTCCTCGATTTCTTCCTTCAACCCGTCATAAAGATCGTCGTGCATCTGCTGCACCAACTCGTCGTCGGAGAGTTCCGAAAGGATGATCTCGTCGTCGGCCATTTTTTCTCAGGCTCCTTGCCGGCTACAACTATCGCGGCAGCTTAAAAATATCGCGTCAATACCTAACCTGCGCGGGCCGGTTGTCCATAGCTGATTTGCGACTTCCCGCAAAACGAAAGCGACCGTAAATCTCTTGGAATTCTTGTCGATTTTGCGACAGGCGTTGGCGCTGGCGGGCCGTTTCGAATAGGGTGCATGGCTACGATCCGGCCAGAGACCGCAATATGCGGCCGCAAACGGATTTCAGGCCGGAACAAGAGCCCGGCCAAAGCAAATCAGGCCAGAACGAAAGCCAGGGAAGAACGATTATGAGTGAGAACGCGCCGGTCGATCAGGAAGCGTCAAACGCACGGCGCGGGCGCGCTGCCAGCGGTGGCGCCGCAGCGCGCCGGGCTGCACGTTCGGGCGGCGGCCCCGGCACACAGCTCACCTATATCAAGCGCAAGATCAACGTCTATGAAGTGCTGGACGAGGAAGGCCTGGCACTGATCGAAAAGAACACCGACACGGTGCTGGAAGAGATCGGCATCATCTTCCGCGACGACGCCGAGGCACTGCAGCTTTGGAAAGAGGCGGGCGCCGACGTCAAGGGCGAGCGGGTGCATTTCCCCAAGGGCCTCTGCCGCTCGCTGTTGAAGACCGCTCCGTCCGTCTATACCCAGCACGCCCGCAACGGCGAGCGCTCGGTGCAGATCGGCGGCAATGCGACAGTGTTCGCGCCGGTCTATGGACCGCCCTTCGTGCGCGATCTCGACGGCGTCAGGCGCTATGCCACGATCGAGGATTTCCGGAATTTCGTGAAACTCGCCTATATGGCGCCGTCGATCCACCATTCGGGCGGCACGGTTTGCGAGCCGGTCGACGTGCCGGTCAACAAGCGCCATCTCGACATGGTCTACAGCCATATCAAATATTCGGACAAGCCGTTCATGGGCTCGGTGACCGCGCCCGAGCGCGCTGAAGATACGGTGGCGATGGCCAAGATCGTTTTCGGTGACGATTTTGTCGAGAACAACACGGTGCTGACCAGCCTGATCAATGCCAACTCGCCGATGGTCTTCGACGAGACCATGCTGGGGGCGCTGAAAGTCTATTCGCGCCATAACCAGGCCTGCATCGTCACGCCCTTCATCCTTGCCGGTGCGATGAGCCCGGTGACGGTCGCCGGTACGCTGACCCAGGTTCTCGCCGAAGTGCTGGCCGGCGCGTCGTTCACACAGCTGATCCGGCCCGGTGCGCCGGTGCTGTTCGGCACCTTCGCCTCGTCGATCTCTATGCAGTCGGGCGCACCGACTTTCGGCACGCCGGAGCCGTCGCTGGTTTCCTATGGCGCGGCGCAGCTTGCCCGCAGGCTCGGCCTGCCGTTCCGCACCGGCGGCTCGCTTTGTGCTTCGAAAATCCCCGATGCGCAGGCCGCCTATGAGAGCGCCAACACGCTGAACTCGACGATCCTCGCCGGCACCAACTTCGTGCTGCATTCGGCCGGCTGGCTCGAGGGCGGTCTCGCCTCCTGCTACGAAAAGTTCATGATGGATATCGACCAGCTCGGCATGACGCAGAAGTTCTCCGAGGGTGTCGACCTGTCGGAAAACGGTCAGGCGATGGATGCCATCCGCCAGGTCGGCCCAGGCAGCCATTACCTCGGCTGCGATCACACCCAGGCGAATTTCCAGACCGCGTTCTACCGCTCCAACATCGCCGATAACAATTCCTACGAGCAGTGGCTGGCCGAAGGCGAAAAAACCGCGCCGCAGCGCGCCAACGAGCTCGCCCGCCGCTGGCTGGAGAGCTACGAGGCGCCTTATCTCGACCCGGGCATCGACGACGGGCTGAAGGACTTCATCGGCAGGAAGAAGGCGTCGATGGCCGACGCCTTCACCTGAAAGGAGCCCGAATCAGGCGGGGCTAAAGTCGCCAACATCATTCACAAGGAAGTCTGGCGGAGTGCCTTCTCCGACCCGGACAAGAAGGGATGATCCCCGAGCGCGGCATGACTGAAACAGTCGCGGTTGCGCTTTCCGCCCACGGCCTCATCCTGCGCGGCGATTTCAATTTTGCGAGCGGTGAGGAAACACCTAGCGGTCTCTCCGGCGCTGCCGCCAGATCCGCCCTGTTGGTCGGCCAGGCAGGTGCCGCACCCTGGCCGCACTTCCTGCGCTGGCTGGAGAGACAGTCACAGCCGATCGACGATCCGCTCGACGCTTGGTCTCGCGAAGTGATCGGCGCCGTGGCCGAAAGATTCGGGGCACGCGCGGTGTCGCCGTCCGACAGGCCTTATCTGCCGTTCCAGCAATGGGCGATGCGTGCGGAGGGGCTGAAGCCGTCGCCGCTCGGCATTCTCATGCATCCGCAATACGGGCTCTGGCATGCCTATCGCGGCGCGCTGCTGTTCGAAGATAGGATTGCACTTTCAGAGCCTCACGAGGCGATCCACCTTTGCGACACATGTGTCGCAAAACCTTGCCTGAGATCCTGTCCGGTCGAGGCTTATTCTGCGGATGGGTTTGCACATGAAACCTGTCTTGCCCATGTGCGCGGGCAAAACGGCGCGCCTTGCCGGACCGGCGGCTGCCTCGATCGCAACGCCTGTCCTTACGGTGCCGATTATCGCTATCCGGCCGAGGTTCAGGCCTTTCACATGGCAGCATTCGCGCGTCTGTAGCGTCGCCGAATGCCGCACGAAATCTTGAAGCAGATCGCCTCATTACAGCTTGCCGCAACGGTCGCAGCGGGTATCTATCGCACGTCAGATCAACGGAGCGGATGATGGCCACGCAAGCGATGCAGATCAAGACAAGCGACGGCATTGCCAAGGCCCGGCTGTTCCGTTCGGCGGCCCCAGCCAAGGCAGCGATCATCCTCTACATGGACGTTTTCGGTCCGCGACCGGCGCTCGATCAGATGGCGGAGCGGCTTACGGGCGAGGGCTATGCGGTGCTTGTGCCGGACCTCTTTTACCGCAATGCGCCCTACGGTCCGTTCGATCCCAAGACTGCGTTCGGCGACGAGAGGAGCAAGGCCGCCATCACAGGTCTCCTCGGCGGCACGACCCAGGAGATGACGATCCGCGACAGTGGCGCTTTCCTCAATGTGCTCGCTGCCCAGGGCCTAACCGGGCCGGTCGGCATTGTCGGCTACTGCATGGGCGGAGCGCGGGCGCTGAACGCCGCGGCCAGCTATCCCGATCGCATCGTTGCCGCAGCAAGTTTCCATGGCGGTAATCTGGCTGGTGACGCCGCCGACAGTCCGCACCGGAAGGCCGCCTCGGTCAAGGCAAGGGTCTATATCGGCACTGCCGGTGTGGACCGCAGCTTTCCGCCTGAGCAATCGGCGCGGCTGGCCGAAGCACTGCGCGCCGCCGAAGTCGACCATGTCATAGAGAACTATGCCGGTACGGCGCATGGCTGGTGCATGCCGGACCATAGTGCCTTCGATGCAGCCGGCGCCGAACGCCACTGGAAGCGGCTGACGACGCTGTTTGCGGAGACGCTCGGCCAAGGCACGCCAACCATTACGACGTGACAGCCCGCCAAAAAATTCTTTCCATCGCCCCAAGGAACCGCCATTAGCCTTCGTCCAACAGGCAAATGATGGCGATGATGCTGGACGAAAGCGAAGCCTCCGACGCCGAACTGATCGGGCGGGCGAAGGGCGGAGACCGGGGTGCTTTCGGCAAGTTGCTCGAAAGGCACTACGGTTTCGTCTATCGCGCCGCCTATCGCTGGTGCGGGAAAAAGGCCGACGCCGAGGATATCGCCCAGGAAGTGTGCGTTCGGCTCGGCCGGGCGATCCGCGACTATCACGGCAGCGGCGCCTTCACGACATGGCTCTACACCATGACGTTGAATGCCGCGCGCGACATGATGCGCAAGACCGCCCGCGAGACTGTCAAGACCGATGCCTATGGCGCTTATGCACTGATTTCAGGAGAGGCGTCGTCCGAGGCGGAAGACCCGGCCGAGGCGCTCTGGGCAGCGGTGCGCAAGCTGCCGGACAAGCAGCGCGACGCGGTGCTGCTGGTCTATGGCGAAGGGCTCAGCCACGCAGCCGCCGCCGAGGCGATGGCGATCTCGGAGACGACGGTTTCCTGGCACATCCATGAGGCGAAGAAACGGTTGAAGACGCTGATGCGTTCAGCCGGGGAAGTGTGACCATGGTCGACGACAATCAACTGAACAGGCTGCGCGATATCGCAGCACCGGCGCCCGACGCGGATGCAAAGGCGCGTGCCCTCCAGGCCGCGCTGCGCGCCTATGACATGGAAGAAAAAACTTTACCGGCCGCCCAAGGATCGGCAGGCGGGCTTCGTCTCACAGAGCGAGCACAAAGGCTCTGGAGCGAAATCATGCAAAAGAAACTCTTCGCCACGCCGGCCATTGCCGGGCTCGTTGCCCTGCCGATCGCCGGATACGCTACCATCTATATGCTGGGAGAATCCAAATTCGGCGGCCCCGAATTCGGCGGGGACGATAAGATCACCGAAACGCTGGCTGACAAGCCGGCGACCGTCAAACCGCCGGTCGTTGCCGAAGCAGATAAGCAGAAGAAGGTGGACGCCGACAGCGAAAGCCGCGACGCCGGCGAGGCGCTTGTGGTGCCGACATCGCCGCCGAAAGCGGAGTCGACCGCAGTCGGCGTGTTGACACAGCAGGACGTGCTCACCCGCAATGCTCCCGAACCGGCGCAGAGTGGCGAATTTGTGCTGAATGGCGGTGCAAGCTCCGGGGCTCCGGCCGTCGATGGCGGTGCGCGGGTCGGACGCATGCCTGGCACGGTTGCCGAGTCCAAGCTGATGGCACAGCAGCCCGCCGCTGCGCCGGCCGACCAGATGCTGCCGCAAGAGGAAAACCGCGACCGGGTCGAGGATTTCAAGACCAATCCGGTGCATGCTGCACTCGAAGACCCGGTCTCGACCTTCTCGATCGATGTCGACACCGCTTCCTATTCCTTCGTCCGGCGCTCGCTGAAGGAAGGTTTTATCCCGCAGGCCGATACGGTGCGCGTCGAGGAGATGGTCAACTACTTCCCCTATGACTGGAAAGGCCCGGACTCCGCCTCGACGCCGTTCAATTCGACCGTCAGCGTCATGCCGACGCCGTGGAACGAGCACACCAGGCTGATGCATGTCGCCATCAAGGGTTTCGACGTGAAGCCGGCCGAGCAGCCCAGGGCCAATCTGGTCTTCCTGATCGATGTGTCGGGCTCGATGAACGAGCAGGACAAGCTGCCGCTCCTGCAATCGGCCTTCCGGCTGCTGGTCAACAAGCTGAGACCCGACGACACCGTCTCGATCGTCACTTATGCTGGCGATGCCGGTACCGTGCTGGAGCCAACCAAGGCTTCGGAAAAGGACAAGATCCTCGCTGCCATCGACAATCTGACATCCGGCGGCTCGACAGCAGGCGAGGCCGGCATCAAGGAAGCCTACAGGCTGGCGCAGAAATCCTTCGTCAAGGACGGCATCAACCGGGTGATGCTCGCCACCGATGGCGACTTCAATGTCGGCCAGACCGACGACGACGATCTGAAGCGGCTGATCGAAAAGGAGCGCAAGACAGGCGTGTTCCTGTCGGTGTTCGGCTTCGGCCGCGGCAATCTGGACGACCAGATGATGCAGACCATCGCCCAGAACGGCAATGGCACCGCTGCCTATATTGATACGTTGGCGGAGGCCGAGAAGGTGCTGGTCGAGGATGCCTCCTCGACACTGTTCACCATCGCCAAGGACGTGAAGATCCAGGTCGAGTTCAACCCGAACAAGGTCTCGGAGTACCGGCTGATCGGCTACGAGACCCGTGCGTTGAACCGCGAGGATTTCAACAACGACCGCGTCGACGCCGGCGAGATCGGCTCAGGCCATTCGGTCACTGCGATCTACGAGATCACGCCTAAGGGCAGCGGCGGCGAACAGATTGATCAGCTTCGCTATGGCCAGGCCTCGGTGAACAATGGCGGTGTCGCCAATGCCGACGAATATGCCTTCGTCAAGATCCGCTACAAGCTGCCGAATGAGGACACTTCGAAGCTGATCACCACGCCGGTGACGTCAGCCAACGAAGTGGCGTCGTTCGACCAGGCCAGTACCGACCAGCGTTTCTCCGTGGCCGTCGCTGCCTTCGGCCAGAAGCTGCGCGACGAGGATGCGACCGCGAAGTTCGGCTACGACAAGATCATGGAGATTGCCACCGCCGCCAGAGGAGCCGACCCGTTTGGGTACCGGTCCGAGTTCCTCTCGCTTGTGCGCCTTGCCTCGGCACTCGGCGGTAACCGGTAGTGGCAATGACGGCCGGTTTCTTTCAGATGGGATCGTTCTGATAGGGGAGCCGGCCTACGGGCGGGTGAGGCAGGCCGGCGAGGGAAACCTTGCCGGCCTTTTTTCGTGGCTGCACCGCCTCGCGCGGACCGCGTCGCAGCCGAAAGCGTCAGGCGCGTCCGCGGCGCCGCTCGCGGCGGGCTTCGCTGGTCTCGGCGACGTTGACCGTCGCCTGCTTGTTGCGCATCGGGCCGATGCGTTCGACGATCTGCTCGACGGTCGGGCGATCCGACTTGGTGTGCGCATCGAGCGCCTTACGCATGGCGGCAAGGTGCTGGAACGAGGTGCCGCAGCAGCCGCCGACGATTTTGGCGCCGGCATCGACGGCGAGGCGCACATAGTCGGCCATCAGCTCGGGTGTGCCGGAATAGTAGATCTCGGCACCGCGAAATTCGGGAATGCCGCAATTGCCCTTGACGATCACCGTTGCTTCCGGCTTCGCCTCGGTCATGTCGAGCAGCGAGGCGAGAATGTCGGAGGCGCCGACACCGCAATTGGCGCCGACACCGAGCGGTGTCTGCGACAGGCCATCGACGACGCCGTGGATGTCCTTCGGCAGCAGCCCCATCATGGTGCGGCCGGCGGTGTCGAAGGAGCCGGTATAGGTATAGGGCATGCCGACGCGGATGGCGGCTTCGGCGGCGGCGCGGATTTCGTCAGGCGCCGACATGGTTTCGATCCAGGCGACTTCGGCGCCGCCGGCCTTCAGGCCCTCGATCTGCTCGGCAAAGGCCTCGACCGCCTCGTCATAGGTCATGGCGCCGAGCGGCACCAGCAGCTCGCCGGTCGGGCCGACGGAGCCGGCCACGATCACCTTGCGGCCAGCCTTTTTTGCAACGGCGCTTGCGATCTCTGCGGCGCGCTTGTTCAGCGCATAGACCCGGTCCTGCGCATGGTGCAGCTTGAGCCGATGGCGGGTGCCGCCAAAAGAGTTGGTCAGGATAATGTCGGCGCCGGCATCGACAAAGTTCTGGTGCAGGCTGGTGATTGTGTCGGGCGCGGTCTCGTTCAAGAGCTCGGGTGCCTCGCCGGCCTCAAGACCCATGGCGAACAGATTGGTGCCGGTGGCGCCATCGGCGAGCAGGACGCCCTTTTCGGCAAGCAGAGCGTCGATCGGATTGGTCATGTGAAATACGCCTTCCCGGAAGAATAACTGAGATAAGGATATAAAGAATTCTTTATGTGCCGTCAATGTCGGCGCGGAGAGCAACCGGTCAAAATCGCATCTCCGCCAGCTTTCGTGTGAAGCTGGCCGCTTCATGCGCGTTGACGTCCGCGGCGCGTATCAAATTGTCGAAATGGCTGGTCAGGGTGCGGATCGGCTGCGTGGCGTTCAGCACCAGATACATGTCGCCGACGTAAATGGCGGCGCGATAAGGCCCAAAGATGGTGTAGGGGATCGAATAGCGCATCCGCCCGTCATAGAGAAACAGGCGGAAGGTGGGATAGAGGTCGTCGAGCAGTGTCGCCATGTGCAGGAGTTGCTGGTGGCGGTCGGCCTCCGGAAAGCGGTCCCACACGCCCAGCCCGCGCGCGAAGATCTCCAGCGTGTGGCGCGGCATACAGACTTCCATGTCGGTTTCGGGCCGTCGGTTGTAGTCGATGCGGTACTGCGTTTCGCCGGCCTGTGCTTCGCGGCTCTTGTTGGCGATGACGGCTTCGTAGTCGACAAGCGCCTCGGTGCGCAGAAGATCGGGAATGCCGGCCGGCACGTAGCGGATTTTCGTTCCCGCCGCCTCGGCATGCCAGCGAGCCAGCAGCGTGCGGTCGAAGCCGTCCGGCGCCTCCTCGATCTCAAGGCTCTCGCGGATTTCACCGGTGACGCCCTCGTCCTGGCTGAGGCCGAGCAGCCAGTCGAGCGAGACTTTGAATTCGGCGGCGATGTTGAGCAGCGTCTCGGCGCGGGGAAGGCGGGTCGAGGCGCCGGAGAGCAGCTGCGACAGCGCCGAACGGTCGATGCCAACGGCGGCGGCGAAGGCCGACTGGTTCAAATCGGACCTTGTCAAGAGCATTTTCAGGCGCTCGCGAAAGATCGTCGACAGGTCGCGCTTGTCCAAATCTCTACTCTCCCTGACGTGAGCAAAATTTTGCGCCGAAGCGGTCTACATGGCGTTTCGAGCGCAAATGAATCTACGAGCTTGTTTACAATAGATAACATCTGCAGCTGAAAATGCGCAATCGCAACAGTTTGTGCGCTTTATCGCGTTGCAGCGATGCAACGCTCCTGACACAATGCTGTCAGGAATCAAACGGGTTCCGGCGACTGGGAGGCAGTGGTCGATAGCATGACGAGCATGGGCAACAGGCGACACGGCGCAGCGGCCATCGAATGGCCGACAGTATTTCTCGCACTTATCTGCTACGGCGGCTGGCTCGCTACCGGCTTTCTGCTCTGGCCATCCTACCCGCTGCTGGCACTCGCCTTTCTGACCCTGATTGCGGCGCTGCAATCCTCGCTGATGCACGAGGTCCTGCACGGCCACCCAACCCGGAACGCGCGGCTCAATGAAGCCCTTGTTTTCCTGCCGATTGGCCTTGTCTGGCCGTTTCGCCGGTTCAAGACCATTCACCTGCGCCACCATGCAGACGAGCGCCTGACCGATCCGCTCGACGATCCCGAAAGCTATTACAAGGCGCTCTGGCAGCACGAGGAGCTGCCGTCGGCGATGAAATTCTTGCTCAAGGTCAACAACACGATGCTCGGCCGTTTGGTGCTCGGTCCTTGGCTTTCCTGCATAGGGTTCTTCATCGACGACGCCAGGCAGGTTGCCGCGGGCGACAATTCCATCCGCAAGGCATGGCTGCTGCACGCGATCGGCCTCGCCGTGGTGTTGCCTGTCGTGCAGTTCGGCTTCGGCATGCCGTTATGGCTCTACATACTGGTGCCGGTGTGGCTTGGGCAGTCGCTGATTTCGATCCGCACCTACGCCGAGCACCAATGGTCGGAACATCCGGAAGGCCGCACGATCATCGTCGAGCGCTCGCCGCTGTCCTTCCTGTTCCTCAACAACAATCTGCATTTCGTCCATCACAAGAGCCCGACGGTGGCCTGGTACAGGCTGCCGAAGCTGTTTCGCGACCGCCGCGACGAGTGGCTGCGGATGAACAATGGCTACGCCTATCCGAACTATTTCGCGCTGCTCAAGGCCTATGCCTTCAAGGCGAAGGAGCCGATCGTCCATCCCGTGCTGCGGCGCATGCCGGAACCAGGACGCGCATTCAAGCCGCGCGTCAGGGCACGCAGCCTCAATGGGCTTGGCAGCGCGCCGGTACCCGCCGAGCCGCCGAAGGAATGATTCTTGCGTTGTTGCAGGCGGTGCCGCGCGGACGACGCTTTCCTGACCTTGTCAATTTCCCCGCATAACGGTCAAATCCCGGCATGAGCGAATTCATTGCGGCTTTGCCGATGTACGACTGGCCGGAAGCGCGGGACGATGTCGACGCGCAATGGGCGCGGCTGCGCGATGCTTTCAGACAAAAAGGCATCGATGCGCCGGAGACGATCATCCGCCGCACCGGCGATTTGCCCCCCGTGCCTGGCGGTATTCGCGATGATCAGGGAAAACCCATCGCGCCCGATACGGCGACATTGCCGCCGGACGAGCTGGATTTTCACCAGCTCTGGCTGCATCCGGCGCTGCTCTTGGCGCAAACCTGTTGGGGACCGATGGAACTCGGCCTGTCGCAGCGTGTCCAGCTCGTCGGCCAGCCGCGTTACGACGCCTTCGAGGGTGGACAGGGCGAACTCTATTCGAGCGCCATCGTCATGAGGGCGGGCGAGGCACCGCCGGCAAGGTCGCCGGCCGACGGCGGCGCCGTCATTCCGCTCGATCTGCTGCGCAGCAAGCGTTTCACCTTCAACAGCCTCGATTCCATGTCGGGCATCATCGCGCCAGCCCGCGACCTGCAAGCATTGGGCGAGAGTTTGGATATCTTTTCCGGGCTGAGCGAGAGCTGCGGGCACCGCGCTTCGGTCGTTGCCGTTGCCGAGGGCAGGGCAGATGTGGCGGCGATCGACTGCGAGAGCTGGGCGCTGGCGCAGCGTTTCGAGCCTGCGGCGCAGAAGGTGACGGTCGTCGGCTGGACAAGGCGGCGCAAAGGCTTGCCGTTCATCACCGCCAGGACGATGCCGGAAACGATCGTCGCCGCGATGCGCGAAGCGATCGCCGCGTTCACGTAAAGCGCGTCGCGTTCGGTCGGCCTCATGCGACGCACTTAGATTCCTGTTTATGCATGTCGTTATCGCAAAACCGCTGCACACCGTCGGGTCAAGCCCGAGGGCATGCTTTTGCGCGACATGCATTAGCTTCGCTCAGCCGCCAAGCAGCCGATTGTCGAGCGGGTAGGTCGAAAGCTTCTCGCTGCCGGTCTCGGTGATCAGGATCTGTTCTTCGATCTTGACGCCTTCGTAGCCGCCAAGCCGGCCGATATAGCTCTCGACGCACAGCACCATGCCAGGTTCGAGCATTCCGTCGGGCGTGTCGTCGGTCCAGTCGCTAGCATGCGGCAAAGTCGGGTATTCGTCGGCAAGGCCGACGCCGTGATAGAGCACCCCGTAACGGGCCGGGAAGCAGTCTCCCGGCGGCACTGACGAGCGCTCGACGAGGCCGCGAAACGATACGCCCGGCCGCATCAGCTCCGTGTTGTAGGCGATCTGGTCGGCGGCGATGCGGAACAGGTCGCGCTGCTCCTGCGACGGCGGCGCGTCACCGCAAAGCCAGGTGCGCGAAAGGTCGGCGCAGAAGCCGTAAGGACCGATCAGGTCGGTGTCGAAAGCGACGAGCTCGCCGGCCTCGATCATCCGCGACGAGCACTCCTGGAACCATGGATTGGTGCGCGGACCTGACGACAGGAGCCGGGTTTCGATCCATTCGCCGCCGCGCGCGATGTTGCCGCGATGGAGTTCGGCCCATAATTCGTTCTCGGAGATGCCAGGCCTCAGCGCCTGCTCCATCTCGCCCATCGCCGCCTCGCAAGCGACGATCGCCCGGCGCATGGCAAGGATCTCGTCGGGTGATTTTATCAGCCGCGCATTTTCCATCACCGCCTCGCCATTGCCGGTCGAGATGCCGAGACGGGCGAGCTCTTCGATGCCCTCGGGATTGATGTGGTCGACTGCGATGCGGCGATTGCCGCCACCATGTTCCAATACCAACTCGGCGATGCCGGCTGCCCAGCGGCGGACTTTTTGACCGGTCAGCTCGCCGCTGTAGAGGTAAGCCCACGACACCGCCGGCCGCACCTCGTCGACGACGCCGGAATGGTCGGAAAGGTGCTCGCAGGAGAAATAGTCGAACAGCACCACCGGGCCATCGGTGGCGACGAAACAATGCCTGGTCGGATTGTGCGCGACCCAGAGCTGCATGTTGGTCGCATCAGTCGCGTAGCGCATGTTGACCGGATCGTAGAGCAGGGCTCCCGCATAGTCGCGGCGCTTCAGCTCGGCGCGGATGCGCTCGAGCCGGTATCGGCGCATGGCGGGCAGCTCAGGAGCAGCAATGCCCGCCGCCTGCCACTCGGCTTCCGCAAGCGCCCCATAGCCCAGCAGATGCTGGTTGAGTTCAGCGGCCTTCAGGCGCGATTTTTTGCGCAGCGCATCGATCGAGCTGTCCGGCTCGAACGGCATGATCTTGCGATGATGACGGGGCCGGTCACTCGGGTTCCTGTCCACCCTCGACTCCTTCGCCAGCGCCTTTCTTGGGCGCCATGGCTCCTTCCATTCTCTTCAGTCGGACGAATGCGCCGGGCCGGGCGGACTTGTCGGTGCCACGCAACAGCGGAACCATCATTTGCCGTGGCTGGCCGTCCGGCTCATAGCCGGCCGCTTTGAGCTGCTCCAAAATGACCGGCCGCGGATCGTCGCGGTCAAGCCAGACGAGTACGGCCGGCTCCTGCATCAGCGTTTCGAAATTAGGCACTTCCTGGTTAAGTGCGACCAGTTTTTGGTCGACCAACCGCAGATTTCCGACCCATGCACCATCAGATATTGCGGTTTTGACCGGTCCGTCCGCAGTCAATTGGCGATAGAGGGCGGGGTAATCCACGCGGATCATGCGCGACAGTCCACTGGTCCCGTTTATCTGGACGTACCAGGTGGCGGGGGCGAGCAGCACGGCGATGATCGCTCCAGCCGAGATCACCAGGAGCTGCGCATTCCTGCCGCGCGGCGCCAGCCGTTCCATAGTGGCGACGATGGCCAGCGGCAAGATGAACAGGACCGGCAGCAGCCAGCGGTCCTTGACCACCGTCACGCCGGTGGCCAGCACAAGTATCGCCAGCATGGCCAAGCCGAGCGCCAAGCTACGCCACAACAGAATTTCCCTGGCCGGACGTTTCGGGTGCCGCTCGGAGAAACGGAACTTCGCCAGCCAGAAAGCCAGGGCGGAGACGAGCACCGGCAAGACCGCGAAATTGAAGGTCCCCATGACAAACTTGCCGGCGCCGATAAAGGCCGCCGCCATGCGCTCTTGTTGCGAGTCTATTCCGAACTTCTCGCCTCTCGACAATAAATCGGCGGGATGCATGAGGCTCCAATAGGTGGTTGGCGCCAGCACTAATATCGCGACCGCTATGCTGATGGCGAACTTCGGATCAAGGATTGCGCTGCGCCATTCGCGCAGCGACAGCACGGCCGCAACAAGGGCAACCACGAGGAAGACATCATTATACTTGGCAAGAATTGCCGCCGCGGTGGCCAGGCCAAACGCCGCATAGGCGATCATGCTTCGCCGCTCGAGAAGATAGGCCATGGCGAGCAGGAGCAGCGAGCAGAAGCCGACGACGGCGACGGAATGCGACAAGGCGCGCTGCGATTCCCAGACGATCTGCGGGATCGTAAACAGGCCGAACATGGCCGCCGCCGCTGTCGCTTTGGTGTAGCCGAACCGCCGCATGGCGGCGAACACGCTGCAGGCGGCAAGGAACAGCACGGAGTATTTGACGAGCTTCAGCGTGAAGATACTGGTGCCGAAAACATGCGCGGCCAGCCAGTTGATCCAGGTGTACAGGGGTGGTTGTGAGCCGCCATATCCGGCCCAGAGATATGGAACATAGATCAGTTGCTCCGCATCATCGATGCCGACGCCGGTTCCCGCCCAAGAGCTCAACAGGGATAGTATGACGGTCTGTAAGGCAAAGTAAGCCGTGACCATGACGATCGCCGCCGGGAACGGGCCGATCCGTCCCTCGGCCAGCCACTCGGCCCATCTCAGATTGTACTTCAATGAAATCTCATCGCCCTTGCCAGCAGAGTGTTGCCGGCTGCGCTAGCATGAAGAGTATGCTCCGCACAATGCGACCGGCTGGCTGCGCCTACGTCCTCATCTTTTCGCCGCTCGGGTCGAAGGGCGGCTCGACATTGATGCGTGCCGGCCGCCGGTGTCCAAGAATTTCGACTTCGAACAGCCCGGCGCTCTCGTTCTCGGCAAGCGCTGCCGGTACATAGCCTTGCGCCATCGACTTCTCGACATAATGCGCATAGCCGCCGGAGGTGACCCAGCCGACCACGCGCCAGTCGCCGTCGACAATGCCGCGCACGGCAGACGCGCCTTCGGCGGCATTCGAGCCGCGCACTTCGTTACCACCCGCATCGAAGCGCGGCGCGCCATAGCCATGCGGCTTTTCCACGGTGCCGTAATCCTTGCCGCCGACCTTGGCCCAGATCGGCTCATCGCCCATGACGTCGGCATCCGCGGCATCGACGATGAAGGAGACACGGCGCAGTTTCGGCCCTTCTGCCTGTTCCTTGGCCGCTGCTTCCCGGCCGATGAAGTCGTTCTTCTCGAGCTTGATGAAGCGGTCCATCGAGCCTTCGAACGGTCCGTAGATCGGACGTAACTCGCGGAACCAGGTCGGGAAGTTCTTCTCAAGGCGCATCGAGAGCAAAGCCCGCATGCCGAAATCGACAAGGCCAAACTCTTCGCCAGCCTCCTTGATCGCATTGTAAACCAGGCGCTGGTAGGCAGGCGCCATCCAGATCTCATAGCCGAGGTCGCCGGTGTAGGTGATGCGGTTGACCATGCAGGGCGCGCCGCCGACCGCCATCTCGCGGAAATCCATGAAGCGGAAGGCCTTGGTCGAGATGTCGACATCGACCAGTTTCTGCAGCAGGTCGCGCGATTTCGGCCCGGCGATGGAGAGGCCGACCAGCGTCTGGTCGAAGCGGTGGATGCGCACGCTCCCGTCCTTCGGCAGATGCTTCTCGAACCAGCGCATGTGGTATTTTTGCGCTGCCGAAGAACCCCAGATCATGAAGCGATCTTCCCCACCCCTTGGGCCCGCCTTGGCGATGGTGAAGTCCCCGATCAGCCTGCCGAACTCGTTCAGCATCGGCGTCAGCACGATGCGGCCGGATTTCGGCATGCGATTGGTCATCAGCCGGTTGAGGAAGTCTTCGGCCCCTGGTCCGGAGACTTCGTATTTGGCGAAGTTGGCGATCTCGGTGACGCCTACCCTCTCGCGGGTGGCGCGCACCTCCTCGCCGATCGGGCCGAAATCATTGGAGCGGTGGAAGGACACGATGTCCTTCGGCTCCGAGCCTTTCGGCGCGAACCAGAGGGGGGTTTCGAGACCCCAGCTGTCGCCCATGACGGCGTTGTTGGCGAGCATGGTGTCGTAAAGCGGGGTCGTCTGCGCTGGTCTTGCCGCCGGTAATTCCTCATTGGGAAAGCGGATGGAGAAACGGCGCGAATAATTTTCACGCACCTTTGCGTTGGTATAGCGCAGCGTTGCCCATTCGCCGAAGCGTGCAACGTCCATGCCCCAGACATCGAAGCCGGGGTCGCCATGGACCATCCAGTTCGACAGCGCCAGGCCGACGCCGCCGCCTTGGCTGAAGCCGGCCATGACGGCGCAGGCGCACCAGAAATTGGTCAGGCCCTGCACCGGGCCGACCAGCGGGTTGCCGTCCAGCGCGAAGGTGAAGGGGCCGTTGATGATCTGCTTGATGCCGGCCTTCTCGATGCCGGGAAAATGCTTGAAGCCGATCTCCAGCGACGGCGCGATGCGGTCGATGTCTGGCTGCAGCAGTTCGTGGCCGAAATCCCACGGCGTGTTGACCGGCGACCACGGCTTGCAGGCCTTTTCATAGGTGCCGAGCAGGATGCCGTTGCGCTCCTGGCGGGTATAGATCTCGCCCTTGAAATCGAGCACGCCGATCATCTCGCGGCCGGTCGACTTGTTGAATTCCTCGACCTCCGGCATCGGCTCGGTCAGGAGATACATGTGCTCCATGGCCAGCACCGGCAGTTCGACCCCGACCATGCGGCCGATCTCGCGCGCCCACAGGCCGCCGCAGTTGACCACATGCTCGGCTTTGACTGTGCCTTGCTCAGTGACGACGTTCCACGTGCCGTCGACCTCCTGCGTCAGTTCCACGACGCGGTTGCGCAGTACGATCTCGGCGCCCAGCTTCCTGGCGGCCTTGGCATAGGCATGGGTGGTGCCGGAAGGGTCGAGATGGCCCTCGACTGGATCCCACATGGCGCCGACGAAATTCGTCTCGTCCATCAGCGGGAACATTGCCTTGGCTTCGGACGGCGTGATCAGTTCGGTGTCCATGCCGAGATAGCGGCCCTTGGCGTGGGCGAGCCGCAAGAAGTCCATGCGCTCGGGTGTGTCGGCCATCATCACGCCGCCGGTCAGGTGCAGCGAGCAGGATTGGCCGGAAATCTCCTCGATCTCCTTGTAAAGCTGCACCGTATAGGCCTGCAGCTTGGCGACGTTGGGATCGCCGTTCAGCGTATGGAAGCCGCCCGCCGCATGCCAGGACGAGCCGGAAGTGAGCTCCGAACGCTCGATCAGCATGATGTCGGTCCAGCCAGCCTTGGCCAGATGATAGAGCACCGAGCAGCCAACGACCCCGCCGCCGATAACAACCGCTTTTGCGTGAGATTTCATGAAGATAGTTCCGTTTTTGAAGAGATTGAATCGAGTGAGCGGGGCGCGAAAACAAAGCGGAGATCGGAAACGGCGATGTTTTCGGCCAGCCTGCCATCAAGACGGAGTGGGGGTCGACTACTCATCAGATGATCAAAAATCGGTCGGCGCGCCGCCTTCGGCCCGGCGCTTGTCGACGAAAGCGTTGAGCTCCTCGCGGATCGCCGGATCCATGTAAGGCTCTTCATAGGACGCCAGCCGTTCCTTCCAGACGCGATTGGCCTTTTCGAGTGCCGTCGGCGACCCGGCCTCCGCCCAACTCTCGAAATTGCGCCAGTCGGAAATGATTGGCGCGTAAAAGGCGGTCTTGTAGCGGTCCTGCGTGTGCTGGGTGCCGAAGAAATGGCCGCCGGGGCCGACCGACTGGATGGCGTCGAAACCGAGCGCTTCGTCGGAAAGATCGAGCGGCGTCAGGAACTCGGCGACCATCTGCAACAGGTCTATATCGAGGATGGTCTTTTCATAGGAGCAGCGCAGGCCGCCTTCGAGCCAGCCGGCGGCATGCATCATCAGATTGCCGCCGCCCTGGATGGCGCCCCACAGCGAGAACACGCTTTCATAGGCGGCCTGCGCGTCGACCGTGTTGGCGGCGCAGGTGTTGGAGGTGCGGTAGGGGATGTTGTAGCGGCGGGCGAGCTGTCCGCCGACCAGCTGCGCCTTCATATATTCCGGCGTGCCGAAGGCCGGCGCGCCGGACTTCATGTCGACATTCGAGGTGAAGCCGCCGTAGCCGACAGGCGCGCCCTTGCGCACCATCTGCGCGAAGGCGATGCCGGACAGCGCCTCGGCATTCTGTTGCACCAGCGCGCCGGCAATCGTCACCGGCGCCATGGCGCCGGACAGGGTGAACGGCGTCACGATGACCACCTGGCCCTTGCTCGACATCTGGATAATGCCTTCCATCATCGGCACGTCGAGCTTGAGAGGCGAATTGGTGTTGATGATGGTGAACACCGACGGCTCTGCGAGCAGCTGCTCATGACTGATGCCGCGTGCGATCCTGGTGATCTCTATGCCGTCGACATTGCGTTCCTTGCCGAGCGAATAGATGTGGAACATCTTGTCGGTCAGCGTGGCGAGGTCACGGATGCATTCGAGGTGGCGGACGGACGGATGGATGTCGATCGGCTCGACCGGATAACCGCCCGTGCAGTTCAATATGTTGTGCATCTGCGCAAGCTTGAGGAAGTTGCGGTAGTCCTGCTGGTTGCCCGGCCGGCGGCCGCGGTCGACGTCGGAGCAATTGGGCGCCGACGCCATCATCGAGATGATCAGATTATCGCCGCCGAAGCGCACGTTGTGCGCCGGGTTGCGGGCGTGGATGGTGAATTCCGGCGGGCAGTGCGCAACCAGTTCCAGGATCATGTCACTGTCGAAGCGCACCCGCTCGCTGCCTTCGCGGACATCGGCGCCATGCGCCTTCATGATGCGCCGGGCTTCGTCATGCAGCACGTCGACGCCGATTTCCCTGAGCACGCGCAGAGAGGCGAGGTGGATGGATTCCAGCTCGTCGTCGGAAACCAGCCGGGTCGGCGCCAGCGGGTTCTTCAACTGCCGAAACGGCGGCTGCTCGAACGCCGCCGATCCGCCGGCACGCTTCCCCGCGCGGCCGCCGCGACGGGCGCGATCGTTTGCCAATGCCGGTTCGGCGGGCTGAAGGGCGGCGGTCATGATAGTCCTCGTACGCTGCGGCAATGCGGCGGCATAATGGACTGCCGGCTGGCCGGCCATTGCGGAGGCGGCGACCACTAGGACGAGGGAAGCGACATGCCCTGGGGGCAGCCGGCGGGATCGTCAGCCTCTTGATCGCGTTCCGGCTGGCGCAAGCGGTTTTCGTTGCCGGTGCTTACTGTGACGGAACCGAACGCTAATGCTGCAGCCCGATATTTGGTGTGGATCATGGCGCGGGCGGAACAAAGCAGCGGCGAGACAGTGCAATGGGCGGCGATCACCGGCGTGATCGCCACCGTCTCAGTGTTCGCCATCGCGCAAGGGCTGAGCTATCCGCTGTTGAGCTTCATCCTGCAGCGCCAGGGCGTCTCGCCGGCCATGATCGGACTGTCGGCGGCAATGACGCCGATCGGCTTCATCGTCTCTTCGCCGCTCGTTCCGGCGTTGGCGCGCCGTTTCGGGGCAGGGCGCACCGCGCTTATTTGCGCGGCACTTTCCGCGCTGGTGCTGGCGCTGATCGGCTGGACGCAAAATGTCTATCTGTGGTTTCCGCTGCGCTTTTTGATCGGCGCCGTCACCAACCCGCTCTACGTGCTGAGCGAAGTCTGGGTGATCGCACTGGCGCCGCCGGAACGCCGCGGCCGCGTCATGGGCATCTATTCGACGATCATTTCGGCGGGCTTTGCGGCGGGGCCGCTTTGCCTGCTTGCGGTCGGCACCGTGGGATGGCCGCCGTTTCTGGTCGGCATCGGCGCTTTCCTGTTTTGCGGCGCCTGCCTAGCCTCTGTGCTGGCACGGCTGCCGAAGGTCGACGAGAGCGGGCACCGGGTTTCGGTCCTGGGATTCGTGCCGCAGGCTTGGCTGTTGTTATCGGCGGTCGTCGTGGCCGCCGGTTTTGAACAGGCGGTGCTCGCCTTACTGCCGGTCTATGGAACACATTACGGCATCGCCGAAGCGCGCATGTCGGCGCTGCTGTCAGTGATGATCGCCGGCAATATCGCTATGCAGGTGCCGCTCGGCTTGTTGGCGGAACGGCTGACGGCGCGGCTGGTGCGGTTCATCTGTGTTTCGGTGACGGTGCTCGGATGCGTGCTGTTGCCGGTTCTCATCGAGACGCCGCTGATCTGGCCATGCGTCTTCATCTGGGGAGCGGTTTCCTACGGGATTTACACAATGTCGATCATCGAGCTCGGCGAGCGGTTCACCGGCTCGGCACTGGTCGCCGGCAACGCCGCCTTCTCGCTGATGTGGGGCGTCGGCGGGATCGCCGTGCCGCCGCTGGCGGGCAGCGCCATGGATGTCCTTGGGGCAGGCGGTCTGCCGATGACGCTCGGTGCCATTTGCCTGGCGCTGGCGGTTGTAACCGTTATTCGAAGGCGGATGGTGTGAGATTCCGACCGGATGCTGAGATCCTCAATTGTCTTGCCGCCTGAAGACCGCCCAGAGGTCACAGTCGGCGTGGCGTTCTTCGGGATGCGTCTTGTGCAGCAATTCCTGAATCTCAACGGCGCGATCAAAGTCGTCTATCAGCCCAACGCAGGATAGCTCTTCGTTGGCGAAGACGTCGGGGAAACCACCGCAATTGGTCAATGCGCTGATGTCGACGTTCTTGTCGAGCAGATCATAGCCCATGAAGGTGAACTCGTCCCAACCGAATGAGCGCAGATCCGCCGAAGGACTTCGGATTACGCCAAGGATGTTAAGGTTGCTCGTATCGGTCAATTGCGAACGCAAAAACCCCAGATCCACGAAGAAATCCAGCATGAAATCTTCGTTCACGATGTAGGGCCAGTAGCTATCCTTTATCTCCCCAAGTGCGGTCGGGCACAGCATGCCGTCGAGAGAGACGACCTCTGTCAATTGGGTGAGGCCCGACCACTCCATGTACTTGTCCCATCCCGTGCCGTGGGATGGATCAAACTTCTCAGTCGCAATGTACAGACGTTGCATGAGGTTCCTCGCAGTCCATGCAGAGAGCGTTGTCATGGCACTCTCCGACCATTCGTATTTACGTGTTCCGGTTGAATGTCGGTAGCGCCATGCCGATGTTTGTGGCACCGAGCCTGACGAATTTTGGAGACCACATGACCGAGCCGATCACTCAAAAGCAGCCAGGTTCAGCCGGCGAGACAAAAGACCCCTTCCTCTGGCTGGAGGACAGGACCAGCAAGCAAGCGCTCGACTGGGTGCATCGCCAGAACGAGATCACGGTCGCCGAATTGCAGGGTGATCCATCCTATCAGGCAACGTTCCAGACCGCGCTCGACCTGATGACGGCCGAGGACAATATTGCTGTCGGGGCTGCGATCAACGGCCATGTCTATAATTTCTGGCAGGACCGGACCAATATACTCGGCCTCTGGCGGCGCACCACGGTCGCATCCTACAAGACCGACGAGCCGGAATGGCAGACGATCATCGACTTCGACAGTCTGGCGGCGGAAGAGGGAGTGAAATGGGTGTTCAGCGGCGCCAGCCGGCTCTACCCCGACTTCAGCCGCTGCCTGCTCAGCCTGTCGCCGGATGGCGGCGATGCCAGCGAGATGCGCGAATTCGATATCGAAAGCAGGTCCTTCGTCGATGGCGGTTTTCGGGCTCCTGCCTCGAAATCGAGCTTTAGCTGGCTGGACGAGGACGCAGTTATCGTTTCCGCCGCCTTCGAGGAGAACGACAAGACCCAGTCCGGTTATCCGCGCGTGGTCAAGCTTTGGCGGCGCGGCACGCCACTGGACGAGGCGATGCCGATCTTCGAGGCGCTGAAGCAGGATCTCGCAGCCGGCGGGTCCGTCGAATTCGACGGCGACAAACGCCATGTCTTCCTCGCCCGGACCCTCGACTTCTTCGCCTCGCACAGTTTCCTGCGGCTGCCATCGGGCGAAAACAGGCGCATCCCGCTGCCGGACGACGTCACCGATACAGCGCTGTTCAAGGGCCAGCTCGTCTTCGGCGTGCGTACCCCGTGGACGGCGCCGGACGGCACGCTGTGCAAGCCCGACGGGCTCTATTCACTCGATTTCGAGCGCTGGATCGAAACCGGGCTATTCGGATCCATCGATACCGTGCTCGAGCCGGCGCACCGCGTCTCGATTGCCGGCATTGCCCGCACGCAGGACCGGCTGTTCATCAATTTGATGGACAATGTGCGCGGCAAGGTCATCGCCGGCGAGCGCAGCGGCGGCGGCTGGGAGTTCAAGCCCGTTGCATTGCCCGAAAACGGCAATGTCGGCATCAGCCATGCCGAGCATTTCGGCTCCAGCGTCTCCTTTTCCTTCACCGATTTCCTGACGCCGAGCTCGATCATCTGGTCGGACGACAATGCCGCGACGCTGGCACCGGTGAAATCGCAGCCGGCGCGCTTCGACGCGTCGTCCCTGGTCTCCGAACAGTTCGAGGCACGCTCGAAGGATGGCACGATGATCCCGTACTTCGTGGTCAGGCGGCGCGACTTGGATGGACCCGTGCCGACATTGCTTTACGGCTATGGTGGCTTTGAAGTGCCGCTGTTGCCCGGCTATGCCGGCGTGCGCGGCAGGCTGTGGCTGGAGAAGGGCAATGCCTATGTGCAGGCCAACATCCGCGGCGGTGGCGAGTTCGGCCCGAACTGGCATCAGGCCGCGCTCAAGGCCAATCGCCAGAATGCCTTCGACGATTTCGCTGCGGTCGCGCAAGATCTGGTCAAACGCGGCATCGCTACGCCCGCCACGCTGGGCATCCAGGGCGGATCGAACGGTGGCTTGCTGACCGGCGTCTCGCTGACGCAGCGCCCGGAATTATTCGGCGCGGTGATCATCGACGTGCCGCTGCTCGATATGCTGCGTTACACCGAGCTGCCGCCCGGCGCGTCGTGGATGGCCGAGTATGGCGATCCGGCGAAACCGGAAGAGGCAGCCTGGCTCGCCGCCTATTCGCCCTACCAGCATGTAGACACGGATGCAGCCTATCCGCCAGTGTTGCTGACGACCTCGACCGCCGACGATCGCGTCCATCCCGGGCATGCCCGCAAGATGGCGGCACGGCTGCAGGCGGCCGGCCACGGCAAGACGCTGTTCTTCGAGGAGACCGAGGGCGGCCATGGTGGACGCGGCGATCGGCGGCCGCAGGCCGCACAGGCGGCGATGAAGTACGTCTTCCTGCAGCGGGCCCTGACTGGCACCAATTGACCGGCGTCGCTTGACCGGCACGGCTTGAACTGAGGGCTCGAGGCAGCCTAAGGTACATGCATGGCTCGGCTGGCGAAATCGGGTTGCGCATTTGGGGTGGCGGTGACGCCGTCGTCGCGCACGCTTCGCGCCGAGCTGTTGCGGCTCTGCGCCCGCATCGGCTATTCGCCGCCCGCTGTCCTCTGACGAATCCGCCCCGGCGCGAAAGCTGCCGGATTGGTTCAAGAGGAAAGACCAGACATGACCTACCAGAATTATTCGCTGAAGCAGCTTCAGCAGATTGATGCCGCGCATCACCTTCATCCGTTCACCGACCACAAGGAGATGCGCGAGACCGGCTCGCGCATCATCACCCACGCCAACGGGCCGTTCATCTACGATTCCGAAGGGACGGAAATCCTCGACGGCATGGCCGGGCTGTGGTGCGTCAATGTCGGCTATGGCCGCGACGAGTTGGCCGACGCCGCCTACGCCCAGATGAAGGAATTGCCCTACTACAACTCCTTCTTCAAATGCTCGACGCCGACGCCGGTTCTGCTTGCCAAGAAACTGGCGGAGATCGCGCCGAAGCATATCAACCAGGTGTTCTACGGCTCGTCCGGTTCGGAGGCCAACGACACGGCGCTGCGTCTTGTTCGCCACTATTGGGTGCTTGAAGGCCGACCCGAGAAGAACCGCATCATCTCGCGCAAGATGGGCTACCACGGCTCGACCATCGCCGGCGCCTCGCTCGGCGGCATGGATCTCATGCACAAGCAGCTCGGCGGCGCCGTGCCCAACATCGTCCACGTGATGATGCCCTACGCCTATGAACTGGCACTGCCCGGCGAAAGCGACCATGATTTCGGCCTGCGCGCGGCGAAAGCGGTCGAGGAGGCGATCCTCGAAGCCGGCGCCGATAAGGTGGCCGCCTTCATCGGCGAGCCGGTGATGGGGGCAGGCGGGGTGAAGATCCCGCCGATGGGCTATTGGCCGGAAGTGCAGCGCATTTGCCGCAAATACGATGTCCTGCTGATGCTGGACGAGGTCATTACCGGCTATGGCCGCACCGGCGAGTGGTTCGCCGCACAAGCCTTCGATGTCGAGCCCGACATCATCACCACGGCCAAGGCGCTGACCTCTGGCTATCAGCCGCTGTCGGCGCTGCTGGTCGGCGACCGCATCGCGGCGACGCTGGTCGAAAAGGGCGGCGAATTCTATCACGGCTACACCTATGCCGGGCATCCGGTGGCCTGCGCGGTGGCGCTGAAGAACCTCGAGATCATCGAGCGCGAAGGCTTGGTCGAGCGCGTCAGGAACGATACCGGGCCTTACTTCGCCAGGGCGCTGCAGGAACGTCTCGGTGGGCACGATCTGGTCGGCGAGGTGCGCTCGTTCGGGCTGATGGGAGCGATCGAGATCGTCAAGGACAAGGCAACCAAGGAGCGCTTCCTGCCGGCCGGCAGCGCGGCGGTGATGGTTCGCGACTACGCGATTGCCCGGGGCATGATGCTGCGCGCCACCGGCGACACGATGATCCTGTCGCCGCCGCTGATCTGGACGCGCGAGACGATCGACATGGCCTGCGACCGCATCGGCAGGGCGCTCGACCTGGCCGAGGCAGATTTGCGCAAGCGGTAAGATGGAACGATCGCCGGGCGCCCGGGTAATCGGGCGCCCGGAGATTGAATGCCGCTTTATGGCGAAGCGTTCGCCAGGCGAGGCTGTTGGCGGTATAGACGACCACGCGTGATCACTGGCCCGCCTTGACACCGATGACGTGCCCCTTAGCGTCAGTGACCAACATCCCTTTCGATTGGTCCAAGATCACAACTATGTTGCCGAAAGGATCGCGGACACGGGCGCACCGTCCGACCGCGATCTCGAATGGCGGTTGCACAGCCTCACCGCCGGCGGCCAAGAATTCCTCAAACGCGTCGTCCACGTTATCGACCAGGATATCGGTCTCGGGACCGATATGAAGATGGACAACCAGTTCCGCATCGGTTTCCGGCAGCGCAAAGCCAGCGGCTTCATCGTCCCGCCAAACGAGGGCATGACCGAGCCGATCCCCATAGAACGATACGGCTGCATCGAGATCGCTCACGCGTAATAGATGATTATCGAGCTTGCGGAATAATGGTCTTTTTCGAGGCTCGTGCGCCATTGCGGGACCTCAATATGTGAAGAGATTCGTGCGGCCATATAGCCTTTAACGAAATAGTCTTCGAGACTATGTCTGCAACCGAGTTGCCTTCAAGCTTCGAGCCCGCCCGGTGGAAATGGCGGGGCGTGTCCTGTCGACTTCAACAAGTGATCCGAAAGGCGATGGTGCCTCGGTTTGGATTCGGCTGTGGGTGGAATGTTGCCATTCGTCTCGTCGATGGAAACGAGCAGCAGTAAAGGTGTCATTAGGGTGGCGGGCGGATCGTCCTAGCGATCTGCACTGTATCCATGTTTCCCGGTCCGGTTGCTAGTTGATAGACACGTGCTTTAAGATGGCTGCTTGAAGCGCCGATCGGCCCGTTGCCCGAACGGCTGGTCCGGGAGGGACGCTATGGCCCAGCAAGAGCAGTGGCAGCTGGAAGGCAGCGCTGCGGAACTCTACGAGCGCTACCTGGTTCCGGCAATCACAGCCCAGTGGGCTGCCGACCTTTTGGATCGTGCTGCACCTCAATCTGGTGAGCGGATTCTGGACGTAGCTTGCGGCACCGGCGTGGTGGCACGCTCGGCGGCCGAGCGTATGGGAAATGGGCAGGTCGTCGGCCTCGACATCAACACGGGCATGCTTGCCGTTGCTCGCTCGCTCCCGAGAGGTGCTGGACCGCATATCGACTGGCACGAGGGAAGCGCGCTCGAAATGCCGTTCCCTGACTCCACCTTTGATTTGGTTCTTTGCCAGCTCGGACTGCAGTTTTTTCCGGACCGATCGAGTGCGCTACGTGAGATGTTCCGGGTTCTGGTGCCTGACGGCCGACTGGTCTTAAACGTTTTCAGCGCCATCGAGCACACTCCCGCGGCCAAGGCGTTGGCGGATGCCTTGGATCGACACCTCGGTCCCGGCGCTTCGGCAACGAAACGGTCCGAGCATTCACTCGCCGATGCGGACGAGCTTTACCGATTGGTGGCCGGGGCGGGATTTCGTCAGGTGACCATCCACACGACGACACAGAACATCCGGTTCCCCTCGTCAAAGCAATATGTGCGATTACAGTTGGCAGCGACTCCGCAGGCTGGGCTGGTCAGCGGAATGGAGGCCGGACATCGGGACGCAGTCATCGCAGCGATCACGGCTGATCTAAGTTCTTCGCTGGCAATCTATTCAACTGGAGGGGAGCTGATATTCCCCCAAGAGGCTCACGTCTTGCTCGCACGCAAGTAGCGCAGCTGACGCGCCGGTCGTCAACGTAGGTCAGGACCGCCGCCACGAGGCTGACGATCATCTGGAGTCGCGCCAGGGCGATCGTCTCACTGTCCTTGAAGAGTCCGAAACGCAAAAACCGCGCTCCATCGGAGCGCGGCTTTGCCAGATACGCATGGCGCTTCGCCAACAAAACACTTGCGAAACTTACGGCGAAACTTGCGGGCTCCGGTACGCGAGACCTGATCCGGAGCGCCGGGCGGATGTCCGCCTCGCAATCCGTTTTAAACGCACATCGTTACTGCAAGGTTAGCAAGAGCTTAAGCAAACCTAAACTTGCCAGCTTTCCGCATCAGGATATCGAAAAAACGATGAAATTCGGAGTTTACCCCGTGGCACCGCGCAGGAAATTTATGATGCCGGAAAAATCCGCGCCGGCGTTGCCTTGTGCATTGAACAGCGCATAGAGCTGGGCTGCCTCGGCGGCGAGCGGCGTTACCGCACCGGCGCTCTGCGCGGCCTCCTGCGACAGTTTCAGGTCCTTCAGCATCAGTGCCGCTGCGAAGCCAGGCTTATAGCCATTGTTGGCGGGCGATGTCGGCACCGGGCCGGGCACCGGGCAGTAAGTGGTCAGCGACCAGCACTGGCCGGACGAGGTCGAGGCGACATCGAACAGCGCCTGGTGCGACAGGCCGAGCTTTTCCGCCAGCACGAAGGCCTCGGCAACGCCGATCATCGAAATGCCCAAAATCATGTTGTTGCAGATCTTCGCCGCCTGTCCGGCGCCATCGTCGCCGCAATGAACGATGCGGCCGGCCATCGGCTTGAGGATTGGTTCGGCCTTGGCGAAGGCGTCCTTCGAACCGCCGGCCATGAAGGTCAGCGTGCCGGCCGCCGCACCGCCCGTGCCGCCGGAGACCGGCGCGTCGATCGTCAGCAACCCGTGCTTGGTGGCGATGGCATGGGCCTTTCGGGCCGACTCGACGTCGATGGTCGAGGAATCGATGAACAGCGCGCCTTTTTTCGCCTTGGCCGCGATGTCCGCGTAAACCGACAGCACATGCTTGCCGGCCGGCAGCATGGTAATGACCGCATCGGCATCCTTCACCGCTGCAACGGCATTGGCCATGATGACGACGCCGTGCTCCCTGGCGATGACGAGGTTCTCCGGCACCAGGTCGAAGCCGTGCACGGCATACCCGGCCTTGACCAGGTTGGCGGCCATCGGATTGCCCATATTGCCGAGGCCGATGAAGGCGATGGTGGTCATAATGGCACTCCGTGGTTTGGGTAGGCAGTAGGCAGTAGGCAGTAGGCAGTAGGCAGTAGGCAGTAGGCAGTAGGCAGTAGGCAGTAGGCAGTAGGCAGTAGGCAGTAGGCGACCTATTCGGGCGCAAGTTTGCTAATAAGTTGGCGAAGCATTTTTCTGATGCCCTTGATCTTGGCGGTCATCTTTCTGCCTACTGCCTTACCGTCCGATCAGGGCGCGAGCGATGATGACGCGCATGATCTCGTTGGTGCCTTCGAGGATTTGGTGGACGCGCAGGTCGCGCACTAGCTTCTCGATGCCGTAATCGTGCAGATAGCCGTAGCCGCCATGCAGTTGCAGCGCGTCGTTGGCAACGTTGAAGCCGGTGTCGGTGACGAAGCGCTTGGCCATAGCCGACCATTTCGAGGCATCCGGTGCCTTGCGGTCGAGCTTCGAAGCGGCGGTGTAGAGAAAGATGCGCGCTGCCTGCAGTTCGGTCTCCATGTCGGCGAGCTTGAACTGCAGCGCCTGGAACTGGTTGATCTTCGAGCCGAAAGCCTTGCGCTCGGCGGTGTAGGCGAGCGCCCTGTCGAGTGCCGATTGCGCGCCGCCGAGCGAGCAGGCGGCGATGTTCAACCGGCCGCCGTCAAGCCCGGCCATGGCGATGCCGAAGCCGGCGCCTTCGACTGAGAGCAGGTTTTCCGCCGGCACCTTGCAATCCTCGAAAACGACCTGGCGGGTCGACTGCATGTGCCAGCCCATCTTGTGCTCGTTGGCGCCGAAGGAAAGGCCCGGCGCATCGTTCGGCACGACGAAGGTGGAAATGCCTTTTGGCCCGTCGGCCCCGGTGCGCGCCATAACGACATAGAGGTCGCTGTCGCCGGCGCCGGAGATGAACTGCTTGGCGCCGTTCAGCACATAGTCGCCCCCGCTCTTTGTCGCGCGCGTCTTCAGCGCCGCCGCATCCGAGCCCGAACCCGGCTCGGTCAGGCAATAGCTGGCCAGCCATTCCATCGAGGTCAGTTTGGGCAGGAAGCGCCGGCGCTGTTCGTCGCTGCCGAAGCGGTCGATCATCGATGCCACCATGTTGTGGATCGAGATGAAGGCGGAAAACGCCGGATCGGCGCGCGAAAGCGCCTCGAAGATCAGCACGGCGTCGAGCCGGCCGAGTCCCGAGCCGCCGACATCGTCGCGGACATAGATGCCGCCAAGGCCGAGAGGGCCTGTCTCGCGGATCACATCGGCGGGGAAATATTTGTTGCGATCCCAGTCGAGTGCGTTCGGCGCCACACGGTCGGCGGCGAAGGCCTCGGCCATCTCCTGGATGGCGCGCTGGTCCTCGTTGAGTTCGAACTGGCTGGTGCCCGCATCGACAGCGGCGTCCATGGCGTGCTCCCTGATGTTTCCGGCCTTCTGGCCTGTCGTTTTTGGCTTTGCGCTCAGTCCAATCTAGACCAATGATGCCGCCGCGCAACCCGACCGTCTGCTCAGCCGCTGTGCGCGGATGCGCTTTGGAGCAAAGTGTGACGACAAATTTCGACGAACTGCTTGGACGCTTCCATGCCTATCTCCAGACGTTCGACGATGCGCTGGTGCGCGACGCCGTGGCCCGGATCGGCTGGGACATGCCGGCCCGGCCGCTCGAGCCGCATGCACTGCCTTGTCTCGTCCAGCTCGACCGGATCGTCGAACTCGCTCCCGCTGCGGCCAAGCCGCTGGCGCGGCTGGTTGCGGGGCGTCGCGGCGATCTGCGCTGGGGCCAGACCTATGGTGAAGCGGATTTCGGCAGGATTTTCATGGAGAATTACGGCTGGCTGGAGGTGTTCGGCACACGCGGCCATTTCGTCAATGAAGAGGTCGCCGGCGGTCTGCTGATCCTTGGACCCGACATCGTCTACCCCGATCACCACCACGTCGCGGAGGAGATCTACATCCCGCTGACCGGCGGCGCCGAATGGCGCATGGGCGATGGCGGTTTTCACCTTCGATCGGCGGGCGAGGTGATCCACCATGCCTCTGACGTCAGCCACGCCATGCGCACCTGCAGGGAGCCGCTGTTGGCGCTCTATCTCTGGCGCGGTGGGCCACTGGCGGCCAAGTCGACGATCACCGGAACCGTTGCGCAGGGCAGGGGCTGATATGGCCAAGGCGATCATGCTGCAGGGCACGGGTTCGGATGTCGGCAAGACGGTGCTCGTCGCCGGCCTCTGCCGCGCGGCGAAGAAGCGTGGCTTGAAAGTGCGGCCGTTCAAGCCGCAGAACATGTCGAACAACGCGGCCGTCGCCG
The DNA here is from genome assembly GCF_040318075.1 of Mesorhizobium sp. M1328. Taxonomy (NCBI): domain Bacteria; kingdom Pseudomonadati; phylum Pseudomonadota; class Alphaproteobacteria; order Hyphomicrobiales; family Phyllobacteriaceae; genus Mesorhizobium; species Mesorhizobium sp. M1328. The sequence goes on along the minus strand of NZ_JAMYLO010000014.1, from coordinate 90,344 downwards.
ATATTCCCGGCGTTTCAGGCGGCGGTGAGATCGGCCGCGCCCAATGGCTGCAGGCGATCGCCTGCGGCGTGCCGCCCACCATCCACATGAACCCGGTGCTGCTCAAGCCGCAGACCGATGTCGGCGCTCAAGTCGTCGTGCAGGGCAAGGTGTTCGGCGAGGCGCGGGCGCGCGACTACCAGGCGCTGAAGGGCCGGCTTATGGATGCGGTGCTGGACTCCTGGGCAAAGGTTGGCGAGGGCGCCGATCTGGTCATTGTCGAGGGCGCGGGATCGCCGGCCGAAATCAATCTCAGGAGCCGCGACATTGCCAATATGGGCTTTGCGACGCGCGCCGGCGTGCCGGTGATCCTGGTCGGCGATATCGATCGCGGCGGCGTCATCGCCTCGGTCGCGGGCACCCACCTGATCCTGCCGGACGAGGACCGCCGCATGATCGTCGGCTATCTCATCAACAAGTTCCGCGGCGATATCTCGCTGTTCGACGATGGCATCGAGGCGATCGAAAAATTCACCGGCTGGCGCTGTTTTGGCGTCGTGCCGTGGCTGAAGGCGGCGGCGCGGCTGCCGTCGGAAGACTCCGTCGTGCTCGAACGGCTGTCGTCCGGCGAGAAGCGCGCGCTGAAGATCGCCGTGCCGGTGCTCTCGCGCATCGCCAATTTCGACGACCTCGACCCGCTCAAGGCCGAACCGCAGGTCGAGGTGGTGTTCGTGCCGCCTGGCCAGCGCCTGCCGCAGGATGCAGGTCTGGTGGTCATTCCCGGCTCGAAGTCGACGATCGGCGATCTCCTGAAATTCCGCGAGAACGGCTGGGACCGCGACCTTGCCGCGCACAGGAAACGCGGTGGCCATATCGTCGGCATTTGCGGCGGCTTCCAGATGCTCGGTCATATCGTGCGCGATCCCGACGGCGTCGAGGGCAGCGCTACCGAGACGCAAGGCCTCGGGCTGCTCGACGTCGAAACGGTGATGGAGCCGGAAAAGACGGTGCGCAACGTCAGCGCGCGCTCGGTGCAATTCGATCTGCCGCTCGAGGGCTACGAGATCCATCTCGGCCGCACCACCGGTCCGGATATGCTGCGGCCGTCCGCCGTTATCAACGGCATCGATGACGGCGCTATCTCGGTCGACGGCAAGGTATTAGGCACCTATATGCACGGGCTGTTTTCCGCCGATGCCTTCCGGGCGAAATTCCTCGAAAGCCTCGGCGTCAAGGGCGGCGGCATCGACTACCGCGCCGAGGTCGAACGGGCACTGGACGAGATCGCAGCCGAGCTGGAAACCCACCTCGACTGCGACGCCATCTTTGGGCTGGCGCGTTAGCTGGCAGCTTCGTCAGCCTTCGGCCAGTAGGTGCCGAACGACCAGACATTGCCTTCCGGATCGCGGCAGATGAATTCGCGGCTGCCATAATCGCGGTCGGTGAGTTCTTCCAGAATCTCGGCGCCGGCCGTTTTTGCCCGAGCGTATGCGGCGTCTGCGTCCTCGACGGCAACATAGATCGATGTACCGCCGCCAGAGCCGGGCGCACCGACCATCTTGCCGTAGGCGTCATCGCGCGCCGTGCCGAGCATGATGATCGAGGAGCCGAATGCGAGTTCGGCGTGGTGCACCACGTCGCCTTCGCCATAGCGGGCGCGGACGCTGAAGCCGAAGGCCTCGCCCAGCCAGTCGATCATCTTGCCGGCATTCCTGTAGCGCAGCGCCGGATAAAGCCGCGGTGGTTCGGTGGTGTTCGGCATGGCTGATCTCCTTCAGCGGGTTGGTCGATAACCCAGTCTGGGCGAAGGCCGGTCGTGCGTCTTGAAGAAATGTTACCTCGCGCCAAGCGCCGTCGGCGTTATGCCTGCGAGGTCGCGGAACTCGCGCACCAGATGCGCCTGATCGGCATAGCCGCAGTCGGCGGCGATGTCGGCCCAATCGCTGTTGACCTGTCTCGACAGGCCGAGCGCATGGTTGAAGCGGACAATGCGCGACAGCGTTTTTGGGCCGGTTCCGATCGCGTCCGAAAATTTTCCGGCAAGATGCTTGCGGCTCCAACCCAGCTTGTTGGCAAGCAATGAGACGCGAATCCGGCCACCTGTCGTGACGATCGTCTGGTAGGCCCAGGCTATTTCGGCTTGAGTGCGGTCCGCCGTTGCCAACCGGTCCGCGACGAAGGCCTCGGAGATGGCAAAGCGTGTGCTCCAATCCGGTGCATTGCCAAGCCTTTCGCGAAGCGCGATGCCTTCAACGCCAAGCACGTCATCGAGCCCGACCATGCGGTCGGTCAGCTCGCTCATCGGCCGGCCGAAGAAGCGACGGGCGCCGAGCGGCGTGAAATTGATCTGCACACAACAGGCGCCGCCGAAGGATTCGATCACCACCGGCCCGGCGTAGAGGCCGGCGGCAAAACTGCCGAAGCGGTCATTGTCGCTTGGGTCCTTGCCGAGCCCGATGGCAAAGGGTTCGGCAAAGCTGATGACCAGCGGCACGGTCAGCGAGGCATATTCGACGACACGGAAATGGCCTGGCATGGTTTCGCGAAAGCCGCATATGTCGGTGACGGCGCCCTGAAGCCGATGACTGGGCGCGCGCCGCACCATCTCGAACCGATCGAGCCCTGTTCTGTCGTGGGGGCTGCCGTCTTCGCTGGCGGGCATGTGCTTTCCCTCGTCCAGGAATTCTAACAGACCATCCTGCAGAATCAAAAGCGCCCGGCTTTTGGCCGGGCGCTCCGAGTTGCCTGAGATTCTGAATTGTCTGGACGTGTTTAAGCGCCGCGCATCAGGCAGCCGGCGGCCAGCACAATGTAGGCGATGACGACAATCCACGCGGCATTCAAAGGGATAAACGCCAGAACGCCAAGCGCGGCGAGAACGCCGATGATGGCGATGACAAGGGATATGATGAAAATAAGCTGGGTAGGCGCACTAAGATTCATGTTCGGTCCCTCCTCAACATGATTCGTACAGCGGCATAGTATCAGTCGCGCGGTCACACACCAATGAGCCCACGCAGCCGGCTTGCCGGATTGGCCGGCAGTTTCCGGCGACAGAATATGGCGGGTTCCACCATGCGCACCCCGTTTGCGCCAAGCCGATTCCGCGCTACCTTCCCGACGAATCGGAAGGGGCTGACGGCGATGGGATTGCTGGACCAGATACGCTCGATCTTCGACGGCGATCCCGGCGTGCGCAAAGTCGCGGACGATCCGGTGCTGTCGGCAGAGCTGCTGATGCTGTTCCGCATGATCCTGGCCGATGGGTCGGTCAGCGAAAGCGAAATGACCGCCTTCAGGCGTATCTGCCGGGACGCCTTCGGCATTCCCGAAACCAGCATCGACAGCGTTATCGAATATCTCAACGAGTTCGGCTACGAGACCAACGGCTCGCAGGCCGTCGCCCAGTTTCGCGACCTCGACGTCGAGCGGCGCAAGCTGCTTGCCCGCCACATGGCCGAGATCGCCAAGGCCGATTCGCAACTTGCCGGGAGCGAGATGCAGCTGTTGCGCCGCACGCTCGACCTGCTCGACATCAGTCCGGTCGATGTGGTGAAGCCGCAAGACTGAGGCATCAGCTGGGCGAACGCGATAAAAGTGCACTGTCACCGTAATTCACGGAAGTTCACTCAGGGCAGCAAAACAGCGACACAAAAAAGCAGCGGAGAAAGAGCAAAATCCACTGTCCGCGAGAGCCCAAATTTCGTGCGCGCAAACCGGATTCGATGACAAAATTTGCAGGCCGCGAACGCAAAATTCTACCCGCGCGAAGCACTATCAGAGGCAAAAATCAGCATGCAGAACAGCCAAAAATCGCTGCGCGGGCCCCAGGTGTCCTCTCTATTTGATCGTCAATCGACCGGTTAAATGCAACAATAGAAACAGCGCAAAGGACACAGTAACGGCAGCGAGAACTGCGATGCACGCCTTTCTTTCGGTCGGCTTGGCGTATCGCATCAGTATCAAGAGACCAAAAATGGAAGCCAGCGGAATCAGGTATTGCCTGACTAATTCGGGCTCCCCAATCCAAGCTCCGGGTACATCGTAGCGGAACATGTGCCAGATCAGTGAAGCAGTCAGTGCCGCATGCATCAATGCCAGCAGCCCAAGTACAGCGATGGCAATCCACTTCAGTATCGTCACCATCTTTCGCCCCCACAGGATCGGGCGACAGGTCAACACGCCCACCAAAATCAAAGCCTCTCCACACACCCGCCAACGTCGCCGTCGTCCCCGTAGTGACAGGACCATCCGGCCCCAGACTCACATAAGAATTACGGTGACAGTGCACTTTTCCTTTCCCGGCAGCCGTGTCTTTCCTGTTTCACAGCTTATCCGGTTTGCTCGGCAATCCGGTCTAAAAATGCGTCGCTGCCGACCGGCCAACCGATACTATCGGCCTTTCAGGCAAATCGAACAGTCCCGCCTACGATGACAGCCGGTTCTCCTTTGACATTCGTAACGCTATCGGGTGTCGGACGTACGGTGCATTTTGGCAAGCGCGCCTCAGGCTTTGGCCCGGCCGACATCAGGATCAGCCGCACACGGTTCTGCATCGGGCACTACGCCCAGATGCCGATTTCGGCGACGCAGCAATGCAACTCGAGCCATACGGTCAGTCTACACGGCGATAGCGACCACAGCAAAAAAGTGCATTGTCACCGTAATTCAGACAACGTTTTATCTGCAGCCTTCGACTGCACGCCAACACAGATTGTGTTGGAAAACTTTTCTGCTGAAATATTCGCAACGTCTATCAGGCTGTTTACATTGGAGACTTTCTTTCCAAATACGACATTGTCTCAATCAGTCGCTTTCTAACAAACTCGACGTCAAAAAGAAATTCTCCACCACCAGGCCTATATCTAGCAAGAATCTCTATTGTTTCTTGTATAAAACCGTCGTCACCAAAATTGTCACCTAAGTTAGACTCAATTTTATTGACCAAACTTATACTTGTATCCTCCGTTGACGTGAACTTAACAACCATATTTTTTAATGACATTGTTTTACTCACCATCCAAAGAAGTCGCCAATAGTTCTAACACCTTGCCGTCTGCAGCCGTTTCGCGATCGCCCGGTGCAGGTCGGGGGCGCTAAGCAAGCCCGAATGCCAGGACCAGGAAGCCCATCGCTCCGAACCCGGCGTGGATAACGATCCCGGCCCATGTGCTGCGCCGCCGCTGGACGACATAGGGCAGCAGCAACGTGATCGGCACAAGGGTCAACAGGACTTGCCAGGGGAAGGCAGCGTGGAACAGCAACCACAGGATCCCATTGACCAGCCAGGCTCGCCTGCCGAAAGCAATCTCTTGCCGCGGCAGCGCGAACCCCCGCCAGACAAACTCTTCCCCAACGATGTTCAGCACAAAAAACGGAAGCCACGCGCCGAGGATCCAGTAGCGGCCGGGACCGAGCGGCTCGAAAGCCATGAACGAGGGATTGAAATTCGCCCCGTCTTGCAGCATCCGGAGCGCGCCGCCGATGCCGCTGGTCAGCACGCCGACGGCCGCCAGCCCTCCAACAGCCCAGAGCCAGTCGCCGCCATTCATCGGGCGAAGCCATAGCCGCGCGGCCAACGACCCCGGCAGACGCCGTTCCCGATACAACAGCAGGGCAGCTGCGAGAAGCAGAGGGCCAAAAAGGACGATGCTTGCGGCCAGGAACCACATCGCCACAGGCTCTGCCCCCGTGGCGGAGACGAACGCCGGGACGGCTACCCGCGTTGTCAGGAACAGCAGCAGGGCACCCGCGCCGAACAGAGCAGCGGAGCCGCCCAGGGCCAGCGGAGGAACCCGATCAGGCTCCGGCCCGTCGCGCCTTTCATAACCGTTTGCTGTCAATGACCATTCTCCCGCCCGTGCGCCGAGCGAATAAAGTCTGCTCACCCCTGTTCCTGCAGTCTTTTCGCAATTGCCCGATGCAAATCGGGAGCGGCGGCGACCAGCGCCTTGGCCGCTTCGGATTGCGGGTGGTCGAGCACTTCGCTCGTCCTGCCGCGCTCGACGATCTTGCCGTCATGCATGACCATCACTTCGTCGGTGATGGCGCGGGCGACGGTCAGATCATGGGTGATGAACAGATAGGCGATGCCGAGTTTCTGGTTGAGCTCGGCGAACAGGTCGAGAATCTGGGCGCGGATCGAGACGTCGAGCGCCGAGACCGGCTCGTCGGCGACGACCAGCTTCGGCCGGGTGATGATGGCGCGGGCGATCGACAGGCGCTGGCGCTGGCCGCCCGAAAACTCGTGCGGGTATTTGTCCATGTCGCCTGGTGAGAGGCCGACCTCGTGCAGCGCACGCGCCACCATCTCGCGCCGCGCGGCGGGCGCCGGCGTCTTCTCCAGCACATACAGCGGCTCTGCCACCAATCTTTCGACCTTCTGGCGTGGGTCGAAGGAGCCATACGGGTCCTGGAACACGACCTGCATGTCGCGCCGTGCCGGCTTCAGCTCCGCTTCGCTCTTGCCGGTGAGGGTGTCGCCACGGAAGCGGATCGTCCCGGCGGTCGGCCTATCCAGCGCCAGGACCATGCGGGCAAGCGTCGACTTGCCACAGCCGGAACGGCCGACCAGCGCCACCGACTGGCCGGGCGCAATCGAGAACGAGACATCGTCGACGGCGCGGATCGGAGCTGCGCGTTTCAACAGCGCTATGCGCCGTCCCGGATAATCGCGCGTCACGCTGTCTACCTGAAGAAGAGGTTTACCTTGCCCGACCTCATGTGTCTTGGCCCGCGCGGGCACATGCATCGAGGCCTGCGCCAGCTGTCGCGTGTAGGGATGAAGCTGTTCGGACAGCGTGCACGCGGTATCGCCGGCCTCCATCACCTCGCCATGGCGCAGGATGGTGATGCGGTCCGCCATCTCGGTCACCACTGCGAGGTCGTGCGAGATGAGCAGAAGGCCCATGCGGTTTTCCGCTACGAGGTCGCGCAGCAGGTCGAGGATCTGCGCCTGCAGCACCACGTCGAGCGCCGTCGTCGGCTCGTCGGCGATCAGCAGCTTGGGTTTCAGTGCACAGGCAATGGCAATGACAACGCGTTGGCGCTGGCCGCCGGAGAGTTCGTGCGGATAACGCGACAGCGGGAATTGTGCTGCCGGCAGGCCGACCCGGTCGAGCATTTTTCGCGCTCGTTCCTCGGCGTCGGCGCGGCTCGCCCTGGTGTGCCAGCGAATACCCTCGGCGACCTGCTCGCCGATGGTCTTGACCGGGTTGAGCGCCGTCATCGGCTCCTGGAACACCATGCCGATGTCGTCGCCGCGCAGTGCGCACATCTGGTCCTCGCTGGCGGCAAGGATGTCGATGCCGTCGAAGGTGATGCGGCCGCTGGCGTGTGCCGCCCAGGGCAGAAGCTGCATCACCGTAAGCGCCGTCATCGATTTGCCGGAGCCGGATTCGCCAACCAGCCCCATCACTTCGCCGGCCGCGACGGAAAAATCGACGTCTCTGAGGATAGCGGTGTCGCCGATGGTCAGCGACAGCTTGTCGATTTCGAGCAGGCTCATCGCTGCCGCCGCGATTTCGGATCGAGGATGTCGGCGATGCCGTCGCCAAGCAGGTTCAGGCCAAGCACGGTGACGACAATCGCCATGCCAGGAAAGATCGCCATCCACGGCGCCACCACCATGCGGGTCTGGGCGTCGAACAGCATGCGGCCCCAGCTCGGCATCGGCGGCTGGGTGCCCAGCCCGACATAGGAAAGCCCGGCTTCGGCCAGTATGCCCAGCGCGAACTGGATGGTGCCTTGCACCAGCAGCAAGGTGGCGATGTTGGGCAGCACATGTTCGATGCTGATCAGCGTCCTGCTCTTGCCGGCGGCGCGGGCGGCGAGGATGAATTCGCGCGGCCAGATCGCCAAGGCGCCGGCCCGGGCCACGCGCGCGAACACCGGGATGTTGAAGATGCCGATGGCAATGATGGCGTTGAACGCGCCCGGCCCGAAGATGGCGGTGATCATGATTGCCGAAAGCAGCGCCGGAAAGGCAAAGACCAGGTCGTTCAGCCGCATCAGCACGTCGTCGGCGAAGCCGCCGCGCGCCGCGGCAAAGGCGCCGAGCGGCACACCGATGCCCATGCCGATGCCGACCGCCACCAGAGCCACTGCAATCGAATTGCGGGCGCCGACCATGATCATCGACAGGATGTCGCGACCGAAATGGTCCGTGCCGAACCAGTGCGCCAACGATGGCGCCTGGGTCTTGTCGGAAATGACCAGCCTGGTGACGTCGTAAGGCGTCCACAAGAAGGAGAGGATCGCGACCGCAGCCACCAGTGCGGTGACGACGAAGCCGGCGAGGAACGAACGGTTTCGAAACGCCTTGGCCAGGATGCTGGCAAGGTTCTCGTCGGGGATGTCTATGTGCAGCGTCATTGCCTGCCTCTCAGGCGCGGATCGACCACCGCATAGGAGAGATCGACAACGAAATTGACGACGATGACGGCGGCAACCAGCAGCATGACGACGCTCTCGACCACGATCAGGTCACGCTGGTTGATCGCCTGGAACACCAGCCGGCCGAGGCCAGGCAAATAGAAGACGTTCTCGATGATGATGGTGCCGGCAAGCAGGAAAGCGAATTGCAGGCCTAGAATGGTGACCACCGGGATCATGGCGTTGCGCAGCGCATGCCGCCACAAGACAAGGCGGTAGGGCAGGCCCTTGGCGCGGGCGGTTCGGATGTAGTCCTCGTTCAGCACTTCGATCAGCGCCGAGCGAGTGACCCGGGCGAGGATTGCCGCCTGCGGCAGAGCGAGAGCGACCGCCGGCAGAAGCAGCGATTTCAGCGCCGGCCAGACGCCGGCGCCCCAGCCGGGAAAGCCGCCGCCAGGCACCAGCCGCAGCCAGACGGCGAAAAGATAGATCAGCATCAGCGCAAACCAGAAATTTGGCACGGCGACGCCAAGCTGGGCGGCACCCATCGCGATCGTGTCGCCGGTGCGGCCGCGCCGGCTGGCGGAAAACAGTCCGACCGGAATGGCAATGACGGTGGACAGCGCCAGCGCCATCAGTGCCAGCGGCAGAGAGACGACGAGGCGCTCACGGACCAGATCGATGACCGGCACCGAATAGGTGTAGGAACGGCCGAAATCGAGGCTCAGCAAGCCGCCGGCCCAATGCAGATAGCGCAGCACGACGGGAGCGTTGAGACCCATCTGGTTGCGCAGCAATTCGATCTGGTCGGCGCTGGCGTTCAGGCCAAGCATCAGCCGCGCCGGGTCGCCGGGAATGATCTCCAGCACGGCAAAGACCACCATGGAGGCCAGAACCAGCGTGACGACGGCGATGGTGAGGCGCTTGAGGAGATAGGCGGTCATGGACGTTGAGGAACCGCTGTGTTGCCGGACAAAACCGGGCGAAGCTTGCGTTCCCGCCCACCCCCCTCTGTCCTGCCGGACATCTCCCCCTCAAGGGGGGAGATTGAGCCCTCATCGCCGCTTTCGCTAACCACTAGCGTTGCAAGGACAGTGCCAGCGTGGAAACTGCCAATCTCCCCCCTTGAGGGGGAGATGCCCGGCAGGGCAGAGGGGGGTGGGCGGGAACGCAAGCTTCGCCTCTTTGCCCAGCGACCCCTCAATCCGTCCACTTCACGTTGGTCAGGTCGTTGGCCTGGATCGGGGCGTTTTCCCACAGGCCCTGCAGTTTGGCGTCCCAGACGCCGACCTTCGGCAGCTCGTAGAGGAAGCCGACCACGGCGTCATCGGCCAGGACCTTCTGCGCCTCGCCGAGCAGCGTAATGCGCTTGGCCTCGTCGGAGGTAAGGTTCAGCTCGTCGATGATCTTGTCGAAGGCCGGATTGTCGTAGTTGAAGTAATAGTCCTTGCGCGAATAGATATCGATGTCATTGGGCTCTGTATGGGAAACGATGGTGAGGTCGTAATCCTTCTTGGTGAAGACCTGGTCCAGCCACTGCGCCCATTCGACCGGGATGATCTCGAGATCGATGCCGATTTCGCGAAGCTCGGAGGCGATGATCTCGCCACCAAGCCGCGCATAGGAGGGCGGCGGCAGCTTGAGCGTCGCCTTGAAGCCATTCTCCAGGCCGGCTTCCTTTAGCAACTCCTTGGCCTTCTCCACATTGTGCGGATAGAGGCCGGTGAGGTCGACATAGGCCTTGCTGGCGGGCGACATGTGCGAGCCGATCGGCACGCCGAGGCCGGCCGAGGCGCCGTCGATGATCGCCTTGCGATCGAGCGCAAAAGAAATCGCCTGCCTGACCTGCAGCTTGTCGAAGGGCGGCTTCTTGTTGTTGATCGACAGGATGGTTTCACCCTCGGTCGAGCCGATCACCACCTTGAAGCGTGGGTCGTCCTTGATCTGGGCGAAGCTGTCGGGGTCGAAGAACGGAAAGGCCTGGACGTCGCCGGAAAGCAGCGCCGGAACGGCTGCGGCAGCATCTGGAATGATGCGGAACTCGGCCTTGTCGAGAAACACCGGGGCGCCCCAGTAATTGTCCGATTTGACCAGCGTGATCGATGAGCCCTTGGCCCAGTTCTGGAATTTGAACGGGCCGGTGCCAACAGGCTTTTCCTTGTTGGTGTCGGCTGTCTCAGGCGCCACGATAACCGCGTCGCCCCAGCCCATATTGTAGAGGAAGGAGCCCTGCGGGTTCTTCAGCGTGACCGTCACCGTCGTGGGATCGACGACCTCGACCTTGTCGATGGCGGCAAACAGGCCCTTTTGCGCGTTGACGGAATTGTCGGCGCGGGCGCGGTCGAGCGAGAATTTCACGTCGTCGGCGTTGAAGTCGGTGCCGTCATGGAATTTCACGCCGGTATGCAGCTTGAAAGTGTAGACCTTGCCGTCGTCGGAAATGCTCCAGCTTTCGGCGAGATCGGGCAGCACTTCGCCGTTCGGGCCGATGCGGGTCAGGCCCTCGAAGACATTGGCATAGAGCACCTCGTCGATCGCCGCGGCGGCGCCTGCGGTCGGGTCGAGATGCGGGGGCTCGAGCGTAATGCCGATGACCAGGTCGGTGCGCGCGGCCATCGCCGAGGTTCCGGCCGCCAACGCCAGCGCCGCAGCGGCCAGAATGGTTTTCCACAATTTCATCGTGCAACTCCCCATATGCTAAAACACGTGCTCAAACCCGGCGGATAGAAGCGTGAATTCGCCGCCGAGTAAATTGCGTTTCGTACCGTCCGCCGACGCCGGGAGGAATGTTTTTCCGCCCATCGCCGGATCATCGCGGGCCGGCGCCCCTCAGCAGCACGTCGAGGCCGATGGCCATCACCTTTGCCGAGTCCAGCATGTCGGCAATGCCGACCCATTCGTCGGGCCGGTGGGCGAGGTCGAGAATGCCCGGGCCATAGGCGATGCAGTCATAGATGTGGCCGATGCGGGCGATGTGCTTCTGGTCGTAGGTGCCGGGCGAAATCACATAATCCGGCTCGCGGTCGAATATCTCCATGATGCCTTGCGCGACCGCCTTAACCACCGGCGCATCGCGCTCGGTCATCAGCGGCAGCACCTCCATCAGATCGCGGATTTCGTAGTCGAACTTTTTGCGCTCGCGCTTCAGCCGTTCGAGGATATCGGTCACCTCTGTCTTGACCGTAGCGAGATCCTCTTCGAGCAGGAAGCGGCGGTCGATAGTCAGCCGGCAGGAATCGGGCACGTTGGGCGAGGGCAGCCCGGGCCGGAAATCCTCCGTCTGGCCGCCATGGATCGAGTTGATGTTCATGGTCGAGCGTTTTGCGCCTTCGGGCACGACCGGCATGCGCGTCATCTTGCGGTCGAGCGCCGGAAACAGCTCATCCTCGAAGGCCCGCAGCACGGCGCCCATATGGCGCACCGCATTGTCGCCGAGGAACGGCATCGAGCCGTGCGCGATCTCGCCCTTGGTCTCGATCTCCGCCCACCAGACGCCGCGATGGCCGAGGCAGATGCGGTCCTTGTTGAGCGGCTCGGGAATGATGACGTGGTCGACCTTCGGCCTGGAGAAATAGCCGAGCTTGGCCAGATGGGCGACGCCGCCAAAGCCGCCGGACTCCTCGTCGACCGTCCCCGAAATCTCGATGGCGCCGGGAAAATCGGGAAAGACCTCCATGAAGGCTTCAGCGGCGATGATCGAGGCGGCAAGCCCGCCTTTCATGTCGCAAGCACCGCGGCCATAGACCTTGCCATCCCTGACGATGCCGGCGAACGGATCGAGGCTCCAGCCGTCGCCGGGCTCGACCACGTCGATATGCGAATTGAAGTGCACGCAAGCACCCGGCGCCCGGCCATCGAAACGGGCGACGACGTTGACGCGCGGGTAACGGTCAGTGTCGCCGGGCGTCCCTTCGGCACGGATGAATTCGATCTCAAAACCACGCTTCTTCAACCGCGCGCCGATATATTCGGCACATGGCCGATAGGCTTCGCCGGGCGGATTGATGGTCGGAAAGCGGATCAGATCCGCGGTCAGTGCAACCAGATCATCGGCTCGGTCATCGATTGCCTTGAGGAGCCGTTCGTTCGGTTCGTTCATTCGGTGAATTGAGCAGCGGATGAGGCGGTTTTGCAAGCCCGATGGCGAATTGCCAGGCGATTGCGTGTCGTTACGGCAACTATTGCGGGAAATCGTTCAAATTCGCTGCTTTGGATTGGTGAAATCGTCAGGGAGTGGGTGTTAGCTCGCTGGCTTGCCATCAAAACGCTGGAGAACAGCGTGACGGCAGGCAGGCAAGGGGCATCAAAGGGGTTTGATTGCATGAAAAACACTGTTCTCATGGCAGCGGCATTGATGGCGATGCTCTTCGGTTCGTCGTTCGAGAGCCGGGCGGCCAGCCTGGTCGCGAACATCGATATTTCCTCACAGACGATGACGGTAAGATACGGGCTTTCGTATTACCGGTGGAGCGTTTCCACCGCCCGCAAAGGCTACATCACGCCGCGCGGCAGCTATCGTCCACAGCGGACGGCCCGGATGTGGTATTCGCGCAAATACGACATGTCGCCGATGCCCTATTCGGTGTTCTTCCGCGGCGGCTATGCTATCCACGGCACCGGCGCGATCCGGCAATTGGGGCGCCCGGCATCGCATGGCTGTGTGCGCCTCCACCCCAGCAACGCCGCCGCGTTCTATTCGATGGTGCGCAAAGCCGGCTTCGGCAATACGCGGATCCTCGTGACGAATTAGGGCCTGTCCTGGGCCCGAAATAAAAACCCGCCGGAACGGCGGGTTCGTCGGGGCCAAATGGCACCATAGCGAGATTAGTAGCATAGCTGCCGGCACAAAGCAAGAACAAAATAGCGTTTGTGCCCAAATGATGGTTCCGCTCAGGCGGCTTTGTCGCGCACTGTCGGCGGCCGACGCTTTTTGCGGCCGCTGATCTCCCAGCGCTTGTGGAACCACATCCACTGGCCGGGGTCTTCTCGCACCCAGCGCTCGACCACGTCGTTGAGAAGCTGGGTGGTGGCGCGGACGTCGACACTGCCGCCGACGGTGCGCGGCAAGGTGAGCTTGTCCTCGATCTCGAGCCGGAAACGGTTGTTCGGCAGGCGCACGCAGCGCGCCGGGTAGACATCGCAATCGTAGTGCCGCGCCAAGGTGCCGAGAACCCGGTTGCTCTCGCACGGGCGGCCGAAGAATGTCGTCTCGAGCCCGCCCGTGAATTTCTGGTCGACCAGCACGCCGATATTGCCGCCTTTCTCGAGGATGGCCGCAAGCGCGAACGAGGCGCCGGTCGAAGACGGCAGCAGCGATCCCATGCTCGAGCGGCGGGTCGAGAGGATGTAGTCGGCGAGGTAAGGGTTGTTGGGCGGGCGAAAGAGCGCCGTGATGTTCATGCCGAAGGTCGCCGCCGCCACTGGCAGCAGCTCGAAATTGCCGAGATGCCCGGTGAAGACGATGTGCGGCTTGTCCTCGCCGGCAATGCGCACGAAATGCTCCACGCCCTTGACCTCGACGCGGCCCGGCTTCGTCGCAGCCGGATCATAATCGAACAGAGCATCGAGGAAGATATATTCGGCGGCGAGGCGAGCCATGTTGCCCCACATGTCGGAAGCGATCGCCTCGATCTCGGCGTCGCTCGTTTCGGGATAGGCCTTGCGCAGATTGTCGACAGCAACCTTGTGACGCTGCACCCAAGGGCCGATGCGGCGGGCGGCGCTGTCGGCGAAATTGAGCGCCCTGTCGGGCGGCAGCAGGCGCAACGCGGAGATGATGATCATCGCGACGCGCGCGACCAGCCAGTAGTTGAACTGGCGAAGCCGCCTGCCATAGCGGAATCCCACGTCCCTGCGGATCTTCCTGAAGGCGTTGCCGATCATTTCAGCCGACGCGCAGGATGATCTTGCCGAAGACGTCGCGGCCTTCCATGCGCTTCAGCGCCGCATCGATGCCGTCGAAGCCGACCTCGGTGTCGATCACCGGCGCGACCAGGCCCGACGCCATTTTCTGCATGGCGTCGGCCATGTTTTCCATGCGGCAGCCAAACGAGCCGAGCAGGTTCAGTTGCTGCTGGAACAACTGCATCAAATTGATCTGCGTCGACACGCCCGAGGTCGAGCCGCAGGTGACCAGCCGGCCGCCGCGTTTAAGGCACAGCATCGAGGCGGCAAAGGTGTCGGCACCGACATGCTCGAACACCACGTCGACGCCCTTCTTCTTCGTCAGCTTGCGCACGACGCCTTCGAAGCGGTCGTCGCGGTAATTGATGACGTGGTCGGCGCCGAGCGCCTTTGCCTTGTCGATCTTGTCGTTCGAGCCGACGGTGGTGATGACCGTGCAGCCCATCTTCTTGGCCAGCTGAATCGCGGCGGAGCCGATGCCGGAGCCGCCGGCATGGACCAGTATCGTCTCGCCGGGCTGCAGCCGGGCATTGTCGAACAGCATGTGCTCGACCGTGCCGAAGGTGACAGGCGCCACCGCCGCGCCGATCTCGCTCACGCCGGGCGGGGCAGCGACGAGCAGGCGCGCCGGCAGGTTGATCTTTTCCTGCGCAAAGCCGTCGAGATGGAAGCCGTGAACGCCCGAAACATGCTCGCAGAGATTGTCACGGCCTTCGCGGCAGGCGCGGCAAAGACCGCAGGTGCGGGCGCCATAGATCGACACCAATTGCCCGGGCACAAGGCTGGAAACGCCGGGGCCGACCGCCTCGACCTCGCCGGAGGCCTCGGCGCCGACGACCAGCGGCAGCTTGCGCTTGGCAAAGGCCATGCCGCGCCAGCCCCAGACGTCGATATGGTTCAGCGCCACGGCCTTGATGCGCAGCGTCACCTCGCCGAGCGAAGGCGGCGGCGGTGGCGGCAGGTCCACCGTCTCAAGACGGCGATCCTCGATAAGTTGCAATGCGCGCATGCCAGATCCCAGGTTGCGCAGGACCGAGAACCGTTTCGGAAAGGACCATGCGCACGACAACAGTGCTAGAGCGGAACGGTCGCT
Organism: Mesorhizobium sp. M1328; assembly: GCF_040318075.1. Classification (NCBI taxonomy): domain Bacteria; kingdom Pseudomonadati; phylum Pseudomonadota; class Alphaproteobacteria; order Hyphomicrobiales; family Phyllobacteriaceae; genus Mesorhizobium; species Mesorhizobium sp. M1328. Next base: position 74,995 of record NZ_JAMYLO010000014.1, on the reverse strand, counting down.
TAGACCGGTTCCCGCGCCATGACAAGGCAGGTGTTCTGGCCGCCGAAGCCGAAGGAGTTCGACAGGACGGTGCCGACCTCGGCGTTGCGCTTGGTGTTCGGCACCACGTCGAGCACGATCGCCGGGTCGGGATTGTCGTAGTTGATGGTCGGCGGAATGACGCTTTCGCGCATCGTCATCAGCGAAAATGCAGCCTCGACGGCACCGGCAGCCGATAGGGTGTGGCCGATCATCGACTTGTTCGACGAGACCGGCATCGACGAGATCCGCTCGCCGAACACCGTCGACAGCGACAAATGCTCCATCTTGTCGTTTTCGGGCGTCGAGGTGCCATGGGCGTTGACATAATCGATCCCGTCTTCGCTCAAGCCGGCATCGGCAAGAGCGGCGCGCACCGCCGCGATCGCCGGCGAACCGTCCGGCTTGGAGCGGGTGCGATGGAAGTCGTCGGCCTTTTCGCCGCAGCCGCGCAATATGCCGAGAATGGTGGCGCCGCGGGCAATTGCTGCCTGCAGCGATTCCAGCACAAGGGCGCCCGAGCCTTCGGCGAGCACGAAGCCGTCGCGATCCTTGGAGAACGGCTTGGAGGCCTTTTCGGGGATGTCGTTATGGGTGGAGAGCGCGGACAGAAGCGAGAAGCGGATCAGCGCTTCGGCGGTCGCCGAGCCGTCGGCGCCGATCGACAGCGCCCTGTCGCATTCGCCGCGGCGGATCGCCTCGACGCCGAGCTGGATCGCCGTGGCGCCCGAAGCGCAAGCGGTCGACAGCGTGATCGGCAGGCCGCGCGTTCCGAAACGGTCGGCAAGCCGGTCGGCGATCGAGCCGAACTGGGTGGTCTCGAAGATGTCGAGTTCCCTGAGGCCGCGCGCCACCCGTAGCAGCCTCTCGGCGCCGGTGTCGTGCGTGTCGGAATTGTAGAGCGAAAAGCGCTCGCTCCAGTCGAGCTCGACCGGCGGCGAAGCGAGGAAAAGCGGTCCGCCGAAATCGCCGGCATCGAGGCCCGCCTCCGACATCGCTTCCTGGGCGGCGGTTTCGGCAAGCTCATAGGTGAGGAGACTGGCGCCCTTGGAACTCGACGGCAGGAAATCGACCATGCCGGAGATGCGGGTGTTGAGATGATCGACCGGGAAGCGGGTGATCGGATGGATGCCGGATTTGCCTGATGTCAGTGCAGCCCAATTGTCGGCCTTGCCGACACCGAGCGACGTCACCACGCCGATGCCGGTGACGGCGACGATCGGCCTGCCCATGTGGTCGTTCAGATTGGCCATTTGTTGTCCAAAAACCTGTTTCTCTTGGAGCGTCGGATCGCCCGAAAAGCGCGTCACACTTTTCGGTCCGATGCTCTAGGCGGCTTTGATCAGCGCCATGCCCTCGAATTGGTGATAGCCGATCGCCGTTGCAAGGACGGTCTTCGGGACGCCGGAAAACGGTTTTTCGACTGTGGCGTCGAAGACAGGGTAGGCGGCCTTGCGGTCGACAGCCAGGGCCGCCAGCGCAACAGCAAAGGGGAACTGCGCTTCCTTCATGTGGCCGGTCAGCGTCGAAAAGCCGCGTGCGGCGATCGCCGGATTGGCCTCGAGTGCCGATTTCTCGGCGGCGGTCGCGACATGGGCGCCCGAAGCGCCAGAGATCGCCAGCAGTTCGCCGTCCGGCAATGCGGCTTGCTTCAGCAGCGCTGCGATCTCACCGTCGAGTTCGCCCCGCCGGCGCCTAGCACGGCCGGACAAGACCGGACCGAGTTCCGCATAGATCTTCCGGCCACGGCTTTCCGCGTGCTCGCGTTGCTCCAGGACGAGAAACGCGCCGCCGGATCCGGTCACCACACCGCCGCCTTCGGCACCTTGCCTTTGCCAGACCGGCCGCCACGGACCGCGATGCAGGTAGCCGGCCAGTTCATAGCCGAGCAGCATGTCGGAATGTTCGGTCTGGAAAGCGCCGCCGACCAGTATATGCGTCGACTGGCCGGAGCGGATGCGCGCGGCTGCCGTCTCGACTGCGGCAACACCCGCACCTTCCTCGCCCATGAAGGTGCGAGAGGAGCCGGTCACCTTGTGGACGATCGAGATGTTGCCGGCGAGCAGGTTGGAAAGCTGTGCCAGAAACAGCGTCGGGCGCAATTCGGTGGTCAGCTTCTCGTTGAGCAGCACGTCGCGGTCATTGCGGCTTTCCGATGCCGCGAGAATGGCCGCGTCGACCGCCTCGTCGCGCTCGCCGCCGCCGGCGGCCACCACCATGTCCATGGTCGCGCAGAGTTCGTCATTGCCCTTGATGCCGGCATCGTCGAGCGCAAGGCCGGCCGCATAGGTGCCGAGCCTCTGCCAGGTCTCCATCTGCCGCTGGTCGCCACGCTTGGCGATCTGCAGGTTCCAGTCGATCTCCGGCAGCGGATGGACTGTATAGGGCGAGAAGCGCGAGGCCTCCAGAACCGGCTCAAGGCGCGGCTGGACAAGCTTTTGCCAATGCGCATCCGGACCCTCGCCCAGCGACGAGACAAGGCCGATGCCTGATATGACGACGTCGTGGGGGTTCATGGGGGGCTGTTGTGGGTCGGGCGCGTCAAGCGCTGTGCTCAGGTAGCGTTCTTGGCGGCGACGAGCGCGTCGATCTTGGCGCACAGGTTCTGCATGACGAAATAGTCGTCGGTCGAAGCCTTGCCGTCGTTGACCTCTTGCGTCCACTTTTCCAACGGCACCTTGATGCCGAATTCCTTGTCGATGGCAAAGACGATGTCGAGGAAGTCGAGGCTGTCGATGCCGAGATCGTCGATGGTGTGGCTTTCGGGCGTGATCGTCTCGATGTCGATCTCGCTGGTGTCGGCGATGATCTTGGCGACTTTGTCGAACGTGGTGGACAAGGGCTTTTCCTTCGATTGCGGGCGGAATCTGTCCGCATGTGTTTGGCGCTGTCTAATCGGTTTTTCCGGGCAGGAAAAGGCCTGATACGCCCCGCGCAGATGGGCTGGCTGCCCAGCCAGAGCAAGATCAGATCGGAATCCAACCACGACTTCTCGTGGCAGTGGCATTTCGGCAACAGCTATCTCGCTCGACGTGAGGAGCGACGACCCCTCAGAACGTAACGCGGCCGAGTACCCGCAGGCCGTCGCCCTGCGGCTCGACGATCACGGCTTCGCCTTCACGCGGCGAGATGCCGGTCAATTCCTTGATGTTTTCGAGATGTGTGACCATGACCAGATTGTCGGATCCGGAATAGCCGCGGATTTCGGCTACGATCGCGGCGATCTGGGCGGCCTTCTCCTTTTCGTCGGTCTTCAGCAGGTCAAGCGGTGCGAACGGCTCCGGCTCGCTTTCGAAAGCGATGCGGGCGGTCTCGAGGCAGCGGCAATAGCGGCTGGACAGCACGCGCTCGACCGGTGCCGCGCGGGCGCCAAACAGCGCGCCGATCTTGCGCGCCTGTTGCTTGCCGCGCTCCGAGAGATTGACCTGGGTCGCGCATTTGCCGAGGTCGAAATTGGCTGCATCGGTGGTGCCTGTGACCATGGCATGGCGCAGCAGGACCACATGCCCGCCGTCGCGCAGCAGCGCCCAGCCGGCTTCCGTCGCATGGGCTGTGGCGGAAACGGCAAGCAACAGCAGCGCCAGCACAAATCGAAGCATCAGACATCCTTTTCGGGTGACCGGCAGGCAGGTCCCCGGTGACCGGCATATAGGGACGGCAAAGCCGGCTGAAAGACAAGCCGAGTGCAACCTGCGGCCGAAACGCCTATTTCTTCGCTATCTGCTTCTTCACCAGATCGATCTTGCGGTCGGTCAGCGGGATGGGGATTGTGTAGCCGGCTTCGGTAAAGCCCTGCTTGGCGTTCTCGAAGAATTCGATCGCCTTGTGGTATTCGGCATTGCCGCCGCCATAGCTGCCGCGGTTCCAGTGGACGTCGCCGAGATTGTTCTGCTCGAAGGCCCATTGCATCGGCTGGCCTTCGCGGGTGAAGACCTTGAGTGTCGCCTCGAAGGCGGCTTCGGCCTCATCCAGATATTTGCCGGTGCGTTCGAGATTGCCGAGATTGATCAGGCTCATGCCGATGCCGTTCTGCGCGTTCGCCCAGTCGACGGGCGAGGTCTCGAAGGTCAGTACCTCCAGCGCTGCCCGGCGCGCGGCGATCGAAGTGGCCAGTTTGCCGGGATCGGCCTCGCTCATGCTCAGCCATTGCAGCGCCGAGCCGAGGCCGGCCTGCGCCAGCGCCCATTGCCGCGGCGTCGTCTCGCGCTTGTATTCGCGCAGTGCATCGCGATAGGCCTCGATCGCCTCCTCATAGTGCACCGGCTTGTCGGTCACGCCGCCGAGCAGTTGCAGCGTGTTGCCGAGATTGTAGTGGGTCATCGCCCAGTCGAGCGGAAATTGCTTTTTGGTATAGACGCGCCGTGCCGCCCGATATGCGGCGGCCGATTGCTCAAGTTTGGCAGCGTCGCGCGTGCGCTGGCCGAGCGTTTGGTAGATCGAGCCGAGATTGTTCTCCGCTGAAGCCCAATCCGTCGGAAAACGCTGGCGTGTGAATATGGTCAGCGCGTCGCCATAGGCGGCAGCCGCCTCTTCGAGCAGGCCGGTGCCGAGGTCGAAACGGGCAGCACTGCTCAGCGCGTTACCGAGATTGAGACGGCTGCTTGCCCAGGAGAGCGGGAAGGTGTCGCGGGTGCGGATTTCGAGCGCGGCGCGGAAGGCGTCGGCTGCCTCGTCGATTTTCGCCTTGTCGTTGCGTTGCGTGCCGAGCGACACCAGTGTGTTGCCGAGATTGTTCTGGACCATCGCCCACTGAACGGGGGCCTTCTCGCGCGTGTATTCCTCAAGCGCCAGCCGGTAGGCGGCCTCGGCCTCGGTCAGGCGCTCGCCGCCCGGTTCGCGCTCCGAAAGCGCGTAAAGCGCAAGGCCAAGGTTGCTTTGCGAGGCGGCCCAGTCCAGCGGGACTTTGTCGCGCGGCCGCTTCTCCAGCGTGGCGCGCATCGCCACCACCGCCTCGTTCAGGCGTTTCGGGTCGCTCTCGCGTTCGCCGATCTTCAGCAGCACATTGGCCAGATTGTTCTGAGCCGCCGCCCAGTTGATGTCGTCCTTTTCGCGCTCGAACACGGCAAGCGAATCGCGAAAGATTTTCGCGGCCTCCTCGAGCCGGTCGGTTTCGCGCTCGCGCTCGCCGATCGTCTGCAGCACCACCGCCATGTTGTTGCGGGTGATCGCCCAATCGCGGTTCTGCTCGCCATTAGGGATGAAGTTCAGGATGACACGGTAGGCGTCGATGGCGCGCTGCAGCGCTTGCCTGTCGCCGGTGGCGTTGCCATGCGCGTTCAGCGCTTCCGCCTCCTGGTTCTTGTAGTTCCAGCGCAGCCTGTCGTCCCATTTCTCGACCAGCGAGAAGGCCTTGCCGTAATCGTTGGCGGCCGACAGATAGTCGAAGACCAGCGCCGAAGCGTCGGCGCGCCTGGCATAGATCGCCGCGTCGGCAAGACGCTTCTGCCTGACCAGATCCTCTGCCTGGTCGACCACGCCGCTGGCCTGCTCGACCCGGCCCACTGCCTGGTCGAGGAAGTTGCGCGCAGTGACGATAGCGCCCTGGCCGATCGCCTTGTCGGCCGAGGCGACAAGGCGGCTGATCTCGGGGTCGTCGGTGCGCATCGCGTTGCGCTCGGAGATCATCTTCTTCAGGCGCTCGGCCTGAGCATCGAGCAGCTTTTGCAGGTCGGTGGGGTCCTCCGGCATCTTTTCGGTGCCGAGCGCCTTCAACACGCCATAAAGCGCGTCGAGCGGCACGCCGTCCTGCAGCGAGGCCAGTTCGACCTGTGCCCGCTTGGGGTTCGGCAACTCGGCGATCGTCAGCAGCAATTGCCGCCGCTCGCCGGTGATCAGCCCGTCGTCGCCGGTCGGTTCCTGCGGTGCTACGCCGAAATAGAGCAGCCGGCGCAGGCTTTCATTGACCCATGGCCGCTGCTTTGCCTTGGTGTCGAGATAGACCTCCTCGGTCACCATGCGCATGACCGAGCCGAACTCTGTGCCCTTCATTGCCGCGAGGTGGCGCAGAAGTGCCGCTGCGTAGGGGCTGTTTTCGCCGACGATGCCGTCGAGTGCCGGCCGCCCTGGCTCGGCGGCAAAGCCGATCACCGTTCCCAGATTTTCCGTCGCGGTCGCGTCCGCCAGTGCCCTGGCGCCGCGCACCGGCTCCAGCCCGCCGGCGCCGATCGGCGAGGCCGAGGCCGTGGGCGCCCGGCGCAGCACCGCATCCGCGGGAAACGGGTTAGTGCGGCAGGCATCGAGCAGCATGATCGTTACCGGCACGGTCGTCTTCAGTTCGTCCATGACGGCGGAAATCGGCACTAGGGCCTGATCGGCGTCCTTCAATGAAGAAACGTCGGCGTCGACCGGCACCAGATAGTTTTCGCCGCCGGCCTCGATGCCGTGGCCGGAATAGTAGATCAAGGCGACGTCGGCGTCCTCGGCATCCTCGGCGAAACGTTCGAGGTCGCGCTTCAGTTTTGCCGCATCGCGGTCGGTGACGCTGCGCGCGTCGAAGCCGAGATCGGTCAGCATCTTGGCGATGTCGCGGGCGTCGTTGGCGGGGTTGGGAAGAGCCGCTATGTGCTGGTATCTCGACTGGCCGACGATCAGCGCCACGCCCTTGAGGCTCGCCGGCTCCGAAGCATGAGCCGAGGCCACCACGAGGCAAAGCAGGGCGCCGACGAAGGCCGTCAGCCATCCCTGCTTGAAGAAATGCCGATTTCCGACAGCGCCCATTCGCCGCGTGTTCCCCCTACAGCCCTGTATAGCGCTGGCATCCAACCATGAGCAAATTCGGGCAAGATCCGAGCGGCCGGATTGTTGGCCGGTACATTCGTCAGGGAAGGGCGATTGCGCCGCGATCAGGGCTCGCCTATCACGGGAAAAATGTCTCCGCTTACCGAAACCGTCCTTTTCGTCTTCAGTCTCGTCGGGCTCGGCTATCTTGCCGGGTTCACCGGCTATCTGAAGCCGGCGAGCGGCGAGGGCGTATCCGAATTCGCCATCAACGTGGCAATGCCGCTGTTGCTGTTCCAGACCATGATAAAGGCTGATTTCCACGGCGTGGCGCCGTGGTCGCTATGGGGCGCCTATTTCGCGGCGGTCGCGCTCACCTGGGCCGCCGGCCATCTGGTCATTACGCGCGTCTTCGGGCGAGACGCCCGCGCCGGCGTCGTCGGCGGCGTGTCGTCGTCCTACTCCAACGTTGTCCTGCTCGGCGCGCCCTTCATCATCGGCGTGTTCGGGCCGGCCGGGTTCGAAGTGCTGTCACTGCTCGTTTCCATTCACCTGCCGGTGATGATGATGGCCTCGATCATCCTGTTCGAGATGTTCGGCCGCGGCGGCAGCGAGCCTGTGCATCCGCTCCGCGTCGTCAGGAGCTTTCTCAGGAGGGTATTCATCAACCCGCTGATCATCGGCATACTGGCCGGGCTGGCGTGGCGCTTCACCGGTGCGCCGCTGCCGGCGCTTGCGACGCGGCTGAGCGACGCGCTGGCCGGCACGGCCGCCCCGGTGGCGCTGTTCGCCATGGGGCTCAGCCTGCGCCGTTTCGGCATTTCCGGCAATGTAAAGCCGGCGCTGGCGCTGTCGGCGCTGAAACTGTTCCTGATGCCGGCGCTGGTTCTCGGCCTGGTCTGGCTGATCGGCCTGCCGCCATTGACGGCCAAGGTAGCGGTCATGGTTGCAGCGTTGCCGTCCGGCATCAATTCCTATCTCATCGCGGTGCAGTTCAACACCGGCCAGGCGCTGGCATCGAACCAGATGACCATCGCCACCGCCTGTGCGGTCGTGACCACTGCGTTTTGGCTGACCGTGGTCGTCCATGTTTTTGGGTAGGGCATGTTGATATTCAGGTGATGCCGGCCTGCGAACGGCGGTTTCCTGCGCTTCCGGTACTCACGGACCCAATGTCCGCTCCGTTCCGGTTCTCGGAACCCACCATTCTCGACTCGGCCTGACCTGAATCTCAACATACCCTGGAGCCTTGGCTGCATCGCTCTCGCTTTGGCTGGCCCAAACCCTATATGCCATCTTGTGATTGCTTGCGGGGCTTGCCCTGGGCTAAGAGCAGTGGCTCTAGCGATGCTATCGCGCACGTCCATTCACGAAATCAGCGACCGGCCCGCCAGGTGCCGAACGGAGGCGAGATCATGCTTCAGAAAACCAGCCATTTCATGCGGCAGGCCAATCTCATCAATGGCCAATGGGTGCAGGCCGATTCAGGCCAGACGGTCGACGTCAACAATCCTGCCACCGGCCTCAAGATCGGAACCGTGCCGAAATCGGGCAAGGCCGAGACCCGCCGCGCCATCGAAGCCGCCGACGCTGCCTTCAAGACATGGCGCAAGACCACCGCGCTCGAACGCTCGAAGCTGTTGCGCAAGCTGCACGACGCGATGATGGACAATCAGGACGTGCTGGCCGAACTGCTGACCATCGAGCAGGGCAAGTCGCTGTTCGAATCGAAGGGCGAGATCGGCTCGGCCGCGTCCTACATATTGTGGTTCGCCGAAGAGGGCCGCCGCACCTATGGCGACGTCGTCCCGTCACCCTGGGCGGACCGCCGCATCCTGGTGACCAAGGAGCCGGTCGGCGTCATCGCCGCCATCACGCCGTGGAATTTCCCATCCTCGATGCTGGCCCGCAAGCTCGGTCCGGCGCTTGCCGCCGGCTGTACCGCCGTGGTCAAGCCGGCGTCGCAGACACCTTATTCCGGCCTTGCCTGGGGCGCGCTTGCCGAGGAAGTCGGCTTCCCCAATGGCGTGATCAATATCCTGACCGGCGCCGCCGGTGAGATCGGCGACGAGATCTGTGCCAACCCGCTGGTCAAGAAGATCACCTTCACCGGCTCGACCGAGGTCGGCAAGATCCTGATCCAGAAGTCGTCGGTGACCGTCAAGAAAGTGTCGATGGAGCTCGGCGGCAATGCGCCGTTCATCGTCTTCGACGATGCCGACCTCGAGCGGGCTGTCGCTGGCGCCATCACCGCCAAGTACCGCAATTCCGGCCAGACCTGCGTCTGCACCAACCGCTTCCTGGTGCAGGCCGGCATCTATGACCAGTTCGTCGAAAAGCTGGCTGCTGCCAGCAACGGGCTGAAGGTCGGTTCCGGCCTCGAAGACGGCGTCCAGCAGGGACCGCTGATCGACGAGAAGGCGGTGGAGAAGGTCGAGGAGCTGATTGCCGACGCTACCGCCAAGGGCGGCAAGGTCGTCGCCGGCGGCAAGCGCCACGCGCTCGGCGGCTCGTTCTTCCAGCCGACGGTGATCGCCAATGCGACGCCGAAGATGCGCTTCATGAAGGAAGAAATTTTCGGCCCGGTGGCGCCGGTGTTCAAGTTCGAGACCGAGGAAGAGGCCGTGGCACTCGCCAACGATACCGAGTTCGGCCTGGCCTGCTATTTCTACACCGGCGATCTCGGCCGCGCCTTCCGGGTCATGGAAGGGTTGAAGTACGGAATGGTCGGCGTCAATGAAGGGCTCATCACCACGCCTGAGGCACCGTTCGGCGGCGTCAAGGAATCGGGCCTCGGCAAGGAAGGCGGACATCAGGGCATCGAGGATTATCTCGACACCAAATATGTCTGTATCGGCGGACTTGGTCTCTAGAAGCCTCATGCGGTAATGCCGAAAACGATCCTGGGCCGCTTCGGAAGGCCAGGCTGGCATCGAGCAACGAACTTGCGAGCATGGCAATGAAGGACGGCGAGGTTTTCGGCACGACGCAGGCGGGCGAGGAAGTCCGCCGCTTCACCATCCGTGGCGGCGGCCTCACCGCCAACATTATCGGCCTGGGCGCGATCATCCAGGATCTGCACCTGGCCGGGCACGAGGCGCCATTGGTGCTCGGCTATGACCGTTTCGAGCACTATGAGACGGATACCGCCTTCTTCGGCACTGTCGTCGGGCGCTATGCCAACCGTATCCGCGACGGTCGCTTCACGCTTGCCGGCAAACGCTACCAGACCGAGCGAAATTTCCTCGAAAAGCACACGCTGCATGGCGGTTCGCAAGGTTTTTCGCGCCGCGCCTGGGCGGTTTCGCTGCATGGCAGGGATTTTGTCACGCTGACCCTGCATGACCCGGACGGCACGATGGGCTTTCCCGGCGCGCTCGACGTGACCTGCACCTACCGGCTGAAGATCCCCGGCACGCTCAGCGTCGAACTGACCGCCACCTGCGAGGAGCCGACGCTCTGCAACCTCACCCAGCATTCCTATTTCAACCTGGATGACGGCGGCACCGGCGACATTCTCGACCACCGGCTGATGCTGAATGCCGGCGCCTATCTGCCGGTCGACGCGGATCTGATCCCGACAGGCACGGTCAAACCGGTCGACGGCACCCCCTTCGATTTTCGCCAGGCACGGCCGCTGCGCATGGAGACCGAAGGCGAGCAGCTCCCCTACGACCAGAACTTCTGCCTCGCCTCGACGCGCGGTCCGCTGAAGCAGGCGTCGTGGGCGCAAGGGGCGAATTCCGGCGTCGAGATGGAACTCTGGACCACCGAGCCGGGCGTCCAGCTCTATACCGGCCAGTATCTGGCGCCGTCCTCGCCTGGATTGGGCGGACGCCAGTACAAGGCGTTTTCAGGCTTCTGCCTGGAGCCGCAAATCTGGCCGGATGCGCCGAACCGGCCGTATTTCCCGCAAGCCACGCTATGGCCGGGCCAGATCTACCATCATGTGACGGAATACCGGTTCAGGCTGCCTTAGCGAACGACCGAATTCGAACTCTTGTCGGACCTTTTGATCTGGCGACGCAAGTTGACCCAGTGCGGACATTCACGAACCTGCACTCGACGGCTCAAGTGGGTCAAAAAGCGGTTTGAGAGGATTGCAACGCTGGGCGGCTCACACAAACACGATGGGGTTTTGTTCAAGCCGTGCCATGCTGATCAACGCCAGTAATTCATCGGCGAATTCCCTGACAACTGCTTCGGGGCTGGATTCGATAAGTCTCAGTTCTCCTTCAAGGTCGTCGAAGCTTGCACCCTTGATCACGTCCCCGGCATGGCTGCCGGAATAGAGAACAAGCCGCTCCAAAGCCGATCCCTTGCCGAGATATCCAAATATCGTCTCCCTTAGTACTCCAATATGAGAGATGTTCCCAAACCTTCGCTCGCAGGCAGTTACGGTATCCTGAGGAATTCGTGCACCGTCAGGATAAATAACCTCGCATTCTCCCGACGTCGGTTCACACCGAAAGTGATATCCGGGGAACTCTTTTTCCAAAGCCGAGGCGCTCTTGTAGACCACTGCTGAGAGACCCATCTCGATCCTCCGGGAAACCAGAAACCATCAAGGAGGAGGCAAGTCAATGTACGCCAAAGGGCCGGAAGCCGATGGCAACGGCGTGTCCGCTCCTGGTGCTCTGAATGGTTTCTGACGACAATTCAAACGACAGGTTTCGGCCATTTCGGCCATTGGCGGCAGGTGGCTAATTGAGTTTTGCCGTTAGGCGGCGGCGAGCGCCTCGAGCATGGCGGCCTGCGCTTCGGTTGCGCGGGCCTTGGCCACGGCTCTCGGGACGCCACTTCGTCATGAACCCGCCCGCATCAGCGCCTTTGCGGCATCTGCTCCCGCTGTAAGGACACGATCCGACAATTCCGTCCCTTCTAGGCGCGGGCCAGTTGAAGCGCGCCGATGAGCGTCGCGAACATGCCCAGCGCAGCGCCCTCGGGGTCCGTGGTCGGCGGCAGAGCTTCAGCTATCCGGCGCACCAGGGTTATCTCAGAACCGGCTGGAGCGTTCTTGCGGCTGAGGCGACTTCAAGCCGTGACAGGAGCATTCCGGGTCAGCGGGAAGTCGCGCGGCGGTCTCCAGGGCGACCCGCGAGGCTGTCATGGAGAGATTGGGCAGCACGTCCTCCTGCAGCAATTTCTGGCGATTGCGATCCATATAGTCGTTGAAGCCCGCCGTCACGAATGCGCAAGGCACGAAACACGCGCCGATCTCGCGCGACAGGGTCGCCTCAGGGGCGATGGAATGGTTGAGTACATCCGCCCCCATGCCCCGATACGCCAAGGCTTCGGCTGGCGTTGTCAGTCGGGGTCCATAACAATGGGCAGCCACCAACTGCTGTTCGATGCCATAAACGCGGCATTCGGCTGGCCAATGACGGCGGGCCGTTTCAACCAGAACCGCCGCACATCTTGGACACACGATTTGCTTGCCCGAACAGTCGAAGCTCTGGCGGTCTGGAAGCAGTGAAAACGGGGTCTGCGTCAGTTCGATGATGTCGGCGGCCACCACCATGTCGCCCGGCTGGATCGCCTTGTTGACGGCGCCTACAGTCGAGCAGGCGAGAACTTGCCGTACACCCGCCCGCATCAATACCCAGAACGCGCGGCGATGGCAGGAATGGTCGATACGGTCGCGGGGATTGCCGTGCGAATACATGCACAGCGCGCGCTTCGCTCTCCCTTCGGCGGTGATCGACGCATCGAACTCGAGCAGCTTCCAGTTGTCGGTGCGACCGAAAGGCGTTTCAAAACTCATGTCGCGCCGCAAGGTGCGCACACCATCGAATTCGACATCTTCCGGGAAGGCAAGCCCCCAGTTTGCCGACCCGGTGATGATGGCCAACCCTACCTGAGGGATGTCGGTCGAATGATCCGTCAGATCGTCGGCTGCGTGGTGATTGGTGGGCATGTTTCCAGTCTCGGTCAGGACTTTTGGCGAAGGGTCACAATCAGGACGACGGCCACGACGATGACGGTCCACAATGTCGATATCGCCGCAATGGTCGGATCGATCTGATCGCGCAGCGACAGGAACATAAGCTTCGGCATCGTGCTGTTGCGACCACTTGCGACGAAGATCGAAATCACAGACTCATCAAGCGAAGTCAGGAACGCCATCAATGTCGCCGACAGCAAGCTGATCCGAAGTTGCGGAACGATTATTCCGCCAATGGCTCTGGCCCAGTTTGCACCGAGGCTGCGCGCCGCCTGAACCTGGTTCCAGTCAAAGCGGGCGAGCGCGGGTAGCAACACAATGCAGGCGACCGGAACGGCCAGCACCACATGTCCGACCAGCACACCGAATAGCGTTCCGATCAGATGTTGTGCAGCCAACACAAAGAAGAGGCCGATCGCAAGCAGGATTCCTGGAGTGATCGAGGGGGTTAGCAGGACGCTCTGGATCGTCGCAGCGGTCTTTCCGCCCAGCCGATTCATCGAAATGCAGGCGAGCAGCGCAAATGGCACCGTGATCAACGCCGTCAACGTCCCAAGGATCAAACTCGTTCTGAGCGCAGCCATCCACGTTGCCGAGCCGAAGAAGTTCTCATACCAGCGCAACGAGTAGGCGTGCGGCGGAAACTCGAGGAGATTCGACGCCGAAAACGAAAGCGGCACCACCACGAGCGTCGGCAGCATCAGAAATGCCATGACAAGAGCGGCAAAGCTCCAGAGCAAAATGCGGGCGAGCCTGTTTTGCGGATAGGCTTCAAGCATGGGAGGCTTCCACCGTGTTCTGGGCCATCAGGCGGCGTGCCGCCAGCAACATCACACCGATCAGCGCCATAAGAACGAGGAGCAGAATGCCCAGGACGCTCGCCGACCCCCAGTCCTGAAAGGTCGATAGTGTACGCTCGATCCGGGTAGAGAGCGGATTTACCTTGCCGCCGCCAAGCACCGCCGGCGTGATGAAAAAACCTATGGCGTAGATGAGGACGATGATCGAACCCGAGAAGATGCCGCCCGCCGAAAGCGGCATAATGACTGTGCGGACGACCTGCCTGAGAGTGGCTCCCATGCTCGCTGCCGCGCGAATGAGATTTGGGTCGATATCGCGCATCGCAGCATAAACAGGCAGCAGAAAGAGCGGCAGCATGTAGTGAACCATGCCGATGAGCGTTCCCGTGAAGTTGTAGACCAGCGGCAATGGCTCCGCCGTCAGGCCTGAACCGGTCAAAGCCGCGTTGATCAGGCCATCGCGCCGCAAGAGCACCAGCCAACCATAGGTACGCACCAGAATGGAGGTCCACAGCGGCAGCATGACGAACGCCATGAGCACGTTGGCCAGCCTTGGTCTGACGCTGGCCAGAGCCAGCGCCAGAGGGGTGCCGAGAACAATGCAGGCCGCCAGCGTACCCAAGGACAGTTCGAGGGTCGTGACGAGCGCCGACCATGTCAGTCCGCTCGAAAGGACCTTCTGGTAATTGCCGACGGTGTACTCACCCCCGGTGGTCAGGAAGGATTGCCGGATGATCCAAAGGATGGGCAGTATCGCCGCCAGTCCAACGATGAACAGCGCCGGGAGCGAAAGTGAAAGAAAAAACCGCCGCTCGCGCCGCGCATCCGCCGCGAGCGCCGGATCCCGGACGACGGTCACGCCATCGCTCCCGGTATCGCGTGTACCTTCGCTGCTGGTGCATATGCAATCATCCGCTGACCGGCGGCAAGCTCGGCGCAGCCGCCGGCCAGCGCTGCCGGAATGCAGACAAGAACCTCTTGCCCGCCGTCAAGCGCCAGCGTCAAAAGCCAGTTCTCGCCGCGGAACGCTTTGGCGCGCAGTATTCCTTCGAGAGCCACTCCGTCTCCCCCGACGAGCTTCGCATCAAGATGGAAGCTTTCGGCGCGGATCATCAGAGTTTCGCGTGATGCTTCGGCGCCATCGATTCTGCGCGCTGAGCCCGGGGCCACAATGTTAGCCTCGCCCATGAACTCCGCGACGAAGCGGGTCGATGGACGATCATAAATCCGCTGCGGCGTATCTATCTGCTGGATGCGGCCAGAATTCATCACCGCAATCCGGTCAGACATAATCAGCGCTTCGCGCTGGTCGTGGGTCACATAGATTGTGGTGATCTTTAGATGATCATGCAGACGCCGGATCTCATACTGCATGGTCTCGCGCAGATTCTTGTCGAGCGCCGACAGCGGCTCGTCCATCAACATCACGCGCGGTTCGAAGACGATAGCCCGCGCCAATGCCACCCGTTGACGTTGGCCGCCGGATAGTGCGGCAACATTGCGCTCCGCCAGACCATCCAGCTTCACGCGGGCCAAGGTATCGAGCGCCCGCTGACGCGCCTCCGCTCTCGGTATCTTGCGCAGCACCAGCGGATACGCGACGTTCGCCAGGACGTTCATGTGCGGAAACAAGGCGTAATTCTGGAATACTATGCCGATGTCTCGTTTGTTGGGCGGCAGGCGGGTGATGTCTCGGTCGCCCAAGAAAAGTTTACCGGAATCCGGCCGGACAAAACCGGCCAGAGCCATGAGCAACGTGGTTTTGCCCGATCCCGATGGCCCTAGTAGCGTGAGGAATTCGCCAGCCTGAATGTCGAGCGAAACATCATCCAGTGCGACGTAGGACCCATAAGCCTTGTGCACGCTTTCGATGGTGATCGCGAGCGACTTCATCATATGCTCCAGCCTTGAAGCGCGTCGCGTTCGACCGGCCTCGCGCGATACGCTTTAGGTTCTTGTTTTCATGCATGTCGTTGTCGCGCGCTGCACATTTTTGCGCGACATGCATTAGAGCTGAGAGTCAGCGGGCCATCATTTCATCGAAGGCTCTTTGGGCAGCCTCGCCATTCTTGACCCACCATTCTGAATTGGAAAACACCGAAGTGCCAGCATTTTCAGGCGCGGTCGCAAGGGTCTTCAGACGGTCCTCGGGAATAAGGCCACCCTCATATGCCGCAGGATTGACTGGGCCGTAGGCAATGAAATCGGTCAGCTTGGCAACGCGCGCGGGCTGCGTCATCGCTGCGATGAGCTTCATCGCGGCTTCCTTGTTCGGCGCTCCCTTCGGCACCCCAAGACAGTCCGTGCCGATGACCGAACCCTTGAACGTGTAGTCAGCCGCGCCGCCATCTGCTTTCACGGTTTGGGCCCGTCCGTTCCAGGTAATGACCAAATCCGCCTCACCGTCTTTCAGCAACTGCGCGGATTGAGCTCCCGAGGTCCACCACACGGCGACATCTGGTTTGATCGCTTCAAGCCGCTTGATGGCGCGTTCTAGCCCTTCCGGCGTGCTGAGCACGGAATAGACGTCCGCCGGTGCCACGCCGTCGGAGAGAAGCGCGATCTCGATCGAGTCTTGCGCATTGGCGCGCAACGCGCGACGGCCAGAAAATTTGGCAACATCCCAGAATTCCGCCCACGTCTTCGGCGGGTTCTGGCCATAGGTCTTGGTGTTCCACGACATGACGGTGCCATAGGAGTCGAACGGATAGCAGTAGTCGGACTTTGCACCCTCCGGCACGGATTTCGGATCGATGATCTTGTAGTCGAGTGGCTCAAGCAGCGACTGTGCGGCAGCCTGCGCGCCTTCCGGCGAACCCAGGTGGACGATATCGGTCGTGACTGCACCCGAGGTAACCTGCATCTTCAGGGCGGCCAGGCCGTCGCTCTGCGTCTCCTCGCGGACATCATAGCCAAGCTCTTTTGCAGCGGGGCCCCACATGGCCTCCTTGATGGCGTTGCCATAGTCGCCGCCTGCGGTCGTGATGGTGACCGTTTGCGCATGTACGGGCAGGGCAGCCGAGATTGCGAATGCTGTTAAGGAAATGCGTAGCCAGGACATAGGTTCTCCTCCCCAACTTTTATGGAATATCGCTTGAAAGAGCCATTATTTTGTAATCGTAACGTTACGATTGCACCTGAATACGCTGGAGTCAAGCTGCTTCCTACGGGAGTTTGGATTGACCGGGATGTCGAATCCGGTAACGTTGGCGGTCAGCAAAATCAGCCGGCGCTTTCGCAAATGAAGTCGGGCGAACAATGGCCAATCTAAAGCAGATCGCCGCGGAACTTTCCCTCTCGGTGACCACGGTGTCCCGCGCTCTGAAGGATGGGCCGGAAGTGCAGCCCTCGACCATAGCCCGCGTCAAGGAGGCGGCTAAGCGGGTCGGCTATTTGCCAAATCATCATGGTCGCGCGCTCAAAACCGGTCGAACGCAGACGCTGACTGCCGTACTCCCGATGGAAACACGAGACCATCTGTCCGATCTGTTGAAGCTTCCTTTAATCGAAGGCATGACGCTGGCGGCGCGGCAAGCCGGTTATAGTCTGTCCATCTATTCCACCACTCCCGACGACGATCCCGTTGAGAGTGTGCAGCGGCAGCTTCAGGCGCGCAGCGCAGACGGCCTGATCATCACACGCCTGGTGTCGGCTGATCCGCGCGTCAAGCTGCTGCTGGATAAACGCATGCCATTCGTCGCGTTTGGAAGAACCGACCTGGATATCGCGTATCCCTATGTCGATGTCGACAATGAACAGATTGCCTACGAGGCGACCCGGCGGCTCATGGATAAGGGCTGTCGACGCATTGCGCTGCAACTTCTCGTTCCGGAGGACCAGGCGAGCGCCATGCGTCTTTCCGGTTATGGAAGGGCAATGGCCGAGGCCGGTATTCCGATCGACCCATCGCTGATCGGTCATGGCATGTTCACCATGGAATCGAGCGCAGGCTGGTTCGATCGCTTGCTGGCGTCGTCGGATCCGCCAACGGGCCTGGCGTGCGCCAACGAACTGGGCCTTCTGGGAGCGTTGCACGCTCTCGGCAAGCGGGGTCTTACACCAGGCCGCGACGTCCACATCGTCACCCGTGACAGCACGCGGCTGGCACGCTTCCTGCCGGCAAAGATCGGAGTTCATTCCGTGGATATGGCTGGTGTTGGACGCAAACTTATCGAAGTCCTGGAGAGCCGGATCATCAATCCGCTTGGGCCGGTGGAGACAGTCTTGGTGCAAGGCAGATTCGAGCCGGCCGAATAGTCCGGGCTGCCCTCAGGAGGCCACCTTGTCTTGAACCGGCCGGATCAGCGCTTTCGCGGCATCTGCTCCCGCCGCTAGGATGCGATCCGACAATTCCGTCCCTTCCACGGCGCGCGCGAGTTGAAGAGCGCCGATGAGCGTTGCAAACATGCCCAACGCAGCGCCCTCTGGATCATTGGTCCGCGGCAGAGCTTCGGCTATCTGGCGCACCAGGGATTGAATGCGCTCGGCGTAGAGGGCCCGCGTTTCAGGCGGCTGCCGCGCGATTTCCGGCAACAACGCGGCCGAAGCGCAGCCCTTTCCAGGATTGTCCCGGTGCTCGGCCGATAGATACGTCTCTATGGCCATTTCCGGGCCGCCGGCGGCCAATGCTTCCTGCACTTGATGCGACTGAGCGTCCAAGGCCGCCGCCACGCTTTCACGGACGAGCTCCGCCTTGGACTGGAAGTGCGGATAGAAGGCGCCGTTCGTCAGCCCGGCGTCGCTCATGATGGTTGCCAGCCCGGACGCCGCGATGCCGTCAGATCGAAAACGTTCGGCGGCGACCTCCATGATCCGGCTGCGTGACGCGTCTTTTCGGCCCTTTTCGTAGCGCATGCTGCTATTCCTCTTTGCTATTGCATTATTAGCGTAATGTGATATTATGATCATAATTCAATTGATGGAAAAAATCTAGCCCTCATGATTTTGGAGCACGAAATGAAGATGAATTCGGGAAAGACCGCGCTCGTGACTGGAGCCTCCTCGGGCATTGGCCGAGCCAGCGCCGAGGCACTGGCGCGGGCAGGGTTTACGGTCTTCGGGACAAGCCGCAGGGCGACAAGCAACGGACCGACACAGGTATCCATGCTGACGTGCGACGTCACCAACGGGGACTCGGTCGGCGCCCTCGTCTCAACTGTGCTCGCGCAGACCGGCCGGATCGACCTCCTGGTCAACAATGCCGGTGTCGGCCTGCTAGGCGGCGCCGAGGAATCCTCGGTCGCACAGGTACAAGCCCTGTTCGACGTCAATCTGTTCGGCGTCATGCGGATGACCAATGCGGTGTTGCCGTCGATGCGGCGGCGCGGCGAAGGGCGCATCATCAATATCGGCTCCATTCTGGGACTGGTACCCGCGCCATACTCAGCTCATTACTCGGCGGTCAAGCACGCGCTCGAAGGCTATTCGGAATCGCTCGACCACGAGGTGCGCGCCTTCAACGTCCGCGTTTCCGTCATCGAGCCGGCATTCGTCCGCACCGTCTTCGACCAGAACGGCATCGAGCCGGATTCGCTGTTGAAGGAATACGATCGGGCTCGAGCCGGGCTCAAGGCGCTGCTGGGCGATGTGATGCCCAAAGCCGATCGGCCGGAAGTGGTGGCGGATGTGGTTGTCAAGGCAGCGACCGATGCCCGTCCGCGACGGCGCTATACCGCTGGCAAGGCAGCGCGCCAGGTCAGCCTGCTGCGCCGCTTTGCCCCCGCGGGGATTTTCGACAAGAGCCTGCGCAAGCAGTTCCGACTGCCGGTCTGAACAACAGCGAGCCAGAGGATTTCACGCACATGCGACTAGCAACCACAACACATTTGGTCAGGCCCTACGAGACGGAGGCGCCAAGCATGACACATACATCCAATCGGTCGCCGCGTTCACCGGCATTGTTCCAGGACGCGCCAACGCTCTCGATCGATGTCGGCGGCACAGCATTTGCTTACAGGGAACTCGGGCCCAGGGCGGGCGTGCCGGTGATCCTGCTCAACCATCTGGCTGCTCAGCTGGATAATTTTGATCCGCGCATCGTCGACGGCCTCGCTGCGACCCGGCGGGTGATTGCCTTCGACAATCGCGGCATCGGTGCTTCGGGGGGCAAGACTCCGTCGACCATTTCCGGCATGGCGCGGGATGCAATCGCCTTTATCCGGGCGCTGGGGTTCGAAGAAGTCGATCTCTTCGGCTTTTCGCTCGGCGGCTTCGTGGCGCAGGAAATAGTGCTGACGGAGCCTAAGCTCGTGCGCAAACTCATCCTGGCTGGAACGGGGCCGGCCGGTGGGCAAGGCATCGACAAGGTGACGCCGCTGACGATCGTGGACATGATCAAGGGCGCGCTGACTTTGCGGGATCCGAAATACTATCTCTTCTTCACAAGGACGCCGAATGGGCGCCGCGCCGCAAACGCGTTTCTGGGACGGCTGAAGGAGCGCCGGAATAACCGGGACAAGGCGGTATCGCTGAGCGCCTTCGGCGCGCAACTCAAGGCGATCAAGGCCTACGGACTGCTGGCGCCGCAAGACCTGAGCGCCATCCGCATTCCCACTTTGGTTGCGAATGGCGACCAGGACAGGATGGTGCCGAGCAGCAATACCTACGATCTCGCTAGGCGTATCCCGGGGGCGCATCTGGTTATCTATCCGGATGCCGGGCATGGCGGGGTATTTCAGAACTACGCCGATTTTGTCCCGAAAGCCCTGTCCTTCCTCGAGGCTGAGGCCTTGCCGCAGGGCGGCTATGCAGCTGAAAACGTTCGGCTTGTTTCGTCCGGAACAGCAACAGACATTCTTAGAAAGTAACTGCCATGAAGGCATTCGTTGTCGATAAGTATAATAAAAAGGGCACCCTGCGGCTGGCCGAAATGCCGGAGCCGGAGCTCCAGGACAGCGATGTTCTGGTCGAGGTCCATGCCGCAGGGGTGAACCTGCTCGATTCCAAGGTCAGAACCGGAGAATTTAAACTCATCCTGCCCTATCACCGGCCCTTCACCCTGGGCCACGACGTGGCCGGGAAGGTTGTTCGCGTGGGATCCAAGGTCGGCAAGTTCAAAGCCGGCGACGAGGTCTATGCGCGGCCGCGCGATGGCCGGATTGGGACATTCGCCGAATTCATTGCCGTCAATGAAGCCGACGTGGCGCTCAAGCCTGAGAATCTCAGCATGGAAGAGGCGGCCTCGATTCCCCTGGTCGGTCTCACCGCCTGGCAGACGCTTATCGACAGGGCAAACCTGAAGAAGGGACAGAAGGTGTTCATTCAGGCTGGTTCCGGCGGCGTCGGGATATTTGCTATTCAGTTGGCCAAGCACCTCGGCGCGACCGTTGCGACAACCGCCAGCGCGGCGAGTGCCGATCTGGTGAAAAGTCTCGGCGCCGATGTCGTCGTCGACTACAGGAAAGACGACTTCGAGAAAGTTCTGTCGGGCTACGATGTCGTCTTGAACAGCCAGGACGCCAAAACACTGGAAAAATCTCTGAGCGTGCTGAAACCGGGTGGGAAGCTCATCTCCATCTCGGGTCCGCCGGATCCCGAATTTGGCAGGGAAAAGGGACTGAATTTGATGCTGAGGCTGGTGCTGCGCCTACTCAGCCGCGGAATTCGGGCCAAAGCCAAGCGCCGTGGTGTGCAGTTTTCGTTCCTTTTCATGTGGGCGCAGGGCGATCAGCTGAGCAAAATCACCGCCCTCATCGAAGCCGGCGCGATCCGCCCGGTTTTGGATCGGGTCTTTCCATTCGAAGCGACCAATGACGCCCTGGCCTATGTCGAAACAGGACGCGCCAAGGGCAAGGTCGTCATCAAGGTCAGATAGCAGGCGCCTCGAACGCTGCCCTCAGCGTCTCGAACGGTGCCAGCGCGCCGCGCACCTGCACGACGGCGGCGGCGACGCGATGGGCGCGCAGCACGGCTTCTGCCGGGGCATGGCCGGCAAGGCGAGCGGCGAGATAGGCGCCGTTGAAGGAGTCGCCGGCGCCGGTGGTGTCGACCGGGTTGGCCACGTGTACCGCCGGCACCGATTGCAAGGTTCCGTTTTGCGCGATCAGCGCCGGTTCCTCGCCGTTCTTGACGACGACTTCGCCAACCAGTTTTCGCAGCCGTTCAGCTGTTTCCTGCGATGTCGTATCACCAAACAGCATCTGCTCATCGGGAAAGGTGGGTAGTGCGATGTCGGCGACGGCGAGCGCCTCGAGGATCGCGGCCTGCGCTTCCTCGCGCCGGCGCCACAGCCGCAGCCGGTAGTTGGGATCGAAGGCGATCAGCGAGCCGGCCGCGCGCGCCTTGGCCACGGCCGTCAGCAGCACCTCGCGTGCGTCGTCGTCGAGGATTGCCAAAGTGATTCCGGAAAAATAGACAAGCGCCTGGTTTTCAAGGCTTTTCTGCAAAGCGGCTGGGTCCGAAGCCAACTGCCTTGCGGCCGCATCGGCCCGCCAATAGGTGAAAGAACGTTCAGGGCCGGTCAGCGTGATCGCATAGAGGCCGGGGCGGGCGCCCGCTATCACCGGGCTGGCGCCGATGCCGATGCCGTTCTCGGCCAGGAACTTGATCTGGTCGCGTGAGAACGGGTCGTCGCCGAAGGCCGACACATAGGTCGCCGGCCGCTCGCCGCTCAAGGCATGCAGCGCCCACAAAGTGTTGAACGTGTCGCCGGCAAAGCCCATGCGCCAGTTCGGCCCGACCTGCCCCGAAAGCTCGAGCATGCACTCGCCGATCGAGGCGATGCCGTTTCCTGCCATGAAGTACTCCTCCATCCTGCAATTGCGGTGCTGTAGCTTTTTGCTGCCGGCAGCGCCATGCTTGGCGACGGCGGATTCTTGCACTGGGGGCAATTTCCCACAGGGGCGTGGGACGCGATCTGCCCAGCGAAACGTTATCCGCAGAACAGGAATAGGTTTGGCATCGTTATGGCGTTATCTTCTTGGAGGCCTCGGCTTGGCTACCTTGCTCGCCGGCGTGCTGGCCGTCGTCTATCTGACGGCGCCGCATGCGCCGCAACCAAGCTCGGACGTAGGCCGTTCCAAGACGGCAGCGAACAAGCTGTTCGTGGCGACTTTCGAGCCCGAGAAGGGCGTCATCCGGCAGGGCGAACTGGAATCCTGGCTGCTGACGCTGAGAACCGTCGAGGGTGCGCCGGTGGAAGGTGCTGCGATAACGATTTCCGGCGGCATGCCGCAGCACAAGCACGGTCTGCCGACCAGCCCGCAGGCGACCGATTACCTCGGCGAGGGGCGCTATCGCATCGACGGCGTGAAATTCACGATGAGCGGGTGGTGGCAATTGCATTTTGCCATTTCCGCTGCGGCCGGTTCGGACACTGTCGTCTTCAACGTGGTGCTGTGAGCCACTGATGGCCCGGTTTTCCAGTCTTCTCGCGTTGGTGGTGGTGGCCGTGCTTGCCGGCTGCGGCAGACCGGAGTTTTCCGATGCCGAAAAGCAGACCATCGCCTCGCTGGCCCTGTCCAAGCTGCCGCCGCTGAAGCCCGACACCACCAATCGCTTCGCCGATGTGCCGGCCGCAGCGGCACTGGGCTCGACGCTGTTCTTCGACACCGGGATGAGCGGCGACGACACGGTATCGTGCTCGACCTGCCACAAGATCGACCGCCAATTCCAGGACGACCTGCCGCAAGCTGTCGGCGTCGGCCGCACCAACCGTCGTACCATGCCGTTGGCCGGCGTCGCGCATGATCCCTGGTTCTTCTGGGACGGGCGGCGCGACAGCCTGTGGGCGCAAGCGCTGACACCGCTCGAAAATCCGCTGGAGCAGGCCGGCAACCGCGCCGCCTTCGCGCATTACATCAAGGCCCGCTTCGGCGAGCGCTACGAGCGCATCTTCGGGCCGCTGCCTGACCTTTCGAGCGTGCCGGCCAATGCCAGCCCGCTCGGCACCGATGCCGAGAAGGCGGCCTGGAACGCCATGCCCGCCAGCCAAGCCGAGGACGTCAACCGCGTCTTTGCCAATATCGGCAAGGCGATCGCCGCCTTCGAGCGCTCGATCGCGCCGCCGCAGACACGCTTCGACCGCTTTGCCATCGACCTGGCTGCGGGCGCCGAGCCGAAAGGCGACGCCGCCTTTTCGCCGGAGGAAATCCTCGGCCTGAAGCTGTTCATCGGCAAGGCCAATTGCGTGACCTGCCACAATGGCCCGCGTCTTACCGACGGCAGCTTCCACAACACCGGCGTGCCGCCGGTCGCGGGCCTGCCGCCGGATCGCGGCCGTGTCGACGCGGTGGCGCAGGTCGAGGCCGATCCGTTCAACTGCTTCGGTGCCTTTCGCGACGGCGATGCCAGCGCCTGCCGCGAACTGCGCTTCATGGTCAAGGCCGGGCCGGAACTCGTCCGTGCCTACAAGACCCCGTCGCTGCGCGGCGCGGCCACCCGTCCGCCCTACATGCATGCCGGGCAGTTTTCCTCGCTCGACGAAGTGGTGGCGCATTATTCCAAGGCGCCGGCAAGTGTCGAAGGCACATCCGAGATCCATCCGCTGCAGCTTTCGGATCGCGAACGCGCGGCGCTGGTGGCGTTTCTGAAGACGCTGGCGGAGTGAGGTTGGCGGGACAACAGCAGCGCTCTCCTACCGATCCTTCACCGTCTCCATCGCCACGAAGGTCGAGGTCTGGGCGACGTGCGGCAGGGCCGAGATGCGCTCGCCGAGCACGCGGCGGTAGGCGGCGATGTCGGTGGTGCGGACCTTCAGCAGATAGTCGAAGCTCGACGCCATCATGTGGCACTGCTCGATCTCCGGCACCGCCTGCACGGCGCGGTTGAAGGCGTCGAGCGCGGCCGAGCGGGTGTCGGACAGTTTCACCTGGACGAAGGCGACATGGCCTTCGCCCATGCGCTCACGGTCGATGATCGCCTGGTAGCCCCTGATGAAGCCGTCCTTCTCCAGCCGCTTGACTCGAGCCTGCACCGGCGTCTTCGACAGGCCGACTTTCGCCGCCAGATCCGACATGGAAAGCCGGCCATTGCTACCCAACGCCGACAGGATGTTCCTGTCGATCCGGTCCAATTGGTCTTCTGTCATTGGATTCCTGGTCGAATTGGAGGTGATCAGTCCTAATGATAGATCGATCGACCTGTGCTGTCGATTTCTTTGGACCGACTGGAATCCCTACTTATGTTAGCTTGCGCCATTCGGTCCGGTGACCGCCGGCCCGCTCCCTTATACAGGACCGCCATGCCAGCGCTCGACACCATCCGCCAGCAGATCCGTGCCAATTATTTGCCCGACGAAGACCAGGCGGTGAAGCGGCTGGCCGAGGCGGCCGGGCTGTCCGCGCAAGACCGCAAGGCGATTTCGGCCCGTGCCGCCGATCTGGTGCGCGCGGTGCGCGGCTCGTCCGATCCGCGGCTGATGGAGGTCTTCCTGTCAGCCTATGGTCTCTCGACCAAGGAGGGCGTGGCGCTGATGTGCCTGGCCGAGGCGCTGCTGCGCGTGCCCGACACCGAGACGATGGACGACCTCATCGCCGACAAGATTGCGCCGCACGACTGGTCGGCGCATTCGGGCGGCTCGAGCTCGATCTTCATCAATGCGTCGACCTGGGCGCTGATGCTGACCGGCCGCGTGCTCGACGAAGGCGAGGGCGGCATCGAAGGCACGCTGCGCGCCATGGTGCGCCGGCTGGGCGAGCCGGTCATCCGCAAGGCGGTGGCGGCGGCGATGCGCGAGATGGGCGAGCAATTCGTGCTCGGCCGCACCATTGCCGAAGCCGTCAGGCGCGGCCGGCCGATGACGCAGAAAGGCTATCTCTATTCCTTCGACATGCTGGGCGAGGCGGCCCGCACCGAGGCCGACGCGCTGCGCTACCTCAAGGCATATGCCGACGCCATCTCCTCGCTCGATGCCGGCGCCAACGGCCCCGACATCCGCCAGAATCACGGCATCTCGGTAAAACTGTCGGCGCTGCATCCGCGCTATGAAGTGACGCAGAAGGAAAAGATGCTGCCCGTCATGGCCGAGCGGCTATTGTCGCTGGCGCTGGCGGCGCGCCATTCGCGCATGGGCCTCAACATCGACGCCGAGGAAGCCGACCGCCTCGATTTGTCGCTCGACGTCATCGAGCGGGTGCTGGCCGAGCCGGAGCTTGCCGGCTGGAACGGTTTTGGCGTCGTCGTGCAGGCCTATGGCCCGCGCGCCGCCTTCGTTATCGACTGGCTCTACGAACTGGCGAGGAAATACGACCGCAGCATCATGGTGCGGCTGGTCAAGGGCGCCTATTGGGACACCGAAATCAAGCGGGCGCAGACGCTCGGGCTCGACGGCTATCCGGTCTTTACCCGCAAGGCCAACACCGACGTGTCCTACCTGGCCTGCGCGAAGAAGCTGTTGGCGATGACCGATCGCATCTATCCGCAATTCGCCACCCACAACGCCCACACCGTCGCCGCCATCCTGTCGATGACGACGGACCGCGATACATTCGAGTTCCAGCGGCTGCACGGCATGGGCGAAGCACTGCACGAGACGGTGCGCAAGGCCGAAGGCACGCGCTGCCGCATCTATGCGCCGGTCGGCGCGCATTCCGACCTGCTCGCCTATCTGGTCCGCCGGCTGCTGGAGAACGGCGCCAACTCCTCGTTTGTCCACCAGCTCACCGACGAGGAGGTCGAGCCCGAGGACATCGCCCGCGACCCGCTCGAAACGGTGGAGAAACAAGGCCCCGCCGCCAATCCGGCGATCGTGCCGCCGTCGGCGATCTTTGGCCCCGGCCGGCGCAATTCCAGGGGTTTCGACATCACCGACACGCTGACGCTGGCGGCGATCGACAAGGCCAGGGCCGAGTTCGCCGGGCCGGAGCGCTGGCACGCCAAGCCGGTCAGCCGCGCTGCCGGCTATGGCAAGCAGCGTCCGGTCGTCAATCCGGCAAAACCTTCGGAAGTGGTCGGCACGGTCAGCGAGGCCGGCGCCAAGCAGGTCGAGACCGCCGTGCGCATCGCCGTCGAGGCACAACCGGCATGGGCAAGACGCCCGGTCGCCGAGCGCGCCGCCATCCTCAACCGGGCGGCCGACCTCTATGAGGCGAACGCCGTCGAGTTCTTCGCGCTGGCCTCACGCGAGGCCGGTAAGTCATTGGCCGACGGCGTCGCCGAGGTGCGCGAGGCGGTCGATTTCCTGCGCTACTATGCGGCTGAGGCCGCCAATGCCGAGGCGGGCACCGAGGCGCGCGGCGCCATCGCCTGCATCTCGCCGTGGAATTTCCCGCTGGCCATCTTCACCGGGCAGATTGCGGCAGCACTCGTCACCGGCAATTCGGTGATCGCCAAACCGGCCGAGCAGACGCCGCTGATCGCCTTCCGCGCCGTCCAGCTGCTGCGCGAGGCCGGCGTGCCGGAAGACGTCATCCAGCTTCTGCCCGGCGACGGTCCCTCGGTCGGCGGCCCGCTGACCGCCGATCCGCGCATTGCCGGGGTCTGCTTCACCGGCTCGACCGAGGTCGCCAAGCTGATCGAAAAGCAGCTCGCCGACACCGCCGCGCCCGACGCCATGCTGATCGCCGAGACCGGCGGCCTGAACGCCATGATCGTCGATTCCACTGCGCTGCCGGAACAGGCGGTGCGCGACATCCTCGCCTCCGCCTTCCAGAGTGCCGGCCAGCGCTGCTCGGCATTGCGCATGCTCTACGTGCAGAAGGACGTCGAGAAGAAGATGCTTGAGATGCTGAAAGGCGCGATGGAAGCGCTCAGCCTCGGCGACCCGTGGCGGATCTCGACCGATGTCGGCCCGGTCATCGACGACGAGGCGCAAGCGTCGATCCGCGACTATTGCACCAAAATGGGCCTGCAGGGCCGGCTGATTGCCAAGCTCGAAGCACCGAAGGACGGCCGCTTCGTTGCGCCGCACGTCTTTCGAGTCAAGGGCATCGAGGAGTTGGAGCGCGAGGTGTTCGGCCCGGTGCTGCACGTCGCCACCTTCGATGCCGACGAGATCGATGCGGTGATCGCCGCGATCAACCGCAAAGGCTATGGCCTGACCTTCGGCCTGCACACCCGCATCGAAGGCCGCGCCCAGCATTTCGTCGATGGCATCCATGCCGGCAACATCTATGTCAACCGCAACCAGATCGGCGCCGTCGTCGGCGCGCAGCCGTTCGGCGGCGAGGGGCTTTCCGGCACCGGGCCGAAGGCCGGCGGGCCACATTATCTCCGGCGCTTCCGCAAGGGGCCGGAGGCCGGCACCCATCTTGCCGAAGGCCGCAAGGTGACTGCGACCGAGCTCGCCGACAATCTGCCGGACCCGGCGTTTGGCGGCTGGTCGACGCGGCCGGATCGCGTCGCCATCCTGAGGAAACATCTGCGCGGCAAGGGCGCCGCGGCCATCGGCGCTGCAGCCGCCGTCGATTTCGGCCAGGTCGACCTGCCCGGGCCGACCGGTGAGGCAAACACGCTGTCGCTGTCGCCCCGCGGGCGCGTGCTCTGCCTCGGTCCCGACGCGGATACGCTGCTTGCCCAGGCGATCCAGGCGCTATCCGCCGGCAATGCGGTGCTCGCCGTCGCGCCCGGCGCGCCGGCAGCGCTGTCGGCGCTGACCGGCAAGGGCCTGCCGCTGGCGGCCATCGACGGTAGACCGGACCCGGTCGAAGCGCGCTCGCTGCGGGTCGATGTCGTGGCCTTTTCTGGCACGCCCGAGGCCGCGCGCATCGTGCGCAAGGTCATCGCCGAGCGCGCCGGCCCGATCGTGCCGCTGGTCAGCGAAGTCTATTATCCGGCCGCCTATGCGCACGAGCGCGCCGTGTGCGTCGACACCACGGCGGCGGGCGGCAATGCCAGCCTGCTGGCTGCGGCCTGAGGGTTTCGCTACGGCTCGCTCATCGCGGGCAGGGGCGGCGCCGACTTTGGTGCCCGCATGAGGACGATCGTTACCTAATACCGAGCGGCACTTCGAACTGCCAGGCCGAGCGACCGGCTCCGTCTGGAATAGGGGGAAACGGAGAAGCCCGGCGGACTGCGTCGAGTGCGGCCTTGTCCAGCGCGGCAACACCCGAACTGCCCGTCAGCCTGGCCGACCGGACGCTGCCGTTCGAGCCGACGGTAAAGGCAACGGTAGCCGTGCCAGTGGCGCGCGTGCGTGTCGAATTGAAGGCCCGCACCAGCTTTGACCGGATCTTGCCGGGATAGTTCGTGACGGCTGCATTGCCGACGCCTGATTTGCCGCCCCTGCTGGCGGTCAGGATCTTGCCGTCCTTCTTGCCGTCGGCCGTGCCGCGCGCGACATCCGTTTCGTCACGGCCGCCGGAGCCGGTCTTTCTCTTCTTGGAATCGGCTTTGGCAAGTGCCTTGGCCGCCTTCTTGCGCAGGGCCGGCTTTTCAGGCTCGTTTGGTTCGGCCTTCTTGGCCGGCTTGTTCTTTGCGGTTGCCTTCTTCGGCTGCTTGGGCTCCGGCCTGTTCGGCTTCGGTTCTTCCGCCGCGCCGACGGTCTCGGTCGTCTGAACTGTTTCGGCTGGCGTCGGATCGGCTGGTGCCGGTGCGCTTGTCTCGGCAGGCTCGGCCGTTTCGGTGGCGCTGACTGGCGGCGGCACGGCATTGTCGTCGGCAGGCACCAGCCTGTCGGTCGCAAGAATGTCGGGCGATGGGTCCTGGCGCGCCGGCTGCGCAGGTGCCGGCTCTGTGCGATCGGCAAGTGCAGTTTCTTTGGCGGCCTCGCTGACCGGCTCGACCACCTCGATGTCCGACGTCTTCGCCGCGTCAGTGACCGGCTGGAGTGTCTCCTCAGCCGCGGTCGCCTGCGCCTCGACCGTTTCGACGGGCTTGGCGTCGAGCATGGTCACCATCGTTACGTTGGCCACTTCCGGGTCGTCTCCGACATCGCCGGCCGCCTGCTGCGGCTCGGCGCCGAGCAGCATTTCGCCTTGCTGGTCGGCACCCTCGATCCTTGGCCGGTCGTCCGGCAGCGTGAGAAAGGCCAGCGCCACGGCTACGTGGAATGCGCAAGAGCAGGCGATCGCGACCGTCCAATTGCGGCGCCGCTGCTTCTGTCGTGCCTGCCGCAATGGCTCCACTGGTACCGCAGTCAAGTCGCCGTCGGCATCGGCGATGTAACTGTCTTCCGGCCTGTCGCGCGGCGAAACACGCGGCGCCCCGCGCGGGATGGCGAAATCCGGATCGTCCGGCTCCGGCGGCAGCAAACCGGCTAGCGGCCACGCCACGGTGTTTCGCGCGAATGCGGGTTCCAGTCCCAAATTCAGACCCCGAAGGCGATGCCGGTCCTGGTCTGCGTCTTCAGCCCGCGCATGCAGGCATTCGGCTCGGCGCCGGCGCATTCCGTGGCGCTGTTGATCAACACGCGGCTAACCTTGCCGCAATCGGTGCCGGCAAGGTCGAAACGCGTCACCTTGGTCTTGCCTGACGGCAGCTCCTTGAAATCGAGCACGGTCAGCCGATCGACGACACCGGCCTCGTTGAACAGCGCGATCTCGAATGCCGCCTTGGACAGACCGGCGCCGAGATTGTTGGTGACCACGAAGGTCAGGCGGCAGCCCTTGTCGGAAGGCTGCGCGCCGTTGAGCTCGAGGAGAAGCGCCGGCGCTTGCTGTTGTGTCCATGCCGGAGGCGCCGCAAGCGATATTGCCAGCACCGCGGCGAACAGACGAAGGGATGCCGTCATGCTTGTCATTGTCGTCAGCCTCCAAACCTCATCGTCGCCGCCAGCTTCAGGGTGACGCCGGGCTCGTAGACGACACTCGTGGTCGACGCGTTCAGCGGGTTGGCATATTTGACGTCGAACAGATTGTCGGCGCGGAAATCGACCTTGAAATTGTCGGACGCCTGATAGCTGGCGAAGGCATTGACCAGCGTATAGTCCTTGGCCACCGCGTTGCCCTGCGGCTTGCCGTTGTATTGCACCTCACCGCCGATGGTCAGCCTGTCCTCGAGGAAGCGAAAGCCGAGTTGCCCGGTGACCTGGGAGGAGGGGACGGTGACTAGGTCCGCCCGTTCGCCTTCATAGGAAATCGTGTGGCCATCGGTGAACGAGGCGGAAAGGCCGGCAAAGCCCCACGCTGCGTCGTAGACGCCCTCCATCTCGAAGCCGTGAATCTTGGCCTTGGCGAAATTCTGATACTGGAAACAGATCGGTATGCCCGGACCGAACGGGCAGCCGCTGGTAGGGTCGAACGCCGATAGAGTTACGCCGTCGATGTAATCGTCGACATTGTTGTTGAATAGGCCGCCTTCAGTCGCAGCGCGTCGTCGGCCTGGATGACGCCGTTGGTGCTGTAGTTGACGCCGAATTCCACGGTCTTGCCGGTTTCGGGCTTGAGATTGGGATTGGGGAGGAACGGGAAGCTGACGCCTGCCGGATGATTGCCGCTGATCAGCGTCTCCGACAGCGACGGAGAACGGTAGCCTTCCGCATAGGTGCCGTAGAATTGCAGCCCGGAAAGGCTGGCGGTTTCGAAGGGCGAAATGCCCACTGTGATGCGTGGCGACAGCCGGTTGCCAGAGGTTTCGCCGACATCGCTGTCGAGCTTGTAGCTATCGTAACGCAGCCCGGCGATGACCTCGAGCCAGTCCCAGGTGAGCTTGTCCTGAACGTAAGCGCCGGAGACGTTTCTATCGCCCGAGGGCGTGTAGAAACTGTCGCCGCCCGCCGTGCCGCCTGTCTCGACATCGTCGGCAACCCAGTCGCCGCCATAGGTCAGCTCATGCGCAATGCCGACGGTCTCGAATCTCGACGTGTTCCAAATGTCGATGCCGGAGGTGCCGATGTCGAACGTCGATTTCGAACCCGCCGGCAGAACCACAGGCAGGCCGGTGACCGGATCAAACCGGTTTTGCGCGACAAGGGTCGTCAGATCGAGCTTGGTCTTGTTGTAGGAGGCGTTGATGTGGAGATCGAGCCAGCTCTTGTCTTCGTCGGTGATGTTGTAGCGGGCCGTGAAGGTATTCGCCTTCAGGTCGGCGTCGTTCACCGGCGCGCTGCCGCTGGTCTCGGTCCATCCGTCGTTCGAGCCGATCCAACCGAGCTTCAGCTCGCTGTTTTCGCTGGGGCGGATGGTCGTCTTGAGCAGGCCGCTCAAGACATCGAAGCCAGTGCCCGCTACAGTGTCGCCGCCGCCATACTTGTAGTCGTCAAAGTCGCGGTAGGCGCCGCCGCGCCGGCCAGCAACGCGGCCATTTTGCTTGCCATAGACCCCATTTTGCTTGCCGTCGACCAGTGTGCCAGGCCGCTGCCCGCCAGCCGTCCCCAATTCGCCAACCCCATGCTGGAACTCCAAGAATCCATGTTCGATGCTGGCTGGCTTGGGGCTCGCTGGCATTTTTCATCGCGTCCGGCGTCTTAAATGTTGACTCATTTACTCCGGTATTGCACTGCTAGATAACATGACCATTCGAGTCAAGAATTGAATCGGCATTTCACGCAGGCGCCGAGCCAGATGCCCGGCACAAAACAGGGAGCGAACCCATGAACACGCACAATCCCAGCGACTTTCGCTATCGCGTCCGCCGTTCCGACGAAAATTCCGTCCGTTTCGACCGGGTCCAATCGGCCGTGAGAACGCTGTCCAGCAACACGCTGTTCCAGGGCGAGCACGAGATCGGCATCGAGCATCATGGTGCGCTGTACCGGCTGAAGATCACCCGGCAGGGCAAGCTCATCCTCAACAAGTAGGTGGTAGAAATGGACCAGCGCGTAAAACCCGCCCCGCACGAGATCCGGCGGGCACGGGCAGACAATCCGAAAATGCGCGAGCGCGACCTCGCCGCCCAGCTCGGTATTTCGGAGGCCGAACTGGTCGCCGCGCATTGCGGCGACGGCGTCGTGCGCGTCGAGCCGCGTGTCAACGACCTTTTGACTGGCCTCGAAGCTGTCGGTGAGGTGATGGCGCTGACCCGCAACGAAAGCGCGGTGCACGAGAAGATCGGCGTCTACGACAAGGTCGTCACCGGTAATCACAATGCCATGGTGCTCGGCGAAAACATCGACCTGCGTATTTTCCCGAAAGTCTGGGCGCACGGCTTTGCCGTGGAAAAGCGCGACGGCGCCGACATCCGACGCAGCCTGCAGTTCTTCGACACCGCAGGCGAGGCGGTACACAAGGTGCATCTCAGGCCAGCATCCAACCTCTACGCCTATCAGAGGCTGGTGGCCGGGCTGGAATCGCCGAACCAGGAACCGACGGTGGCGATTTCAGCGGGCGTGCCTGACGACGAGACCGAGACTGCGGACAATTCGGCGAGCGTCGACGATCTGCGCGACCGCTGGAGCCAGCTGACCGACGTGCATCAGTTCTTCGGCATGTTGAAGACACTGAAGCTCAGCCGCCGCCAGGCGGTGCGCTTGGTCGGCCAGGATTATGCCTGGCTGGTCGATAAGGATGCGGTGAGCGCCATGTTCAACCACGCCGCTGCTGGCGCCATGCCGATCATGTGCTTTGTCGGCAATCGCGGCTGCATCCAGATCCATTCCGGCCCCGTCGCCTCGATCAAGCCGATGGGACCATGGCTCAATGTGCTCGACGAGACCTTCCATCTGCACCTGCGGACCGATCACATCGATGAGGTCTGGGCCGTGCGCAAGCCGACCAAGGACGGCCATGTCACATCGCTCGAAGTCTATGGCGCCGACGGCAAGATGATCATCCAGTTCTTCGGTAAGCGGCATGAGGGCGAAAGCGAGCGCGAAGACTGGCGCTTTCTGGCCGAAAACCTGCCGCGTATCCCAAGCCCGACCGCAGCCTGAGGAAACGATGATGGTTCTATTCTCCAGGCTGGCATCGGTCTCCAGGTCGGCGCTTGGTCCTGCGGCCGCTGTTTTCCTGGCGTTCGCCGTGCTGATGCCGGCTCAGGCCGCCGAAGGCATCGCGACTTTCGCCGACCGCTCAAGGATCGTGGCCATCGGCGGCTCGATCACCGAGATCGTCTACGCGCTCGGCGAACAGGATCGCCTTGTCGCGCGCGATTCGACCAGCCGCTATCCGCAAGCGGCGGCGGAGCTGCCGGATGTCGGCTACATGCGCCAGCTGTCGCCGGAGGGTGTGCTGTCGGTCAATCCGTCGGGCATATTGGCACTGCACGGCAGCGGACCGAAAGAAGCCGTCGACGTCTTGAAGAAATCAAGCATCCCGTTCATCGAGGTGCCCGAGCGCTATGATAATCAAGGCATTCTGGAAAAGATCCACATCGTCGGCAAGGCGCTCGGCACCGAGGCCAAGGCCGATGCGCTGGCGGTCCAGATCGACGCCAGGCTGAAGGCAGCCGAAAAGCAGACCGCCTCGATCAAGGAGCGCAAGTGCATCCTGTTCGTGCTGTCGATGCAGGGCGGCAAGCTGCTTGCCGCCGGCAGCGACACCGCAGCCGACGGCATCATCAAGCTTGCGGGCGGCATCAACGCCATCGACGGCTTTGCCGGCTACAAGCAATTGTCGGACGAGGCAGTCATCACAGCCAGGCCCGACGCGATCCTGATGATGAACAATGCCGGGCCGGCAACCGCGGATGACGAATTGTTTTCGAACCCTGCCGTGGCTTCGACGCCGGCGGGTGCCGCCCGCAAGCTGATCCGCATGGACGGCGGCTATCTGCTCGGCTTCGGCCCGCGCACGGCCGACGCTATCCACGACCTCGCCGTCTCGCTCTATGGCGGCCAGGTCACGGATTGAGCGCGATGGCGGATCATTCGATCGCTGGTGCGGCGGGAATTATGGTGACGGCCGCCGAGGGTGACCGCTCGCGGCGCGCCCGCCTCGTCATCGTGCTGCTCTGCGTCGGGCTGGCTATCGCCGTGCTGTTGTCGCTGACCTCCGGCGCATCCGATGCCTCGCCCATCGGCGTCATGCACAACTGGCTGTTCGGCGCGTTGCCCGGCGACGCGGCGTTGAGCGCCCGCGACGGCCTGATCATCCATGACATCCGTCTGCCGCGCATCATTCTGGGCGTGCTGATCGGCGCATCGCTTGCCGTCTCCGGTGCCGTCATGCAGGGGCTGTTCCGCAATCCGCTGGCCGACCCCGGCCTGATCGGCGTTTCGGCGGGATCGAGCCTCGGTGCGGTCGCCGTCATCGTGCTTGGCTCGACCATGCTGGCGCCGCTGACTTCGGCGCTCGGCACGATGGCTCTGCCGCTGGCTGCGTTCTGCGGCGGGCTGGCGACGACATTGCTGCTCTATCAGGTCGCGACACGGCAGGGCCGGACCTCGGTCGCCACCATGCTGCTCGCCGGCATCGCGCTGGCGGCGCTTGCCATGGCGCTGACCGGCATCCTGATCTTCATGGCCGACGACCGGCAATTGCGCGACCTGACCTTCTGGCAGCTCGGTTCGCTGGGCGGCGCCACCTGGCAGAAGATCGGCTCGGTCGGACCGGTCATCGTGCTGGCGCTGGCGGCAATGCCGTTCCTGGCGCGCGGCCTCAACGCGCTGGCGCTCGGCGAGGCCACGGCCGGCCATCTCGGCATTCCGGTGCAGCGGCTGAAATACACCGCGATTGTCGGCGTCTCGGCGGCGGTCGGCGCGTCGGTCGCCGTCAGCGGCGGCATCGGCTTCGTCGGCATCGTGGTGCCGCATCTGCTGCGCCTGCTGATCGGCCCCGACAACCGTTACCTGCTGCCGGCATCGGCGCTGCTCGGCGCCGCGCTGCTGCTGTTGGCCGACGCCGTTGCCCGCACCATCGTTGCCCCGGCCGAATTGCCGATTGGCATCGTCACCGCGGTCGCCGGTGCCCCGTTCTTCCTGTGGATCCTGCTGCGCAAGCGCGGCGTCATCGACCTGTAAAAGGGGCTCTTATGATCGAAGCGCGCGATGTCTCGGTGGCGATCGGCGGCAAGCGCATTGTCGCCAATGTCGATTTCGCGGCGCGGCCGGGCGAAATCGCGGCCATCGTCGGCCCCAATGGTTCGAGCAAGACGACCTTCCTCAGAGCACTGTCCGGCGATCTTGCTTATTCGGGAGAGGTCACCGTCAACGGCCGCAATCTATCCGCGATGAAGCCGGTCGAGGCGGCGACGGTGCGCGCGGTGCTGCCGCAGGCGGCGACGCTGTCGTTTCCATTCACGGTGCGCGAGATCGTCAGGCTCGGCCTGGTCGGCGGGCGCTCCGGTGTGCTGCCCGGCGAGGACCAGCGCCTGCCCGAACGCGCGCTGGCGCGCGTCGACCTCGACGGTTTCGCCGGCCGCTTCTACCAGGAGCTGTCCGGCGGCGAGCAGCAGCGCGTGCAGCTTGCCCGCGTGCTGTGCCAGGTGTGGGCGCCGGTGCTCGACGGCAAGCCGCGCTATTTGTTCCTCGACGAGCCGGTGTCCAGCCTCGACATCAAACACCAGCTGATCATCATGGACATCGCGCGTGATTTCGCCAGATGCGGCGGCGGCGTGGTCGCCATCCTGCACGACCTCAATTTGACGGCGATGTATGCCGACCGGATTTTCGTCATGCATCGCGGCAAGCTCGCGGCTACAGGTTCGCCGCAACAGGTGCTCAGCGACGAGCTGATCGAAAAGGTCTTCGATTGCCGGCTGAAGGTCGGCGTGTTGCCGGCCGCAAACATGCCATTCGTATTGCCGCAATCGGCAGCTTAGGCAATCAGAGAAATCAGGCGGCCGGCGCCCTTTGCACCAGCATGTCGATGCCGAGCAGGTGTCGCACATTCGGGCGCGCCGCCACCAGATCGGCGATCGTGTAGCGCGACAGCACGGCGAAGAAGGCGTTGAGCGCTTCGCGCAATGCCGAATTCAAGGCGCAGCTGTCAATCAGCGGGCATTCGGCGGCGTCGTTCTCGAAGCACTCGGCCATGGCAAAGCTTTCCTCCGTCACCCGCACGACATCGAACAGGCTGATTGATTCGGCCGCGCGGCCGAGCCTGACGCCGCCATTCCTGCCGCGCACCGTTTCGATCAGGCCGTTTTCGACCAGCGGCTGCAGGATCTTGAACAGGAAAAGTTCCGAGACCGAATAGGCGGCGGCGATCTCGGGGATGCGGCTCAACCGCTCGGTGTTGGCGGCGCAATACATCAGAATGCGCATGGCGTAGTTGGTCTGACGGGTAAGCCGCATTGTGTCCTCACATAACAGTGGTTGGCGTCAATATGGCCTATAGTTTGGAACAATTCCAGACTGGCGCTGCATAATAGATGAATTCCGGCGTCAAGTTTGCGTGCACGATTGCGCGCACCGGAACCAGCGGCGCGCTTTCTGGGGCAGGCGACACTAGATAAGTTCGCATACACGATCAGGAGCGGCCCATCATGTCACGACCAGCCCCGGCATTTGCATCCGTCGCGTCCGTCCGGTTCGACGCCGATGCCGACGCCAAGCTTTCGGCGCTCAGGCGCACCAAGTTCGTCGCCGCCGCAGCACTTGCGTTTTGCGTGCTGGTCTTTGCGGTGGCGAAATCGCTCGAGAGCCGGCATGCGTGGTTGGGCTTCGTCGCCGCTTTCGCCGAGGCGGCGACGATCGGCGGGCTGGCGGACTGGTATGCGGTGGTGGCGCTGTTTCGGCGGCCGCTTGGCCTGCCGATCCCGCATACGGCCATCATTCCGGAAAACCAGAATCGCATCGCCGACAATCTCGGCCGCTTCATCGAGGTGAATTTCCTGGCGCCGGAACCGGTGCGCGAAAAGCTCGCCGAGGTCGACTTTTCCGCGCTGGTCGCGGACTGGTTGGCCGACCCGAACCGCGCCGCCGACCTGTCGCGCTTCGTCGGCCGGCTGGTGCCGCAGACGCTGGCGGCGGTCGAGCAATCCGGACTGCGCGGCTTCTTCACCAGCCGTATGCTGGAGCAGATCGAGAAGGTGCCGCTGGCGCCGCTCGCCGCCGAGCTGCTGTCGGCGCTGACCGACGACCGTCGCCACCAGAAACTGTTCGACGAGTTCACCAAGGTGGTCGGCCGCTTCTTGAGCGACGAGCAGGCGCTGGCGACGATGCGCGAGAAGATCCGCGAGGAACTGCCGTCGCTGTTCAACCTGTTTCGCGCCGACGCCTATCTGTTGAAGAAGATCGTTGCATCGGCCGGCTCGCTGCTCGATGAAGTGCGCGCCGATCCGCACCATCCGATGCGAGCCGAATTCGACCTTTTCGTCGGGACCTTCGTCGAGCGGTTGAGGACATCCAAACAATATGCCAGGCGCGCCGAAAAGCTGAAGCGCGATTTCCTTGCCCGGCCAGAACTCAGCTCGCTGGCCGGCGATATGTGGGACAGCCTGCGGCTGTTCATCGAACAGGACGCCAAGGCGCCGAATTCGATGATCCGCGACCATCTCGCCACCATGTTCGTCGAGGTCGGCCGCCATCTTGCCGACGACGCGCAGATCAGGGCCGACATGAACCAGGGGTTCATCGTGGCGCTTGCATCCTTCGTCGAAAGCCAGAAGAGCGGCGTGTCCAAATTCATCGCCGACCAGGTCAAGCGCTGGGACCTCGCGCAACTGACAAGGCTGATCGAAATGAACATCGGCAAGGACCTGCAATATATTCGCTTCAACGGCATGATCATCGGTGGCCTTGCCGGGCTCGTGCTCTACACCGCCGAACGGCTGTTTCTCGTCGGCTGACTCGTCCGAATGGACCGCTGAGCTTTGCTGCACTATCTTCCGTGCAGTGGTGGCGTTCACGGCAACAGGGGGAGAGAACCAGCATGGCAAAACGACCGGAGTCCGAGTCCTTCATCGACATGTTCAGCAAGTTCGGCCGCGACCTGAAGCTGCCGAATGTCGACGTCGAGGCGATCCTCGCTCACAACCGCAAAAACTTAGAAGCGCTGGAGAAGTCGGCCCGGGCGAGTGCCGCCGGAGCGTCGGCGCTGTTGTCCAGGCAACGCGAGATGCTGCAGGACACGCTGCGCGAAATCACCGACATGGCACAAAACTACAGGGCGCCCGGCAATCCCCAGGAAATGATGGAGAAGCAGGCGGCGTTCGCCAGGAGATCCTTCGAGACCGCGCTGAAGAATGCCGGCGAGATGGCCGAACTGGCGAGGGCGTCCGGCACCGAATCGATCGAAATCCTGCGCAGCCGCATCAAGGAGGCGATGGAGGAGATCCGCGCCGGCCACAACAAGAAGTAAGCTGTTCCCCGGCAGCACACTTGCCGGCGGCAAAGACCGGCGGCTCGGCCGAAGATTATGCGCTGGAATCGCATTGGCGAATTGACAGGGGCGGCCCGTCGTGGTCCGGAACAGGCAAGCGATCGGGAAAGCAGGAATGACGCAGATACGGCCGAGGACGCCGCCGACCTTCGAGCAACTCAGGGCGATGGCCGGGCAGGAGTTGGGCGTCTCGGACTGGACAGTGGTCGATCAGCACCGCATCGACCAGTTTGCCGAATGCACTGGCGATCATCAATGGATCCACGTCGATCCGGAGCGGGCGAAGCGGCAAAGCCCGTTCCGCACCACCATCGCGCATGGCTATCTGACCCTGTCGATCATCGGCGCGCTGGCGCTCGAGATGGGCATCGTACCCGAAAACACGCAGGCCGCCTTCAATTACGGTTTCGACAAAGTGCGTTTCGTGGCGCCGGTCAGGGTCGGCTCGCGGATCAGGCTGCGCACCACGCTCTTGTCGATGGAAGACAAAGGTCCGGGGCAATATCTGATGAAGGCTGCCAATACGGTCGAGATCGAAGGCGAGCAGAGGCCGGCGCTGACCGCCGAGACGCTCGTCATGCTTTATGCGCGCCGCAAGCGGGCCGGCACCTGAGAGTTCAGCCTCAGTTTTGCGGCAGCGCAATCAACGCGACATCGCGTCTTCAAGCGCCCTGAAAATCCGGTCGCCTCCCGATTGCGCGACGTTGAAGCGCATGTAACGGCTGGCCGACCGGGACAGGCTGAACGCATTGCCCGGCGCAAGCACGACATTGGCCGACAGAGCGTGGCGGGCGACATCTGCGGCATCTATCCCCTCCGGCAGCCTGCACCATAAAAACATGCCGGCCGGCTGATCTATCCATGGCATGATGCCGATCGCCCTGAGGCGGGTGCTGCTTTCTTCCATGGCGCGCGAGAGCCGCGCGCGCAGCAGATCGACGTGCTTGCGATAGAGACCGTCCTTCAGCAGCGCCAGTACCAGTTCGGATGCAAGCCGACCGCTGCCAAACGACGTGGCGATCTTGAGATCGGTCAATCCTTCCATCCAGTCGCGAGGAGCGGCGATGAAGCCGCAGCGCACCGATGCCGACAGCGTCTTGGAAAAGCTTCCGACGTGGATGACCCGGCTGAGCCCGTCGAAGGCCGCCAGCCGGGGCGCGGGCGTGTGTTCGAAATCGGCGAACAGCTCGATGTCCGGACCCGAGCGCGTGTAGGGGACGCTGATCACCTTGGCCCGATGGGCGCGCAACAGGGCATGGAAGTTGAAATAGCAGGGATCGTCGACCAACACAGTGTCACCCGGTTCGAGCAGGAACCGGCACAGCAGGTCGATCGCCTGGGTGCCCGACTCCGTCAGCATGATCTGGTCCGGAGAGGCTTCGATGCCGTGCTCGGCCATGCGCCGCGCCAGCAGATGGCGCAGCGCCGGCAACCCGAGCGGCGTGCCGTAGTCGGTCAGCGCGGCATCGTCGGCGCGGGCCATCGTCCGCAGCGCGCGGCGCAATCCGGCCTCGGGCATCCATGACGCCGGCAACCAGCCGCAACCCGGTTTCAGGACGCCGTCGCCGGCTTCCAGCGATTGGCGCGAGACCCACAGCGGGTCGACAGCACGGTCAAGCCTGGGGCCGATCTCGGCCAGCGACAGCGGAGCCAACTGTCCGGCGGCATAGAAACCCGAGCCTGGCCGCGAGCGGATCATGCCTTCCGCCGCTAGACGCTCATAGGCTTCGACCACGGTGGACTTGGAAACCTGCATGGCCTTGGCGAAAGCCCGGATCGAAGGCAGCCGCATTCCCGGTGTCAGGCTGCGCGCGGCGATCCTGTGCCTGATCGTCGCCATGACGCTTTCGACAAGCGTCCGGCTGCCCTCATCTGTTGTCGTCTGCTCATCCATCCGTACTGCTCAGCCTACCATGACGGTTTTGTCAAACTGTACCTCATTGTCTCTGGCGGAGCCATACGCCCGGCCCGATAGAGGGCGAAAACGAGCGGAGCATCAATGGACAAGGCGGCAAGTGGCTGGGCGGCGAGTGGCTGGGTCAACGGGTTCATAGGCGTGCTGATCTTCAGCGGTTCGCTTCCGGCGACGCGCGTGGCGGTGATGGATTTCGATCCGGTGTTCGTAACGGTCGCCCGTGCGGCGTCGGCGGGCATCCTCGGCCTGGCGCTGCTGCTTCTCTTTCGCCAGAAGCGCCCGGAGCGGCGAGATCTGCTCCCGCTGGCGATCGTGGCGCTTGGCGTCGTGGTCGGCTTTCCCCTGCTGACGGCGCTGGCGCTCAAGCACATCAATTCGGCTCACTCGATCATTTTCGTCGGCCTGTTGCCGTTGGCGACCGCGATCTTCGGCGTGGTTCGAGGCGGTGATTGCCCGAAGCCGGCGTTCTGGCTGTTCTCGTGCCTCGGCAGCGTCCTTGTCGCCGGTTTTGCAGTCACCCAAGGCCTGTCGGTCTCGCCGCTCGGCGACATCTTAATGCTGGCCGCCATCATCGTGTGCGGATTGGGCTATGCGGAAGGAGCGGCGCTGTCGCGCAAGCTCGGCGGTTGGCAGGTGATCTCGTGGGCGCTGGTGCTGTCGCTGCCCGTCATGCTGGCGCTGACGTTCATCACCATGCCGCCGTCGCTCGAAAGTGCCGGCAGGGGCGCCTGGATTGGCCTGGCCTATGTCTCGCTGTTCAGCATGCTGATCGGTTTCGTGTTCTGGTATCGCGGCCTGGCGCAAGGCGGCATCGCTGCGGTCGGGCAGTTGCAACTGCTGCAGCCTTTCTTCGGCCTTGGGCTGGCGGCAGCGCTGCTGCATGAGCAGTTCAGTCCCGCCATGATCTCCGTCACCGCCGCCGTCGTGCTTTGCGTCGTCGGTGCCAAGAGATATGCGAGATAGGTGCGCCAGCATACTCTTGAACTCGATACCATCGCGTCCAATTGATACCAAGAGCTGCCGACCTGGCGAAACGACGCCTCTGAGGCGCCGAATCGGCCAGCGTGACGCAAGGAGCGAGGTGGCCTGCATCGGCGTGGAGGAAAGGTACAATTTTGGTGCCTGGGGTCCAGAAGATAGCCTTGTCCTCCGGTGGTGAGGTGGCCGTCCGGACGGCTGGTGACGCTTCCAAGCCCGCGCTCGTGCTGCTGCACGGCTTTCCCAGCTCCTCGCGGACGTTTCGCGACGTGATTGCCCCGCTTTCCGGCAGCGTCTATGTCGTGGCGCCTGACCTGCCGGGCTTCGGCGCGTCCGATCTGCCGCCCGAGCCATCGTTCGACATGCTGGCCCGCGCGATTGACGAGCTGCTCTCGCGTCTCAACGTTGGCCGCAGGTTTCTCTATTTGCATGATTTCGGAGCCCCGGTAGCGCTTCATCTCGCCATGCGCGCGCCGGAACTCGTCGAAGGCCTCGTTATCCAGAATGCCAATGCCCACCGCTCCGGCTTTGGTCCGCAATGGGCAGACACATTGGACTTCTGGGCTGCGCCGAATGCTGCGAACCAGCAGGCCGCCACCGCCCATCTGACCCTCGAGGGAGCCCGCGACCAGTACGTCGCCGGCCTGCCAGCCGAGATCGCGGCGCAGATCGATCCAGGTAATTGGATTGAAGACTGGCGGGTCATGTGTCTGCCGGGACGACTTGATCTGCAGAAGGCGCTCATTGCCGACTACGGCCGATATGTCGACCGGTTCGGGGAAGTGGCTGATTATCTGGCGAAGCATCAGCCCCGAGCGATGCTTTTTTGGGGTCGCCACGATGCCTTCTTCGACGTTGCAGAGGTTCAGTCCTGGCTTATGGATCTTCCCCGGATGGAGGCTCACGTCTTCGACGCAGGCCATTTCCTTCTGGAGACGCATGCGCTCAGGGCTGCTGAACTGATGCTGGAGTTTGTCGCTGGCGGCTCAGCTAAGCGTGCTGGCCGCGGCGATCAGAAATAATCGCAAGGATCAGCGCCGCCACGACCAGGGCCGTCGCGACCTGGAAGGTGACCTGCATGCCGCGTGCGGCTGCCGCAGATGCCAATATCTGCTGACCGGTGCCTTCGCTTCCGCCAGCCGATGCGAAGGCAAACACCGCGCCCATCACCGACGCACCGGTGATCAGGCCGAGATTGCGCGACAGATTGAGCAGGCCGGAGACGACGCCGCGCTGGTCGGATGCCACATCGGTCATCACGGCTGAATTGTTGGAGGTCTGAAACAGGCTGTAGCCGGTACAGACGATGATGATTGGTACGACATAGCCGGCAATACCGAATTCCGCCCGCGACAGAGCAAAGGTACCAATAGCGAGATCGAACAGGCCGACGATCATCATCCGGTGCGCCCCGAAACGATCGACCAGGCGTCCGGCCGGCAGTGCCGCCAATGCGGTAACCAGAGGGCCGGTCGACAGGACCAGCCCGACCATGGCTGCGTTCAACCCAAGTGCGCGCGACAGATAGAATGGCGCGACCACCAGCGTCGCCATCATCACGGTGGCGACGATCAGGTTCATGGCAAGGCTTGCGTTCAAGGCGTGATCGCGGAATCTGGCAGGTTGAATCAAGGGGTTCTCGGCCCTTGTCTGCGCAATGACGAACAGCAGGCCAGCCACGGCGGCGGCAATCAGCAAGCCGACATTGAGAAAACCAAAACTGCCGCGCCCAAGGGTCATGGCGAGCGCATAGGCGGCCAACGTCAGAGCGAGCAAAGCCGTGCCGATCCCGTCGAAACCGCGCCGATCCGGTTCCGCTGTCTTTCTTCCGGCCGGCAGGACGCGCCAGGCGAGCGCGAAGGCCAGCGCTCCCAACGGCAGATTGATGAGGAAGATCGCGCGCCAGCCGAGGCCGGCGATCAGCAGTCCGCCAAGCGAGGGGCCAAGCGTGGTGCCGATCGCCGACATGGCGCCGAGCAGGCCCATGGCGCTGCCGGTTTTTTCCCGGGGAACCGTGTCGGCGATAAAGGCCAGCGTCAGAGCCATCATAACGGCCGCGCCGAGCCCCT
Source organism: Mesorhizobium sp. M1328 (assembly GCF_040318075.1). Classification (NCBI taxonomy): domain Bacteria; kingdom Pseudomonadati; phylum Pseudomonadota; class Alphaproteobacteria; order Hyphomicrobiales; family Phyllobacteriaceae; genus Mesorhizobium; species Mesorhizobium sp. M1328. The sequence continues at coordinate 31,538 of NZ_JAMYLO010000014.1, read as the reverse complement.
GTGCCGCCCTTGCGGCGATCAGCAGCCAGAGCGTCGGCGCGAGCCCGCAAAGCACCGATGCGAAGGTGAACAGGGCAATGCCGCCGAGCAACAGCGGTCGGCGGCCGAATATATCGGCGAGCCGCCCGGCGCTGACGATCAAGGTGGTGATGGCGAGCAGATAAGCCAGGACAACCCATTGCACGAGCTGGAACGATGCGCCGAACGCCTGCATCAGCGATGGCAGCCCGACGCTGGCGATGCTGGTGGCGAGCGACGACAGCAGCGTTGAAAGCGACAGACTTGCCAATGCCCATCGGGCCGAGCGGGCGCTCACCGGGGCAACTTCGTTCCAAGTCTTTTCAGCGATCGATGCCAAGGTGAACTCCTTTGCCGACAGCCCCAGGATCGGAGCTGCCGCAAGCTATTCCCCGGCTTGATGTGGCGGAAGACGCAGCACTTGCATTTTATTCGTGCATTGAACGCCACGTCACGATTGAACTGTGCTACGGTCCCTCCATGTCGTCGCCCGATCTCAATCTGCTTGTCGCCCTCGATGTGCTGCTGACCGAGGGCAGTGTGGCGCGCGCGGCCGGGCGGCTACGCCTCAGTCCCTCGGCGATGAGCCGGACGTTGGCGCGGTTGCGCCAGGCGACAGGCGACCCATTGCTGGTTCGGGCCGGCCGTGGCCTGGTTGCGACGCCGCGCGCACTGGAATTGCAGCAACAGGTAGGCCGCGTCGTTCAGGATGCGGAAGCTCTCCTGAGCCCGGCCAGGCTCCTCGACCTCTCTGCTCTCGACAAAGTCTTCACGCTGCGCGCCAACGAAAGTTTCGTCGAGGAGTTCGCGCCGCGTCTTGTCGCCCGCATCGAAGCGGACGCGCCCGGCGTGCGGCTGCGTTTTGCGCCGAAATCCGACAAGAACGACATGGCGCTGCGCGACGCTGGGATTGATCTTGAAATCGGGGTTGCCGGTGAAACGAGCCCTGAAATGCGCATTCAGGCGCTGTTTCGCGACCGCTTCATCGGTGCGGTGCGAACGGGACATAGACTGAGCGAGGGCCTTGTGACGCCGGAACGCTATGCCGCCGGTCGCCACATCAGCGTTTCGCGGCGTGGCCGCGAAAAGGGCCCGATCGACGAGGCATTGAAGCCGCTGGGCCTCGAGCGGACGATTGCGTGCATGGTTTCCAGCTTCTCGGCCACGCTCGCCATGGCGCGCGCCTCCGATCTGATCGCCAGCGTCCCCGAGCGGCACACGCTGGGCGCGCGCGCATGCATGTACAGCTTCCCGTTGCCGGTCGATGTTGCCGAGGTCACCATCTCAATGCTCTGGCATCCGCGGCTCGATGCCGATCCGGCGCAGCGCTGGCTGCGAGCCTGCGTGCGGGAGGTCTGCGCCTCTTTTCGTTAATCTAGAATCTAGTCACCACGCCGATGCCGATGCCTTCGAAGCCGCCCATCGCCATCAAAGCGGCCGGCGCCTCCTCGAGGCTGATCTTCTTGCCGACCAGCAGTTCGGGTTTGAGCTTGCCGGTGCGGATCATCTCCATCATCGCCTGGTAGCGAAACGCCTGCATGCCGTGGCTGCCGCGGATTTCGAGCTCGAAGGCGATCACCTTGTCCATCGGTATCTGCGGCCTTGCGTGGTCGCCGAGCATCAGGCCGACCTGCACGTGGCGCCCGCGGCGGCGCAGGTTCGCGATCGAATTGAACGAGGTACTGGGGTGGCCGAGCGCGTCCATCGACATATGCGCGCCGCCATTGGTGATCTGCTTGACCGCCTTGACCACGTTCGGCGTCTTTGCCGCGTTGATCGTCGCCACCGCGCCGATCTTTTTGGCGAAGTCCAGCTTCTCGTCGGTGAGGTCGATGGCGACGACATTGGCGCCCATGGCGCTGGCGATCATGATCGCCGACAGGCCGACGCCGCCGCAGCCATGCACGGCCACCCATTCGCCGGGGGTCACGCGGCCCTGATCGACGATGGCGCGGAACGAGGTGACGAAGCGGCAGCCGAGGCTGGCGGCAGTGGCGAATTCCATCTCGTCGGGCAAGCGCACGAGATTGGTGTCGGCATGGTCGATGGCGACATATTCGGCGAACGATCCCCAGGCGCTGAAGCCGGGCTGGAACTGATGCTCGCAGACCTGGTGGTTGCCCGAGGTGCATTCGAAGCAGCGGCCGCAGCCGACGGCAAACGGCACAGTGACGCGCTCGCCGCCCTTCCAGCGGGTCACCTGGCTGCCTGCGGAGACCACGACGCCGGCCAGTTCGTGGCCCGGCACATGCGGCAGGCGGATGCCGTCGTCGTGGCCCATCCAGCCATGCCAGTCGCTGCGGCAGAGGCCAGTCGCCTCGACCTTGATGACGACGCCTTCCGGTGCCGGCTCCGGATCGGGAACGGTCTGGATCGTTGGCGTTTCGCCGAACTTTTCGAAGACGACGGCTTTCATGACAAGGCTTTCATAAGTTTCAATTCAATAACGGCGCATTGGTCAGGCGGTTGTTCGGAGTTAGCTTGATGCCGGCGGCGTGTCGAGAAGCGGTTGCCGCTTTCGAAACCACTCGCTCGCTTCAGGATCCCACGGCCAGATGCCTTCGGTCGTAGGATAGATAAGCTGCATAACCCGGAAGCCCAGGCCGTCGTAGAACCAGATGTCCCAACCGAAATGTTCAGGGTAGTGCTCCACATGGACCGAGCCGAACTGACAGTCGAAGCCGCCTATGAAACCAGACGATCGCTGCCCGATGCGGAAAATCTCGCCGTTGCACACCCGTCTGCAGTATTGGTTGATGACAGACTGGGAAAGCTCTGGCTTCAGCCCGACAACGACCAGTTCAGGAGCATTGAAATTGTGCTCTATCCCCACCGAGTAGCTGAAAGGCGGATGCTCGCCTTCTTCCAGCACATACAGAATGTGGCAGCCATATTCTTCGATGTCGGCGAGCGTTTTCGCTTCATCTGGATCTTTGGCTTCTCTATTCGGCATCGATCTGGTTCTCCGGCGCGGCCTTCTGGAACGCCGGCAGCGCCATGCAGGCGGCATGGATGCGCGAGATAGTCGGGTAGGGCGTCATGTCGACGCCGAAACGGGCATTGCTGGTGACCTGCGCGACCAGGCAGATGTCGGCCAGCCCCGGCGTGTCGCCGTGGCAGAATGTCTTGGTCTCGGGCGAGGAAGCCAGAATCTTTTCAAGCGGCTGGAAGCCTTCGTTGACCCAGTGCCGGAACCAGTTGACGACATCCTGGTCGCCGGCGCCGAACAGTGTGCGCAGCGAGGTCAGCACGCGCAGATTGTTCACCGGATGAATGTCGCAGGCGATCATCTGCGCCAGCATCCTGACGCGAGCCCGGCCGGGTGCATCCTTGGGCAGCAGCGGCGGCTCTGGCGTGGTCTCGTCGAGAAATTCGATGATTGCCAGCGACTGCGTCAGCAGCGTGCCGTCGCCCAGGATCAGCGCCGGCACCAGCCCTTGCGGATTAACCGCGAGGTAGGCGGGATCCAGATGCTCGCCGTGGCGCAAATGATGCGGCACGTACTCGTAGGCCAGGCCCTTCATCTCCAGCGCGATCCGCACCCGGTAAGAGGTCGAGGAACGGTAGTAGTTGTGAAGGATGAGGTCGCTCATCGGATCACGGGCCCGGTTGGCCAATAGTCAGTTCGATTTCGCCGATGCCGTCGACGCCGCCGGTGATCTTTTCGCCCGGCCCAATGGCGCCGACGCCAGCTGGCGTTCCGGTGAAGATCAGGTCGCCGGGCCGAAGTTCTACCGCCTCGCTGCAAATCGAGACGATGTCGGGAACCGACCAGATCAGTTCGGCGAGGTCGCCGTCCTGCCTGATCTCGCCGTCGACCGCGAGCCAGACGCGACCCTTTTCGAGATGACCGGATTTTTGCGCCGGGACCAGCGGGCCGCAGGGCGCTGAGCGGTCGAAGGCTTTCGACCAGTCCCACGGCCTTGCCGCCTTTTTCGCCTCGTCCTGAAGGTCGCGGCGGGTCAGGTCGACGCCGACGCCGTAACCCCAGACATGGTCCAGCGCGCGCTCGCGCGGTATGCGAAAGCCGGCTCTGCCGATCGCGACGACCAGCTCGATTTCGTGATGCAGGTTTTGGGTCAGCGGCGGGTAGGGGATCGTGGTGCCCGAACCGACTGCCGCGTCGACCACCGCGTCGCCCGGTTTGGTGAAGAAGAAGGGCGGGTCGCGCTCGTCATTGCCGAGCTCGCGGGCATGCGCGGCGTAGTTGCGGCCGACGCAGAAGATCCGGCGCACCGCAAAACGCTCCGGCGAGCCTGCGACGGCTACCGACGGGGTTGCGGGCAGGGGAAGGACGAAGCCGGTCATGCACTGTCTCTGTTTCAGCGGATCTGTCCCCCGCACATTCGGCCGATTTGGGCGGACGGGCAAGGCATTGGATGGCGGAAGAGCCAGGCCTGTCGCATGGCGCCGCGGAAATCATGGGCACATTCTGCTTTAGCAAGCCAGGATGGCAATGTACTATTTGCCAATAAGCTGGCCATGGTTGCAGGACTATTCTAGGCCAGACCAAACCGAAATGAAGCTGATGACCGATCGCGCCAGGTTCCTGATCATTGACGACCATCCGCTGTTTCGCGAGGCGCTGCACAGCGCCGTGCAGATGGCCTATCCGGAGGTCGACACGGTGGAGGCGCGCTCTATTGCCGAGGCGCTCGAGCTTCTGACGGATGCCAAGCCGTTCGACCTGGCGCTGCTCGATCTCAGTATGCCCGACGTGCATGGCTTCGACGGACTGCTGCAGCTCAGGACGCGTTATCCGCGCCTGCCGGTGGTCATCGTCTCCGGCTATGAGGAACCGAAGATCATTTCCGAGGCGCTGTCCTATGGTGCGGCAGGCTTCATCCCGAAATCGGCGCGCAAGAGCGATCTTGCCGCGGCCATCCGCTCGGTGATGGAAGGCGCGATCTATGTTCCTGGGAGTTATGAGGGCCGGCCGCCCGACGCCAACAGCACCGACCGCGCCGAGATGGTGCAGCGCCTGGCCACGCTGACGCCGCAGCAGCTCAAAGTGTTGCAGATGCTGCGCCAGGGCCTGCTCAACAAGCAGATCGCCTATGAGCTGCAGGTCGGCGAGACCACCGTCAAGGCGCATGTCTCCGAAATCCTGCGCAAGCTCAACGTCTACAGCCGCACCCAGGCGGTGATCGAGGTCTCGAAGCTCGACAATGCCGAGCTGTTTCGGGACCATGCGGGGTTTTGATCTCACGGTCGCCTGCGAACAAAGATGGACTCTTCACCCCTTCTGTTGTTCTAAATTTTCATCAAAAAAACCGAACCAAGATAGAAGATTCCAGCTTTGTTATATAAATGAATACTTCCTCCATCGTGCAGGCGAAGACCACGGTCGGAATCGCTGTCAAACGTTTTATCGTAGTTGAATCCGACAGAGTTAATCATTAGATATTCCACAACGTTACTCATTTGTAATAGTTTTTTGGAAATTCTTTCGCTATCAAGCTTTGGAAGCCTGATCTCGCCCTTACTGGTTTTCCCAGGATATAAGCCGTAGTACCGAACAGTTTTCAATTCGTTTGTTTCGTCTAGTCCGACCTCGAGGTCGTCGAAGCACATTATATTCTCCCCTTTCTCCCAAAAAGGGTCGGGACCAAGCGCCCGATTGATGGCTTCCGGCACTGACGTTTCATCAAGTTGGTACACAGCCTCTCCTCGAAGAATGCGCCAAAAGGGAGATGTATAGTGTTCAACTTTTTTCTTATTGCTGTTGGTCATTGTTTTGTTCGGCACACCCTTCATTGCCCCCTTGTTCCCCGGCAGCGTCGTTCTTGGCCTTGTCCGCGACGGTTTCAATCACTGCAATTCAAAATCGGTGACAGGTGCACCATGTTTCTTTCGTCGCCTGCCTCATTTTCGTGGGTTCACGGCTTTGCCGATTTGCACCGCAACCCGGTCAGCTGCGTTACCTAGTGCGGCAGACCGGGAACGATAAGGCGGGCGAGGCGAGCCGTGCAGTCGATCTACGGACAACGACGGCCGGGCGAACAGTAGAAAAGTGCACTGTCACCGTAATTTCTAAGGTAGGCGGCGATCCCTCGGGGAGGTCGTCAGTTATGTCTTCCCATCCGACGGGCAAGTCGAAGGTGATGCCGTAGAACTGCACTATCATTGTGGTTTCCCGGGTCCTCTCAGTCGCGCATGGCATGCCCGGCATAGTCAACGGCACCGCGTCGGCGCGCATAAGCGTCACCCTTGTTATCCGGTTTGCATGAGCGTGATATGAGATATGTATTGAATGATGCGCCTCGTCGAAGCGGTCCCAACGGCCGTATTCACCCAAAAAAGGATCTCTCCGTGCCGCGCCGCTTTTTGAGGGCACGCCCAATATACGCAGCACGTCGTTGCGGCTGAGTGAAAAGGAAATGTCCAGGAGGCTTCGATCCAAATTATCAGCCTCTATGAATATGGTGTCTATTTTTTCATCGCTATCGCAGATGAAGGAAAATCTGTTACGCGCAGAAACGTAGTCTATGCGGATTTCCGGAAGATCATTGTCAACAGTTCGTTTGAATTCCCAGGACTCAAACGGCGGTGACGTCAAAGGAGATGACGCCGGTTTTCCCAAGTAGTCGAGGATCGCGTTAGTCATTCTCTAAGCCAGCAGATGTGCCAGCAACGCCCTCAGCTGCGCTGGCTTCAGCGGCTTGCGCATCAGCTCGATGCCGGCGGCGCGGGCGGCCTTGGCGACTGTCTCCGAGCCGTCTGCGGTGACGATCAGCGCGGGCACGGCGCGACCGAGATAATCACGGACCTCGGCGATTGTGGTGGTGCCGAGGTCGCCGCCGTCGAGATGCTGGTCGGCTATGACAATATCTGGCAACCAGTCGGTATCGCCAAGCATGTCGAGCGCGTCACCGGTCGAAGTGGCGGGGCGCACCAGGCATTGCCAGCGCTCGAGCAGGGAGGTCATCGCCTGCAGCACGTCGATGTCGTTCTCGACCAGCAGCACCTTTGTGCCGAACAGGCCGTAGCCACGCGGCCGCTCCATCTCGGCGGTGCTGGCGATTAGATCGGCTGCGTCGCCGATCCCGACCGGAACGTCGATATGGAAAATCGTGCCATGTCCGACCTTCGACGAAAACGTGACGGGATGGCCGAGTGCCGCGGCGATGCGGCGCACGATGGCCAGCCCCAACCCCAGCCCGCCGGCGGCAAGCCCGGCATCCGTCGGGATCGCGCCGCGATGGAATTCCTCAAACACCGCCTCGCGCTGGTCGTCGGGGATGCCGCAGCCGGTATCGGCGACGTCGATGCGGATCGTGTCGCCGCGATGCCTGGTGCCGACCAACACGCCGCCCGAGCGGGTATAGCGCAGTGCATTGGACAGGATGTTCTGCAGGATGCGGCGCAGCAAGGTTCGGTCCGAACATACGAGCGCATTGACCGGCCGGAACTTCAGCGTCAGCCCCTTCATCTCCGCGACCGGCTGAAAATCCGAGCGCAGAGACGAAAACAGCGTCTCCAGGCTGACATCGGTGATGTCGGGCTGCACGACGCCGGCATCGAGCTTGGAAATGTCGAGCAAGGTGCGGAGCAGGTCCTCCATCGTCTCAAGCGATCGCTCGACCTGGCGGACCAGGTTTCTGCCTTCGTCGCTGGTCTGTACTTCGGCAAGCGCCGAGACCGACAGATGCGCGGCGTTCAGCGGCTGCAGCACGTCATGGCTGGCGGCCGCCAGGAACCTGGTCTTGGACAGGTTCGCCAGCTCGGCGTTTTCCTTGGCCGCGTTCAAGTCGATGTTCGACTGCTCCAGCCGGCGCAAGGTCGAATGCAGCTCTTCGGTGCGGTTGCGCACCCGGTTCTCGAGCGAAATGGCGGTCTGGAACAGCGAAAAGGCATTGCCTTGCTGGTCCATGGAACGCTCGACGCGGCTGATCAGCGCGGCGTTGATCTTCTTCAGCCTTTCCAGGTCGTCGATGTTCCTCAGCGGCATCCCGGATTTCCTACTCCGCCGCTTCGGCCGCGTTGCGTTCACCGAAGGCGATGCCGGTAAAGGTCTGGTTCAGATGCATCGAACGGTACTGTTCGCCATAGGTGCCGAAGCCGAGGACGTTGTTGACCTTGTAGAGTTCCGAAATCTCGCGATAGACTTGGCGGTTGCGCGCGTCGAGCCGGCGCAGCACGCAGTCGAAGCCGAGGATCAGGTCGATGCCGCCAAGCCTTTCGCTGACGTCGCTGAGCGCGGCGCGGGTCGCCTCGACCATGTCCTTGGGCTGGGCGACGGCAAGCACGACACCATCGTCGATGGCGCAGAAGAACGACAGCGAGCCGTCCGCGTGCATCTTCTGGATTGAACGGCAGTAAAATTCGCCGCCCACTTTCACCACCACCGGGTGCGAGGCAAAACTCAGTGGCGTCAGCATCTGCGCGACGACGCCGACCGAGGCGGCATATTCCTCGGCGGCATTGGTGGCGTTGAATTCGCGCACGATGCGGTGGTCGGGATCGGATGCCGTCACCACCAGCTTCTCGTCGGTGGGAACGAAATTGTCGGTCTTGAACACGTGGAAAGGAATTTCCGTGGTGATCAGCACGATGATGGCGCTGTCGGAGGTCACTTTGCCGTTCGAGATCAGCCGCGTTGTTTCGAATTTCAAATCATCGCCAGCCGACCCGCCGATCAGTGGAATATCGTCGAGCCCCCAATGGATGGCGGAGGTCACCGCTTCTTCGGCATAGGACAGCCCGTCGATCAAGCAGAGCGCGAAAGTGGTGTCGGCTCGCTCGTGCCCGAGGCGCTCGCGTAACGAACGCCTCAGCGCCTCGACTTCGCCGGTAATCCCGTCCATGCCGGATGAGGACAGATTTTCGACCATGGTGCTGGCTGCCGAAAACGATGCGGAGGGAAACAGCATAGCCAGGATCTGGCCTTCCTCCAGCCCTTTGGGCGTTATCTCACCGGCCGTCGAGCAGCCGGCATAGTGGAGCGCCGGCGCGTGGGTCTTCAGCGCTTCCGACAGGGCGACGGCCTCTATGAGACGTTGCGAGAAAAACAGGAGGGCAAACCCGGCGTCGATGGCCATTGCTTCCGCTGCCACCGCCCGGGCGAACGCATCCGCGTCAGATTGGTCGGTGGTGAGCACCGAAAGGCCGCATGCATAGCGCGTCCGTGACTTGGCCAGCGGCTTCCTCCTCCATTTCCTCCGACGCTTTTTTTGTGCGCGTCTGGCGCGCCGGCGTCGAGGTCATTGTTGTCTTGAAGCGGTGCTTTGGCAATGAGCCAACATGATGGATTTGAAGTTTCTGCCGTTTGACGGCGTCCGCGCAGCCGCTCACAGACGGAAGGCGACATCGCACCGCGATGGCGGTGGCTGCCGCCAACGCCTGAGACTGCAGACCGTCGTTTTGGGAAGGGGCCTTGATGGCCCCTTTTTTGTGCGTCCCGTACTTCGGCGTGTCGTTATCTCGCACTTGCACAAAGTTTTAGTGCATTGCAATATGGCTGAGAATGCGGCCTCCAGCCCGCCTGTCGCAGAAGGGACCGGCATGACGGACATCTCCGCGACGCGTCTTGTCGTGTCCAGGCCTGTCGCCGACAGCTCGGCAAGAACCAGGCTTGCCTATCTCGACGGCTGGCGCGGCCTGTCGATCGCGCTGGTGCTGATCGGCCATTTCTTCCCCGTTCCCGCCATCAATCTCGGTGTCCTGGGCGTCGAATTCTTCTTCGTACTCAGCGGCCGGCTGATGGCCGAGATCCTGTTTGTCGAACATTATCCGCTGAAGAAATTCTTCAAGCGCCGGTTCTCTCGCATCTATCCGGCACTGCTGGTGTTTGTCGTTGCCGCGATGGTTGCCTTGTCCGGCACATTCATCGCCTTCAAGTGGAAGGCGGCGCTGACTGCGCTGACGTTCACTTACAACTACGCCGGAATTCTCGTCACCCGCGCCGGCGCGCTCGACCATATCTGGTCGCTCTGCGTCGAAGAGCACGCCTATATCATCCTGGCGCTGATCAGCGTCGTCGTTTCGAAGCGATCGCACGTCATCCTATTGCTAGGCGCATTGTCGGTGCTGGCCATGGCAAACGGCGCCATCTCCTACCGGGTGTTCGCAATAGGCTACGAGGGCGCCTATTGGCGCACCGACGTGCACATCGCCTCGATCCTGCTTTCGGCGGTGATATGCCTGCTCAAGGCCGACGACAGGCTGCCGGCGCTGCTCAAGGGGCCGCATGTCGCCCTGGCGGCCTCAGTCGTGGCTGTGCTCCTTTTCATGGCTGCCGTGCCAACCCCGATCCACTATCTGGTCGCGGTGCCGCTGCTGGCACTCGCCGTCAACTCGCTCGACTTCAGCAGCCGGTACCTGACCGGGTTTCTATCCTCCCGGCCGATGACGATGCTGGGGCTGTGGTCGTATTCGCTCTATCTTTGGCAGCAGCCCTTTTATCAATTCGTCGACATACAAGGTAGTTCGGCGTGGCTGACGCTGGTGGCGGCGTTCGCTTGCGCTCTGTGCAGCTACTACATCGTCGAAAAGCCGGCCCGCTCCTGGCTGAACCGCAATTGGTAGGGTGAATAGCGCCCGCCGTTCAGCCGGCGATCCGTCTTGCATAATACCGCACGGCTTTCTTGCCGCCGTGGATTACCGCGTCGCCCACTTCCACAAAGCCGAGTGCGGTATGGAAGGCGTCCGAAGCCGGATTGGGTGGCTCGGCATTGACTTCGCAGGTGACGATCGCCTGGCCGGCGCGTGACGCCTGCTCGAACAGATCCTCATACAGCCGGCGGGCATGGCCGCGGCCGCGCGCTTTGGCGTCGACCACGACACGATCGACATAGACGAACCGCGGATAGCGCTGGCGAAACCACAGGAAGTTGGGGCTGTCGTAGCTGGCGTCCTGATGGAAGGTCATGATGAAGGCTTCGAGCGTGCCGATGCGGCGCGTGTAAAACGCTTCGCCGAGCAGGAAGGAGAGGCGCTCGGGTTCGAGCCATGACAATTCGGCAGCATGCTCGTTGTTGAGCGCGAGGATGGCGGGCTCATCCTGCGGCGAGACCTGCTCGATCGGGAAATGCGTTTCAATCATGTTTTCTTCTGTCATCCGGCATCATGTCCGGGCAGCGGCGATGGTTGCCGCCACCATCGCCTCGTCGGTCACGGTGTTGCGGTATTCGCGGTCGAGGTCGGTGCCGCCCATGCCGACTTTCGGATTGCGGTAACGCATGGCGCTCGGCACGTCCTTGAGCGCGGCGAAGTGCATTTCGCTCAACCCGGTTTTCCTCCGCACCTTGCCGATGTTCTCGGGATCAAGCCCGCCGCAGCCGAGGATGATGATGCGGTCGCCGGCCTGCCTGACAAGATCGGCGAGCAGGTCAGCGCCCTCGAGCGCCGTGTCCCGCTGGCCGCTGGTCAGCACGCGGCCGACCTTGCAGCGGATCAGCGCCTCCAGTGCCTCTGTCGGGTCGCGGGTCATGTCGAAGGCGCGGTGGCAGGTGACGTTCAAGTCCCCCGCCGCCTTCACCAGTTCGCTCATGCGCTGCTCGTCGATCATGCCGTCGGCGTTGAGGCAGCCGACGACGACACCGGCGACGCCGACCTCGGCAAGCGCGCGGACATCGGCGAGCATCGAACGATATTCGGCTTCGCTATAGAGAAAATCGCCGCCGCGCGGCCGCACGATGACGTGGAACGGGATCGTCGCTAATTCAAGCGCCGTGCGCACGGTGCCGAAGCTCGGCGTGATGCCGCCTTCGATCAGGCTGGCACAGAGCTCGACACGGTCGGCGCCGGCGGCTTGCGCGGCCAGCAGGCCGTCTATGCCTTCGACGCAGATCTCGATCAGCGGCAGGCGAGGGCGTTCGGTCTCGGTCATGGGCGATCCGTCGATGATTTGGCTGGCCAGCGGTAGCATCGGGTCTGGTGCGATGAAAGCCCGAAGTGTTGGCTCAATGTGCTTGCGGGCGCGCCTGCCATTCCGCCGCTTGACACATTCATAACTTAAGCGTTATACGTAACTCATAGCTGATGGGTTATTGGTTCTCATGGAGAGCGCGTTGTTGAATAGCCCAGCCAAACCGCAAACAACGGGTCCGAAGTCATGACTGAAGCAACCACAATCGAAACCAAATCCATTGTCGTCGAGCGTCTGATTCCGCACGCGGCTGAAAAGATATGGCGCGCACTGACCGTGCCGCATCTGGTTGCCGAATGGCTGATGGAGAACGACTTTGCGCCTGAGCAAGGCCATCGCTTTACCTTTCGCGCGACGCCGGTGCCTGGCTGGTCCGGCGTGACGAACTGCGAGGTGCTGAAGATCGAGCCGCCACGCCTGCTCGCCTACAGCTGGGGCGACGGCACCGAATCCGACAGCGGTCTGAAGACCGTGGTGACATGGTCGTTGACGCCCGAAGGTACGGCGACGCGGGTGCGCATGGAGCATTCCGGGTTCCGGTCCGAGGACGAGCGCGGCTACATCGGCATGGGAAGCGGCTGGCCGCGCATTCTCGAGCGGCTTGAGCGGGTGACTGCCTCGCAAAGCTGAAGATCCCGGCGCTCGCCTTGCCGCAACGCGGCGGCCGGCGAACTGACAGAACCAAGAAATATCGAGACCCCGGATGTTCGTCGTCCGGGCTTGAGAAAACACGTCCGAAGGAGACCACTGTGCAAGCACGATTGAAAAACCCGGTGATGCTCATTCCCGGCGCCCTGCAGGCGCTGCTCGCGCTGGACAAGTCGACGGAAACGGCTGACCTGTCCTATGTGACGCGCAAGCTCGTCCATTTGCGCGCCAGCCAGATCAACGGATGCAGCCTCTGCGTCGACATGCATGCGCGCGAATTGAAGAAGGCCGGCGAAAAGGACGAGCGCGTCTTCACCGTGTCCGCCTGGCGGGAGACACCTTATTTCACCGACGCCGAGCGCGCCGCGCTGGCGCTGACCGAGGCGGCAACCCGGTTGGCCGACCGGCCGGATCCGGTGCCGGACGCGGTCTGGGACGAGGCAGCCCGGCACTACGACGAAAAGGCGCTTGCCGCCCTGGTCGTCCAGATTGCCCTGATCAATGCGTTCAACCGTCTCAACGCAACTACCAGGCAGATGGTCGGCGCCTGGGGCTGAACGGGGCCGGGTTCCCGCAAAGCCACATCAGATCCGCAGCTTGTGAGAATTCGCGCGCACGAAGTCGATGAAGGCCCGCAGCTTCGGCGGTACGAGGCGGCGGCTCGGATAATAGAGGTGGAGCGGCTCGTAAGCGGGACAGAAAGGCTCCAGCACCTTGACCAGCGCGCCTGAGGCAAGAAGCGGCGCGGCGAGGCCCTCGACCGCGAAGGCGAGGCCAAGCCCCTGCGCGGCGGCGGTAATGCACAGCGGAAGCGTGTTCACGACCAGACATGCGTCCGGCGTGAATGCGACTTCGCGTCCCTCCACGATGAACTCCCAGGGCGAAATCGTGCGGGTGCGGGTGAGAGCGAATGCGATGCAGCGATGGGCGGCGAGGTCGGCCGGCCGCTTCGGCGTGCCGTTGCGCGCCAGATAATCGGGGCTGCCGACCACGACCATCTGCAGGGGTCCGCCCAGGCGCGCGCCGATCATATCTTTCTGGAGAAGCTCGCCGATGCGCAGGCCGGCGTCGAAGCCCTCGGCGGCGATGTCGACGAAGCTGTCGTCGAAGATCAGGCTAAGCCGCACTTCGGGATAAGCATCCATGAACGGCCGCATCAGCGGTTCGATCAGCAGCGGGGCGGCGATCCAGGGCAGGCTGAGGCGCAGCGTGCCGGCGGGACGGTCGCGGGCCTCGCGCAGTGCCGCACCAGCCGCCCGGATATCTTCGGCTGCCGGGCGCACATGATCGAGGTATTGGGCACCGGCTTCGGTCAACCCAACGCTGCGGGTCGTACGGTTGAGCAGCCGCACCCCCAGGCGCTCCTCGAGCCCCTTGACCGCCTCGCTCAACGAGGCCGGAGCGACGCCGAGCTCGGCTGCGGCGCGGGTGAAGCTCCTGGCCTCCGCAACTTTTACGAAGGCGACGATGCCGCTGAATTGGTCGAGGCGCATTGTAAGGTTTTTCCAAATAGCCCTGTCGAACCCTACTGGTTTTTCCGGCGAACAAAAGGCGTCATGTTGGGCTCGACGAACGGGCCTCGCTGTTGCGACGGCTCGAACTGGCAAGGAGACAGGACCGATGACCAGGCTCGCTTCACTCGCCGCCGGCGCCCTTCTGGCGGTGTCTGCCGCCCCGGCGAATGCCGGGCCGCTGGAGGACAGCAACATCCAGCTCATCAAGGACTACTACGCAGCTTACGCGAGCGGCAATCCCGAGGCCGTGCGGCCCTTCCTCGCGCCTGACATCGTGTGGCGCATTCCCGGTCATCATCCGCTCGCCGGCGACAAGCGCGGCCGGACGAGGTGGTCGCCTTCTTCCGCGGCCTGGCCGACGGCAAGTTCAAGGCGGAGCCGATCTTCTTCCAGGCGCAGGGCGACCTCGTCGTCGATGTCCATCGCGGCTGGTCGAATGTCGGCTCAGGTCCCGAGATCGACCAGCTCTACGCGCTGATGTTCCGCATCAAGGACGGCAAGATCGCCGAGGCACAGAATTTTTTGACCGACATGTATCAGTCGGACGCCTTCTACTGGGCTCATTACCCGCTGACGCCATTGCCCGGCCGACTGGCTGGCGAGCGCTGGGACGGCGGTCTTTCTCGCAACGCGCCGCGCTTCTCACTCCAAGCCAAAGGAGACTTGCGATGCTTAAAATCCTGACACTTGCTGCAGCAACCGCCGTGGCGCTCGCCGCCTCCAATGCCTTCGCCGCACCGCGCATCGAGCGCGTCGCTTTCGCCTCGAACGGTGAGCAGATCATCGGCGAGCTCTATCTGCCGGAGGATTTGGACGCGGCGAAACCTCGGCCCGCGCTGGTCGTCACCGGCGCCTGGATGACGGTAAAGGAGCAAATGCCGGCCCGCTACGCGCGCGAGATGGCCGACCGCGGCTTCGTCGCCTTGACGTTCGATTTTCGCGGTTGGGGCGAAAGCGGCGGCATACGCCGCCAGTACGAGGATCCTAAGGCCAAGATCGCCGACATCGAAGCAGCGGTCGCCTATCTCGCGAGCCGGCCCGAAGCCGATCAGGACCGCATCGGGGGGCTCGGCATTTGCGCCAGCTCCGGCTACATGGTCACCGCTGCGGCCGAAAACGCCGCGATCAAGTCGGTCGCCCTCGTTGCGCCCTGGTTGCAGGATGCCGAAGTGGTCGAGCAGACCTATGGCGGCAAGCACGGCGTCGCCAGGCTTGAAGCCACGAGCGATGCGGCCGAGGCCGCGTATCGCCGCACCGGCAGACAGGCGTTCCTGCCGGCCGCGAGCCTGACCGACGAGCGCGCGATCATGTTCAAGATGCCCTATTACACCGAGCCCGATCGCGGCATGATCCCGGCCTGGCGCAACGAGGCCGATCCGGCCTTCTGGCGCGGCTGGCTGAGGTTCGACGCCATCCAGGCTGCCCCGCGCCTGCACCAGCCCTTTCTGATGGTGCATAGCGAGGCGGCAGCCATTCCCCAGGGTGCGCACAAGTTTTACGCGCGGCTGACCAGCTCCAAGCAGGAGCTGTGGCTCGACAACGTCACCCAATTCGATTTCTACGATCGTGCCGCGCCGGTGAAGGCGGCGAGTGATGCCGTCGCCGCGCACTTCCGCGCGACGCTGGGCAGTGCGGGGGAGGCGGGACAATGAGCTTCGTCACCCGCCGGCATGTCCTGATCTCGGCGGTTTCCGCTGCGATGATTTCCGCCATCTCGGCGCCCGCCTCGAGCGCATCGGGAGATGCGCTGACGGTCGAAGACAGGATCGCAATCGCCGAGGCGGTTGCCGGGATCGGCCTCTATGCCGATCTGCGTGAATGGAACCGGGTCAGATCCTATCTCGCGGCCCGCGTCACGACCGACTATACCAGCCTTTTCGGCGGCGAGGCGACAACCAGCGACCGCGACGCGCTGATCGCCGTGTGGCAAGGGCTGCTGCCGGGCTTCGACGCCACCCAGCACCTCATCACCAACATCACCGTCGAAGGCGCGGGCAATGACGCGGTTGCACGCAGCCATGTCCGCGCAACTCACTGGATCGGCGCCCGGTTCTGGACGGTCGGCGGCAGCTATCTCCACCGGCTGGTGCGGACGCCGGAAGGCTGGCGCGTCAACGCCATTGCCATCCATCGGTTGTACGAGGAGGGGGATCGCGCCGTTCTGGCCGCCGCTGCCGACCGGGCGAAAGCGGCGGAGTGAATTCGGACGTTGCTTGCTGCAGTGCCCGACGACCGCAGCTACTGGCGCAATACCGTGTTCTTGGTGCCTTCTTCAACCTGATCGATGACCAGCAGTTTGACGGGATCGGCGCCGACATTGGTCGCTTGATGCCATTGCCCGATCATTTCGATGATGAAATCACCTGTTTGATAGGTGTTGCTCTTGCCGGTCTCGACATTGGTCACCTGAAGCGTGCCGGCCTCGACATAGGCATAGCGCGGAAACGGATGCTTGTGGACCGGCAAGGTCGCGCCCGGCGCGATCTGATAGGCCGAGACCAGGACCTGCACGTTCTTCTGGGGCAGCGTAATCGGCTGGCCGGACGCGGTCTCGGTGCGAGAGGCAAGCGGGGTCACGACAACCGGGGTGCCGCTGGCATCCAGCGCCTGGGCCCTATTTGCAAACAGTGCAGCCGCGAGCAGCAGCGTCGATGCCAAGATTTTTCGCATGATTCCCCCCGAGCTGCGTCAGCATTGCGCAGCACGCATTGGCGCGCAAGCTGTCTGTTCAGGAGCGCCTATCCCGCTCTTCTAAATATGCCCGGCGTCATGCCATGCATGGCCCGGAATGTACGGGACAGATGGCTCTGGTCGGCGAAACCTGCCGCGATGGCGGCGTCGGCGAGGCCAAATCCCCGTTCGATCAGCGCGCTCGCCCGGCGCAATCGCCGGTCGCGGATATAGGCCGCCGGCGTGAGGCCGATCGCCTTGTTGAAGTCGCGGATGACCTGGAACCGGGTTACGCCGGCCGCGCCTGCAAGCCGCTTGAGGTCGAGCTGCGAGCCAAGCTCGCTTTCGACAAGATCGCGGTAGAGCGAAAACCTTCGCCGTGAACTGGAGCTTTCGAGCTCCTCGGGACGCCCGTTCCAATCGCCATGCCGAACGATCAGCCGTCGCAGCGCCACGAACAGGGACGTCTCGGCCATCGTTGTGTCCGGGGATGTCGAGCCCTGGTGTGCTGCCGCCAACGCTGCAGCAAGACCACTGTCTTGGATAGTCGCGCGCGAAAAGACCGGAGCGCCATCGCGGCCGAGTTCGCGGGCAAGCGCGGTCATCAGCGGCACCGAAGGATAAAACGTCCGGTAGGCCCAGCCTTCGTCCGCGCCGCGTTCGCCGTCATGCCACTCCTCTGGATTAACGACGGCAATGGCGCCTGCCGGAGCAAGAACGCTTTGACGGCCGATGCGAATCCGCTCGCAGCCGAAGGTGATCAGGGCGATCACATAGGTCGGGTGCGTGTGCAGTTCGTAGCGGTGCTGGGTGAAGCGCGCCTCGAACAGGCCAAGGTCGGGGAAGCACGGATGCCGCCAGTATTTCCCGGTCTCTGCCGCTTCGTTTGTCCTTGCCATGGTCAATCCGGTTCAAGACGCCTCTCGTCCGGCCTTGTATGCCTGGCAGGATCAAATCGCGCCGCCTTTGTCGGCGTGAAAGGAGGCATCATGCTGCATAATGACCGCATCGCCGCGCTGACACCAGACGTCATAGGCTGGCGGCACCATATCCATGCCAATCCGGAGCTCGGATTCAATGAATACGAAACGGCGCGTTTCGTTGCAGAGAAACTACGCTCCTTCGGCCTCGACGAGGTGCATGAAGGGATCGGCGGCACCGGGGTCGTCGGTGTCCTGCGCAGCGGTGGTGGCGCGCGCGGCATCGGCCTGCGCGCCGAGCTGGACGCGCTTCCGGTGCTGGAGAAAACCGGCTTGCCCTATGCCTCCAGGAAAGAAGGAGTAATGCATGCCTGCGGCCATGACGGCCACGCCGCCGTGCTGCTCGGCGCCGCCAAACTGCTCAGTCAATCCCGCACCTTCGACGGCACCGTCGCTTTCATCTTTCAGCCGGCCGAGGAGAACGAGGGCGGCAGCATGCGCATGATCGAGGACGGCCTGTTCAAGCGCTTTCCGGTCGAGGCGGTCTATGCAGTCCACAACTGGCCGGGCGTCAGGCTGGGGACGATCGCCGCCCGCGTCGGGCCGCAAATGGCGGCCGTGGATAATTTCGAACTGACCTTCGAGGGTCTTGGCGCGCATGCCGCGATGCCGCAGTTCGGCGACGACCCGATCCTGGCCGCCGGCGCCTTCGTGCAAGCCGTCCAGCGCATCGTCAGCCGCTCGGTCGACCCGCAAAGCGCGCTTGTCGTCAGCCTCACGCAGATCCATGGCGGCAATGTCGGCAACATCGTGCCGGGCAAGGTCTGGCTGCAAGGCACCTGCCGCTTCTTCGAGCCCGGCCTTTCCGACCATTGCGAGAGGCTGATCGGCGAGATCGCACAAGGTATTGCCGCCGCGCATTCGCTCAAGGCCAGGCTCGATTACCGGAAGGGCTATCCGCCGCTGATCAACACCGCGGACGCGACGGCCCGCGCCGTCGAGGCGGCGGCATCCGCCGTCGGCCGGGAGAATGTCATGACCGAGTTCAGTCCCAGTCTCGGCTGCGAGGATTTCGCTTTCATGATCCGTGAGGCGAGCGGCTGCTATGCGTGGATCGGTGCCGGCGAGGTCGGCCCGGGCGAAGGCCTGCACGGCGACCGCTACGTCTTCAACGACGAGATCGTGCCGACGGTAATGCGCTATTACGTCAACCTCGTCGAGCAGACGCTTCCGCGGGCCGGTCCTTCTACAGCAGTTTTTCCGGCGTGATCGGCAGCTCCCGGATCCGCTTGCCTATAGCGTCGAAGACGGCATTGGCCACCGCAGCGGCAACGCCGGTGGCGCCGAGCTCGCCGATGCCCTTGCCGCCAATCGGGCTGGCATGCTCGTCCACCTCGTCGACGAAGTGGATAATGATATCGCCGGGAATGTCGGCGTTGACCGGAATGGCGACCCCGGAAAGGTTCTTCGACAGGAACCGTCCAAGCACCGGTTCGTGCCTGCTCTGCTCCATCGCCGCCATGCCCCAGCCCCAGATGATGCCGCCCGTCATCTGGCTGCGTGCGGTGCGGGGATTGACAATGCGGCCGGCGCTGTAGCTGCCGACGGCGCGACGAAGCCTGAGCAGGCCGAGCCCCGGATCGACACCGACCTCCATGAAGATCGCGCCGAAAGTGCGCATGGCGAGGCCTTTGCCATGCTGCGCCGGATCGAACGAGCCGGAGCCGATGATCTCGCCGATGTCGGTATGGCTCATAACATCGGCGATCGTCTGACCGCCGGCAGCGCCTTTGCGGCGAATCTTGCCGTCTTGCATCTCGACCTCGTCCGGCAGCAGATTGGCAAGACGGGCAAGCTGCGAACGTGCATCTTCGGCGGCTGCGAGCACCGCCGCGCCCACCCCCATGGTCGACGATGAGCCATAGGTCGGACCCGCCTCCGGCAGCTGTGTATCGCCCATTTCCAACTCGATCTTCTCCATCGGCAGGCCCAGCACGTCGGCTGCGATCTGCGGAAAGATGGTGAGTGTTCCGGTTCCTATGTCCTGGGTGCCGGTGCGGATGAGCACCGTGCCGTCCCTGTGCAGCCTGACCTCGGCTGCAGGCGTCGGGTGGCGGAAACAGCCCATGCTGCAGGTCGCCATGCCGTAGCCGATCAGCCAATCGCCGTCCCGTTGCGGCTTGCGCGGGCGCTCGCGCCAGCCGAACAGGCGGGCGCCTTCCTCATAAGCCTCGCGCAGCTTCTTCGATGACCAGGGCCGGCCGGTGGCCGGATCCGTGTCCGCATGGTTGATCAGACGCAGGTCGAGCGGATCGACGCCCAGGCGGTGGGCGAGCTCGTCCATCGCGCTTTCGAGGGCCCAGGTACCCGGACCCTCGACCGGCGCGCGCAGCGCCGTCGGCATGGCGACGTTTGCGCGCTCGACGCGCTGGCTGAGACGCATGGCCGGCGTGGCGTAGAGACCCTTCGAGGCCTCGGTGGCGAACTCGACGAAATCGTCGGTCACGGTTGTCAGGTTGACCACGTCCTGTTGCACGGCGGTCAGCTTGCCCGACCTGTCCGCCGCCAGCACGATCTTCTGTGCCATGCGCGGCTGGTAGCCGAGGCAGGAATAGGCATTGGCGCGGCTGAGCGCCAGCCGGACCGGGCGCTGCATGATGCGCGCCGCGGCGGCGGCCAGCACCTGATGCGGCCAGATCCAACCCTTACCGCCGAAGCCGCCGCCGGTATGGCGGGAAATCACGCGGACCTTCTCGGCCGGGATATTCAAACGGGCGGCAAGCACCTGGCGGACACCATAGACGTGCTGCGTGGCGTCGTGCAGCGTCAGCTCTCCGTCGTTCCACTCAGCGAGCGTCGCCGAGGGCTCCATGGCGTTGTGATGGCGCGACGGCTGCAGGTAGACGGCTTCGACCATGGCGGCTGCGTTGCTAAGCCCGCGGTCGACCTCGCCCTTCGTAAACGTCGGCTCCAGGAACAGAAAGCCGCTCTCCCTCGGCACGACCGCAGCCTTGTCGATGGCGGTCCACTCCGGCGGTGCCGGCAATTCCGGCTCGGCGAACTCGTAGCGCAATGCGACGCGGCGGGCGCCGGCTTCCGCCGCCTCCAGCGTCTCGCCCAGCACAATGGCAAGCGGCTGGCCCTCGTGGCGTATCTCGTTGCCCTGCATGGGCATGAAGCTCTGCGCCGCCGGCGGGCCTTCGGCCTGCTGCATCTGCGTATCGGGCTCCGCCCTCGGCGATGCGAACCGGCCGAATTTGGGCATGTCCTCATGCGTGAGCACACGCACGACGCCTTTCTCGGCGAGCGCATCGTCGACGGCGATCGACGTCACGCGGCCGGCGGGAACGGGCGCGGTCACCAGCACTGCATGGAGCAGATCGGGAGCAAAATAGTCGGCCGCATAGCTGGCGCGGCCGGTAACCTTGACGCCGCCGTCAGGGCGGGCAACAGGCTGGCTGATCATCATGACGGCATCCTCGCTGCTCTTTCGATCGCCCGCAAAGCGGCGGTCTTGGCCAGTTCGATCTTGTAGGCGTTCTGCGACAAGGGACGCGCTTCGGCGAAGGATTGCTCGATGGCGGTGCTCAACGCCTCGCGATCGCCGAGTTCGGCACCGGCGAGCTGCTCCTCGGCGGCGCTCAGGCGCCACGGCCGCAGCGCGACGGACCCCAGCGCCACGGCAGCCCGACGGATGGTTTGGCCGTCCATCTCCAGCACCGCGGCGGCCGAGACGATGGCATATTCGTAGGATTCGCGCTCGCGCACCTTGAGGTAGGCCGATCGCGGCGCCGCTGCCGGCAGCTCGATTGCCGTGATCAGTTCGCCTTGCTGCAACACATTGTCTGCCTCGGGCCGCGTGTCGGGAAGCAGGTGGAATTCGGCTGCCGGAATACGCCGGCCGCCGCTGCGGTGCGCGGTGACGACGACCGCATCAAGTGCTGCCAGCGCCACCGCCGGGTCGGATGGCTGGGTGGCGACGCAATCTTTGGTCCAACCGAATATCGCGTGATTGTCGTTGATGCCATGCAATGCCGAGCAACCGGAGCCGAGCTGACGCTTGTTGCATGGCAACTGCTCTTCGGCACGGAAATAGGCACAGCGCGTCTTCTGCAGCAGATTGCCGCCTATCGTTGCGAGATTTCTCAGTTGCGGCGACGCCGCGTTGAGGATCGCCTGGCTCAACACCGGATAGTCGCGCATGACCAGCGCATGCTGCGCGACGTCGTTGAGATGCGTCAGCGCGCCGATCTTCAGGCCGCCGCCGGGCAGTGCCTCGATGTGATCCAGCCCGTCGAGGCGGGAGATATCGATGATCCGCGTCGGCCCGGCAATTCCAAGGCGTAGCCAGTTGAGCAATTCGGTGCCGCCGGCGAGAAAGGCGCTATCCGGCGCGGCACCTGCCGCGATCGTTTCGCCCAGGCTGTCGGCGCGCGCATAGACGAATGGGGTCATTGGCTCACCCTCCCGGCCGCCGCGCGCACCGCCTCGACGATTTGCGGATAGGCCGAGCAGCGGCACAGATTGCCGCTCATCCATTCGCGGATCTCGGCATCGGAGCCGGTATGTCCCTCCTCGATCAGCGCCGCCGCCGACATCACCTGGCCGGGCGTGCAGAATCCGCACTGGAAACCATCATGATCGATGAACGCCTGCTGCACGGGATGAAGCGCATCGCCGTTTGCCAGGCCTTCGATCGTCGTGACCTCGCGTCCCTCGGCGGACACGGCAAGTATCATGCAGGCATTCACACGCCGTCCGTCGAGATGCACGGTGCAGGCGCCGCACTCGCCGAAATTACATCCCTTTTTCGTTCCGGTCAGATGAAGCCGCTCGCGCAGCAGGTCGAGCAGCGTGACGCGGGGATCGAGATCGGAAAGGCTGTGATCCTCTCCGTTCACCCGCAACCTCAATAGGTGCCGATCGTGGAAGTTCATGTGGGGTACCTCGAAGCACATGCCGTACTCGCCGCAAGGACTCGTCCAGCAAGCAGCCGCCCACCTGTTGAGACGAAATAGGGCGGGCGATTCCGGGGGAAAGACGCTGTCATGCGCCGAAAGAAAAAAACGCGCGTTTGAGATTTGCGGCGGAAAGGTTTGCACGACCTACGACCGCTCGATCCCCCAAGCCCTTCGATCGGCTGTCGAACGCACGACGGTCGGAGCCGGCAGTCCCATCGACCGGCCGGGCGAGGTGAGGACTCGCCACGACCAGGAGGCACATTGGAATGATTGCGCCTTGGCTCGCGTTCATCGTTTCCGCTGGCGTCGCGCTTGCGCTGGCGTGGTGGCCATACTGAGCATGGGCCTGCTCAATTGTGTTTTGACTATTTGGCTGCACAGGCGCGTAAAATATCAGGTTCGCCCAGTCGGGCGGACTAACTCAGGGAGGATAATGTTATGAAGATGAATCGACGTAATGCTCTCGCCCTTGGTGCCACCTCGTTGTCGACCCCGCTATTGGTTGCATTGCCGACTCCGGTAGCGGCCAAGACCTACGGTCCGACTGATGGCAAAGAGATTTTTCCCGGCGTTCGGCTCGTCGAACTGGGAACACGAGACTCCCATATCAAGGGGTACAAGAAAATCGCGATGGAAGACGTCGTGTATCAGCCAAAGGGATCTAGCCCGCTGGGGGATGTCATGGCCGACGACATGGTCTGCACGGTCACTGAAGGCGAGCTGCAGGTCACGGCCGGGGATATGCAGTTCACGGCCAAGGAAGGCGATGTATGGAGCTGCGGCAAGGGTAGCACGAAGGAGGCTGCTACGAACAACGGGACAGTGGTCGCCGTGATGCGGGTGATTAACCTCAAGGCTGAATAAAGCCAAGTTGGCGATCGTGGGCGCAATCCGCGCCCGGGTGGAATCTTGCGGGTTAGCGATCTAACCGGCCAGCGTCATTCCAGTGCCAACGCCGATGGCAAGGCCCCATTAGAAGCTTCCCGGCCAGATCGATGGCCAAGACGCGGACGGCTGCCCAAACGTCTGCACGGGGCCCCTGATCGCGCTGGCAAGATCGTCAAACGTCGTTTCCATTCCTGGAGTCTAGATCGACACCGGGAATCTCTGAATTCCCCTGTTTGTTGTCCGCTAATCCACCATGTCAACGCAGCGGCTTCTTGCGCTTCGGCGGCCTGTACTTCTCGACCAGCCTGACCTTATCAATATCGAGCGTCACCGGCGGTCCCATGTCGATGGTCACCTTGCCGCCTTCCTCGTCTATGCGCGTGATCTCGCCGGCAAGCTCTATCTGCTGGCCTCGCTTGACCTTGGACTTGCTGTCCACGCTCGAATGCGGGAAGTTGTAGGAGAGGATTGAGACGCTGATACGGTCGTCGGCGACCCGCCTACTACCGTGGCCGTGATCGCAACCACGTCACCGATGCCAAATGCCCCGCGCCATACACTTGAGTCTGGAGCGGAAGGTGCCCTAGTCAAGATGTTGCTAATATATACGCGGCCTGCAAGCTTCGCCCTTGGCGAGGCGGCCCAGCGGCTTGGTTGCGGGTGGGGACTGGCAGCTAGAGGCCGCTGGGCCTTGACGGCCAGCGAGCTTAAGAGGAGGCCCTGTGCTGGCTGACCAAAACCTTGCGCTTATGGCAACGGAAAAGCATCATTCGAACGAACACTTTTCGTCCACGAGGAGGGAAGGGAATGCGGTCGGTGGCGCTCTCAATACCCATACACAGCCGGCCGTCAGCAGTGGTGACGATGGCACAGTTCGTGGAGCCGGTTGCCGTTAAAAAATGTCGCGTTCGCGGAAGATATTTCGAATAACGCACCCACCAAGAAAGCACGGCAACTGCTTTCCTTGTGCCTCGCATAAGGCATCAACTGAGTTAACCAGCTTCCTGGGCATCATTTGCCGATATAGGCGGCCAGCTCGTCAGGCGTTCCCATGGGAAAGGCCTGCTTCAGATGGTCGATAAATGCGGAGACGCGGGCGCTCAGCAGCCGCCGAGAGGGATACAGCGTCCACAGGGCGATGTCGGGCCGATCGAGATCCCCCCAATGTACCAGCGTTCCGTCCGCCAGATCATGACTCACCAGCGACACCGGCAGGCGTGCCGCGCCGACGCCCGCTCGCACCGCATCCCGGACCATGATGAGTGACGACAGCACAAGGACCGGCTCGATCGCGATTGTTGACCGGCCAGTGGGCGTCTTCACCGCCCAAGCCCTTCGATCGGCTGTCGAACGCATGACGGCCGGGGTCGCCAGACCCTCCGCCGGCCGGGAGAGGTGAGGACTTGCCACGACCACCAGTCGGTCACGCAGAAAGGCTCGCCCGACGAGGCTCTCATCCGGATCCGGATTGACCCGGATCACCAGATCAAATCCCTCTTCGATCATGTCGACGGCGCGGTCTTCCGTCGTGACCTCGAGCCTTACCTCCGGGTATTTCAGGGCGAAGCCGGCAGCGATCTTCCCCATCGCGGTCTGTGAGAACAGCACTGGGGCGCTGATCCGCAACCTGCCTCGCGGCCTTTCGCCACCTGAGGCGATCGCCGCCGCGGTCTCTTCGAGCTCGGACAGCAACCGCCCCGCGCGCTCGAAAAGCGCACGTCCTTCTTCCGTCAGCTTCAGCGCGCGCGCGCCACGCTCGAACAGCCGTAAGTCGAGACTCGCCTCTAGCTCCGCCACGCGTCGGGACAAGGTGGCCTTCGGGCGCCCGGCAGCGCGCGCGGCCTTACCGAAGCCCCCATGGCGGGCGACCAGATTGAAATCAGCAAGGGCAAGTAGATCCATGTGTTCCACCTGTGGGACGGCGTGTCCAGATATAACGCCTACCGACACAAATGTGGATCACTAATTTTCTGGGATGCCATACGGCTCAACTCAGGAGTAACCCCATGACCATTCTCGTTACCGGCGCGACCGGCAATGTCGGCCGCAACGTAGTCGAACAGCTCGTGAAGCGTGGCGCCAATGTGCGCGCTTTGGTTCGCGATCCCTCCAAGGCCAA
Source organism: Mesorhizobium sp. M1328 (assembly GCF_040318075.1). NCBI lineage: Bacteria > Pseudomonadati > Pseudomonadota > Alphaproteobacteria > Hyphomicrobiales > Phyllobacteriaceae > Mesorhizobium > Mesorhizobium sp. M1328. The sequence continues at coordinate 5,931 of NZ_JAMYLO010000014.1, read as the reverse complement.
TTTCCCCGCTGGCGTAGATGTCGTGCAGGGCGACCTGCTCGACGTCGATTCCCTGCGCAGAGCTTTCTCCGGCATCTCCACCCTTTTCCTGCTGAACGCGGTGGTGGCCGACGAATTCACCCAGGCGCTGGTAGCGCTGGCCGCTGCCCGCGAGGCCGGCATCGAGCGGATCGTCTACCTGTCGGTGATCCACAGCGACCTCTACGTCAACGTGCCGCATTTTGCCGGCAAGTTCGGCGTCGAGCGGATGATCGAACAGATGGGGCTCAACGCCACCATCCTGCGGCCCGCCTACTTCATGGACAACGACATCACGATCAAGGACGTGGTGACCGGCTACGGCATCTATCCGATGCCGATCGGAGCCAAGGGCGTCGCCATGATCGACGCGCGGGACATCGGCGAGATCGCCGCGATCGAACTCATCCGCCGCGAGCAGGCCGCAGCGCGGCTCCCGTTCGACCGCATCAACCTGGTCGGCCCTGACACGCTGACCGGCGCCGATGTCGCGGCCATCTGGACGGACGTCCTCGGACGCCAGATCGCGTATCCGGGCGACGACACCGCCGGGTTCGAGCAGAACCTGCGGCAGTTCATGCCGAGTTGGATGGCGCTCGACATGCGCCTGATGGCCGAGCGTTTCCTCACGGACGGCATGGTCCCCGATGCCGGCGATGTCGATCGGCTGACCGCGCTGCTGGGCCGGCCGTTGCGCTCCTATCGCGACTATGCGGCCGCAATTGCCGGCTGAGCCCCACCACCGACCTTCTGTCCAGGAGACACATCATGATTTACTCGACAGCTACCGTTCCTGTGAATCCCGGAGGCGAGACCAAGCTGACCCGTGCGCAGATATGGCAGGGCCTGGAACTGAAGGCGCGCGATGCCCGCCTGTTCCTGCCCGCAGGCCTCTGCACCCGTTGCGACGTCGTGGAGGAGGGCGCGACCCACTTCGTGCGCGAAGCTACGATCGCCGGTGCTGATCTGCGCGAGATCGTAACGCTCGAGTCGGAAAGCAAGGTCACCTTCTTCCAGGCGACCGGTCCACGCGAAGGCGCGGAAATCGCCTTCATAGCTAGTGGCCGGGTTATTCACATCAGAAAGTTGCGCCAACGGCAAATTGCAACCAGCTGGTGAGCGAGCTGCTTCATAGGCACAGACGACAACGCAAAGCCAGTCCGTCAAACAATCAGCCCGATACCCTCTCCAGCACCCTCGAAACCTGCTTCGCTGTCCATCGGCCGCCGCGTGACGCTGAATAGCGGCGAACCCAAAGGCTCCCCAACGCAACGTACCCCGACTACGCGCGTTCTAGTGAATGGGAGGGCGGCATAGCCGATCTGACGGGGGTGGCCTGATGACAAATCGGAGCAACAGGGATGGCAAAGTTTAAAGAAGCCCTTGAGCGCGGGAAGGAAGCTCGCCGTCAGCAGGAGGAGCCCGTCGGCGGCGCGGCGATGGGGAAGCGAGATGCCCCCATGGCGGACTTCAGCGAGCAAGCAAAGGCTTGGCTAAAGGACGTCGTGATTGCATCGCTGGAGGCGGCCAAGGCTGACGTGGCAGGCGAGGTGGCTGTCGACATAGACACCGCGCCACGCCGGCAGGTCAAAGCTTTAACCCCGTCGATTCGTTTCCAGATCTACAGTAAGCGAGAATTGGAGAAGGCGCCTAGAAGAACCTTTACGGTCAACGTTAAGGTGAGCGGGGCGGTGTCCGTATCTTCGCCGGGGATGGTGACGAAAGATGTGGGAAACATAGGGGATAGGTCCGACCTACGGGTCCGCACCTTAATAGCCGAACTGATCGAGGACGCTGCCAAGGGTACATAGCAAGGCTGTGCCCACCGGCGCCGTAAGGGAAACGGAGGGGGTACGGGGGTTCCTCGCGCGAGCCAGTTATCCGATCACCCCCTCGGGTTTTTGTACCAAACATTCCCCGCCCTCTAAGGAACAAATCCGCTCGCGAGGGGGTTCGGCCCTATTAAGCATGTAGGCCTGAACGTGGTCGAAATCGATAAAGCCAGACAGGAAGTTGTTGCCGAAGTTGTGCGGCGGTGGATCACTTCAGAGGTAATCCGCAATTACCTTCGCGCCATGCTAAATCTGCCTGTAGAACAGGAGCTGCCGGCTGAGCAAAAGCATTTGCTGCAGGAACTTGATCGGGCCGACAAAGAGTGACTGCATGGCGCTCCATTGGTTCTCCCCGCCGGTCCCTGTAAGGACCGAGGGTAGCGGTTCGACGCGCAAGGTCAGCAACGCTGAAGCAGCCGCTGAGGAACTCCTGAAGTGGACCAACCATGGCCTTCAGTGGGACCTCGCGGTGCGCGTTTGCATCGCCGTGATTTCCGACCAGATGGAACCCGAGGAGGCCCGCAAGGCATTCCTGGCTGCCGCTAAGGAGCAGGGGACGTTAGTCCCTCCATAAGGTGGAGGCCCGCCGCTCGTGAGAAAGGCGACGAACCCAGCAGGCGGCTGCATCCACGAAGAATCGACCGCTGCGATTTCTAAACTACAGAGCGCCTGCGTTTGTTCCATTATTGCGGACTACAACTGGGTTGGTCGGCAGGCTCGTCCCGCTCTAGATTCCCCTCATGGCAACCCATTGGTTCGTCCCTCCTGTGTTCGTAAGGACTGCGTCCGGTGATAGGCATGGCTGCAACAATGCGAGGGCAGCCCTTGAGCAGCTAAAGACGTGGACCCGGAGAGGACCTTGCTGGCACAAGGCGGTGACCCTCTGCCTGTCGGCTGTGGAGGGCGATCCGATTGACCCTCACGTGATACGAAAGGCATTTGAGGCTGCCGCTAAGGAGGCCAAGATGTATCTCTCCCTTGAGTAGTAGGTGTCATGGCTACCCATTGGTTCTCCCCTCCGGTCAACGTCAAGACCGTAAGCATCCGGTAGGGACCGCGGCGTGCCGATTTGAGGGGACAACTAGCTGTCGACTAGTCTCGAATGATTTCGCGAAGGGCCTCGATGCCGAAGTCGCTAAAGGCAGGGGTTGCGATTCCATCGATATCGTAGACCCACAACTTACCATCCTCAGGCTCGAGCTGGTCCGACAGGTCCCACAGCGGGTCTTCATCCTGGCCCAGGATTTGGGCGAGGCGCCGGATCATGAAGACGTGGGCGATCACTGCCATGGTTCAGGCGGCTGCAGCTTGCTGATCGGTCTTTCTCCATTCCCAATTGAAGCGCGTAGACGACACGAACTATCATCACCCGGTGTTGCAACCGGTACGAGTTTGCGACAGACTCAGTCCCAACAAGCCGGTCATCTGATGGACATCGCTCGAGCTCTATGGCACCAAGCAAGGGGAATGCGATGCGTGCATATTGGTTGATGCGCATTGCCGCGCTTGCTCTCAATGCCGCGCCGGCGGCAGGGGAACCTTCGGTCGAGCGAGGACTCTACATCTCCATCATCGGCGGCTGCCACGATTGCCACACCGAAGGATATAGCGAAAGTGGCGGCAAGATCGATCCGGCCAAGGCTCTCAAGGGAAATGCACTCGGCTTTCAGGGTCCGTGGGGAACCAGCTATGCGGCAAACCTACGACTGACGGCCGTCGACCTCACAGCCGACGGCTTCGTTTCATATCTTCGAGGCCTTGGGACTTATCCACCGATGCCAGGGTATAATGTACGGGCGATGAGCGATGAGGACAAGAAGTCGCTCTATCTCTATATCCGCACGCTCGGTGACGCAGGCGAGCGAGCGCCGGCTTTCGTGCCGCCTGGCGACAAGGTCCATACGCCTTATATCGTCCTCGCCCCGCCCTTGTCGCCGCCCGCCTGCACACGCGATTTCGATTGCGGTGTAGGAGAAGTCTGCGATCCCGGCGGCTCCGGGCAGTGCATGAAGAGATAACGCTCAGACCAGCTGGCCGCCATCGCGCACTGGCGTTCGCTGGCGACCAGCTCTACTTCGCCATCCAGGTCCGGGGAGCAGAGCGTCAACTTCCGAAATGAACCTACCGATCTAGCATTGCAGGAAACTGACCACTGCTGCCACCGGCCGGCCTTTCTCAAGACCCAACGACCTGGGGTCACCTAAGTGCGGAATCGCGTGGTCAAGGTGTACGTCCGTCACCCGCAGGCCCGACACCTCAGCGAGGCGGCAGCCGGTGCCATTCAGAATTGTCCAAATGTGTTGAAGGTCCGCCTTGGCATGGTACGAGATGCGGGCGGTTATGGCGGTGACCTCGTCCAAGGTGAAAGGACGGCGCTTGTCCTTGTCGGGCTCGGCCTTGTCCTTCGACGCGGCCTCCAAATTCATGAAGGGATTGGTGACGCCAGATAGGTCAAAGTCTCTTATGGCGTGGTTGATGACCGCGCGAACTACGTTCAAGTAGCGATCTACCGAAGACGCTTTGCGACCGTCAAGCATGTGATCCATGTGATCGCGGACTTCCATGGCATCCGCGCGCTTAATGCTTGCCAGCTTGCGATCCACTATCGCAGACAGCGCAGAAGGGTCGGGGCCGCACCAAAATGCGGCGCCGAAGGGATCAGTGGCTGCTTGCGGCTGCGATGGCGGGATAATCCGTATAGCCCGCGGCGCCCCCGCCATAGATCGTAGCCGGGTCGACGGCCGCCAGCGGTGCGCGGGTCTCAAGCCTCTCCACAAGGTCGGGATTGGCGATGAAGGGGCGGCCGAAGGCGAACAGGTCGGCCTTGTCCTCGGCCAGCCGCGACGTCGCGAGGTCGAGATCATAGCCGTTGTTGGCGATATAGGTGTTGTTGAAGCGCCGGCGGAGCGATCCGAAGTCGAACGGTACGACATCGCGCGGCCCGGCCGTGGCGCCCTCGACGACATGAATGTAGACGATGCCCAAGGCATCGATTTGATCGACGATATAGTCGAACTGTGCCTGAGCATCACTGCTCGAAACGCCATTGGCGGGCGATACGGGCGAGATCCGGATTCCGGTGCGCGCGGCGCCGATCTCCTCGACCACCGCAGCCGCAACCTCCAGCATCAGACGGGCGCGGTTCTCGACCGAGCCGCCATAAGCATCGGTGCGGACATTGGCGCTGTCTTTGGCGAACTGGTCCAGCAGATAGCCGTTGGCACCGTGAATCTCGACGCCATCGAAACCGGCCTCAATGGCGTTAGCTGCCGCTTGCCGGAAGTCGTTCACGATCCCAGAAACCTCTTCGAACTCCAGCGCGCGGGGCTCCGAGACGTCGACGAAGCCATTGTTGACGAACGTCTTGGTCTGGGCCCGGATCGCCGACGGCGCAACCGGCGCCGCCCCGTTCTCCTGTAGGTCGACGTGCGAGACGCGGCCGACATGCCAGAGCTGCAGGAAAATCCGTCCGCCCTTGGCGTGCACGGCGGTCGTGACCTTGCGCCAGCCGTCGATCTGAGCCTGGGAGTAGATGCCTGGCGTGTCCTGGTAACCTTGTCCCTGCCGCGAGATCTGCGTGGCCTCGGAAATCAGCAAGCCGGCCGACGCGCGCTGGCCGTAATACTCCGCGGCGAGATCGCCTGGAACGAAGCCCGGTCCAGCGCGATTGCGCGTCAGGGGCGCCATCACAATACGATTGGAGAGGGTTAGCGAGCCGAGAGTATAGGGCTCAAACAGCGTTGTGCTCGTCATAGGTCACCTTTGTTTGTCCCCGCTGCGGCGGGGTCGTTTATCGAAATGGCTTCGTTGGTGCTCAGGCGACCGTGCGGTACCGCTCGGCGGGATGTTCGTTCCGATAGTTTGGAAGCATGGCCTGGCGCGCGGCCTGAAGCGCGTCCCACTGCCCGGCATCGGGAAGCGGCGGGATGGTCACCGGTTCGCGGCGGTCGAATCCGACCAGCGCCGCATCAACCAGATCGTCCACATGGGGTAATCGCGGGAGCGAGTCGCCCTGAAACCAATCATATCCTTGGAAGGTGGCTGTTCCCCGATAAGATGGAGATACGGGCTCACGACCTGA
>NZ_JAMYLO010000013.1:0-185676 GCF_040318075.1 Mesorhizobium sp. M1328 | reverse complement strand
GACATCTTGAGAGATAGGCATCGGACCACAGCGCGTTGCGGCAAACTGGCTAAAGCGCGCAATCCGGCTCAGGTAAATCGTGGCAGACGCTCGCTTATAACCAAGGGTGAAAAAATGCTCCGCGAGGCGATCCATCTCGCCACCGAGTGCACCGCTACGCAGGCGCCTGAGCACCCCACAATAGGAAAAATAGAACTCGAGCATTCTGCCCCTCCGGCGTTGTGGCACAGGGGAATCCCGCGCCATGAGAGAGGCATGAAATATTATGTGGCGGAGGCAAGCTGGGTTTGGCCGACCCGAAAGGGGTCAGGGCGGCTCCGCCACATAATCTCGCCCGACGCATAAAGCCCGATCCGGTCGAGAACGGTGTCAGGTACTGGGCACCGCCAGCCGTAAGTGAACTGATAGACGGCTCCTCCCGGCCGAAGAATGTGAAAAGCGCCGTACAGAATGGCGAAAACACGCCAAGCCGGCATAGTAGAAAGGGGGAGGCTGCTGATCACCGTGCCTATTTTTTCGCCGTCAAAGGGATTGCATCGCCGCAACTCCGTTGCATCGATATCCAGCAACGCGGCGGCGGGGAACTGCCGACGTAGCACGCGGGCAAGGGACGCAGCATTTTCGACGAGCGCAATGCGCTGCTGAGGCACGCCGCGTATGATAAGCTGTCGGGTGAAGACACCGGTTCCGGGCCCAAGCTCAACCACCGGAGACTGCGCAGAACTTATTTCGCGAGTCATTGCCACTGCCAGAGCTCTCCCGGAAGGCACGAGCAAGGCCGTCCGGAAGGGAACCGACATCCAGGTTCGAAATAGAGTAGAGGGATCCAACATTGCGGAGCTCCGCATACCGACAGGCAATATTTGTTATCCGTAAGCCTAAGGCGGAAAACGCCGATCAGGCGGCAGAGTTAAGGGCTGGTGCTGGCCGGAAAGTGTCGAAGGGGTAGCGCGCGAGTTAGGTACGGAAGTCCTAGAACCTATAGCCCGCCATGAGCATCCCTGAAGGCTGCACTGTTTTCCGAACAATCGGACTGTCCTTCGCGTCGCCCGTGAGGAAGCCAACCCCTGCCTGCCCGCGCACAAACCAGTTTTGCGATGCCATGTACGTTACCGAAGCTTCGATATCGAAGCGCTTAAGCCCTGCACCTGCATCATACTGCCGCAACCCCGATCTTGCCGACTGCAGAGCAGTCACCCCAAAGTAGCTTTGCATGTGATTTTTGTCGGCGAAGGTCGCCGACGCGCCCGCAGAGAGAATAAACGCGTTGTAGTGATGGGAAACGTTTGCGCCGATTTGACCAATCAGGCCGTCACTGCCCCCGAACGTCCTGTCGACAGATGTATAAATTTCCATCGGCCCCATTTCGTATGAGAGCTGCGCTCCGACGACACCGCCGCCGTCAATGTCACCGAGGCCTTTCAGGTGCTTGGAGTCCTTTTCCTTTCGCCCTCCGCCTATGTCATAGCCGCCCTTCACCGAGACCTTGAAACCGTTGGATTCTAGCACATCGATGCTCAGGCCGCCCGGATCAATGGTAAGACGACCAATGGTTGCGGAGATCATCGGTAGCGGGACGAGTTCGAACTCATCGGATCCTTCGTATTTTGGCGCGTACATAGCTCCGGCGGCAAGCATCACGTTCCAGTCGGCAAGCTTCTGGCGTATGGGGCCGTACCGTCTCTCGTCGACAGCATCCGCAGAGGGCGCTGTTGCAGCCGCTTCATTCTCGAACGGTTCAGCTGCGCCTGCTTGGAACGGCAAAAAAGCGACTGCTGAGAGGCTCGTGGCGACAAGAGCATCCCGCGAGCGGGTTGAGCGAGACTTTGTGGCTGGCATGCGAATCGTCTCCTGGGGATGGTGGAGGTATTCAAAGACGGCAAAAGGGAAGCCCGACGCAGTCGTACCTCCAGCGCACGCACTATCTCGGACTACGAGATTGCTTTGGGTTTTGTGATGTTAAGATATGTTGCGGCTCGACTCGTCTGGTTGCTATGGCGGGGTAACAATCGCGCGGCCTTCGCTCAGATCACGCACATCAGGAGCCAAGTAAAAACTGTGCTTTAGACGAGTTGGCTCAGCAACTGTGCTACACCGGCAATCAGCCCCAACACCAATAGCAACAGCGAGGTATTCACCGACCATTTGATGACGAGGTACAAGGGGCGGTTCGTCGACTTCAGCGCCCTGGTGCCTGCTAGGAACGGCGCGAGCCCCGCAAAGACCCTGTTGGCAAAGCCACGATGGTCTTCCGGGGTATTGGGCACCACCGTGGCTCGTGTCAGGCCTTCGTAGAAGAAATTGAACACTGCACCGACCGGGTTCAAGGGCCTTTTGACATCGCACATGAGGATGAGGCGATCGCAGTCGGTATCGTTGCGCACGAAGTGCAGGTAGGTCTCATCGAACATGATGGCCTCGCCGTCGCGCCAACTCAACTTGCGGCCATCCACATTGATAAAGCAGGCGTCGGAGTTCGGGGTGACAAGACCGAGGTGGTAGCGCAGTGACACGGCCATCGGATCGGCATGCCGTGTCAGTTGCGCGCCCTTGGGAAGATAGGCGAACATCGCTCCATGGACGCTTGGCACGCTCTGGAGGATCTGGACCGTCTTGGGGCAAAGGCGTTTTGCTGAATGGTGCTCATATCCGTACCACTTAATGTAGAAGCGGCTCCAGCCGTACTTGAAGAACGTGCGGAAGCCGACGTCATAGGTTCCCGCCGTGCCCGGCCGTTTGGTGGCGTCGAAGTAGTTCTGGCGCAGCAGTTCAAGGCCTTCCTGGCGAATGGTGTGCCAGTTTTGACGCAGCACCTCGAGTTCAGGAAAATCGGCCGGGTCGAGAACAGCCCTTGATCCGTGCGGCAGCGTTGTCATGTACAAGGCACAATTCAACGGCGAAAAAATTGGCCATCCCTTGCGGATGTATTCAGACAGGCTTTCGTAGCGAACTTCACCCCGGAAGCGGTAGACGTACACGGTGCTCGTGGCCACTAACGTGACCATGACGACAAGAATTAGCATGAGATTTGCCCAGAATGCGCCAGTTGCCGCGATGTTGAGATGCTTCCGTTGCGCCGACCCAAGTCAGACACAGAATGTGTTCATCCGAGGCGCGCTCGCACGTTCGGATGGCGGCATTAGTCCAGATTCGTCGTTGCATTGGATTTTGTGTTGTTAAGAGTTGTTTTCGGTCCAGACGATTCATCACGGACGGTCGCCGGACGACCATCCGGCTGATGGCGTCGGCGGCGCGAGCACCGGAAACTGCGACCAGGGCCGCAGCTGAGCCGAGAAGCAGGCTCTTGATGTTCATTTTCTGACCTCCAGTGAAGTTAAAAGGAGCTGGTCAAGATTTCAGCCTCGATCCCCGTCCACGAAGCAGCGTGACGCGCCGCCTCTCCGCAAGGGATTATCGATGGGGTCGAATTGATCAATGGTATTTTGCGATCATGAGATGACAATTACTAAGTATATATGCTTATATTGCGTAAATACCACCTATTTCGGCGCGAATTGTATTTATGATCCGCGTGGAACTGATGGCACATTTGCAACGTATGTTACGATTTTACATCTCATCGTGAAACACTATTCTCCCGCAGCCAGCTCACGATGTTTGGTTGTTCGGGAGAAGGCCTCCTATGCAATCGCGTCCGTTAGCGCGCGGAAATATGCCCAATGAAGCAATTTCGATCGGGTCGGGCCGAGACAGGCGCTGGGCAGGTTTGGCTGGCGAGGGAGCAGCCGACACTTGCGCAGTGACCGAGCGCGCCGGCCTCGGCATGAGGCAAGCTCATCGATCGCCGTGGCCATTTCGGTTGCTGATGGAACTTTTGACCGGAGCGAACCCGCCACGGTGGCCGGCAACAAAACTTCATCGACCGCCTTGGTTTTGTCCCGCTTTTGACATCGCCAGGATCTCGGCCGCGGCTACGTTCGAATGCGATAAAGACGGAGACCGTTTATGGCCCATGACGATCTAAAGCGGGCAGACATCCTGAAAGACCCACTCATAAGACAGATGATGCGTGCGGACCGGGTCTCTTTGAGAGAGATGAAGAAACTGCTTCAGGATGCGGCGGCGCGGTCGCACCGGTGTCATGGCAAGGACGAGCCCTTGCGGACGCAGGAGACGCCGCCCTCACCGCGATAAGACTTTGAACGCGGCCGTCAAACGTCACGCATCCTGCGTCCTGCTACGTGGTCGACTGCCTGCCCTTGGCGAGCGCCTGCCGCGTTGAAGCGTGTCGTTGCATCTCGTCAGTCTTGCTGTTTTTGACCGGAACAACCTGCTCCGGCGGCAACGATATCGTTGCCCGTAGCCCATGCGGCGATATGTTCTCGAGCAACAGCGAGCCACCATGGCTCTTTGCGATCTCATCCGCGATCGAAAGACCCAGACCAAAACCGCTGTTGGTATTCGAGGATCTGGCCTCATCTGCCTTGTAAAAAGGCTCTAGAGCCTTCTCGTGGAGACCTTCTGCAAGGCCGGGGCCATCGTCCTGCACAACAATGGACACTTTGCTTGGCGGGAAATTGGACAATTGGACATGCACGATCTCGCCGAATCTGACGGCATTTTCCACGATGTTGGTGACTGCCCGCGTCAGCCCTTTCTGCTTGCATGAATATCCGAATCTCTCGGGGCCGACGTAAATGACCGTGTGTCCAACATCGGAGAACCCGGCAACGATTGTCTTTATCAGGGCTGCAATATCAACTTTTCGAAGCGGCTCGTCGCGGGCCGTGCTGCTCAGATACTGGAGGCTTTCCTCGATCATCGCTGTCAATGTGGCGATATCGTCAAGCATCGCTTGTTTGGACGGGATCTCCTTTGATCGCTCCACCCGCATTCTTAGCCGCGTCAGTGGTGTTCTCAAGTCGTGGCTCACTGCGGTCAGCATCCGCGTGCGGTCATCAACCATCTTGCGAATTCCGCGCCGCATGTCGTTAAGCGCCGTTGCGAGGGTGCGAAGCTCCTTGGCGCCTGCGACAGTGAACAACTGCTCCTCGTTGCCGTCGAGCCGCAGGCTCTTTGCAGCTTCGGCAAAGCGGACGAGAGGCGACGTGATCACGCCGCCGATATAGAGGACCAGCAGAAGCATCGGCAGGATCAACATCAGAATCTTGGCAATGAGTTCGACAATCGTGCCGAAGACGGCTGGATAGGTATCGGCGTCAGAGAACCGGACCAGGAGGCCGCGCTTGGCGTCGACACGCACCGCCAAGGCATTGTGTTCAGCATCCTGCGGAACAACCGTGGCCTCAAAATCAGGGGGCAGCACGTCGCGGAGATCATCGGCGATGAATTGCATATCCCCTTGGTGGCTGCTTCCGACGTTAGGATCACGCCACGGTAAAATCCTCATCTCCAGACCGGTGGGAGCGCTCGCGCGCAGCAGCTTCTCGGCGTCGGCATCGTCCGCGCTGTTTCTGAGTTGCTCTACGATCAATTCGATCTGCGTGCTTCTGACCGCAACCACTTGCTTGGCCTGGAAGATGTACGGCTCCGGCAAGAGCGCGACAACGCTAAGGAGCACTGCCGGAATAGGGATCGCGGCGAGCACGACGAACTGGAGCCGAATGGGCGCCCGTCTGAACCGACCGATCATATGGCTACCGCGACCTCCGGAGTGAAGATGTAGCCTCCCAGCCGCACTGTCTTGATGAAAGTGGGCTCCTTATAGTTCGGCTCTATCTTTTGCCGGATACGGCTCACATGCACATCAATGCTGCGCTCGACAGGTCCGGCAGCGCCAGCGTGGGTACGCGCAAGTATGTCGTGCCGGTTCATCACCTGTCGAGGATTCTCGCAGAACACAAGCAGCACATCGAATTCCGCCGTCGTAAGCGGCACATGCACACCGTCAACGTCAGTTAATTCGCGTGTGACAGGGTCAATGCGCCAGCCCGCGAACGTCATCGGGTCTTGGCTTGGCTTGACTTGGTTTGAATACGACGAACGGCGCAACAGCGCCTTTATTCTCGCCAACAGCTCCCTGGAGCTGAACGGTTTTGTGACATAGTCGTCGGCACCCATTTCAAGCCCAACGACCCTGTCCACCTCTTTCGTCAGAGCGGTGAGCATCAGGATGGGCATCGTATCGGATGCCCTGATCCTTCTGCAAATGCTAAAACCGTCCTCTCCGGGCAGCATTCCGTCCAGCACAATAAGGTTGAACTCTCTCTTTCTTAAGACGCGGTCCATCTCCATCGCCGATCCGACCGTCTCGGCAGCATAACCAGCATCCTTCATCAACTCGATCAGCATGGTCGCTATATCCCGGTCATCCTCGACGACGAGGATTCGGGCTGAAGCTTGAGTTAGGACATTGTATCCGACGCTATCCATAGGTTTGGCCATTTTCGTTGCCCTTCCCTTCCGGAATAACACGCAGTACATGATGGCTGTCAGCAACAATTGTGTTTAGTTTTGTTGCTGCACCCCCACAGGCCGCCTCCGGGCCCGACAGCCGCTGCATCTACGGCCCCATGAATGACGCGCACCGGTACTTCCGGCGGCCGCTGCGTCTTAGCAACTCTTAACAATACAAAACCCACGGCAATGACAAAACCGGACTAATGCCGCCCCAGGCGCGATTGGACATTCGCGAAATGTGCGGTGCTGCCAGTGGAGATCTTGGTCTTCCCCCAGCTGGTTGGCCCGAAACAAGGCGGTAAACATGCATCGACGGGCGGCTGTCACCATGATGGCTTTTCTTGCTGGCAGTTTCGCGCCGGACCGCATTGCCTGCCGATCGAAGGTAGCGACGAACGCGGCCTGTCGCAGGATTGCCGGTGCAAGCGGAATTGCGGTGTGCCTGATCGTCTCAGGCTGCACGACCGTCGCCGGCGTTCAGGAACCTGGCTTGAAGATCGCGAATGTCTGGCACGCGACCTTTCCGCACGGCGGCCGGGCAGGCGATCTCGTGTCCTGGTGGTCGACCTTTTCCGATCCATCGCTGACAGCCCTTGTTGCGTCGGCGCAGGCTGAAAGCCCTACTCTCGAATCCGCTGCGGCAGAGATCGAGAGAGGGCGCGCCACGTTGGCGTCCATGCGGGCCGGCCTTCTTCCCGCCGTTGTCGGATCGGGGTCCCTCGCCCGCGCGGGAACGGGCGGTAATAAAGCGAACCAAGTCGATAGCGCCACGACCACGAGCGGCAGCCTCGACGCCTCTTGGGAAATCGATCTGTTCGGCAAGACTCGGCAGAGGAGCGAGGCTGCGCGGCTGCGGGTCCACGAGCGCACCGCCGATTGGCACGATGCGCGCGTCTCACTCGCGGCGGAGGTGGCGGACTACTATGTGCAGTACCGTGCCTGCCGGCAGCTGGAGCAAGTCTACACCACCGAACTCGCCTCGCAGCGCGAGACGATCCGGGCAATGGAAATGGCCGTAACCTCCGGCCTTACGTCGAGCGCCGACCTTGCGCTAGGGCGCGCGAGTGCTGCTACCTCGGCCTCGACACGGACCGCGCAGCGTGCCGAGTGCGAGGTTCTCGTCAAATCTCTGGCCCGCCTTACTGGCGGTGACGAGCCTCACGTCCGCGATATTCTGGCGATGGGCAAGCAAGGGTTACCCGCACCGAGGATCCTCAAGCTGTCCGCTGTGCCTGCCGACGCCTTACGGCAGCGCCCCGACATCGACGCCCTTGAACTTGAGGTCGCCGCATCGCTCGCCGAGATCGGCGCGGCAAAAGCCGATCTCTATCCGAGCCTCAGCCTCAGCGGCTCGGTCACGATCGACAGTTCATCGCTGATGGGAACCTCTCTGCCCTGGTCCTTCGGCCCGGCCATCTCAATTCCGCTCTTCGACGGCGGCTCGCGCCGGGCAGCCGTGAGCAGCGCGGCAGCCGCATATAAGGTGGCGGTGGCCGCCTACAAATCAGGTGTGCTGGACGCGGTCGCCGAAGTCGAGACCGCACTCGTGCGGATCGACAGTACGCGACGGCAGATCGGCGACGCCAGTGTCGCGGCGCGCAACTATCGCGCCTACTTCAAAGCCGTGGATTCGAACTGGAAGGCCGGTGGCGCAAGCCTGCTCGACCGCGAGGAAGCCCGGCGTTCGGCGCAGTCGGCGGAGGTCTCGCTCATCGAAATCCGTCGTGACTCCGTGCGCTATTGGATCGCCCTCTACAAGGCGCTCGGCGGCGGCTGGGATGCGAGCGCCTCCACACCCAGGGACCTGCCGCAAGAATTGAAAGAAAACCTGCTCTGATGCGATCTTCACCTTTTCTCCTCGCCGCTTTCCTGAGCGGAACTCTTGTTTTCGCGGCAGAGATTGCACTTGCGCAACAGAACGAGGCGCCAGCGCTTACCGTCGCAGTGGCAAAGCCAGCGGAACGCCAGTGGCCTGAAACGATACCGGCCAGCGGCTGGCTGAAGCCTTGGCACGAAGCGGTCATTGCCGCGGAAATCGGCGGCCTGCGTGTGACCGATGTCCTTGCTGATGTCGGGTCGGTCGTCTTGAAGGATCAGCCCCTCGTTCGGCTGGCCGACGAAACGGTGCGCGCGGAACTGCGCAAGGAAGAGGCTGTGCTGGCGAGTGCGAAGGCGGACCTCGCAAAAGCCAGGGCTAGTGCGGACCGAGCACGCAAGGTGCAGGGAAGCGGTGCGCTTTCTGAGGAGAAGATCACTGAATACCTGATCGCCGAGCAGACTGCGATCGCGAGTGTCGAATCCGCCGAAGCCTCGCTGGAAAGCCAGAGGATCAAGCTTGCTCAGACGACCATTATGGCACCGGACGACGGGCTGATCACCGCCCGTTCGGTCCAACTCGGCGCTGTCGTCTCCTCCGGCACGGAGCTATTCCGTCTCGTGCGCCAGCAGCGCGTCGAGTGGCAGGCGGAAGTGTCTGCACGCTATTTGCCTCGCATCAAAGAAGGCCTGACCGCCACGATCATCAGCCCGGAGGGGCGCGTCAAAGGGACCGTGCGGCTCGTCGGGCCGACGGTCAGCACCGATACCGGAAGGGTGCTCGCCTATGTGGCGCTGCCGGCGGACGCGCACCCGCCCATCGGCCTCTACGTCACCGGCCAGATTGAGCTTGCGACCACGCAGGCCGTCACCGTGCCCGAGACGGCGCTCGTGATGCGTGATGGCATCGCTTACGTCTTCACCGTGGATACAGACAGGCGTGCGTCACGCGTCCGTGTTGAAACCGGCCGCCGCAATGGCAGCGAAGTGGAGATCCTCTCGGGCCTTGATCCCTGGGCCGACGTGGTGACGGCGGGCGGCGCCTTCCTTTCGGACAGGGCTCTTGTCCGGGTAGAGGAGGACGCACGATGAACTTTTCCGCCTGGTCGATCCGCAATCCGGTTCCCGCAATCCTGCTATTCATCCTACTCACCGTTAGCGGCCTGCTCGCCTTCGATCGCTTAGCGGTACAGAATTTCCCCGACATGGTGCTGCCGACTGTCCAGATCAACGCCGCGTTCGAAGGTGCCGCACCGGCCCAACTCGAAACCGAAGTCGCGCGCAAGATCGAGGACAAGCTCGCCTCTCTGAGCCTCCTAGAGCATGTCACTACCACGATTACGGACGGCGCGGTCAGCATCAATGTCTCATTTCAGTTGGAGAAGGACGGCGAGGCAGCGCTGAACGAGGTGCGCAATGCCGTCGACGGTATGAGCGGCGACCTGCCTGCCCAGATGCAGACACCAAGCGTGACGAAAACGACGGTGCAAGGCTCACCGATCCTTACTTATGCCGTGCGCTCCGTCCGCCTCAATGAGACGGAACTCTCCTGGTTCGTCGACAACGACATGACAAAGGCCTTACTTGCCGTGCCCGGCGTCGGCCAGGTCAGCCGCATTGGCGGCATCAATCGTGAGGTGCAGATCGATCTCAATCCCCAACTCATGAGTTCGCTCGGCCTCAGCGCCGCAACCGTTTCCGCGCGGCTCAAATCCATGCAGTCGGACGCTTCTGGCGGCCGGGCGGAAATCGGCGGCAGCAAGCAGGTGATCCGCACGCTCGGCGCGGTTTCTTCGATTGAGGCATTAAGGGCGCTCGCTATCCCGCTCCCAAGTGGCGCCCTGGTGCGTCTCGACGAGATCAGCACCGTTACGGACAGCTTCGCTGACCGGGGGTCCATCGCCTATCTCGATGGCGAGCCGGTGATCGCAGTGCAGGTCAAACGCTCGAACGGCTTTTCGGATACGGGCGTCGCGGCAGCCATCCGGACTGGCATGCAGAACTTCGCCGCCGCCAAGCCCGATGTTGAGATCGTCGAGGCCTACAGCACGACCGGGCCGATCATTGAAAACTATGACGGCTCCATGCACATGCTCTACGAGGGTGCCATCCTCGCGATCGTCGTGGTCTGGCTCTTCCTGCGCGACTGGAGGGCGACTGTCCTTTCGGCGGTTGCGCTGCCACTATCGGTCATTCCGACCTTTCTTGTGATGTATCTGGCGGATTTCAGCCTCAACACGGTGACGCTGCTCGCGCTCTCTCTCGTGGTCGGCATCCTGATCGATGATGCGATTGTCGAAATCGAGAACATCGCGCGCCATCTGCAAATGGGCAAACACCCGAAGGAGGCCGCGCTTGAGGCCGCCGACGAGATTGGCCTTGCCGTCATCGCCACGACCTTCACGCTCGTCGCCGTCTTCCTGCCGACTGCCTTCATGAGCGGTATTCCCGGCCTGATCTTCCGTCAGTTCGGGGTGACGGCAGCCGTGGCGGTCCTCGCCTCACTGGTCGTCGCGCGCCTGCTGACGCCGATGATGGCCGCCTACATGATGAAAGCGCATCCCGTCGAGGCAAAGGACGGCTGGATCATGCGCGCCTACATGGCCGTCGTCAGAATCTGCCTGCAGCGCCGCAAACTAACGGTCCTTGGCGTCATGCTGTTTCTCGGCCTTTCCATGTCGACGATCCCGTTCCTCAGTTCCGGCTTTCTGCCCGCTTCGGATGATGCGCAGACGCAAGTCACCTTGACGCTGCAACCTGGCAGCACCATTGGGCAGACGGAGGCGATCACGCGGCGAGCCGCCGAGATCGTTTCCCGACTGCCGGACGTGACGCATGTGTTCTCCTCCGTGGGAAGCGTCTCTTCGAATGACTTGATCGATTCCTCGACGACCGCCGATACGGGGGCCGCTTCGCTCGTGGTCGATCTCAAGAAGATCGGCGATCGCACCCGCACGCAGACCGAGATCGAGAATGATATCCGGCAGGCACTTTCCGTCCTTCCCGGCACCAGGATCGCTGTGGGGACGGGCGGCAACGGCACGACATTGGAGATCACGTTGGCGAGCGACGATTCCGATGCGCTCGGCCAGGCAGCCGGCGCGCTCGAAGAGCAACTGCGCACCCTCAGGAGAGTCGGCGCGGTCACCTCCAGTGCCTCCCTGCAGGCGCCGGAAATCCAGATCGTCACGAACCTCGACAGCGCGGCCGCTCTCGGCGTGACGGCGGAAGCGATTTCCGAGGCGGTTCGCGTGGCAACCAACGGCGACTATTCCTCTTCGCTCGCGAAGCTCAACCTGCCACAGCGCCAGCTTCCTATCCGTGTCCGATTTGACCCCAGCAACCGGACGACGTTTGATGACATTGCCAATCTTCGCGTTGCCGGCGCCAGGGGCAGCGTCGATGTTGGCTCGGTCGCCGAGATCAGCATCGGCGGCAGCCCGTCGGAAATCAGCCGCATCGACCGCTCGCGAAATGTCACGCTATCGCTCGAGTTGAACGGGCGCATCCTCGGCGACGTCTATCGCGAGGCACAGGCATTGCCTGCCCTTCGCAACCTCCCGGAAGGCGTCCGGCTCGTCGAGCAAGGAGAATTAGAGCGCAGCTCCGAGCTCTTTGGCAGTTTCGCCATCGCTATGGGGATCGGAATATTCTGTATCTATGCCGTGCTGGTCCTCCTATTCCACGACTTCCTTCAACCGGTCACGATCCTTATGGCGCTTCCACTGTCTCTCGGCGGCGCCCTGATGCCGTTGGTGCTGACCGGCACGAGCTTTTCCATGCCGGTGGTGATCGGGCTGCTCATGCTGATGGGCGTAGTGACGAAGAATTCGATCCTGCTGGTCGAATACGCGATCATCTCACGCCGCGCTGGCCTCTCACGCTTCGACGCCCTGGTCGACGCCTGCCACAAGCGCGCTCGCCCGATCGTGATGACGACGATCGCGATGGGCGGCGGCATGCTTCCGGTAGCCCTCAGTCTCAGCGGCGGCGACTCCAGTTTCCGTCAACCCATGGCAATTGTTGTCATCGGCGGCCTGATGACTTCCACCGTCTTTAGCCTCGTCGCGATCCCCGTCATCTTCACCTTCGTCGATGACTTTCTCAGGCTTCTCAAACGGCTTGCCGCCCTAGGAGAGCATGAGACCTCGCCGGCTTCCACACCTGAAGACGCAGTGCAGTTCGAGGCACCGCTTCGGCGGGAGCGGTCCTGGGACGCACCTCGACTACGATCCGGCCTTCGTGAAACAGGCGCGGGATCGAACTGGCCTGCCACGCCAGCGGACGGACTTTCTCATCCTCCTGCCGAACGACCCGCGCGTCGGAATTGAGGCCGATGAGTGCTAGCACTTTGGCCGCATTGGCTAGCCGCGCTGTCCGTCTATTCGGCCATGGCGGGTGCAGATCGCGAGCGCCTGCTACGACTGGCCAGCTGTCCGTCAAGTCCATTCTCATCATTCAGACAAAGTATATTGGTGACGTTGTTTTGACGTCAGCTTTGGTGCGCAATCTACGTCTCGCCTACCCGGATGCCACCGTGACCATGCTTTGCGCCCCCGGTCTTCGGCGGTTCATAGTCAGCCAAAACATCGCGGACGAAGCAATCGGGTTCGACCGCCGCGGCAAGGGAAAGAGCCTCTTCCAGCGGCTAAGAGCGTATCTGAGCTTGGTCTCTGATCTCCGCCAACGAAGGTACGATCTCACTATTGATCTGAGTGATTCCAAGACATCCAGGATTCTGCACCGATTGCTCGACGCGCCGCTGCGGGTTGGCTTCGATCCTCCCGAGAGGCCACTGAGATTCTGGGAGGTTCAACCGGCAAACGTTTACGCCGCCACCTGTGGTCACGGCGGCATCCACTATCTGTACCGAATATCTTTCTCCTCTAAAGGCTCTCAACATTGACCTCGCTGACTCCACACCAAGGCTTGTGCCCACATGCGCCGCTCAAAGTGAAAGCGCACAAATCCTGGCGCAAAGGAGTTTGGTCAAAAACGCCTATATCGTCGTCCATGCAGGGGCACGATTTGAGGGGCGATGCTGGCAACCGGAGCGGTTTGCAGCGGCAATCGATGAAGTCTATGCCGCCACGGGCCTTCGGTCTTTGCTGATTGGTGGCCGGGACGAGACAACAGCCGAGCAGACAATACTCGCATTGGCTGTGTCACCTGTGGCGAGCGTGGTTGGGAAGGTCTCGCTTGAAACACTGACGGCATTGCTTGGCGACGCCGTTATCTTTCTAGGAAATGAGAGTGGTCCCATGCATCTGGCGGCATCAGTAGGGACTCCTGTCGTCGGCCTTTACGGCTTGACACCGCCGGACATATGGGGGCCGCTCGGAGTTCCGCATCGGATCGTGGCGCCTCGGCTGCCCTGCCAATGCGCTGCTCCCAACTTGTGCAAGCCGAACAATCCCGGTGGCGTCTACTGTGTGCATCGCGTGCGAGTAGAGGAGGTCACCACAGCTACCCTCGACCTGATCGAGTTCGAAACGCTCAAATCAATACCGAATCGTTAAGCTCAGCTCAGCTAGTTCGTTGAAGCGGCGGACCTAACAACTGGCCGGATCGACGGCGAGCGGCCTAGGTCCATCAGATCAAAGCCGGGCCTCGATCCAGAACCGAGATATCGTAAACTACACTCTGCGTCTCATGAACGGCCAAGTCAGCAAAATACCCCTATTCACCCCCGCCGTCGGTTACTGCTCATCGCCTTGAGATAGCCTCTTGCGAGTCGACAATCGCCTCCCGCGCTATGACAATGTCTTTCCGGGTGAGAGCATTGCATTCCCTCGCAAGCGCGATTCGAACCGTTATTGCGCGTTCATTTTCCGCAAGACGGCAGCGCGTTCCCGGATAACGAACATTCGATCCCAGCTAACGGCAATCGCATCCCACATAACGACAACGGATTCCCTGTTAATTCACCGGCGGCCGCGAATATTCACGCAAATCTGGTCGATATTCCCTGACGCCTCGCGCAGGAAATCTCCCACTAAGTAGCTGACATCGCTACAAGATATTGATGTTCTGCCCGCCCAAAGCGCGCATTTCGCACAAATACCCTGCTTTTTGCCTGTTAGCAGGAAATATCAAACGGAGACTGGTTCGCCACAGACCGGTCGGTTCACCATGCTTTCAATAGGTTACCCGAGGGATGCATCGGTCATCAGCCGTGGACGCGTGCAAGGAAGTCGCGCACCAACGCAAGCGCCTCATCGAAATGGGTTTCCAGTAGCCAGTGGCCGGCGCCATCGAGGAGGTGGAACTCAGCTTGCGGCAAGTCGCGTTTGTAGGCGCGGGCCGATGCGGCCGGCATATAGCCGTCCTCGGGACCCCAGACGATCAGTGTCGGCGGTTGCCGTTTGCGCAGATAAGCTTGGTATTTCGGGAACCAGTTAAGGTTCCCCTCCAGCTTCTCCATCAGGCCGACCGCAAGCCGCCGACGGGCTGGCGTGTCCATCAGAGGCCAATGGAGTTTCCACAGATCCGGTGGCACGCGCTCGGCCACGGCCTCGCCAACTTCACCGATGAACTCGTGCCGGAAGCCCTCCTCGCTGACCGCATCTTCCAGCGGGCGATGCTTCTCGGACGTCTTGTCGTTCCAATACATCTTGATGGCTGCGTATTTCGGGCCGAGCACGTCTTCGTAGATGTCGCCGTTCTGGATGATAAGCGCGGCAACGCGCTCCCGATAGGCGATGGCGTGGCGCAATCCGATCTGCGAGCCATAGTCGTGCAGCCACAGCGCATAGCGGGATAGGCCGAGCGCGTCAGCGAAAGCCGCCAGAAACCCGGCATAGGCATCGAAATCGTAGCCGAATGCAGCCATGTCGGGCGTGGCGCTGTAACCGAAGCCAGGAAAATCCGGCGCGAACGTGTGCCAGCGATCTGCCAGTCCAGGCATCAGCCTTCGAAACTGATAGGACGAGCAGGGATAGCCGTGCGGCAACAGAAGCACCGGAGCGTCGGCCGGGCCGTCCTCGCGAAAGAAAATGGCGTCTCCGTTAACTTTGACTTGGCGGTGTCGCAACTTTGCCTCCTCGATCGAAAGGCTGCAACCTCCCGCATCCCGTTGTTTACGATGCTCTCGCTGGAAGGTTCCGTGGAAAAATAGACGCGGCAACTGACTTCCAAAACACAAATACGGTGACACAGTGCACTTTGTCTTGTTCGCGCGATTGTCGCTTTCTGTACTGCTCCGCTCGGCCAGTCCGGGCATGAGTTCGGGCCACGTGGTCCCCCGCACCGTCCAAGGCCAATTCGCAAACTCATGATCAGGCGGAGGGTTCCCGGGTCGCGCCGTTGGAAGCGGCCAAGGAACCCGCCGCCGATCAGATCGTTTCGCGGTATCTGGCCAGATCAACCGGACGGAGGAGAGACATGCTCGAAATTCTGCATGCTCACAATCGCGCGACACCGAACATCGGCCGGCTCGGCCAGTTCGGGCTTTGGCACGATGCTGCGTGACGTCGACTATGTCCTGCGAAAACTCGACTGGATGCGCGCCGAAGGCATCTGGCCCAACGGCTTGCGGTATCTGTGGACCGATGCATTCGGGGTCGTGCTCTACGTTTCGCTTTATACGGAAACTGGCGAACAGCGCTGGCTGGACGCGGCCGAGCGGCTGGTGGCCGATGTCGAGCGTGTGCTCGGCCGCCGGCGCGGACTGAGGATCGGCGAAGCGGCCGATCGCGACGGCCAGTATTTCCACTATCTGGCGATGTGGCTGTTCGCCCTGGCGCGTCTCGGCGATCTGAAGCCGGAATACCGCAAGCGCGGCATTACGCTGGCGCGGGACATTCACCCGGCGTTTGTGGTCCCCGGCCGCGGCGTGATCTGGAAGATGCAGGAGGATTTGACCGGTCCTTACCCCGGCTACGGCCTCGGCAGCATGGATGCCTATGACGGCTACGTCTCTTACCGAATGCTCGACGACGAGGAACTGGCGCCCGAGATCGCGCAAATGCGTGAACTGATGGAGCGCGATTGGCGCACCCTCGACATCGAGCAGGACCTCGGCCTCGGCATGATGTTGTGGCTCGCCCATTTCTTTCCCGACGAGCCGTGGGCCGACGCCCAGACGAGGCGTTCGCTGCGAACCCTGGAAACGATGTGGGTCGACCCGCCCGGCTATTTCAGCCGCGCCCCATGGCTGCGCGATACCAAGTTCGCCTTCACCAATTACGGCGTATCGCTCGGCCTGCAGGCCGCCGGCATCTGGCCGGGGCGTGTCGATAGGCTGAACGCCTTCTTCGAGGACTGGCGCTCCGGCGACGAATACGACCGCGAGGCGATCACCTGGGTGATGGCCTGCACCTCGCATCTTCCCGGTGCTTTTCTGACCCGGGGTGGCGAGAGATCGATTGAAAGCGACGAACCTCGGGAACGTTCCCGTGCCGGCGCGGTTGTCGATGGAAGTGCATCGAGACGCAAGGAACGCGGTTGAAATGGCCATTCTCTTGGGAAAACCGGGAAGCTGTTGGGTGGCGGCGGCCAGATCCACGAACTATCCCCAGCTCGAAGGTTCGATCCATGCGGACGCCGTTGTCGTGGGTGCTGGAATTGTCGGGCTGACGACGGCGCTTCGGCTTTGCGAGGCGGGCCGGTCGGTGGTCGTCCTCGAAGGCCTGCGCACGGGCGGACAGGTGACCGGCCGCTCGACGGCCAAGATCACCACGCAGCATGCGCTGATCTATCGTCATCTCATCGACAGCGTTGGCCGGGACCTGGCGCAGACCTATGCCGATGCGAATTCCGCCGGCGCCCGACAAATCCGCGATTGGGTTAACAACTGCGCCATCGTCTGCGATTTCGAGAGCAAGGACGCCTATACGTACACCTGCGATGAAAGCCGGCGCGCGAAGGTCGCGGCCGAGGCGGAGGCCGCGCGCCAGGTCGGGCTGGAGGCCGAGGTTCTCGAACGCGCACCGCTGCCTTTCGAAACGGCCGCGGCATTACGGTTCCCCGATCAGGCGCAGTTCAATCCGGCGATGTATCTGGTTGGCCTGGCGGAAGCGGTGACGGCCCGCGGCGGTCGGATCTTCGAAAACAGCCGCGCCACCTCGATCGACGAGGCAAGCCGCTGGCGCGTCGTCACAGATGGCGGCGCCGTTGATGCCGGGCACGTCGTCGTCGCCACCAACATGACGGTGAAGAGCCCCATGGGCATGGCGAACCGGACGCAACCGCGCTGCCACACCGTGATGGCCTTTCGGCTCGATGATCCCCTCCCTGTCGACGGCATGTTCATCGGCATCGACGACCCGACGCATTCCATCCGCACGGGCCGTGATGCCGAAGGTCCGCTGCTGGTCGTGCTTGGCCCCAAATTCAACACCGGCTGGGATGGCGACGTGGCGAAGCGGTTTGTCGAACTGGAAAAATGGGCAAGAAAGAACGTTCCGGTCGGCGACGTCGCGTGGCGCTGGTGCAACGAGGATTATGATACGGCCGACAGGATCCCATATGCCGGCGAACCCGATCCCGCCAAGGCCGCCGGCTTCCACATTGCCACGGGCTTCAACGCCTGGGGCATCACCAACGGGACGGCCGTGGGCACGATGATCGCCGACCTGATTTGCGACCGCCCGAGCCCACTGCAAAAACTCTACGATCCGGCGCGGCCCTATCCCGAGGGCTTCCACAAGAATGGCCGCAGCCAATCGATCGTCTCGAGCACCCACGACATTGCGCCCGGCATGGGTGGCGTGATCGTCAGGGGAGACGAAAAGATTGCGGCGTGGAGAGACACCGAAGGCGCACTCCAGGCGGTTTCGGCGACGTGCACCCACAAGGGCTGCACCGTGACCTGGAACAATGCGGACCACACCTGGGATTGTCCCTGCCACGGCTCGATCTTCGCCGCCGACGGTTCGGTCATCCACGGCCCTGCCCGAAAACCGCTTGCCCAGATTACATTGTGAAGGCGGCGACCGGCACGGCCCGCGTCACGCCGGCCGTTCGTAGGTTCCGACCAACTCCGTCTCCTCCAATGCGTGTTTCTGGGCTTGCTTCCAGACCTGATGCACGCCCGCCTGCCCCGGAACACTGAGGCTCGGCACATCGAGCGCGGCCAGCAGAAAGTGGTAATGGTGGACGCCATGCCCTGCAGGCGGCTGCGGACCATCGTAATAGGCATTGCCGAAATCGTTGGTGCCTTGCCTGAGGGCCGATGGACCGGGCTTGCCGTCTTCGGCCTCGGCGAGTCCGCCGGCATCCGGCGGGATATTGAACACCGCCCAGTGCCCGAAAATCCCGCTTGGCGCATCGGGATCCCGCACGACAAGAACAAGGCTCTTGGTACCATCCGGGACACCGGACCACTTCAGCGGCGGCGAGACGTTCTGGCCGTCACGCGCATATTTTTCGGGAATTCTTCCGCCTGCCCGGAACGCCGGGCTGATAAGGGTGAGTGGCATTGCTATCTCCCCAAGAAGGTTGCGACCGAGAAACCCGCGCGGCGCCGTTCACGCCGCTTGCTGAGCTTCAGCGACGCGTCTTATCTCTCCTGGCAGGGATTCCCAGACCTTGTGCATCTGTCCTTCTCCGACGTGATGGGCGAGCACCTTGGACACGACCCTGAATGCATCCTTGGAATCGACCGGACGGGCAAATTCCAGCTCCGCCTTGATCTTGGCCAGAAACTCGTCGAGCGACCGCATCTTCTCGGGAGCTTTGGAAGGCTGATATTGGTCATGGAAGGCGCCGCGCACCAGAATCGGCAGCTGCGAGCCTAGGTGGGCTGCAAGATCCGGTTGCATACGGTCGCGCAGGGCGTGCAGCACCGCGCCGAGAACGTGCCAGGCGACCTGCCGATCCGGTCCAATCTCGTCCATGATCTCGTCGAGCCAGATGTTCGTGGTCTGCAGTGTCTTGTCGAATACGTCGAGTCCGGTGGCGTTCATCGAAATCCTCCTTCCATTCAAATCCGACTAGGCTGATATGACCAAACAGCCGTGCCTGCCCGTTGTTCCCCGATGCGCATGTCCTGGTGCGCATTCATTGTCGGAGGTTTCGTCATGAGGGGATTCGGGCCGGCTTTTTGCCGCTGTTTTTTCGACCGCCTTTCTTGGCCGACGCTCGGAACATCCTCATGGGTGGACGAGTTTTGTTTGCCGTCGCCGATCACATGGCGACGAGTGATGCAGACACGAAAAACAGGAGAAGAACCATGGCACATCACGATTTGGCGCCCAGGACGCCATCGCGCAGCCTCTACCCGTCCGCGCGAGACCCACTCACGTCATTCCACCGGCAGATCGATCGCCTGTTCGACGACTTCTTTGCGCCAATGGCCGAAGCGACTACGGCCAGCGATCTTTGGCCGAGCGTCGACGTATATGAAACAGACCAAGCCTATAAGGTCACCGCCGAATTGCCGGGGCTCGAGCAGAAGGATGTTGAGCTCAAGCTGCGCGACAACACCCTCTCCATTACGGGCGAGAAGCGTTCGGAGCACAAGGAAAGCGACCGCGGCCACACCTACAGCGAACGCAGTTATGGCCGGTTTCAGCGGACGATCCCCCTGGAAGCGGAGATCGATGCCGACAAGGTGCAGGCCACTTTCAGGAACGGCGTTTTGACTGTCGAGCTTCCGAAGAATCCCGCTGCAAAGGACAAGACACGCCGCATAGAAGTGAAAGCGCGATAGTAGCCAAACTGAAGGCTGCCTGAGCAGGCTGCGTTCACCCCCGAGGGAGGGAGAACGGCGAGCACGGCGGCAACCGCTCAGGCGAGCGTCTAGCGCCGGGGATCGTCCGTTGCCTCGGAAACGCCTTCGAGAGCGATTTTGGCGGCTTCCTTATCGGTCCGCCCGAGGTCGGCCAGGGCAATGACGCCGACGAGGCGCTTGTCGTGGTTGATCACCGGAAGACGACGCACCTGATGCTTGGCCATGATCTTCGCCGCATCGGTGATATCGGCGTCGTCGAAGCACCAATAGACATGCTCGGACATGACCTCGCGAACGGTCGTGTTGCCGGCTGAGCGCTCGTCGGCGACACCGCGCATCACGATGTCGCGGTCTGTCACCATGCCGACCAGCCTGTCATTCTCGCCGACCGGAAGGGCGCCGAGATTGTCGGCCCGCATTTTCCGGGCGGCATCCCTGATTGTAGTGTTCGGGCCGACCAGTTCGGTCCGACGGCTCATGATCTCCTGAACTTGCATGGGACATTCCTCTCTCTGATTGCTGAGGCAACAAGCCGCCAGACGCGCCTGTTGCCGCGCATCGCGAAATCGCCGGACGAGGCATGTACGGATCGCTATCTTCGATCTTCCCGATCCGCGCTAACCCGCGCCGGTGCCGGCACCTCGCGATCGAAACTATTCTTGGAACGTCCAGGCAGCGAGCGAGTTCCAAAATGGTACCGGTGCCGCAGCCATCCCAGGGCATGTGGCCGCAGGCTGGTGACAAAACATCTACCGGGAAAACAGATGCACGCGGATTGAAGGTCATGGCTATCATCTTTTCAGATCGCCGCGAGGCCGGGCGGCGACTCGCCGGGGAGCTCGTTCGCTTTGCCGGCCGCGACGACGTGATCGTATTGGCGCTGCCCCGAGGCGGCGTGCCGGTCGGCTACGAGGTCGCGCGGGCACTCAAGGCACCGCTCGACGTCTTCGTCGTGCGCAAGCTCGGCGTCCCCGGTCACGAGGAACTGGCCATGGGGGCGATTGCGCCCTCAGGCGTACGTGTCCTGAACGACGAAATCGTCAGCGGTCTCGCGATCCCGCCACATGTCATCGACGCGGTCGCCGCAAAGGAGGAAAAAGAGCTTCTGCGCCGCGAGCACCTCTATAGGGACGGGCGCCCCCCACCGCAGTTGAATGGACGGACCATTATCCTCGTGGATGACGGGCTTGCGACCGGATCGACCATGCGGGCCGGGATCAAGGCGCTGCGAAAAAACCACGCCGCCCATATTGTCGCGGCCGTTCCCGTCGGTAGCCCCGACACTTGCGACGCGATGCGGGCGGACGCCGACGAGGTCGTTTGCGCGACGACACCAGAGCCGTTGCTGGGTGTCGGGCGCTGGTACGTGGATTTCTCACAAACGAGCGATGAAGAGGTCCGCGCGCTCCTCGCCAGCTGCGTGCCCAAGCCTGCGGCTTCCGACAAGCCTGCCGCTTCCGAAGAAGAATTGGCCGGGCGCGCGAGCGCGGGTCCGGTGCCTGGTACCAGATCGACATAGCGGAGGTGGATATGCACCGGCATAGCGAGCACATCGTGCATGTTCCCGTGGGGCCTGTCACGCTTGAGGGCAATCTTTCGTTGCCCTCGGATGCTCGTGGCCTTGTGCTCTTCGCCCACGGCAGCGGAAGCAGCCGCCACAGCCCGCGCAACCGCTACGTGGCCGGAAGGCTGAACGAGGCGAACCTCGCCACCTTCCTCGTCGACCTGTTGATGGCCGAAGAGGAGCGGATCGACCAGGTCACGGCCGAGTTGCGCTTCAATATCGGACTGCTCGCCGACCGGCTGGTCGGCGTCACGGATTGGCTCGATGCCTCGCCGGACACATCGGGGTTGCGTCTTGGCTATTTCGGCGCGAGCACGGGCGCCGGTGCCGCCCTGGTGGCGGCGGCCGAGCGGCCCGACCAGGCCGCGGCCGTGGTTTCGCGTGGTGGCCGGCCCGATCTTGCAGCGCTCGCCCTGCCGCGCGTTCGGGCGCCGACCTTGCTCGTCGTCGGAGGCGCGGACACGCAAGTGATCGCGCTCAACCGCTCGGCGCTGGCGGCGCTCCGCAGCGAGAAGGAGCTCGCCATCGTCCCTGGCGCGACACATCTGTTCGAAGAACCCGGCGCCCTGGACGAAGTCGCGGATCTCGCTACCCAATGGTTCTTGCGCCATCTGATTTCGGACAGATCGGCGTCGACGTCCTGACAGCCGGGGCGTGGCTCACCAGTGCCGGGATCATTTGCGTCCTCAACGCGTTATGATCCTCATAAGACCGCGCGCAGCTGTAACCCGAATGGCTGTCGCAGCCCGTATGTGGGAGAAAGACAATGCCGGACAAGAAAACCATAGAGAAGGCCCGAAAGGACAAGCGCGAGGGCAAATCGCCGAGCACGCAGGCCGGCGAGTTCGTGCACGAGGAGATCGATAAAATCCGCCGCGGCGAGCACGGCGCGCGCTCGACACAGCAGGCTATCGCCATCGGGCTTTCCGAGGCGAGACGCGCAGGTGTAGACCTGCCCCCACCCAAAAAGGGCAAGGTGAAGGAGAGCACGCGCAAAAGCGCCGAATACGCCTATGAGGCCGGCCAGGGCGAACGCAAGCCGAAACGCCGCCCGCGGGTCTCGAAAGCCGTCTCTAAGGTGCTCGAGCACGAGCCGAAGAGCACGGCGTCGCACGAGGCGCTGGCGCAGCAGGCCAAGCGTGCGGCCTCGCGCCGGACGGCCGAGGAGCGTTCCGCAGCCGCAAGGAAAGCCGCCGAGACGAAAGGCGCCAGCGGAAGGAAGGCGGCGGCGCAGAAGGCCGCCAGAACGCGGGCACACCACGCATAGTTCAAAGACGGCAGTTCGCCTCCAGGAAACCCGATCTGGACGCCACGGCCGCCGCCAGCAAAGGCAAGACGTCGACAAGGCCGCCGGCGATAAACGCCTATTCCTCCCAGACCCCCTTCCCGGCGCAGATCGTCCATCGTGCGCGAAATGCCTTCGCGCAAGATCGACACCATGTCGTCGATCTGCTCGCGCGTGATGATCAGCGGCGGCGACATTACGCACATGTTGATCAGCGGCCTGACCAGCAGGCTGAGCTCGTCGCAATGCGCGTCGATTCCGGTCGGCAGCTCGATCCGCCTCGCTTATGACCCTGAGGCTCTGATGGCGATGGCCGACTGAATAATTTCTAGCGCAGCAATGCGGCCGGCGACGATGGCGCCCTCGACGTAGCCCGGAAATGATGGCGACAGCTCCGACGAGGCGAAATGGATCGGCGACGCGCCAGCACGGATAATGCGTTCGGCATCAGTTGCCGTCGCATCGACGATCAGATCGCTGTAACCGCCGCCGCTCCAGCGATCCCCGGTCCAGTCGCGATAGCTGAGATCGATAATGCCGGCCGCCTCGATACCGAGCGCCTCTTCCAGCTTTGATGTCACCTTTGCGCGTAACGCTGCGTCGTCCAGATCCCGCCAGCGCTGCGCCAGCGGCCCGCCGATGAAGACGACAAGTGCTGCATGATCCTCGTCCCTGCTTGCATCGCAGGCAAAGAGCCCGTGCGGATCGCGCCACATCACCATGCCGCTCAAGCCCCTGTCGCGCCAGAAAGCCTTGGGATAGCGCACCAGCATTTTGATCACCGCGCCGCTTTGCCAGACGCCGAGGGCTCTCTTCAGCACAGCCGGCAGCGGCGGCACGAAATCCACTCTCGAGGCCATCATCGGCGGTACGGCGACCAGTACCGCTCGTGCCTCGATCGCGCCGGCAGGCGAAACGACGCGAACCCCTCCCGGCCCGTCCTCAATGGCCTCGACAGCTGTATTCAGCCGCAGTCGATCGCCGAGATCCCGCGCAAGATCATCCGCCAGCGAATGCATGGTTTCGCGCACGAAATACTGCAGCTCCGACACCTCGTTGGTGACGCGTCGATCATTGTCGATCAGGTACCACAGCGGCAGCCTTTCCATTGCCAGGCACCACAGGCCCTCGATCATCGACCGAAAGGCGGCCTTGGCATCGTCGGGATCGGCCTGGCGATCGAGCCATGCCGCGACCGTCAAGCCGGCAATGGCCGGGTCGTTCGGTGCGATCGCATTCATCCGCTCGCGTATTCGCATCGCGGTGCCGTAAGTGCGCCCGGCTTGCGCCTCGCTCATTCGCGGCTGCGTGACGAATTCGCCTGCGACATGGGTCTCGACCAATGTCTTGCGGCGCGCTCGCACCAGCGCCATCAATTCCGGCATGTCTTCGCACAGGAACTGGCCGCCGCTGTCGATCCGCTCGCCGAGCCCGTTCTGCACGGCTTCGACGCGTCCGCCGACACGGTCGCGGGCTTCGAGCACCACGAAATCGACGCCAGCCTTCTTCAGCTCAAGCGCTGCCGACAAACCGGTGAAGCCGGCGCCGAGGATGGCCACATCGGCTCGTTCGATCGTGGACTTCATCAGCCGGCCTTGATCTTCTCGAATTCCGCGACCCACCGCTGCTTGAGCTCAGGCGCCACCGGCTGAGGATGGGAACCGGGGTCCTCGTAACGGGACTGGTCAAACAAAACGAGGTCCTTGTCCGGCCCCAGCGCCGCAGCCGAAGCCACCAGCGCTCTCAGAGGTCGCGTCAATGTCTTCATTGCTGTTCCATCCTCTTTTGATTGTTTCACGCCGGCTTGGCACCGCTGGCTGCAGATTTCGGATAGTGCTTGGGGAATGCCGCGGACAGGAACTCGTTCGCGGCCTGCAGTGCCGTCTCGCGTGTGGTGTCTTCGGTGCCCATCATCAAACGCAGCCACAGACCATCCAGCATGGCGCTGAGCGCCAGCGCCATGACTTGTGGTTCATAGGCATAGAAGCCGCTCTGCTTGAGCGCCGCGCAAAGATCGATGAAGATGTTCTGGTAGACGGCATCGCGTGCGCTGCTCAGCGCCTGATATTTCGGCCGCGATTTGGCCTCGCCCCAGAAGGCACACCAGGCAGCCAGCTTGCGCTTGTTGCAGATCGAGCGGTCGAAATCGGCCGCGACCAATGCCTGCAACTGGCGGGCGGGATCATCGCCGGCCTTTTGCAAGGCGCTGCGCCAATGCGCCGAATACTCGTCATACATGTATTGCAAAGTGGCAACGAGCAGCTTCTCCTTGCTCTCGAAATGGAAATTGACGATGCCGCGCGACAAGCCGGCGCCGTCGGCGACGTCGGCCATAGTCGTTTCCGAATAGCCGCGCTTGGCCAATGAATCGATTGTCGCTTCGATCAGTTGAAGCTGCCTTGTCTCTTTCGACGCCTTGCGGCCGCGCTTTTCGGAATCGCTTTTTCGCGCCGGTTCGAGGAGGGCTTCGCGCGCCTCTGTTGTCTTCATCGGGTGATGGTCTCCAGCATCGCCGGCTAGCCGACCGGCTTCGGCCGCGAAGATCAGTGGGATGGTGCTCGCCACTGTCAAGCACCTTCTGCAGGGCTGCTCGGGTTCGAATGTTCTCGTCGAGATAGGCATCCTTGGAGAAAACGATGTCGAAGGCACCGTTGGCAAAAGGTGGCGATCCCGGCGATGCGTGGACCAGATCGGCGCCCCCGCCTGCAGCGGACCTTTGGGTCGAGATCTATGCCAGGCGCGAGCTGCGGTATCACCAGCTGTTGAAGCGTGCCAAACTGGTGCCGCGGCCGTTGGTCAGGCTCGACCGCCGCACCGCCAATCCGCCCGCGGATTTTAAGAGATGACTGACGACACTTACAGTCGCGAAATCGATGCCGAAGCCGCCGAGCAGTGGCAGCTGGTCAACATGCCGCTCGGCGAAAAATGGTCGGGCCGAACCCGCTATGCCGCGGCCATGTTCTTCTACAAGCGCGGCGAGATGGACGCCGAAACGCTGGAAGTCTACCGCATCTGTGCGCGGCTGGATTCCACCGATCCGCTGCCGATCATCCGCGACCGCGGCGTCGGCCAGGACTGGCTGAAGCGCATGGGCGCCTAGTAATTCCCGCCTAGGCCTGTTGAGATTCAGGTCAGGCCGAGTCGAAAACGATGGTTTCCGAGAACCGGGGCGGAGCGTACTTAAGTACGTGAGCACCGGAAGCGCAGGAAGCCATCGTTTGCAGGCCGGCCTCACCTGAATATCGACAGGCTTAGCCGATGGTCTTTTCCAGCATGCCGAGCCAGTTGCGATAGGCGATCTTCTCGATCAGCGCGCGCCCGAAGCCGCGTGCCGCGAACGCGTCGAGCAGTCTTGGCAGGCCGGCAACGTCGCCTATCACGGCCGGGATCATGGCGCCGTCGAAATCCGAGCCTAGGCCGACGCCGTCTTCGCCCAGCGCCTGCAGCAGCGAATCGACATGGCGCATCATGATGTCGAGGCTGGTGTCGGCGTTCATCCTGCCGTCCTCTCGTAGGAACCCGGTGGCGAAGTTCAGCCCGACCATGCCGCCGGAGTCGCGGATCGCGCCGAGCTGCCATTCGGTGAGATTGCGCGAATGGCCGCAGATCGCGTGCACGTTGGAATGGGTCGCGACCAGCGGTGCGTCGCTGATCTCGACGACGTCGCGGAAACCTTTTTCGTTGAGATGCGAAAGATCGATCATGATCTTCAGCTGGTTGCAGGCTTTCACCAGCGCCTTGCCGGCATCGGTCAGCCCCGGCCCTGTATCGGGCGACGACGGGAAGCGGAACGGCACGCCGTGGCCGAAGGCATTGGGACGGCTCCAGACGATGCCGAGCGAGCGCAAGCCGGCTGCGTGGAGAACGTCGAGCAAGGTGAGCTCAGGGTCGATCGCCTCGACCCCTTCGATATGGAACACCGCCGCAATCGAGCCTTGCGCCATCGCCTTCCTCACATCGCCGGCGCTGCGGCAGACGGTAAGCGCCGAAGCCCGCTCCAGCCTGAACAGGATCGAGGCCATCGCTACGGTGGAGTTGAGCGCATCGGCGCGAGGAACCTCGGGCGGCAAGGGCTCGCTGTCGCTCGGTGCCAGCGGCACGGCGCCGCGTTTGGATTTCTCGACAGGCGGCGGGAAGATCGCGAACATGCCGCCGGCAAATCCGCCTTTCTTCGCGCGTGGCAGGTCGATATGGCCACCCGGCGTCCCCTCGACGAACAGCTTTTCGACGTCCGCATCCTTCGACTGGTAGAGCCTGAGCAGCGTGTCGTTGTGGCCGTCGAAGACGGGAACGAGATCGGATTCGGTCATGGAGGGCCATTCGGTTGAAGTGGTCGGACCGCAGACGGCGAGCCGGTTTGTTGGCAATACTTAGGCAAGACGGGCGCTCTGCGCAAATCCCGTATGTTTGCCTTGTGTTTGTACGCCGCCAATGGCCGAAGGGGCACGCGGTAAAGCCGCGCACCCTTTCTCCTGTCATTCATCGAGGGGCTGCCTCTTACCGCTTCAGCACGTCCGCCCATTCCGGATGGCGGCGGAATTGAGCATTGGCGAACGGGCAAAGCGGGATGATCGTCTTGCCCGCCGCACGTGCATCCTCGACGGCACGGGTGACCAGGCGAAGCCCCGCGCCCTGGCCGCGAAATGCATCCGGCACTTCGGTATGGTCGATGATGATCTGGTGCTCACCGATCTTGGTGAAGGTCATCTCCGCCTCGGCGCCGCCCGGCCCACGCAGGAAGTAGCGGCCCTTCGAGCCGCGGTCCTCCAGCTCGATCTCCGGCAATAGGTCAGACATGGCTTGCGGTCCTTTCATCCGGCGCAAGGGCGAACAACCGCCGCGCCGCCTCGATCTCGGTTGGCCGCACCTCATGGCCGCCGTCATGCCACTCGACTGTGACATCGGCGCCATCGGCGCGCAAATAGGCTTCAAGCCGCGCCGTCAAATCAGGCGGACAGATCGGGTCCCGCCTGCCGGCGGTGACCAGGATGCGGCTGCCGCCAAGGCTGCCCTTGACCTCCGGCTCGAACGGGATCAGCGGATGCATCAGCACCGTTGCGTCGAACAGCGACGGCTCGGCAAACAGCACCGAGGCCAGGATGTTGGCGCCGTTGGAGTAACCGAGGCCGAGCACCGAAGATGGCTTTGCCGCCTCGACATGCGCCTTGACGAAGCCGGCCATCTTGTCCGTCGCTCGCGTGAGGTCGCCCATGTCGTAAACGCCCTCGCCGGTCCGGCGGAAGAAGCGTGCGGCGCCTTGTTCCGAGACATCGCCGCGCGGGGCGACGATCGTCGCTTGCGGCGCAAGATCGCGCCCAAGCGACAGAAGCTGGGCCTCGTCGCCGCCGGTGCCATGAAAGACGAAGAGCAACGCGCCATCAGGCGAACCGGGCAGCACCTTGTGAATATACGAATCCTTGCTCATGACCTTGTCCTCAATCTTCCAGTTTCTGCAGATGCTGCTCGAGATAGGGCCGCAAATGCTGGTGTTGCGACGGCAGTTTCAGCGCCTCGCCGAGATGGGCGGTATCCTCGTCGCGGTCGAAGCCCGGCTCGTTGGTGGCGACTTCGAACAGCACGCCGCCCGGTGTGCGGAAATAGATCGCCCAGAAATAATCGCGGTCGATCACCGGCGTCACCTGATAACCTGTATCGAGCAGCGCCTTGCGCACTTCGAGCTGCTTGGCGCGGTTCTCGACGGCGAAAGCGACATGGTGGACCGAGCCGGCGCCGAGATTGGCGAAGCCGGCCCCTGGCAGCGATTCGATATCGACGACGTCGGCGCCGTTGCCGTTCTTCACCGCCAGCCGCCTGACGTTGCCGGACTTGTCGACCTCCTCATAACCCATGAATTTCAGCAGCTCTTCGGTGGCGCCGCCATCTTTCAGCCTGAGCGACACCGAGTGAAAACCGCGGATCGCCTCGTCGGTGGGAATGCCACCCTTGGCCCATGGCGCACGGCTGTCCGCTCTGTCCTCGACCAGTGCAAACCCGTCGCCGTCGGGACCGGCGAAGACAAGACGCTTCTCGCCGAACGTCTCCTCGCCGGACAGCCCGGTGACACCTTGCTCGGCAAACCGTTTCTCCCAATAGCCAAGCGTGCCCTCGGGCACCGAGTAAGCGGTGGTACCGACTTCGCCGACGCCATGGCGGCCTTTGCCAATGTTCGGGAACGGGAAATAGGTCATCACCGAGCCGGGCGTGCCGACCTCGTCGCCGTAATAGAGGTGGTAGACATCGGGTGCGTCGAAATTGACGGTTTTCTTGACCCGCCGCAGGCCGAGCGTCCCGGTGAAGAATTCATTGTTCTGGCGCGCATCGCTGGCCATCGAGGTGACGTGATGCAGGCCCTTGACCTGGTCGAGCATGTTTCTGCTCCTTTCCTTGTGCCGGTGCGGCCCTTGCCGCTGTCCACGCAAATATGAGCATCCGCCTCCTGGCCGCAAAGGCGGCAAACACAGAATGGACTGTGCTGTTAAAGTGAACGACGAAGCAGGTTTTGTTCACCATTCGGCAAACTGGACCGGCTTGCATACTCGCCGAAATTGCGCTCCATGAGCGACGCATGTAGCCAGCGTGAGGATACCGCGGTTGAGTGGAAAACGCCCCAACATTCTCCTGATCACCTGCGACCAGTGGCGCGGCGACTGCCTGTCCGCTGCTGGGCACAAGGTGGTAAAGACGCCGAATGCCGACGCGCTGGCTACCGAGGGCGTTTTGTTCCAGAAGCACTATGGCGGCGCCGCACCTTGCTCGCCGGCGCGCGCCTGCCTCTACACCGGCCTCTACCAGATGAACAATCGTGTCTGCCGCAACGGCACACCGCTCGATGCCCGCCACGGCAACATAGCGCTCTGGGCGCGCGCCTTCGGCTATGATCCGACGCTCTTCGGTTATACGGACATGGCGCGCGACCCGCGCACGCTGGCGCCTGGCGACCCGCAGCTGAAGAGCTATGAAGGCGTGCTGCCCGGCTTCACCGTGCGTCAGCTTCTGCCCGAGCACCAGAAGCCCTGGCTGTCATGGCTCAAGGCGCGCGGCGTCGATGCCGGCGCCGGCTCCCCCGCCATCCACCGCCCGGTGGGCGAAATCCTGGAAAACGACGGCGGGATTCAGCAACGCTCCGCCAATCTATTCGAAAGACGAGACGCCGTCGGCCTTCCTGGCCGGCGAATTCATCCGCTGGCTCGGCGAGCAGGAGCGCGATACGCCGTGGTTCGCGCATCTTTCCTTCATCAGCCCCCACCCGCCCTTCATCGTGCCGGCGCCTTACAACGCCATGTACGATCCGGCCATCGGTCCAGCTTTTGACCGCGCCGAAAGCTGGCAGGCCGAAGCAGCAAGCCACCCTTATCTCGCCTATGAACTTGACCGGCAGGAACGGTCGAAATTCCGTCCCGGCTCGGAGGGCAAGGTGCGCGACTGGGGCGACGATAATTTTCGCCGCATCCGGGCGCTCTATTACGGCATGATCTCGGAGGTCGACGCGCAGCTTGGCCGTGTCTGGCAAGCGGTCAAGGCGGCCGATGCGTGGGACGACACCGTCATCGTGCTGACCTCAGACCACGCCGAGATGATGGGCGATCATTTCATGCTGGGCAAGGGCGGTTTCTTCGACGGCAGCTTCCATATTCCGCTGATCATTCGCGATCCGCGCCGCCCCAAGGCTGCCGGCAGCAGCGTCGACCGCTTCACCGAGGCGGTGGATTTGGCGCCGACCTTGCTCGAGCTCACTGGGCTCGAGCTCACTGGCGGCGAAGTGCTGCCGCATCTCGACGGCCGCTCGCTGGCGCCTTTCCTGGACGCAACGGAGCCGGACAATTGGCGCGATACGGCGCATTGGGAGTTCGATTTCCGCTCGATCGCGGATGGTGATGCCGAACGGTATTTCGGCATCGGTCCGCGTCAGTGCAATTTCGCTGTCATCCGCACGCAAAAGTTCAAATATGTGCATTTCGGCGGCGGCCTGCCGCCCTTGCTCTTCGACCTTTAAAAAAAAGCCGGCGAGTTGACCAACGTCGCTGACGACCCAGCCTATCTGCCGGCGCGGTTGGAATTTGCCGAGAAGTTGCTCGCCTGGCGGGCCGAGCATCTCGACCAGTCTCTGGCGCTCGCCGAATTGACGGACAATGGCGTTGCCGGCCATGTCGCCGGCTTTCCCTCGAGATAAGCAAAGCCCGCGCCGTTTCCGGCGCGGGCTTCTCTGTCGGCCTGTGTGCAGCTTAGCGCATGATCATGCGCTGTTTGTCGCGACTTTGCGCATAGGTGGCCTTGTCATAGGGGGCCTGCGCCTCAAGCTGCTCCTTGGTGAAGTTCGTGTAGAGATAGCGCTTGCCGTTCTTGTCGGTCATGAATTTCAGGTTGTCCATGCCGACCGCCACCTCCTTCTCGCCGACGCCAAGGAAGCCGCCGACGTCGATGATGACTGCGTCGACCTTCTTGTCGCCGCCCAGCACGATATCGCCAATTTCGCCGACGTTGACATCGTTGGCGCCGTAAACGGTTGTTCCAACCAGATCCTCGGCCCGGATTTCGCCCATCGGCATTTCGGTTAGCGTCGACTTGTCGATCGACCCGGTCTTGGTCTGGTCGGCCGCCGAGTTAGCCG
Organism: Mesorhizobium sp. M1328; assembly: GCF_040318075.1. Taxonomy (NCBI): domain Bacteria; kingdom Pseudomonadati; phylum Pseudomonadota; class Alphaproteobacteria; order Hyphomicrobiales; family Phyllobacteriaceae; genus Mesorhizobium; species Mesorhizobium sp. M1328. Next base: position 154,349 of record NZ_JAMYLO010000013.1, on the reverse strand, counting down.
GAGGCGCTGCTGCCGGAGCGTTTTGAGCCGTCTTGCTGGCTTGGTCAGTGTTGTTGGTCGTCGCGGTGTTGCTGGCCGTCACGGTAGGCGTGACGGTGGCGGGCGCAGTAGCCGCGGCATCATTCGACGCAGTGGTTGCCGGGGCCGGATCATAGGGCTTGCGGTCGAAGTCCGGCTGCGCCTGCAGCTCTTCTTTGGTCGTTTGCGCGACCAGCCAGCGATCGCCGTTCCTTTCGGCCCATTGCGCCTTGTCAAAATCATAGGCGACGTTTTTTTCGCCGATGCCGAGGAAGCCGCCGACACCGATGATCAGCGATTGCGCCTTGGCTTCCTTGTTGATGACGATGTCGTTCACGTCACCGATGTTTTGGGCGTCGTCGCCGGTGCCGTTGTAGACGGTCTCGCCGATGATATTGGTGGCGAGATTGCCTTCGGCGCGCTTCACTGGCTCAGCCGGCGCGGCAGGCGCAGGGGTTGTATTTTGCGCGCTGGTGGAAGGGGCGGCAGGCGCCGCATTATCGGCCGAAGCTGGTGGCGGAGGTGGATCGTAAGGAGTCCGGTCGAAATCCGGCTGGGCCGTCAACTCATCCTTCGTCGTTTGCGCTATCAGCCAACGGTCGCCATTTCTTTCGGCCCATTGCATCTTGCTGTAGTCGAAAGTGACGTTCTTGGTTCCTATGCCAAGAAAACCGCCGACGCCGATGACGACGGATTTTACCTCGCCGCGCTCGTCGAAGACGACGTCGCTGACCTTGCCGATATTCTGGGCATCGTCGCCGGTGCCATTATAGACGGATTCGCCGATGATGTTGGTGGCAAGGCTGCCCTCGGCACGTATCGCCGGAGCGGTATCCTGGGCGGCGGGTGGTTGCGCCGGCGCCGGGGTCGTCGCCGATTGCGCAAATGCACCCGTCGCAATCAATGTTGCGACTGCTGTCGTGGTTAAAAGGGTGCGGATCATCTTAGTGTCTCCTCGTCGGTGATTTCGTGCACGCCCTGCCCGCCTGGCGTCACTGCGGGCGCAGCGTCTTCTGCATGTTCACAACGTTGTGACCACACTGTTGTTCCGAAAAAAGCCGTGGTGCACCCCGTGCGATGTCAATGGTTCTCGGATTCGCCGCGCTGGTCGAACGGAACATTTTCTCGGCCGCCCCGTTCCACTCCCGGCTGGGCCCCGTCCCGGCCCGATAGGTGCTGGAAAATGGAACGGCCATGCGGTTTGCAGCGGTGCTGAACAAGGACGGGGGCACCCTGCGCACCATCGATCTTGAGGCCTTCGCCAGCCGGATGCGCGGCACGCTTGAGACTGCCGGCCACTCGATCGATATCGAAATCGTCGCCGGCAAGGATATCGTCGCCACGCTGGACGGCATAGCTTCCAGGCGCGGCATCGACGTCGTGCTGGCGGGCGGCGGCGACGGCACTATTTCGGCCGCGGCAGCCCGTTTGATGAATGGGGAGAAGGCGCTGGCAATTCTGCCGGCTGGCACAATGAACCTTTTTGCGCGCGGCCTCGGTATTCCGCAGACCCTCGATGCGGCACTGAAATCGTTTGCGGACGGCGAGGTGATGGCGATTGACATTGCAACAGCCAACGGCCGGCCTTTCGTGCATCAATTCTCGATCGGCATGCACGCCAGGATGGTGCAACTGCGCCAGAAGATGGAATTCGGCTCGCGGCTGGGGAAGATGCGTGCCTCGGTGCGAGCCGCTTGGGCAACGATCAACAATCCACCGGCGATGAAAGTAACGCTGACGATCGGTGAGGCCGAGATCAGAACCCGGATCACCGGTATCGGCATCACCAACAATCTGTTCGGCGAGGGCCACCTGCCCTATGCCGATAATCCGGCAGGCGGCGTGCTGGGCATCTATGTCACCGTGGCACGGCGGCGCGGCGAATTGATCAGGTTCCTCTTTGACGTCGCCCGTGGGAAATGGCGCGGCAACGAGCATGTCGAAATCCATCAGGCAAACCGCGCCGTTTTGAAAATCCATTCGACGAACAGGAAAGTTCAGGCCGTCATGGACGGCGAACTGGTAAAGCTCGATCGCGAGACGACCGTCGAAATCCATCCGCGCGCGCTGAATGTTCTCGTCCCGGCGCGCGCCGCCGAGGCAAAGGTTGCCTGACGTGGGGTAGCGTGATGTGGGGTTGCGTAATGCGAGCTGACACGAGCGATGGAGAGAATCTAGCCGCTGGGCGTGTTGCCCTGCTCGGTCTTCGGCGTCTCGATCATCCAGCCGTAGATTTCGGCGACGCCCCAGGCGATAAAAGCCAGCAACAGCGCGGCGATCAGGATACGAAGGACATGCCGACCCCGCCGCCCTTGACGGGCTTTGTTTTCAGGAATGATTTTTGGCATTGTCTGGCTCCATATTTGGCGCCGGCAGGCGTAACTAGCGGGGCGTTGGCTGGTAACGGTCCCCCGCCGCGAAAGTTCCGGCTCGGCAAGGCGACAAACGGGCCGATTGGCCTGATCAATCAGCGGGGCCGGCCACTGGGGGCATAGTGGACGACAATAGCCAGAAAACGCCGGGCCTGCCGGCCGATATTCGCCGTGTGGTGGGCGCCGCGGACCGCCTTGCCGTGCTGCACGGCCTCGACGCGCTGGACAGGGCTGCCGATCCTGATTTCGATCGTATCGGTGGTCTTGCCGCTTCGGCGATGCAAACGCCTGTCGCACTGATCACGCTGGTCGATGCCGAGCGGCAGTGGTTCAAGTCCTGTATCGGTCTCGACGAGACCGAAATCGCAACCGAGACATCGTTCTGCGCCTATACCATCGCAGCCGGCGACGTGCCGATGGTGGTGGCCGACGCGGCGGCGGATCCGCGGTTCAAAGCCAATCCGCTGGTCACCGGCGAGCATCATATCCGCTTTTACGCAGGCGTGCCGATCGTCGTCGACGGCGCGCTGATCGGCACGCTGTGCGTGCTCGACCGGAAGTCGCACGCACGTCCCTCTTCTGTCCAGCTCGACCAGCTGTCGGCGCTGGCTGGCCTCGCCGCCAGCCTGTTCACGCTGAAGGATGCAACCCGCAGCGCGGCGATTGCCGAGGCCGCACTGGTTCGAGAGGAAAAGCGGCGCGCTATCGCGCTTGACGCGGCTTCGCTTGCCAGCTGGGCATGGGATATCCGCAGCGACATGATCGACTGCGATGTCCTGCTGTCCGAATTGTTCAACCTGCCCAAGTCGAACAGGCTGAGGGCGCGCGACATCCTGACCGCCATCGACCTGCGCGACGTTCACCAGACCGAAACACGCTTTCGCGACGCGCTGACCGGCAGCGACGACTATTTTGGCGAATACCGTGTCAAAGGCCTCGATCCGCCACGATGGATCGCAACGCGCGGCCGCGTCATAGAACGCGACGGCGAGGGCAAGCCGACGCTGATCTTCGGCGTCAACTACGACATTACCGAACGCAAACTTGGCGACGAACGTCAACGGCTGTTGCTGCGCGAGCTCAACCACCGCGTCAAGAACACTTTGGCAACCGTACAGGCGCTGGCGACGCAGACCGTTCGCCATGCCCGCCAGCCAAGCGAATTCCTCCAAGCCTTCAGCGCCAGGCTGCAGGCACTGGGCGTTGCGCACAGCCTGCTGTCGGACCGCGAGTGGCGCGGCATCGGCATCCGCGAGCTGGTGGAGATCGAGCTAAAGCCGTTCCAAGCCGCCGGACAATCGCGGATGGCGATCTCCGGCGCCGATGTCCTGCTCTCACCCGACCAGGCAGTCGGGCTAGGGCTGATCCTGCATGAACTGGCAAGCAACGCACTGCAATACGGGTCGCTCTCGGTTTCTTCCGGAAAGGTCGATCTCGATTGGAGGGTACAAGGCAGGAAGGGTGCACGGCGTCTGTTGCTGGCCTGGCGCGAAAGCGGCGGCCCGCGGGTTGCGCCGCCCGAACGCCATGGCTTCGGCTCGATCCTGATCCGCCGCAGCCTGGCCAAGGTCATTTCCAGCGAGGTGACCCATGAATTCCGGCCGGACGGCGTGGTCGCCGAAATATCGATTCCGCTCGAAGATTTGTGACGCCAACATTTTGCGACCGGCGCCAGAATCGTTTGCCCCGAACTATCCCCTCCGAACTATTCCCGTTTGCCGGTATCCGGATCATCGGAGCCGCGCTTCACGTTCTCGCGGTAGATGGCGTAAGCAGCGAGTGCTATCGCCGGGCCGAGAATCGCGCTCAGTCCAGCCTTTCCCGGGCCACCTTTGCCCTTGAGCAGCGCCGGCAGCACGGCGAGTGCCGCAGTGATGCCGATAGCCTTCATGTCGGCGTTGCGTCGCTTCGCCCGGCGTCTGGCGCGCGAGCCAGCCGACATCCGGTAGACGAGCAGGATGAGACCGGCGATTGCCAGAAAGCCGATCCCGAAGCTCAGGGAGGCTGCCATCGGCCCATAGCGGGCCGCCGTCCAGATATAGGCCGCCCCGACCAGGAAGCCGAGGCCGCACAGCGCCGCGAGCGCTGCGACCGAATAGACAATCGCAGCGACGCGCGCGCGTTGCACCGCCGCAATGGTTTCGCCCGAGGCGAGGCCCGAGATCAGCGATGCAAGCATTCCCATGCGTGCAGAACTAGCGGCGAGCGAGAAGCGCGAAGAGGAATCCGACGCCTGCGGCGATCGCCAGCGAAGTCACCGGTTTTTCGCGCATATGCGCTATCATCTGCGCCTCGATGTCCCTGGCGTTGCTGCGCAGGCTGTCGAAGGCTGCCTCGCCCTGGGTTCGCAACTGCTCGACGCTTTCGGCCGCGGCTCGCCGTGCTGCCCCGTAGCCATGTTCGCCAGTTTTGGCCAACAGCTTGGTAAGTTGGTCGATGTCGGCCTTCAGTTGTGCGATGTCGGCCTCAATATCGGAATTCGTGCGGGCTTCGTTCGCGGCCTTTCCTGCGGCAGTCGCCATTGCTTCACTCTCCATGCTTTTGCTCGGTCGAAACGCTCGACAGACCCCAAGGTTCCGGCACGAACCTCTTCTAACCCTATCTCCGGCAGCGCGCGTTGCAAATGCCTTGCACGGGCCGAGGCCGACGCATCCGCGCCGGCACGTCTTTTTTAAATGACAGCATGCCAAATAACGATCATGACTTCCCCCGTTTCACGTTAGAGACGCATTCAAGGAGATATTGCTGCGTGCGCGCATCACTTGACGGTTTGCGGATTCTTATCCTGGAAGATGAGTTCCTGATTGCCATGGATATCGAGCAGCTTTGCCGCGACTACGGCGCGCTCGATGTGGTCATCGCCCGTGATCTGACTGAGATCGAACAGCAAGACGTTGCCGCGCAGTTCGATGTGGCCATCGTCGACCTCATGCTGAGCGGCGTTTCGACGCTCCAATTTGCTTCGCGGCTGCGTGAAGCGGGCATCCCGTTCGTCTTCGCCTCGGGCTATTCGGATACCGACGAGATCAAGAAATCCTTTCCCGGCGTCAGACTGGTCACCAAGCCCTATTCGGGAGACGATCTCGTCGAAGCAGTGGCGGCGGCCCGCAGGCGAACGCCTCTCCGCTGAGGCGCGGAGCGGTTCGAACACGGCCACGCTTCACGCAGCCGTCGACCCGGTTACCTGAGCCGAAATTGCGTCCGGGCCATACTCGTCTTCACCGGAGATCTTCAGGATTTCCTGCAGCCGAGTGCGGGCGCGGCTGACGCGGCTCTTGATCGTTCCGACGGCGCAACCGCAGATCTCGGCCGCTTCCTCGTAGGAAAAGCCCGATGCGCCGATGAGGATAATGGCTTCGCGCTGGTCTTCGGGCAGCAACTCGAGCGCGCCGCGAAAGTCTTCGAGGTCAAGCTGGCCGTGCTGGGCCGGATGAACGGCAAGCCTGGCCGTCATGACGCCATCGCTGTCCTGCACCTCGCGGCCGCGCTTGCGCATCTGCGAATAGAATTCGTTGCGCAAGATCGTGAACAGCCATGCCTTCAGATTGGTGCCGGGCTGGAAGCTTTCATGCTTGTCCCAGGCCTTGACCAACGTTTCCTGCACCAGGTCGTCGGCCTTGTCGGCGTTTTGCGTCAGCGACACGGCAAAAGCCCGCAGGCTCGGGATCGAGCCGAGCAAGTCGGTCTTGAAGCCCTGGGAGACGGCCGCCATGCCTCAGTCCTTCTTTTGCACAGGTTCGGCCTTTTCCAACTGGCTGAGCAGTTGGGCGAAGCGATCCGGCACATTGTCGGAGACCAGCTCGTCGTAGTATTGTTTGAGTTTGCGGCCGATTTCCGAGTTCGGCCCAAGCGGGTCGCGGGAAGCAGCCCGGCGCCCGTTGCCAACGCCAGCCGTGGTAGCTTTCGTCATGTTCTTCATTTCGCCCTTTGTCCCAGCCTTAAGCCGCCCTTCAACACATAACGCAAGGCAAGCGGCAGCCTCGTCTGGTTGCCCAACCCCGCCCTAAACGCCAGCCCGCATACTTAGTTCCGCATGACCGGAACTTTTTCGCACAACCCGCGTTTCTAACTTTGGGGTTGCGAGCCGTTTTTAGCTATAACATGCAATCACGTCATATGAGGGAGACGTCCGATATGAGCCTATCAGCAACCATCGCTCCGCACCTGCCGTTCCTGCGCCGCTTCTCGCGCGCCGTATCCGGATCGCAGGAGAGCGGCGACGCGCTGGTCGCCGCAATGCTCGAGGCCATCATTGCCGATGTCGACATCTTTCCGGACGCATCGAACGACCGCATCGCGCTCTACAAGGTCTTTGCCAAGCTCTTCACCTCAGTGGCCATTCGCGTTCCGCAGGAGCATGCCCAGTCGGCATGGGAACAGCGCGCCGCAGCCAATCTGAATGCAATTGCGCCTCGTCCCCGCCAAGCCTTTCTGCTGGTCGCGGTCGAAGGCTTCAGCGAAGACGAGGCGGCGGAGATTCTCGACGTCGACGAACAGGAATTCTCCGAACTTCTCGCGCAGGCGAGCAACGAGATCTCCCGTCAGGTGGCAACCGACGTGCTGATCATCGAGGATGAGCCGCTGATCGCCATGGATATCGAAGAAATGGTCGAAAGCCTCGGCCACCGCGTCGTCGGAACGGCGCGCACCCACGCCGAGGCGGTGGCGATGTTCGGCAAGGCGAGGCCAAAGATGGTGCTTGCCGATATTCAGCTTGCCGACGGCAGTTCGGGCATCGCGGCCGTCAATGAGATCCTATCGTCGACCTCGGTGCCGGTGATCTTCATCACCGCCTTTCCCGAGCGCCTGCTCACCGGCGAGCGGCCGGAACCGGCTTTCCTCGTCACCAAGCCGTTCAATCCGGATATGGTCAAGGCTCTTATCAGCCAGGCCCTGTTCTTTGACCGGCACGCGAAAGCCGCAGCATAAAACAGCTAGCGGCCGAGTTGCGGCCGCCAGGGTGTGGGATAGCCACTCCCCTTGGACCGGATGGGGGCGTGACGCCGGCTTAACACACGACAGCCAACTGCTGCCGAACCTGACGAGGACCTTTTCGCACACACCGCAGCAATTCGGGCCATAACGATTTTCAGCATCGTCTTTTTCGGAAAATGGTGGAACAAACGGAGGCGAATCACGTTTTCACCGCAGCATTGGAAGGAGATGGATCATGCTTTACTGGGCGCTCGTATTTCTCGTCGTGGCGATCATCGCCGGTGCGCTTGGTTTCGGCGGTATCGCTGGCACCTCGGCCGGTATAGCGCAGATATTGTTCTTCATCTTTCTCGCCTTCCTGATCATATCGCTTATTGCCGGCCTGATCAGACGAGCGTGAATGCCAAGCGGCCATTCAAGCGAACACTGGAAGCCGCACCCCTCAAACGGTTTCCAGCCACCGCCGGGCAGTGTCCTCTAACGGGATGCCGCTCGGCGGACCGCTTTTTAAGGCTTGATACGAAGCTCCTCCTTTTGGAACCCATTTTTCCGCGAGCCGTTCAGCCCGACATGGGTTGAGCAAATTGACCGATGCGTTCCAGAGTCGGAAAAATGAAAGACCGCGGCCAGAGTGATGAGATCATCGCTTTGCATCCCGCCGAAAGCGGAATGCAGCTTGGCCGGGCACTTCTCCATGCACTGCACAATGCCGGGATTTCCGTCCTATACCAGGATCGCGAAATGAAGACGGTGTGGGCGCGCAACATGCGCGCCCCATGGACTTCCGATGCCTCCGACAACAACGGCATCTTGCCGCCGGCGCAGGCGGAGCGTATCGGCGCCGCTAAGCACGACGTCATCGTCTCCGGCAATCCTCAACATCTCGAACTCAGCGTGCCGGCCGATGACGGCGCCCGCTGGTTTCAGGTGTGGATAGACGCCGACCGCAGCGAGACCGGCGCGGTGCAGGGCGTCGTGACCACCATGGTCGAAACAACCGAGCAGAAACGCCGGGAGCAGACGTTGAAGGCGCTGCTGCGCGAAGTCAGTCATCGCTCCAAGAACCTTTTGGCCATCATCCAGAGCATCGCCACCCAGACGGGCCGTTATTCCGGCAGCATTGACGATTTCCTGACGCGTTTCCGGGGCCGATTGCAGTCGCTGGCCTCCTCGCAGGACCTGGTTACGTCATCCAATTGGCGGGGAGCGGCGCTGCGCGAGCTGGTTTCCGGTCAGGTCGGCAGGTACGGCGCGGACCCCTTGCACAGCCTACGCTTCCGCGGCGCAAATCCATATCTCAACCCCAATGCCGCCTTGCACATCGGCTTGGCCATGCATGAGCTCGCCGTCAATTCGGTCAGCTATGGCGCACTGTCGCGCAGCGACGGTTTCGTCGAGGTGACGGCCGATCTGACGGCAGCTTCCGCTGGCGAGCCTGCGCTGTCGCTGACATGGGCCGAAGTGATCGGAGCCAACGACAATCAACGTAGCGAGAAGCGTTTTGGCAGCGTCGCGCTTGAACGCGTCGTGCCCACTTCTTTGAATGGAACGGCGACACTTGAGATCACCGGGAACCGCCTCGAATACCGCCTTGTCGTTCCTCACGGCAATTTCGAGACGGATTGAACGAACGGCGGTCGGCGCGAGAAGGCTTGCTACGCATCGCCAACCTTAACCGACTGTTCACCATAAGGTCCGATCCTGTCCGAACGTGCCGATCCACCGGACATCGATTGAGTTTGGCACAATATGAAAGGAATGGGCCTTGACGGCTGCCGACTTGAACAGACTGGAACACGCCGCTCGCGTCTCGATGAGCGGTTTTCAGGATCCCGACGCGTCCGCAGCGCCCGCGCCTCGTGCATCGCCCCTCCGCTTCGCCGCCGTCGCGCTTATGGCCGCTATCGTCCTGACCGCCGCGTCCCAGCTGATCTGATCGAGCTCGCCAAGGTCCGCCGCCGGCTTCCGCTGCTCACGTCTGCTTGATCGCTCTGTCGTCACAGGAACTTTGAGGGATTTTGGCCGTTTCCATGGCGAGAGGGTCCCGCCATGGAGCACATTGCCGCCTTGCTGCTGGTTGTCGGCTGTTCGAATGCCATGACCGCGTGCCGTGAATTGCCGGCGCCGGTAAGCGTTTTCGAAACCACTGCCGAGTGCATGACCGCGCGCCCATTCGCGGTCATCGACCTGCAGGGCCAAGCCCAATATGTCGTCGCCAGATGCCTTGCCGTCGATCCTGCGCTCGAGGACGACTATGACAGCATCATCTGGAACGTGCGTCCCGACGGCACGCTCGATGCGTCCTTGGAGATTTCCGGGTTCGTGGTAGCATCGAACGGCGCACGCCCCGAAAAAGACTATCTTAATCAACAATGAAATCGTGCGGGCAAAGGCCGTACTTTCATGCTAAATGGCGGCTGGAGCTTATTAAAGTGAGGACAAAAGTGAGGATGACTCCATGCGGAAGATGATTATTGCCATGGTTGCCGTGGTTGCGGTCAGCGGCTGCACCACCACGGAAGAGAACGTGGGTATCGGCACTGTGGGCGGCGCGCTCATTGGCGGCGCTGTCGGCGGCGGCAAGGGCGCTTTGATCGGCGCCGGCGCTGGTGCGATTGGCGGTCTGCTCGTTCGCCGTCTGCAAAATGGCTACTGCCAGTACAGAGATCGTCACGGCCGGATCTACACAGCTCGCTGCAACTAGTTTCGAGCTCCAGGCGAACAGCAAACGCGGAGACGGGCCACCTGTCTCCGCGTTTGCCCTTTTAAGGCGCTGTTGCGACGCGGGTCATGAGGCGGCGTTTCAGGCCGGCAGCGGAACCTTGATTTCGACGTTCAAGCCATCTTCGCGAAAATCGCGCCTGATTGTGCCACGCAATTCGCGTGTGACATTGAGATCGATCAGTCTGGTGCCAAAACCGCTCTTTGCCGGTGTCTCGAGCTTCTTCTGACCGGCCTCACGCCAGTTGAGAGCCAATGTCCGGGCGCCGCCGCGGCCTTCGAGCGACCAGTCGACCTTCAGCGCACCGACTGAATTGCCGGCCTCGCCATGCTTCAGCGCATTCGTCGCCAGTTCATGAAAGACGAGGCCGAGTGCCTGCGTCGTCTTTTCGTCGAGAAGAACCTCCGGTCCCGACAACAGCCCTTCAGGAAGCTCGCTGCCGAACACCTGGCCAAGCTCGATGCGCAGCAGGTCGCCGAGATCGGCTTTCTGCCAGCGTGAGCGCGTCAACATGTCCTGGGAAGCCGCCATCGCCTGCAGCCGGGCCGAGAAAGACGTCGAGAATTCCTGGACGTCGGCGGTGTGCGATGCTGTCTGGCGCGCGATTGCCAGCACCCGCGTGATCGAGTTCTTGATGCGATGCTTCATCTCCTGCAGCATCAGGTCTTTTTCCAGCAGGCTCTTTTCGGTCGTTTCGTGAAGCAGCGAGACCGCCTCATAGGCCCGCTCCTGATAGCGGGCCACCAGCGCAATGGCGCCGGCAAGCAGCAGCCCGAACAATCCGAGCATCACCGGGATGGCGCGCGAGGAAGGTTGCGAGAAAGCACTTGTCGGCCTGAACAGGACGACCCACTGCCGGCCGGCGACCGTGATCTTGCGGGTGACCAGCAGCCTGTCGCCGAGGCTCGAAACAGGCGGCGTTTCCGACTGGAACAGCAGGTTGTCGCTGTCCACCGTGCCGTCATAGATCTCGGTGTTGACCGGCAGCAATGGTGCCCGGCTGAGCGCAGCCTGGAACAGGTCACGGGCGCGGAAGGCCGCATAAAGGAAGCCGGCAGTCGAGGATCTCGACGCGTTTACGGCGTCCGGCGCGGTTTCCACATTGAGCCGGACGAAGACGAGGAACCCGGCAAAGGTCTGCGCGGCACCCGTATCCTTGCCGAGCTGCACGAGCCCGCTGGCATGCTGCTGGTCGTCGGCCATCGCCTTTTCGATCGCCTCACGCTGCACCGGCCCGGCAAACATGTCGTAGCCGATGCTGGATTTATTGGACGGATCCAGCGGTTCGAACAGCACGATGGGCGTACGCCACGGCAAGTTCGTGTCGGGATAGATCGGATGGCTTGCGCCGTGATCGTGCAGGATATCGCGCTCGACCGCCGCCTCGTTTCCCGTCTTCGCCAGGCGGAGGAAGCCGATGCCGCGCAGGCCAGCGAAATTATTGTCGATGTCGAGCGCTTTGAAGAAAGCCTTGAACTCGCCTTGCGAGATACCGCCATTGCGCGCGTCGAACAGCGCCCGGGTTGAGCGCAGCAGCGACAGGTCCAGGTCGATGCGGCTTTCAATCCGGTTAAGCGCGTCGTCGGCCGTCGCCTCGAATTTTATGCGGGCCGCCTCCTGGGTGGCAAAATAGGCAAAACCCGCCATCGTCAGGCTGATCAGCGCGACGGCGATAAAAGCGACGGTCGGAAAAAGCTTCTTCAATTGCTGATACGTCCCGTGGACGGTTCGGCATCTTTATGGGCAAGTCCCGACGCCAACACAATGGCGAGGCCAAAGCATGGTGACGGCTGGCATATTTTGGCGGCTTGTGATTAGCCGGCTAATTCTCATTCATGCGGCGATCTTCAGGGCGCCCGGCCCCGGAATGGCGCCGGGTGGGCACTTGCCGAGGATGATCATGCCGAGCACTTCGTCCTGGGTGACGTCGGTCGTGCGTGCCGTGCCGACAACCCGACCGTTCTTCATGACGCAGACACGGTCGGCAAGCTCGAACACGTCATGGATGTCGTGGCTGATCAGGAAGATGCCGATGCCGTCGGCCTTGAGCTGCCTGACCAGTTCGCCGACCTGTGCCGTCTCCTGCGGCCCGAGTGCCGCCGTCGGCTCGTCCATGATCAGGATGCGGGCGTTGAACAGGATGGCGCGGGCGATCGCAACCGACTGCCGCTGGCCCCCCGAGAGCTTTACCACCGGCTCCTTGAAGCGTTGGAAACGCGGATTAAGCCTACCCATCACCTTGCGCGCCTCAGCCTCCATGGCGACGTCGTCGAGCGTACCCCAGGCGGTCATCAACTCGCGGCCGAGAAACAGGTTGGCGGCCGCATCGACATTGTCGGCCAGCGCCAGCGTCTGGTAGATCGTCTCGATGCCGTACTTCTTGGCGTCGCGGGGGTTGGAGATCGAAGCCTCCTCGCCGTTGACGAAAATCTGGCCCGCATCGCGCTTGTAGGCGCCGGACAGGATTTTTATCAACGTCGATTTGCCGGCACCGTTATGGCCGAGCAAAGCCATCACCTCGCCCGGGAAAAGATCGACCGAGGCATCGTCGACGGCGCGAATGCCGCCGAAGGCGATCGAAATGTTGCGCATGTCGATCAGCGGCGTGGGAGCGGTCTTGTCTGCCATGCTTGTTCTTCCTCCCTATAGATCCTGCTTGAGCATGATCTTGTCCGAAAGCCGGTTTCCACCTTGCGGGATCATGCTCAGACCCGTTTGCGATAGACGGTATCGAGCCACACCGCGACCACCAGCACGGCGCCGACAACAATGCTCTGCAGCGGCGAATCGATGCCGAGTAGCACCATGCCGGATTGCAGCGACTGCATCAAAAGCGCGCCGAGCATGGCGCCGAGCACGGTGCCGGAGCCGCCGGCGAGCGACGTGCCGCCGATCACCGCCGCCGCGATAACCAGGAGCTCGTCCAGCGTGCCCAGCGCATTGGTCGACGAGTTCTGCCTGGCTGACGAGATCGCTGCGGCGATCGTCGCCAGCACGCCCATGATCATGAACACCTTCATGGTCACCCAGCGCGTGTTGATACCGGCAAGGTTGGCTGCTTCCGGATTGCCGCCGATGGCGAAGACATAGCGGCCGAAACGGGTACGCTTGGCGATGAAGGTCATGATCAGCCCTACGGCTACAGCCATCAGCACGGGTATGGCGATGCCATGGGCGATGAACAACCCGCCTTCGGGAACGGTTATATTGTTGGCCGCCGCATATCTGTTCACGATGCCGACCGGCCAAGGATAGGAATTGGCGAGCCATATGGCGCCCATGATGACAAGGCAAGTGACGGCCCCGAGGAACGTCTCGGCCCAGATCGGGCGTAACGGGAAGCGGAACCGCTTGCGCTGCACCCGCCCGTTGAGCAGCATGAACACAACCGCAAGGCATGCGACAATTCCGACGATCCAGCTCCATCGCGCGCCGATCGAACCCGCCGGTCCGCCGCCCATCAGCTGGAAAGTGGCATCAAGCGGCGCAATCGTCTGCCCACTGGCGACCCACCATGCGGCACCCCGCCAGACCAGAAGGCCGCCCAGCGTCACGATGAAGGCCGGCACCTCGAGATAAGCGATGATGTATCCCTGGAACGCTCCGATCAGAAGGCCAAGCGCCAGGCCGATGGCCAGCGCCACGATCCAGATCCAGGGGTTGCCTAATTGCAGACCGACCATTCGCACCAGGAAATGCACCTGCGCAAAGCCCATGACCACGCCGATCAGGCCTTCGGCGGAGCCGACCGACAGGTCGATATTGCGCATGACGATAACCAGCACCATTCCGGCGGCCATTATGGCCACGGCGGAAGTCTGCACCGACAGGTTCCAGAGATTGCGTGGCGTCAGGAAGGTCCGGCTGTCGAACTCGAACGGATTGACGCCGAGCCGTACGCTAGAAACGACATGCAGGCCGACCCAGATGACCAGCAGCGCGCCGACCATGCCGAGCATGCGCGTGTCGAGTTCGGTTGCCTTGAGAAATCGGGCAACGATGCCGAGCTCGGATTCCCGCGCCCGGTCTGCGGTCGAGCTGTCGACCGGCGTGTTGGAAGTCGTGTCGGTCATTATGTTTCTCCCGCCGGGTTGCCGTCTGCCGCGGATGCCGGAAGCAGCCTAGAAGTTATCCGCCGGAAGCGGAAAAACAACTCTTGTTGAAAAAACGCCGCGGCGAGCGGCCGCGGCGTTCGGACTTCTCGGAAACGTCGGGTCAGTTGCAGACCGCAACAGTGCCCGCCGCCACACCCGCGCAGACCTCTTCTTTCTTGATCCAGCCGGCATCGATGACGACGTTGAGGTTATCTTTGGTGATGGCGACCGGGGTCAGGAACAGGGATTTTACGGTGTTGCCGCCGGGCGTGGTGAAATCCTTCACGCCGGCAATGTCGGTCATCTGCTTGCCGTCGGCCAGTTGCGAGGCGATCTCGGCGGCGTTCTTGCCGAGCTCGCGCGCATCCTTCCACACCGACACGGTCTGCGTGCCGAGCGCGATGCGGTTCAGCGCGGCGTGGTCGCCGTCCTGGCCCGAAACCGGAACAGATCCGGCCAGCCCTTGCGCCGTCAATGCGGCGACGACGCCGCCGGCAGTACCGTCATTGGCCGCGACCACTGCATCGACCTTGTTGTCGTTCGCGGTCAGGAACTGTTCCATGTTCTTCTGGGCGTTGGCCGGCAGCCAGCCGTCGGTATAGGCCTCGCCGACATTCTTGATCTTGCCGCTGTCTATTGCGTCCTTCAGTACTTCCATCGAACCGGCAAACAGGAAATCGGCATTCGGATCGGCGCCCGAGCCCTTGATGAAGACGTAGTTGCCTTCCGGTTTCACCTTGAACACTTCGCGGGCCTGCATGCGGCCGACTTCCTTGTTGTCGAAGGTCAGGTAGAAGACGTCCTTGTTCTCGATCAGCCGGTCGTAGCCGACAACCGGAATACCTTCGTCCAGCGCCTTTTGCACGGCCGGCCCGATGGCCGAGGCGTCCTGCGCCAGGATGATCAGTGCGTTTGCGCCCTGCGAGATCAGGCTCTCGACGTCGGTGAGCTGCTTGCCGGGGTTGGACTGTGCGTCGGCGGAAATATACTTCTCGCCGGCGGCCTCGATGGCCGCCTTCATTGCGGCCTCGTCGGTCTTCCAGCGCTCTTCCTGGAAGTTCGACCAGGAAACGCCGATGACCTTGTCTTTAGCCTGCGCCACCGACGCCAGCGCCAGCGTCATGGCGACACCCGCCAGAATGGCGGTCGTGAATTTCTTCATCATATCCTCCCTGCGCCGCGTACGGCGTGACCATTGGCCCAAAGACCAGCTTAGAGGCCCCTAATTTTTTCGAGCCTCGAAAAAATACTGGCCCGATCTCCGGCTGCTGTCAACATCGATTCTGATGGATTTTGATGAGTCTGAGAGTTTTTTCGAGCGTCGGAATAAACGATGACAGCGCCACCTGCATCTGACACTATTTGCCTGCATCCGACACTATTTGTCGGACATTACCGACGGCTTCCGGTTCATGAGCGGCCGCGGCAACCGGGAGGAAAGCAAAACGATGTCGGTCGGAATCCGCCATGACGATTTGCGCCGGCGCAACCGGGCGATGGTGATCTCGGCAGTCCGCCGGGTTGGCCAGCCATCGCGTACGGAGATCGCCGCAGCCACCGGCCTCAGCCATTCGACCATATCGGCGATCTCCTCCGACCTGATACGGGAAGGCATCCTCGCCGAGAGCAAGGCAAGCGAGCCCGTTTCGTTGAAACGCGGTCGTCCGCAGGTCGGCCTCGCCCTCAACCCGGAAGCGGCGGCGGTGCTGACCGTGGTGTTGTCGCTCAACTTCCTGTCGGCCGCCATCATCGACTATGCGGGACACGTCGTAGCCGAGGAACAGCGCCGGCTGGACACGCTGACCATGCCGCGCGACGAGCTGATCCGCGAATGCATGGCCGTCGTCCGGCGCCGGCTGGAGGATCCAGACCTTGACGTCCGCAGTGTCGCCCGCATCGCCCTGGCGATTCAGGGCATTACCGACTCCCCTGCACGCGCCATGCTGTGGTCGCCGATCACGCCGCAGACGGACATCGCCTTTGCCGATATGCTGGAAGATCAATTCGGCATCCCGGCCACGGTGGAGAACGACTGCAATATGATGGCGGTGGCTTTGCGCTGGCGCGATCCGGATCGCTATCGCGACGACTTCATCGCCATCCTGCTTTCGCACGGCATCGGCATGGGGCTGGTGTTGAAGGGCGAGCTGTTCACCGGCACGCATTCCTCCGGCGGCGAGTTTGGCCACATGATCCATCGTCCGGGCGGCGCGCTCTGCCGATGCGGGCGGCGCGGCTGCATCGAGGCCTATGCCGGCAACTACGCCATCTGGCGCAACGCCAGGCAGATGAGCGAAGACAGCGAACCCATCGCCGACGTCAGCGACGCCGACATGCGCGCGCTGGCGGCCCGGGCGCGCGAGAAGGATGGGCCGGAACGCGAGGCCTACCGCAAGGCCGGCGAGGCGCTGGGTTTCGGTCTCGGCTCGCTGTTCGCGCTGATCGATCCGGCACCGGTCGCGATGGTCGGCGCCAGTGCCGCCGCCTTCGATCTGATCGAGCCGGCCTTGCGCCAGGCCATCGCCCAGACCGCCGGCGGCCAGCATTCGGGTTCGATCTCCTTCGATACCGAGCCGAACGAATTGCCGCTGATCCGCGAAGGCTGTGCGATGCGGGCGTTAAGCTTCGTCGACCAGGAGATTTTCGCGCCGGGCGCGCAAATGAGGCCCCGCGTCAGAAAGAACGTGGCCTGACCCGGCGGATCAATCTTCCCTGATCGCGTAGCCGGCACCGCGGATGGTGCGGATGACATCAGGCATGCGGCCGTTGTTGACGGCTTTGCGCAGCCGGCCGACATGCACGTCGACGGTGCGTTCGTCGATATAGATCGTCTCGCCCCAGACATTATCGAGCAACTGGCTGCGCGAGAAGACGCGGCCCGGATGCCGCATCATGAACTCGAGCAACCGGAATTCGGTCGGCCCGAGCCTGATTTCGCTCTTCTTGCGATAGACCCTGTGCGATTCGCGATCGAGCACGATGTCGCCGACCTTCAGCACGCTTGACAACACTTCCGGCTTGGCGCGCCGCAGCAGCGCCTTGACCCTGGCCATGAATTCCGGTGTCGAAAATGGTTTGACCAGATAGTCGTCGGCGCCGGTCGAAAGACCGCGCACCCGGTCGCTCTCCTCGCCGCGCGCGGTCAGCATGATGATCGGCAGCCGCTCGGTTTCGGGGCGCACCCGCAACCGGCGGCAGAGCTCGATGCCGGAAACCGCTGGTATCATCCAGTCGAGCACCAGAAGATCGGGCACATTCTCCTGCAAACGGATCTCGGCTTCGTCGCCGCGTGTCACCACCTCGACCTGGTAGCCTTCGGATTCGAGATTGTAGCGGAGCAGCACACCCAACGGCTCCTCGTCCTCCACCACCATTATGCGTGGTGCGATCATCGGCTGGGCACCCCCATTATGTCACCGGCGCGGACATTGTCGTTTCGTCCTGCTTCGGACGATTGACCGGCAATTGCTCGCCGGTCAGCACATAATACGCATTTTCGGCGATGTTGGTGACATGGTCGCCGATCCGCTCCAGATTCTTGGCGCAGAACAGCAGATGCGTGCAAGCGGTGATGTTGCGCGGATCTTCCATCATGTAGGTCAACAGCTCGCGGAACACGGACGTGTATTTGACGTCGATGCGCTCGTCTGCGGCACGCAGCTTGGCCAACGCGGCCGCATCGCCTGCGGCATATTCCTCAATGACGCCCTGCACCTGGATGAGCACCAGCTGCGCCATCGCGTCGATGGAATGCGACAGGTCGCGCGGCGTGACGCTGAGGCCGACCGCACTCACACGCTTGGCGATGTTCTTGGCAAGGTCGCCGATGCGTTCGAGGTCGCCGGCCATACGGATCGCTCCGACGACATGGCGAAGATCGTGGGCCATCGGCTGGCGTTTGGCGATCAGGGTGATGGCGCGATCGTCCAGTTCGCGTTGACGCGCATCCATGATGGCGTCGTCGGAAACGACGCGTTGCGCCAGCACGTTGTCGGAATTCAACAGGGCCTTGGTCGCCCCGCCGACCATCGAACCGGCGAGGTCGGCCATGTCGCGGATCAGCTTGCTGATCTGCTCGAGATCCTCGTCGAAAGAAGCGACTGTGTGTTCGCCCATGGTCCTGTCCTCATATGCATGATCGGAACGGCTCAGCCGAAGCGGCCGGTGATGTAGTCCTGCGTGCGCTTCTCGCGGGGCGACGTGAAGATCTTCTCGGTCCGGTCGAACTCGACCAGCTCACCCAGATACATGAAGGCGGTCTGGCGCGACACGCGCGCCGCCTGCTGCATGTTGTGAGTGACGATGACGATCGTGTAGTCGGCTTGCAATTCGTCGATCAGTTCCTCGATCTTGGCCGTCGACAACGGGTCGAGCGCCGAAGCCGGTTCGTCGAGCAGAATGACTTCCGGCTTCACGGCCACGGTGCGGGCGATACAGAGCCGCTGCTGCTGGCCGCCGGACAGGCTCAAGCCACTGGCGTTGAGCTTGTCCTTGACCTCGCTCCACAGCGCGGCGCGCTTCAACGCCTGTTCGACGCGGCCGTCCATCTCGGACTTGCCGAGATTCTCGTAGAGCCTGACGCCGAAGGCGATGTTCTCGTAGATCGACATCGGGAACGGCGTCGGCTTCTGGAACACCATGCCGATCTTGGTGCGCAGCAGATTGAGATCCTGCGACCGGTCGAGAATATTCTTGCCGTCGAGCAGCACCTGGCCCTCGGCTGTCTGTTTCGGGTAGAGCTCATAGATGCGGTTGAACACACGCAGCAGCGTCGATTTCCCGCAGCCCGAAGGCCCAATGAAGGCCGTGACACTGCGCTCGGGCAGCGACAGGCTAATGTCCTTCAGCGCCTTGCTCTGGCCGTAGTAGAAGTTGAGGTTCTTGACCTCGATCTTCGTCTTCTCGGCGACCGTTTCGGTCATCGTCATGTCCGGGGACAACATCTGTGTCATCTGTCCTCTCTGCGTCCGGTAAGGCTGCGGGCGAGGATGCTCAAGCCCAGAACCGTCAGGGTGATTATGAGTGCGCCGGTCCACGCCAGCTGCTGCCATTCCTCGTAAGGGCTGAGAGCGAACTGGAAGATGGTCACCGGCAGGCTGGCCATCGGCGCGTTGATATTGCTGCTCCAGAACTGGTTGTTGAGCGCGGTGAAGAGCAGCGGCGCCGTCTCGCCGGAAATGCGTGCTATCGCCAGCAATATACCGGTGACGATGCCGGACAATGCGGCGCGATAGGCGACCGAACGGATCACCACCCAGCGCGGCGCGCCGATCGCGGCACCGGCTTCACGCAACGCGTTCGGTACCAGGTTGAGCATGTCTTCAGTGGTGCGCACGACCACCGGAATGACCAGGATGGCAAGCGCCACGGCGCCGGCAATGGCCGAGAAATGTCCCATTGGCCGCACCATCAGCTCATAGACGAACAAGCCGATGATGATCGACGGCGCCGACAACAGGATGTCGTTGATGAAGCGGACGACGGTGGTGATGCGCGAAAAGCGTCCATACTCGGCCATGTAGGTTCCCGCCAGCACGCCGATCGGCGTGCCGACGACAACGGCGATGATCGTCATCAGCAGGCTGCCCGCGATGGCATTGAGCAGGCCGCCGGCCTCGCCGGGTGGTGGCGTCATCTCGGTGAAGACCGCGAGCGAAAGCCCGGCCGTACCCTTATAGACCAGCGCGCCGAGGATGAGCGCCAGCCAGGCAAGCCCGATGCCGGCGGCGACGACGCAAAGCGCCATCATCACCGAATTCCTGGCTTTGCGGCGGCTGTGGAGCGATGAGGATGTCGACATCGGTCAGGCTCCCGTACGGGCGTCGATCCGCATCAGCATATAGCGGGCGGCGGCAAGGATCAGGAAGGTGATGACGAACAGGATCAGGCCGAGCGAAACCAGCGAGGAGGTGTAGAGGTCGCCGTCGGCCTCCGTGAATTCATTGGCGATGGTCGCCGAGATCGTCGTGCCCGGCGCGAACAGAGAGGCACTGATGCGGTGCGCGTTGCCGATGACGAAGGTCACCGCCATGGTCTCGCCGAGCGCCCGGCCGAGGCCAAGCATGACGCCGCCCATGATGCCGATGCGGGTATAGGGAATGACCACGCGCCGGGTCACTTCCCAAGTCGTGCAACCGATGCCGTAGGCCGATTCCTTGAGCACCGCCGGCACTGTATCGAAGACGTCCTTGGTGATCGAGGTGATGAAGGGCAACACCATGATGGCGAGGATCAGCGCCGAGGTCAGAAGGCCGATGCCGTAAGGAGGGCCGGCAAAAAGGCTGGATAGTCCCGGCACGCCGTGGAAGATGTTGATGATGAAGGGCTGTATCGTCGTCTGCAGGAACGGCGCGAACACGAACAGGCCCCAGATACCATAGATGATCGACGGAATGCCGGCCAATAGCTCGACCGCTATGCCGATCGGGCGCCTGAGCGGGCGCGGGCAGAGCTCGGTGAGAAACACGGCAATGCCGATGCCGATCGGAACCGCGATCAGGATGGCGATGGCCGCCGTTACCAGGGTGCCGTAGATCGGCGCCAGTGCGCCAAATTTTTCCGTGACCGGATTCCAGCTCTCAGTCGTCAGGAAAGAAAAACCGAAGGACGACAGCGCCTGCCATGAGCCGGCAAACAGCGAGATCGCGACACCGCCGAGGATGACCAGCACCAGAATTGCGGAAGCGCGGGTGAGTCCGCGGAATATGGCATCTGTGAGCGCGAAGCGCCGGACCGTAGCTTCCCTCGCCCGGGCTGCTGCAGATGATGGCATGGCATCGGAAGCGATGGTCATTGGGTCCTCGCGATTGAAGGCAACAGGGAGGGCGCCGTCGACGCCCTCCCTGAAGGACATTACATAGCCGAGTAGAGCGGCTTGCCGTCGCTGCCGACGACTTCCTTGGCCCACATGGCCTTGACGCTCTCGACCACCTTGTCGGGCATCGGAACGTAGTCCAGCTCGCCGGCCATCTCGTCGCCCTTGTCATATGCCCAGGCGAAGAATTTAAGGGCTTCGGCGGTGGTCGCGGCGTCGTCCGGCTTCTTGTACAGGAGTATCCACGTCGCCGCCGTCATCGGCCAGGACTCGGCGCCCGGCTCGTTGGCGAGGATGACGCCATAGCCCGGCTGCGAGCTCCAGTCGGCATTGGCCGCTGCCGCCGAGAACGCCGCCGCGGCAGGCTCGACCTTCTTGCCGTCCTTGTTGATCATGTCGGTGTGGGTGAGCTTGTTCTGCTTGGCATAGGCGTATTCGACATAGCCGATCGCGCCGCCGGTCTGGGAGACGTTGTTGGCAACGCCCTCATTGCCCTTGGCGCCGATGCCAACGGGCCATTCCACGGCCTTGTCGACGCCGACCTTTTCTTTCCAGTCCGCGCTGACGTCGCCGAGGTAGTATGTGAAGTTGAACGTCGTGCCCGAACCATCGGAACGGTGAACGACCGCTATCGCTTGCGAAGGCAGCTTGACGTCGGGATTGAGCTTCTTGATCGCCTCGTCATCCCAGCTCGTGATCTTGCCGAGGAAGATGTCGGCCAGCGTCGGGCCGTCGAGAACCAACTCGCCCGGCTTGATGCCTTCGAGGTTGACGACGGGAACGATGCCGCCCATCACCATCGGGAACTGAGCCAGTCCGGACGCTTCAAGCTCTTCGCCTTTGAGCGGCGCATCCGAAGCGCCGAAGGTGACGGTCTTGGCCTTGATCTGCTTGATGCCGCCGCCGGAACCGATCGACTGGTAGTTAAGGCCAACGCCTGTGTCTTTCTTGTAGGTGTCGGCCCACTTCGCATAGATCGGGTAGGGGAAGGTGGCGCCGGCGCCGGAGATGTCCGCGGCGAGCGCGGCGGACAGGGTGAGGGTGGTCGTCGCCGCAGCCATTGCAATCGCAACGGCCGCCGAGCGGATGAAATGTCTCATGTGGCCTGCTCCTGTTCGGAATATGGTCTCTCGGCGCCATTCCTCCGGCGCCCGCTGAGGCCAATAGCCCCCGATTATTACAGTCGCATGACAGTTTCATGTCGCTCCGGTAACGTCGTCCAGCCGGGTTAAGAAGGAGCGGCCGCGGCCTTTGTCGGCATGGGCCGCGGTTTGCCGCTGGAATCAGCAGCTTGCGTGAATTCCGGCCGGCATCGTCTGCTCGGCGATCGCAGCAACCGGCTTTAAAAGAAAAAAACCGGACGGGAGCGCGTTGCATGCAGCCAGAACGTGTCATGGCCGAGCCATCGCCGAAACAGGTCCGTTGGGGTAAATCTGACCCTGTTTCTTGCCGGCGGTCGCTGCTCCCGCCCGTAACTGGAGGAGCGGAACTTCGAATATCCCATTGTCGCCACTGAGCGCGGCTTTGGTATGGTGCGATCGCACCATGGCTTTACGCTGGAAGCGTTGACGAATCGAGCAGGGCTTCGACTGGAAGTGCGACGACTTCTACTTCACCCTATCTACTCCCTCCGCACTATTCCGCCGGTTGTCGGTTAGGCCGAAGCAGCGTTATAAGCTTGCAGGGGTGTTGCTGATGTTTCGACGGATTCTGCCTGTCTTCCTGTGCCTGGCGCTGCCTCTGGGAAGCGGCTGCGCGCGCAGCTATGACGGCACTGTGATCATTCCCAAGCCGCTCGATGTTCGCCGGTTCTGGGACCGGCCTTCGCCGCAGGCGCAAACCGAACAGTCGCAGTTGGAGACCGACGTCTTTCCAGTGGCGCCGCAAACGCCGAAAAGGCCGGCGGTGCGCAGGAGCGCAGCTTCCGTTGCAGCGCCACGGAGGAGGGTCGCCAACAATCCGCCCATGCTGTCATCGCAGCCGGCGAAGCCGCTCACCTGCAGGAATGTCAGCGAGCCCGGCAAACGGGCCCGCATGGTCTGCGAATAACCAGCCGATATCGGTCGATGCGCACGGCTCCAGGCCTTGAAGCGGCTATTCGGCCAGCCGTTCGCCGTTTCGCCCGCCTAGGTCAGTCCGCCGGGAAAAAGGCCGGGCCGACCACTCTCACTGGCCGCGCTCCGATCGCCCTTTCGATCGACTGATGCTGGGCAGCCCCTTGCACCTCGGCAGCCGGCGTTTTGGCCCCTGAGGGAGCGGCACCGGCGGCTTCGATCCCGGACTCAGGAATTTCCGCGACGACATCAAAATCCGGCTTTGCCGTCGGCAACGGAATGATGGCGTTGGTCATGTTGGCCGGTGTCACGGTTCGTGCCCTGAGTTCGGCGACGCGCCGGTAATAGCGCTTGACGTCACAGGCCTTGAAGTTCGCGTCGTCGCGGTACCGGAACGCGGCAGGTAGCTCCACATAGGGCTTTCCCGACTCGAGCGCGATCATCTCTTCGGTCTCGCGAGTGGCGTCGCTCAGCGTATAGAGGTCGACGCCGGCATCGTCGCAGATATAGCGGCACTGATCGACCGTTTCCTTCAGATCGTCGCTCTTGGCGAACTGCGATTTTGGCGCGGGGAAGAAATATCCGTCCGACAAGCGAACGCAAAACAGCATCCGATTGCCGCCAATTGTTGCGCCTGCGGACTGGGTTTTGGGTGCTGTGCGCTGCTGCGCCGGCTGTTTCTTGGCAGCGGGGGCGGCGCAACCCAGCGCGACAAACCTGGCCTTCAATCCGGACGTGTCCCTGCCCGAATTCGACAGTCTGGCGATCTGCCGTTGCACCTCCGCCTTGCTGGCGACCAGGTCGGCGCAAGGGTTGAAGAAGAAGCCGGCCGTTTTCGCCGTGCATCGGCGCTGTCTCTCCAGCCTTTGAATCGCGGCGAGTTGCCGGCGCAGTTGGGCAAGCTCGGGGCTGGTCCCGGCGCCGCGCCCCGCCGAAAGCAATTGGCTCCTGATGGCGCCGCAGCTATCCGCATAGGAGGAGGACGTACCGAGCGCAACGGCTATTGCCAACACCAGCATCAAAATCGTGAGAGGCCAGAAGCGTGTCATTGGAACGACCATTATCCTTGTTGCGCCGAGAACAAGATTTCTTTGTCGACTATGGATAAGTACTGGCTAAATCAGTTTTATCTAATTAAAGTAGACCACGCCGCCGCCAGAGACTTTAGTTCTAGTGTATTATATCCACTGACGTAAATTCAATATTACATTTTTATTTCAAGATTGAGACGAACCGGCAGCAACGCCGGCGGACGCCCGCCACGGCGAAGTTTGATGCGCGCGGCTGGTTCCGCAGCGCGATCAATCCGGCGTTACCGGCCGGCCGTTGCTGAAACCTTAGCCCCAAGTTCGGCGTTGAACGGCCAAAGGAGGAGACCGCAAATGTCGATCCACTTCACTGTCGCGGACCTGACCAGGAATCTGTTCCATTCACTTGGGTTGGACCATGAACGCGCACCGAGGCCACTCGACCACGAGCAGAGGCTTTTGCTGGAGTGCTATCTCGCCGGCCAGATACCGGAATCGGCCTGGAGCGACTATGTCTTCGAGATGCCGGAACTGGCGCGACATGTCGAGGCCAGACGAAGCCGCCACTAAAGCGCATCGCGATCGATCGGGCCTCATGCGACGCGCTTAGGTTCTTGTTTTATGCATGTCGTTGTCGCAAAACCGCTGCACACTTTTGCGCGACATGCACTAGATCCCGAAAAGTGGAATCCGGTTGTCGGAAAAGATCAAGGCGAAGCCTGCACTCGCGTTGCAGGCTGTTTTTGTTTGGGCGAGTTGAATTGCAGAGTGAACACCTTGCCCGGGATGCCTTCAGCCAGCGCCGGTGAAAGGCTCAACGGCAGGCAATGGTCCACGGCCGCAATCGCCGCATCGACAAAAGCCTGCCGTGCCTTCTCGTCGCCGGCCACGCGGATGGCGGTCGGCTTGGGCCGGCCGATCAGCGTGCCATTGCGCCTGAAGCTGAAGCTCAGGGTGACGGTGGAATTCCCGGCATTCGCCGGCGGGGTCCAGCACGCCTGGATGGCAGCCCCGACCTCGGGCATGGTGTTGAGCGTCGCTGCATTCGATTGACCGGCTGCACCCGCCAGCATGGCGCCTGCAATCACCACCATTCCAGCAATGCTTTTCATGACAGGGCCTCTGTCCTTGAACCGCCCTCGAGGACGTGACTAACTTCGATGGTAGGGCCGACATCGGTGATGACAAGATGGCGGCAACGCGCTTCATCAGCCATGCAGGCGTCGTGAAGCGCCGTCAGCCGCAACTTCGGCAGGCTGCAACAAGCAAAAGGCCGGCGAGTAGCCGACCTTTGCTTTCCATCCGCGCCAGTACATCCGTGGTCGCGGGCTGGAGGTAAATACCAGTAGAAAGGGTTTCGGTTAACGAAACCTTAAGCTCCCCACATCGTGCAAACAGGGGAGAGCAAAAAAGAATTACCCCAGATCATTACCGGCTCCTGCAGAACGTGCGCACAATCGCCGGCCTGCAGGTGCCTCAGGCGTTGGCCTGCGACCGCACATAGGCGATATAGCCGCGTACATCGCCGGCCGGCTCGGCATAGGCCTTGCCGAGCTTCTTCTCGATCGCCGCCATATAGTCTTTTGCCCATTGGGGCAGCGCATAGTCGATGACGGCGAGGAATTCGAGCGTCGCCGCCAGGCGGATGTCGGCGATCGACGGGTTCTTGCCGCCGATGAACGGCTTGCCGTTCCTGAAGAAGCTGTGAAACACCTCCAGCGGCTCGGCTATCGCTTCTATAGCGGCCTTTTGGGCTTCCGACTTCTTGTCGGGATGAGCGTCGCTGTGGCCGACCTCGCCGGCATATTGCGGGAAATTCAGTGCAGGATAAGTGGCGCGCGCCACGTAGGGGTAGAGCGTCCCGATCAGGTAGAACATGGCACTGTCGATCATTGCCCGCTTGGCCGGCGCCTTGGGATATAGTTTCTCCAGCCCGTGCTTGTTGGCGAGGTACTGCATGATGGCGCAGCTTTCCCACAAGACACCTCTCGGCAGGCCCTTGTCCTCGATCATCGGCGTCAAATGGGCCGGGTTTCGCGCCATATATTCGGGCGAGCGCGTATGGCCCCATACGTCGGTCTCGGAATGGTCGAGCCCGGCGGCGCGTGCAAACACCCGAACGCTCATATTGTTGACGCTCGGCTTCAGCATGCTGAGCATCAGCGCCGGCTTTTTCGCCGGTTTCGCCTTGGCCTTCGCGGCCTTTTTGGCGGAGACCTTTGCCGCCGGCTTTGCCACTTTCGCCGCTGACTTGACGGCAGCTTTGGCCGCCGGCTTCGCTCCTGGCTTGGCTGCCTTGGCGGCGGGCTTTTTCGCACTCTTCGTTGCTGTCTTTGCCATTATGTCCTCCCTTTGTTTGGCGTGTCGTCAGTATGGATTTTTCGGTGCGCGATCCTCCGACAAGGTTGCGCGCGAGCGCTCGACAAGCGCTTGGATCGCGTCGGCAAGGTGCACTTCGGCGATGTTGTAGTCGCCGCGCGCGAGGCGGATCTTGTGCGCCTGCATCAGCACGTCGGCATGGGTGAAGCCCGCCGGCGGCTCGAAACGGTAGGAGGCGAGCTCAATCAGCAGGCCGAGCGGATCCTCGAAATAGATCGAGTCCATGAAGCCGCGATCCTTGACGCCGCTGTGCTTGATGGCGCGCTCGTCGAGCCGGGCGACCGCCTGCAAAAAGGTGACGCGCGACACCGCAAACGCGATGTGATGGACGCAGCCCGTATCGGTCGGCGTGCGCCGCTTGACCGGCGTGCGGCTTTCGTCGGTGAAGACGGTGATCAGCCGGCCGTCGCCCGGATCGAAATAGAGATGGCTTTCGCTGGCTTTGTCGAGATTGGGCTGCTCGAAGATGAAGGGCATGCCGAGCACGCCTTCCCAGAAATCGATGGAAGTCTGGCGCCCGGCGCCGACCAGCGTGATGTGATGGACGCCTTGCGATTGCAGTTTTTGCATTGCCTTCCTCCCGGCCACGCCGTCTTGCCGCCGAACGGAAGTTCGGATGCCCAGTCGCGCTTGGATCAGCGCCCGGCATGTGACCACGCCCGGCCTCGCCTGCGCTCCGCATTCCGCATCCTGCAGGAGTGCGGCCGGAGCTTTGATGAACGGATGCTAATTCAATCCGAGGCGTTGCGCCAGAAGCGCTGAGTTTCAAGAACTCCACGCAGGCACCAAGAGCGGCACCGGGATCGCGGACGCCTTCGCCGAGCTCGCCGAAACGATCCGTCGCCGGCAGCTGTAATGGTGCGGTAGCCCGCAGGTCGCTGGGTTTCCCGAGCGGCCGGTTTGGCGACGGCAGGTCAAAGGGGCCTCGTTGACGCATGCCGCGCCTGGTTCGGATTACGAGCATCCGCGGCCCTTAGATGAAAATCACATATTCTTCATCGGCACGTCGGGATCGACATGTCCCCCATCGGCAGTGATCTTCAGCCTTGAGAGGTAGTGCTCCCATCCCCTTCGGTGGCTGTCACGCTCCTTTGCGTTCGGCAGTCCGCTGTGCGTGAAGCGGATCAGTGTCCCCGCATCCCTCGCGATCAGGTCGATCTCGACATGGCTGGAGCCGGGCGGCACGGTCTCGTTGTCTTCCCAACCAAAACTGTAGGCAAGACGGTGGACCGGGATCACCTCGGTGAACTCACCGCGCGCCATATGGCGACCACCGACATTGACGAGGAACAGACCGCCCGGCGATGCATCCAAATTCGCTTCGGTCCCGATCCATCGCACGATCTGGTCCGGATCCGTCAAAAGCGCGAACACGGTCGCTTGTGGCGCGGCGACCTCAATCTCTGTGTAAACCGATTCCGCCATCGCTCACTCCAGGTCACATCCACTCCGAATGCCGTGCATGATTGAAGCGAATGTGGGGAGTTGCAAGAAGATGTTCGAGGCGTAAGCATAAGCCGGTGCCGAGTGACCTTCTACCGATGCTTCTCGCAAACTCGCTTTCATTCCTTCTGGACGACGCCGCGCATATTGGCGACGGTGGGCGACTTCTATTGCAGCTCTCAACGCATTTGATGGAAGACGGCTTGCCGATCATCGCCGGCGCGCTGGCGCAGGACGCTCCCGACCCGATCATTTCACGCCGCATCTGGCTCTGGCGAGCGCCTGGGGGTGAAGTGGTCGAGGCTTTGGGGATAGGCGCCGACCGCCAGAATGCCGATCCCCGGCTCGTGCTGCGGGAGTGGCTTGGCACGACGCGGGCGATCGTGTTCGACGAGCGAGCGGGCGGTGTCGCACCGACTTTGGTGTGGGCGTTCGATCATACTCCAGATGAGGCGCAGTCAGAGCTGCTGCGGCAAATCTCCCGGTTTGCTGCGGCTCCGATGACCGCACTCGCAGAACGGTCCGCGAAACGCGCATTGCTCGAAGCATATTTGGGAAAGCGCAGTGCAGCACATGTGCTCAACGGTCATTCTCGTCGAGTAAAGGGAGAGACGATACGGGCTGCGCTTCTGTGCGCGGACCTTCGAGGTTTCACCGATCTATCCGAGGTTCATGATGCAGACGAGATCGTATTGGTACTTGATGCCTGGTTCGATTGCGTCGCCGGCGCGGTGCACGCATTTGGTGGTGAGGTTCTCAAGTTTATAGGTGATGGCGTCCTCGCGATTTTCCCGATTGGCGAGCGCGATGCAAATGCCGCATGTGACGCTGCGGTACGCGCCGTGAAGGCCACGCGCGCCGGGATAGATCATCTCAACCAAACTCGGCGCCGCAATGGCGGCCCTGAGCTCGGATATGGCATTGGTCTGCATGTCGGCGAGATACTCTGGGGGAATATCGGCACTGCCGGCAGGTTGGACTTCACCGCGATCGGCAAGGCTGTAAATCTTGTCAGCCGCATCGAAGGGCTGTGCAAGCCGTTGGGACGGACGGTGCTCGCGTCGACAGTGTTCGAGGCAGAAACTACCGAGCCGATGATCGCCATGGGCAGTCATCCGCTCGGAGGAATAGCAGGCGCGCAAACACTTTTCGGCTTGCCGGAATAGATCGAATGATTGAGCGCGCCGTGGATGTGTCGTTCGCAGCATATCTTGGTATCGTGCGAAGCCATGACTGAGAGAAATTCGAACGGCAAAGAAGCTACAATACTGCAACTGGAGTATGGCGCGTTTAGAGCCCAGCCATGCGCGTCGCGCGCAGCTTCGCTGGCCGGTGCTAAGGGCCGAGTATTCCCGGCATCCACCCTTCGAGGGAGAGGCGCCTTCGCCGAGCTCGCCAAAACGATCCGCCGCCGGCAGCTGTAGCTCAGGTCGGCTCCAGGCAGTGCCGACCAGCGTGATGGACGCCTTGCGATTGTAGTTTCTGTCTCTGGCTCCTCCCCGCGTGGCATCGACTGCCCTCCGCTGCGCCAGGAGCGGCAATGAGCCAAACCCGCCGCGACCCAAGGCGATGGATCGGATTGATGGTTTGCCGAGAGCTTGGAGAGACTTGGTACGCCCAAGGGGAATCGAACCCCTGTTCCCGCCGTGAGAGGGCGGTGTCCTGACCGCTAGACGATGGGCGCGTTCAAGAACCGGCGATATAGGCTGACGGCTGGCAAAAAGCAACTAGGCTTAAGGCAGCCTGTCACGCCGGTGAAATATCCGCTGCAAGCCTAGCGTTTTGACTCGATCAGGTCCCAGAGATTGCCATAGAGATCAGCGAAAACCGCCACAGTGCCATAGGTCTCGTGCCGGGGCGCCTCACGGAATTCGACGCCCTTTTCGAGCATCAGCGCATGGTCACGGGCAAAATCGTCGGTTTCGAGGAACAAAAAGACTCGCCCGCCGGTCTGGTTGCCGACGGCGTGCCTTTGCGCATCGCCGGACGCCTCGGCGAGAAGCAGCCGCTCGCCCTGCCCGTTGCCCGGCGTGATCGTGACCCAGCGTTTGCCGCCGCCAAGATCGACATCTTCGGTGAGGACAAAGCCCAGCCGGTCGACATACCACGAGATCGCCTCGTCATAATTTGCGACGATAAGCGCGACGGTGGCAATGCTGCGGTGTTCGGCAAAACCGGTCATTTGTTCCTGATCGAAAAACGGCCGATGATGCGGCGCTCGGTGATGTCATAGACGAAGATGGCGCGGCTGCCGTCGGCCAGCTCGGCGTCGATCGAGAGGTGATTGCCGGAGAGCGATTGACTGATCACCCTGGCGCCGACCGGCAGCACGATGTCGCCGTTGACTGGCTCGCCTGCCGGCACCTGGATGTCGCTGCTCAGCGGAGGGCTGACAGGCGGCGCGTTGCGCGCTTTGTAGACAAGCGCCGCGATCACCACCATAAGGGCGAGGAACAGCAGGCCGAGATTTATGGCGACGAAGCGGACGAGCTTCCTCCGCACCTTTTCGACCTCGGGGTCGAGCGGCTTTTCCTCGTCTTCGTCGGCAGGCGGCCGGGCCATGGCAGCAGATTCCGGAACTGTTTTCGATGAGCGCTCATAACGAAGAGGCCAGACAATTAATAGGGGCCGGACCGATCGTGCTGGAGGCGGGCG
Source organism: Mesorhizobium sp. M1328 (assembly GCF_040318075.1). Lineage (NCBI taxonomy): Bacteria > Pseudomonadati > Pseudomonadota > Alphaproteobacteria > Hyphomicrobiales > Phyllobacteriaceae > Mesorhizobium > Mesorhizobium sp. M1328. The sequence continues at coordinate 123,835 of NZ_JAMYLO010000013.1, read as the reverse complement.
CCGATGCGGCCGGCCAGCGGCTCGACCAATGGCTTGCGGCCAGGCTCGGCCCCGACATGTCGCGCAGCCGCGTGCAGATGCTGATAAGGCAGGGCGCGGTCAGGATCGGCGGCAGGCAGGTCGACGAGACGAAGCGCAAGATGGCACAAGGTGACAGCGTGTCGGTCGATATGCCGGAGCCGGAACCGGCGGAGCCGCAAGGCGAAGAAATTGCGCTGGACGTCCTCTACGAGGACAGCGCGCTGATCGTCATCAACAAACCGGCCGGGCTGGTCGTGCATCCCGGCGCCGGCAACTGGACCGGCACGCTGGTCAACGCGCTGATCCATCATTGCGGCGACAGCCTGTCGGGCATCGGCGGGGTGAGACGGCCGGGCATCGTCCATCGCCTCGATAAGGAGACCAGCGGCGTCATGGTCGTCGCCAAGACCGATCGCGCCCACAAGGCGTTGTCGGAGGCCTTTGCCGACCACGGCCTGACCGGCGATCTCGAGCGGGCCTATCTGGCGTTGGTCTGGGGCATACCGGCGAGGCCAACCGGGACGGTCGACGCGCCGCTCGGCCGCGCCGCCGACCGGGTACGCCGCGCCGTGGTACCGCAAGGCCGCGACGATGCCCGCCATGCCATAACGCATTTCACCGTCGTCGAGCGCTTTGGCGAGCAGCAGCAGGAATTCGCCACGGCGAGCTTGGTCGAATGCCGGTTGGAAACCGGCCGCACCCACCAGATACGCGTCCACATGGCTCATATCGGCCATCCGGTGATTGGCGATCCCGAATACGGCCAGGCTTTCCGCACCAAGGCCAATCGGTTGCCCGAGCCGCTAAGGAGCAAGGTAAAGGCGTTTCCGCGACAAGCTTTGCACGCCCGCCTCCTTGCATTTCGGCATCCGGATACCCATTTAACGATGAGGTTCGAAGCACCGATACCGTGGGACATGGAGGAACTCGTCGACGGCTTCCGCAAGCTCTGAACCAACCACCCGAAAACCTGACCGGCGTTGTTCACTTCAACGTGACACACTGTTTCGTGTTGAACAAATGCCTGTCTTTCTGGTTTTGTTCCTATATATGTCGGTTGGCGCGAATGTGCCTTTGGCATTCGCGCCACATGCCCGCCGCGTTTCGGGGGCATCACTCCAATAGAGAGGGGGCGCTATCATGGCCCAGTCATTACCCAGTATCGTTTCCGGCGAAGGCGGTCTCAGCCGCTACCTGGAAGAAATCCGCCGCTTTCCGATGCTTCAGCCGCAGGAAGAGTACATGCTCGCCAAGCGCTACGCCGAGCATGAGGACACCACGGCTGCGCACAAGCTCGTCACCAGCCACCTTCGGCTCGTCGCCAAGATCGCCATGGGCTATCGCGGCTATGGGCTGCCGATCGGCGAGGTGATCTCGGAAGGCAATGTCGGCCTGATGCAGGCCGTCAAGAAATTCGAACCGGAGCGCGGCTTCCGTCTCGCCACCTATGCGATGTGGTGGATCAAGGCCTCGATCCAGGAATACATCCTGCGCTCGTGGAGCCTGGTCAAGATGGGCACCACCGCCAACCAGAAGCGCCTGTTCTTCAACCTGCGCAAGGTGAAGGGCAAGATCCAGGCGCTCGACGAAGGCGATTTGAAGCCCGATCAGATCACCGAGATCGCCACCCGGCTGAACGTCTCGGAAGCGGAAGTCGTGTCGATGAACCGCCGTCTGTCGGGCGACGCCTCGCTCAATGCGCCCATCCGGGCCAGCGAAGGCGAATCCGGCGAATGGCAGGACTGGCTGGTCGACGACCACGAAAGCCAGGAAGAGATGCTGATTGAGCAGGACGAGCTGGAAAACCGGCGCGGCATGCTGTCCGGCGCTCTTGCTGTGCTCAACGACCGCGAACGCCGCATCTTCGAGGCGCGCCGCCTCGCCGATGAGCCGTTGACGCTGGAAGAGCTGTCGGCCGAGTTCGATATCAGCCGCGAGCGCGTGCGCCAGATCGAGGTGCGCGCCTTCGAGAAGGTGCAGGACGCGGTCAAGGCCGCAGCCAAGCGCCAGATGCAGGCGCTGCGCACCATCGAGGCGCAGCCGGCGGCATAAGGCGTTCCAAGAGAAACAAATAACGGCGGCGTCAGGTAACTGGCGCCGCCGTTTTGTTCTAGCGCGCCGCGTTCGACCGGCCTTGTGCGACGCGCTTTAGTTTCTTGTTTTAGGCATGTCGATATCGCAAAACCGCTGCACACTTTTGCGCGACATGCATCAGCGGTTGCCGGTTCCGCGGCGCCTTCGCGGATGTCCTATGCGCCGCCATAACTGCTCAGTAGCCTTGCCATGGCGTGTGCAGACGATCTCATTGATAGCGGCATTATCGCAATTTTCCCCAAGCCCTGGAAACCGCAACGCTGCAAGCTGTGGCGACAATGTTCCGGCGCCGACCGCGGCATTCCACAACCCGGCGCTTGCGGCAGGCGGGTGCGACAACGGTCCGCCGGGGCTGCGCCGGGCAGTTGAGCTCGTCTATTGAAAACGAAAGGCAGTATGACGATGACGATTTCTGCGTTTCTGACCGCTCTCGTATCCGAAGGTCCGCCAGCCGACCGAGCGAAAGACATGGCCCTGTATGGATGGCTAATTGGAAGCTGGGAAATGGACTCGGTCCACTACCTCGACGACGGCACAATCCAAAAATGGGATAGCGAATGCCATTTTGGCTGGGTGCTCGAAGGCCGCGCGATTCAGGACGTTTGGATCAGGCCCAAGCGCCCTGCGCCGTCGACGATGTATGGCACGACCTTGCGCATCTTCGACCCTGGGATCGATGGCTGGCACATCATATGGAACGACCCGCTCAACCGGGATCACTCGCGCCAGATCGGCCGGGCCGAGGGTAAGGACATTGTCCAGCTCGGCAATGACTCGCGCGGTCTGAAAACTCGATGGCGTTTCACTGAGATCGCTGCCAACAGCTTCCATTGGATCGGCGAGGAGAGATCTTCCGAGAGCGATCCTTGGCAAATCACGTATGAACATTTGGCCCGCCGAACAAAACCCTGACGCAGGACTGGCTGGCATCCGCGCCGCTCCTCATTCGGCTGCCGCACCTTATCCTCGTAAGTTACCTATCGGAGGCACACATCGCAAAAATCGAATCAGGATCAATAACTTGGATGACCATCTCGGAACGATGAGGGCGGCGCCGAGTTTGAATGGCATTGTAGTGCCAGCGACCCATCTCCTCACAGGCAATCGAGCGGAAATTTCAGATAGCGCCGCCCGTTGGATTCCGGTTCCGGCAGGCGTCCGCCATTCATATTGACCTGCAGCGCGTGCAGAATCAGCCGCGGCATCGGCAACGTCCTGTCGCGGGCTTGGCGGAGCGCGACGAAGTCGGCTTCCGTCTTGCAGCCGGCAACATGGATGTTGCCGGCTTTCTGCTCCGCGACCGTGCTTTCCCAGCGCGCTTCGCGGTCACCCGGCTGGTAGTCGTGACCGACGAACAGACGTGTCTCGTCCGGCAGTGCCAGAATATCCTGGATCGAGTGCCAGAGCCGCTCGGCGCTGCCGCCGGGAAAGTCTGTCCTTGCGGTGCCGCTGTCCGGCATGAACAGCGTGTCGTGGATGAAGGCGGCGTCGCCGATGACGTAAGTTATCGAGGCCAGTGTGTGGCCCGGCGAAAACAGCACTCTTGCCGGAAGGCGGCCGACCGAAAAAGTTGCGCTGTCGGCGAACAGCCTGTCCCATTGCGAACCGTCGGCGGGGAATTCCGGCCAGTTGTAGATCACCTTCCACAATTTCTGGACGTCGATGACCTTTTCGCCGATTGCCGTCGGCGCTCCGGTTCTCCCCCTCAGATAATGGGCGGCGGAGAAATGATCGGCATGCGGATGCGTGTCGAGGATCCACTCGACCTCCAGCCCGCTTTCCCTGACGAAGTCGAGCAGGGCGTCGGCGTTTTTCGTTGCCGTTGCACCGGACCTTTCGTCGAAGTCGAGCACCGGATCGATGATGGCGCATTTGCGGGTCGCCATGTCGGCGACCACATACTGGACGGACCCGCTCGGCTTGTCATAGAAGCCGGTGACCTGCGACCTGGCCGATAATGCGTCCAATCCCAGCCTCCTTCGCCCCTCACCACGGCAGGAAGGATTTTCTCTGCCACGGCAAATTAAAGGCATGGTTGTCCGTCAACCAGGCATCGTCAAGCACCCCATGCTCACACGGCCAGGAAAACCAAAAATTCTCTGTGCCGCCTCTGCCTGCTCAGGCAGAAGGCTGCTTGGTTTTCCTGAGATATGGCAGGATCGTCTCATAGGCGCCGAAGCGCTTGATGGCATCCTCATTCGAGACGGCAGCGGTGATGATGACGTCCTCGCCCTGCTTCCAGTTCGCCGGCGTCGCCACCTGGTGCTTGGCGGTCAGCTGCATGGAATCGATGGCGCGCAGGATTTCGTCGAAGTTGCGGCCGGTCGTCATCGGATAGGTGAGAACCAGCTTGATCTTCTTGTCGGGCCCGATGACGTAGACCGAACGCACCGTGGCATTGTCCGCGGGCGTGCGGCCTTCCGAGCTCTCGCCGGCACCCGCCGGCAGCATCTCGTAGAGCTTGGCGACCTTGAGATCCTTATCGCCGATCAGCGGGTAGTTCACCGAATGACCGGTCGCGGTCTTGATATCGTTCTGCCATTTTCCGTGGCTTTCGACGGGATCGACCGAGATGCCGATGATCTTGACGTTACGCTTCCTGAACTCGCCTTCGAGCCCGGCCATCGTGCCGAGTTCGGTCGTGCAAACCGGCGTAAAGTTCTTCGGATGGCTGAACAATACCGCCCAGCCGTCGCCGATCCATTCATGGAAGCTGATCGGTCCTTGCGTGGTCTCAGCGGTGAAGTCCGGTGCGATGTCGTTGATACGAAGGCTCATGGCGTGTCCCTACCTTGTGAGTGCAGATCGCAGCCGGCGTTGACCGGCGCTGCTTTTGCCTTTCTACCACTCCGGCGTCATCCTTCAAACGGCTGTTGCGCCGGCATCAAGGCCGGCGGCGAAATATTTTCATTGCTTCTCGGCAAATGCAGCAGGAATCTTCGCTGCGCTGGCTCAGGCCTTGTTCACTGCCAGCGTCGTCGCCAGGTCTTCCATGCGCTGGGCCAGCGCGCCAAGCGCCCCGGTCAGCACGGAATCGTTCTTGTCGGCCTTGGTCAGTGCATCGTCGCGCGTCTTGCGCAGCGTCAGCACTTCGCTTTCCATGCCCTTGACCCGCTTTTGCAGTTCTGAAAGCTCGTCCATGACCATGATGCCGGCCATCACGGTCAGCCGCTGGTCGCCGATCTCGCCAAAAGAATCCTTCAGATGCGAGACATAGCGGTCGAAGCGCTCGGCAAGATCGATCAGATGCTCTTCCTGGCCCTCGTCGCAGGCCATCCGATACTGCTTGCCGTCGATGGAAACCGTGACTTGTGCCATTGGCCTACCTGTCCAGTACCGCGCGGATGGTTTCCATAGCTGTAACCAGCCTTCGCGACACTTCCTTGTTGGCATCTTCCAGCCGTTCGGCGCGGGCCTCGGAATTGTCGAGCTCCTGCGCCAGCCGCGAGCGGTCGGCGTTCATCCGCTGCACTTCGGCCTCGGCTTCCGAATAGTCCCGCTCGTGCTCGAGCTTGGCCGCGACGGCGTTTTCCAGCCCTTCGATGGCCTTACCCAGCCTGGCAATGACTTCCTTGAGGGTCGTTTCCCCGGTCATGGCTTTCGTCCTGCGCCCTGCCCATCACCGAATCATCCACGTTCAGAACGCGTTATCCCTGAAACATTACGCGCCGTGTGAACCGCCCGTCAATAAAGCTGTCGCGACTGTCCCCTGCTAACACTAATGTAAGTGCTGCATGGCCATCACAAGACCGGCAAAAGCACACCGATTTGTTGACTAAAAGGCCGCGCCTGCTATGTGTCGCGCACCCTTTTCAAGGGCTCTCCCAAGGGCCAAACCCCCATTTTGGAGGAAGCATGACCTCGCGCGAACAACATGACCGGATGGCCAATGCGATCCGTTTTCTCGCCATGGACGCCGTCGAGAAGGCAAATTCCGGCCACCCCGGGCTGCCCATGGGCTGCGCCGACATCGCCACGGTGCTGTTCACCCGCTTTCTCAAATACGATCCGAAGAACCCGCATTGGCCGGACCGCGACCGCTTTATCCTGTCGGCCGGCCACGGCTCGATGCTGCTTTACTCGCTGCTCTATCTGACCGGCTACGAAGACATCACCATCGACCAGATCAAGCAGTTCCGCCAATTGGGGTCGAGGACGGCGGGCCACCCGGAATACGGCCATGCCGCCGGCATCGAGACGACGACCGGCCCACTCGGCCAAGGCCTTGCCAACTCGGTCGGCTTCGCGCTCGGCGAGCGCATCATGAATGCCGCTTTCGGCAACGACCTCGTCGACCACTACACCTATGTGCTGGCCGGTGACGGCTGCCTGATGGAAGGCGTATCCCAGGAAGCCATTGCGCTTGCCGGACATCTGAAGCTGAACAAGCTGATCGTCTTCTGGGACAACAACAACATCTCGATCGACGGCCCAGTGTCGCTGGCCGACAACACCGATCAGGTCGCCCGCTTCCAGGCGTCCGGCTGGAACGCCAGCCATATCGACGGCCAGGACCCGGAAGCGATCGCCTATGCCATCGAGGCGGCCCGCCACTCCGACAAGCCGACGATGATCGCCTGCAAGACGACGATCGGCTTCGGCGCGCCGACCAAGGCAGGCACCAACAAGGCGCATGGCTCGCCGCTCGGCGCCGAGGAAATCGCTGGCGCCAGAAAATTCTTCGGCTGGGATTATCCGCCGTTCGAGGTTCCGGCCGATATCCTTGACGCATGGCGTACCGCCGGGCGGACCGGCGTCAAGGCGCGCACCGACTGGGAAAGCCGCCTTGCCAAGGCCGACGCCCAATTGCGCGCAGAGTTTGAACGTCGCATCAGCGGCACGTTGCCGGCCAACTTCGACGCTGTCATTGGCGATTACAAGAAGAAGCTCGCGGCCGACCAGCCGAAGGTCGCCACCCGTAAGTCATCGGAAATGGCGCTGGAGGTCATCAACGGCGCCGTGCCCGAAACCATCGGCGGCTCGGCCGATTTGACCGGCTCCAACAACACCAAGACCAGCCAGACCAAGAACATCACTGCCGACGATTACGGCCAGCGCTACGTCCATTACGGCGTTCGCGAGCACGGCATGGCGGCCGCGCTCAACGGGCTGACATTGCATGGCGGCATTATCGCCTATGGCGGCACCTTCATGTGCTTTTCCGATTATGCCCGTCCGGCGATGCGGCTTGCTTCGCTGATGGGCATCCGCTCGATCTTCGTCATGACCCATGATTCCATCGGCCTTGGCGAAGACGGCCCGACCCATCAGCCAGTCGAACATCTGGCAGCACTTCGCGCCATTCCAAACCACAATGTCTTCCGCCCGGCTGACGCGGTGGAAACCGCGGAATGCTGGCAGTTGGCCATTGAATCGGAAAAGACGCCTTCGACATTGGCGCTGACCCGGCAGAACCTGCCGACGGTACGCAACGACTTCGTTGCGGAAAACCTCTCCAGCCGCGGTGCCTATGAACTTGCCGCCGCCAGTGGCGAGGCGGCTGTGACGATCTTCGCTTCGGGCTCCGAGGTGGAGATCGCGCTGGCCGCCCGCGAGGCCTTGGAAAAGCACGGCCACGCGACCCGCGTCGTCTCGGTGCCGTGCTTCGAATTGTTCGACAAGCAGAGCGCCGACTATCGCAGCAGGACGATCGGCAATGCGCCGCTCAAGATTGCCATCGAAGCCGGCATCCGTCAGGGCTGGGATCACTTCATCGGAACCGACGGCATCTTTGTCGGCATGACCGGCTTCGGTGCCTCCGGCACCATCGAACAGCTCTACCCGCATTTCGGCATCACGGCCGAAGCAACGGTGAAGGCGGCGGAAGCCCGTCTGCACGGCAAATGAAAGTGAGCCCCGCCCGGCAAAGGCTGGCATAGCGGTTTTGCCGGGCGGCGGGGCACTAATCGATTTAAATCCAAGCCTCGGCGGCTGGATTCTTTGCCCGTCCGCCGTTATGAAGCTGCGGACTTGATCTTCGGCCTCCAACTCCCAGGGAGAGAACAATGACCGTCAGAGTTGCCATCAACGGATTCGGCCGCATCGGCCGCAACATCCTGCGCGCCATCCATGAATCCGGCCGCAAGGATATCGACGTCGTCGCGGTCAACGATCTCGGCCCGGTCGAGACCAACGCGCATCTGCTGCGCTTCGACAGCGTGCATGGCCGCTTTCCGCACGAGGTGACGGTTGACGGCGACCAGATCATCGTCGGCAAGGAAAAATTCAAAGTCACCGCGATCAAGGATCCGACGCAACTGCCGTGGAAGGAGCTCGGCATCGACATCGCGCTCGAATGCACCGGTATCTTCACCGCCCGCGACAAGGCCGTCGCCCATCTGACCGCCGGTGCCAAGCGCGTTCTCGTCTCCGCTCCGGCAGAGGGCGCCGATCTCACCGTCGTCTATGGCATCAACCACGACAAGCTGACCAAGGACCACATCGTCATCTCGAACGCCTCCTGCACCACCAACTGCCTGGCGCCGCTGGCGGCCGTGCTGAATGAGGCGGTCGGCATCGAGAAGGGCATGATGACGACGATCCATTCCTACACCGGCGACCAGCCGACGCTGGACACCATGCACAAGGACCTCTACCGCGCCCGCGCCGCCGCGCTGTCGCAGATTCCGACCTCGACCGGTGCTGCCAAGGCCATCGGCCTGGTACTGCCCGAGCTCAAGGGCAAGCTCGACGGCATCTCCATCCGCGTGCCGACCCCGAACGTCTCGCTCGTCGATTTCAAGTTCATCGCCAAGCGGCCGACCACCGTCCAGGAAATCAACGACGCGGTGATCACTGCCTCGAACGGCAAGCTGAAGGGCATCCTCGCCATTACCCGTCACCCCAATGTTTCGATCGACTTCAACCACGATCCGCATTCCTCGATCGTGGCGCTCGACCAGACCAAGGTCATGGACGGCAACTTCGTTTCGGTGCTGTCGTGGTACGACAATGAGTGGGGCTTCTCCAACCGCATGGGCGATACCGCCGTCGCCTTCGGCAAGACCATCGCCTGATCGCAGAACCATCTTCTCGACCTGGAAGACGCCCGGCTCAGTCCGGGCGTTTTTCGTTGCAGCACCAACCGCCGAGGCACGCTCCGCCGCTCGGGGATGCCAAAACTTTCGACGATCGGCAGCGTGGGGCAAAAAGCCACGCTGCTGCCTTGCAGCGGCCATGTCTTCGCCCCACTCTCCCGTGATGCCGGAGCATATCGACTAGGGGCGACCAACGAATGGAGCATGGTATCTATCTGGTGACGCTCGTTGGCGCAGCTCTTGTCGTTGCCGCCGCGTTTTCGAGCCTGATCGCCTTCCGTTTCGGCGCCCCTCTCCTGCTGCTGTTTCTCTGCATCGGCCTCGCCACCGGAACCGACGGTCTCGGCATCCATTTCGACAATGCTCGAGTTGCTTATTTTGCCGGCTCATTGGCGCTGGCGGTCATCCTTTTCGATTCCGGCTTCGGCACGCCGCTCAACGCCTTGCGGCAGGCGGCCGGGCCGGCGCTGTCGCTGGCGACCTTCGGTGTCCTTTTGACCACCGGCCTGTTCGGCGCCGCCGCCTATTATCTGCTCGACCTGACCTGGCTGGAATCCTTCCTGCTCGGTGCCGCCGTCGCCTCGACCGACGCCGCGGCGGTGTTCTTCCTGCTGCGCGCCGGCGAGATCAATTTGCGCGAGCGCGTGCGGTCGACGCTCGAGGTGGAATCCGGCACCAATGACCCGATCGCCATCTTCCTGACCATCACGCTGGTCGAGGTCATCGCCGCCAACACCCACCCCGAGGCCAAGGTGCTGGTCACCGATCTTGCCGTCGGCTTCCTTGTCAACATGGGGCTCGGCGCGGTCATCGGCATTCTCGGCGGCATGGCCATCGTGCGCCTTGTCGATCGCCTCAATCTCGATCACGGCCTGCTGCCGATCTTCGTGCTGACGCTGTCGCTGATGGTGTTCGCTGCCGCCGGCGCCGTCGGCGGCTCCGGCTTCCTGGCGGTCTATCTCGCAGGCCTGATTGCCGGCAATTCCGATATCCGGGCCGTCACCATCCTCAAGCGCTTCCAGGACGGCATGTCGTGGCTGGCGCAGATCATCATGTTCCTGATCCTCGGCCTGTTCGCGACGCCTTCGCAATTTCCGGCGATCCTGGTGCCGGCAGTGCTGCTCGGCCTGTTCCTGATATTTGTGGCACGGCCAATCGCGGTCTGGCTGTGCCTGGTGCCATTTCGGCTGCCACGCCCGGAAGTCGCCTTCGTCTCATGGGTCGGCCTGCGTGGCGCCGTGTCGATCCTGCTTGCCATCACGCCGCTGCTCGGCGGCCTTGAGAACGGCCGCCTCATCTTCAACACCGCCTTCATCATCGTGCTGGTCTCGCTGATCATCCAGGGATGGACCGTCGGCCCGCTGGCGCGCCGCCTCGGCCTTATCGTGCCGGCCCGCCTGGGACCGCTCGACAAGGTCGAATTGGAGCTGCCGGGCTCCGCCCATCATGAGCTTCTCGCCTACCGCGTGGCACCCGGCAGCCCGGTGGCGCGCGGCGAACGCATTCCGCGCTGGGCGCGGCCGTCGCTTGTGTTGCGCGACGGACGCTCGATGCGCTTCCAGGACATGGGCCGGCTGGCGGCCGGCGACCATGTCTACATCTTCGTGCCAGACCGCTATCCGCGCCTGCTCGACAAACTGTTCGCCAGCCGTGCCGTGGTCGATCCCGAGGATGCGGACTTCTTCGGCGCCTTCGCCGTCGATCCGTCACGCTCCGCCGAGGAACTGGAGACCGCCTATGCGCCGGGCCTGACCGAAGCGGAACGCAAGCTCAGCATTGGCGACCTGGTCACTACGCGGCTCGGCGGCCACGCCGAATACGCTGACCGCGTGCTGCTCGGTCCGATCGAGCTGATCGTCCGCGACGTCGACGACAAGGGCAGGATCACCGGCCTTGGCCTGTCCTTTGAGCCGACCGCGCCGGTGGCGCGCGTTCCGGTATTCCTCAGCGCCGGTGAAATCCGCGACCGCATCGCCGCGTTCATCCGCAACCGGCGTAAGCCGGCTGAAGCGCAGGCTGTCGAGGCGGCGGCCGAGATGGAACCGGTCCCGCAGCCCGTGGTGGAAAAGACAGCTGGCGAAGGCTGACCGCTGTCCACCCGAGCCGCGGAACCCTGCCGCGAGGCTGAAGAATGGCTCGGCAACTGGCGTGGCGGGCCCATGTGGTCCGACATCGCCGGAAAGGATCCCGATCGGTCGGCTGCGAGGGCATCCGGCCTATCAGTCGCCAATTCTCCGGCGCGCCATAGGGGCGCTTTAATTGTTGCGGGCCGCGACGAACTCCGCCGCTTGTTTCAGAAGCGCGGCTTGTTCGCCAAAAGGCTCGAGCAGCGCATGAGCCTGGTCGACGAGGCCATGGAGCTGGTCCCGCGCCCAGCCCGGTCCGTGCAGCGCGACCAGCGTCGCCTTGCCGGCCGCGGCATCCTTGCCGGTCGCCTTGCCCATCTGATGCGCGTCGGCGGTCAGGTCGAGCAGATCGTCGGCAAGTTGAAAAGCAAGCCCGATCGCCGAACCAAATTCGGCCAGCCTTTCGCGGTCGCCCGACGGCGCGCCGGCAAGGATGGCTCCCGCTTCGCAGGCAAAGCGGATCAGCGCACCGGTTTTCATCGCCTGAAGCCGGATGATGCCGGCCTCGTCCGGCCGGCCTTGTTCGGCCTCGAGATCGAGCATCTGGCCGCCGACCATGCTTCCCGCCCCGGCGGCGCGGGCCAGTGCCAGCACCAGCGCTGCCCTGCGCTCGGCCGGCAGCATTGTCGCCTCGTCGGCAAGGATGTCGAAGGCAAGCGTCAGCAAGGCGTCGCCCGCAAGAATGGCAGTCGCCTCATCGAAAGCCCTGTGTACGGTCGGCTGGCCGCGGCGCAAATCGTCGTCGTCCATGGCCGGCAGATCGTCATGGATGAGCGAATAGCAGTGCACGCATTCGAGCGCCGCCGCGACGCGCAGCGCTGCCTCGCCGTCGGCTGAAAACAGTGCAGCACTTTCCATGACCAGGAAGGGACGCAGTCGTTTGCCGCCGTTCAGCACGCCATGTCGCATGGCCGCCATCAGGCGTTCGGGCCGCGCGACCTCGCCTGAAAGCGTCCGTCCGTCGAGCAACCGCCTCAGCAGCGCCTCGAGCGGAACTGCCCGGGCAATAAGTGCAGCTTCGAACGCCATTTGGTCGTCTTTCGTCATGGTCGGGAGCGGTAGCCGACACTCAGACGTTGCGCAAGAAGCCAAGCGCCATTATGCCGGGGGGCAGGGAGTAGCGCGGACTGGGTGGCTTGGCGGAACCGATCGTCGATCACGAAACCGAAGGGTTGGACATGGCGAGACCGAGACGCGGCAGCCGCATCGGTCTTCAACGCTGGGTCCGGCGCGGCATCGCCGTCGCCGTCGTGCTGGCGCTGGTGCCGGTGGTGCTGACCTTCCTATACCTGCCGTCATTCGTGCATCCCGTGTCGACATTGATGCTGAAGGACCTGGCGACGTTTTCCGGCTACGATCGGCGCTGGGTTTCCATCGACGATGTCGCGCCGGTGCTGGCATATTCGGTCATCATGTCGGAGGATGGGCAGTTCTGTTTCCATCGCGGCGTCGATCTGGGCGAGTTGCGCGGCGTCGTCGACGATGCGCTCGCCGGCGAGATGACGCGTGGCGCCTCGACCATCACCATGCAGACGGTAAAGAACCTTTATCTATGGTCGCGGCCGTTGGGCTCGGTCCGTAAGGTCGTCGAACTGCCGCTGGCCGTCTATTTCGATGCGGTGCTGTCGAAACGGCGGATCATGGAGATCTACCTCAACATCGCCGAATGGGGACCGGGCATCTACGGCATCGAGGCCGCCGCCCAGCATCATTTCGGCGTCTCGGCAAAACAGCTGTCGCGCCGGCAGGCAGCGCTGCTTGCCGTCACCTTGCCGAACCCGATCATGCGCAATCCGGCGAAGCCCGGGCCGGGACTGAGGCGGCTTGCCGCGTTGATCGAACGGCGCGCAGGCCGCGCCGGCGCCTATGTCGGTTGCCTGCGATAGTGTCAAAAAAAAACACGGCGACGCTGGCCAAAACGCCATCGGGCGTGTATAGGCAGCCGACTTTCTCAGATTCCGGCCCCTGATGTGGCCCTTTCACGAGGGCCGCCGGGGCGTTTTGACCATGTAGTGGAGCATATCCATGGCCGTTCCGAAACGAAAAACCTCTCCGTCGAAGCGCGGCATGCGCCGTTCTGCCGACGCACTGAAGGCCCCGACCTATGTCGAGGACAAGAACTCCGGCGAGATGCGCCGTCCGCACCATATCGACCTGAAGACCGGCATGTATCGCGGTCGCCAGGTTCTGGAGCCGAAGGAAAGCTGAGAGAGCTCTCGACGGTTTATGGGTTGCGAAACGACCGGCCATTGGCCGGTCTTTTTGCGTTTGCGACAACTGATCGTATCAGCCGGGCCTGGCATTGTTGTTTCACGCCGTCTTTGTCCGTGTTTGCTGGCCACACGAAAATTCTTGACGGCGAACGCCGGGCGCACTCTACAAAGATCAGTCCAACCGGAGCCGCCACATGTTCGGTGCCATCCCGCTGCTGATCGTGCCTTTCATCCTCTACAATCTCGGGCTTCTGGGAATATTCGGCAGCGGCGACGATCCGTGGGCGACCGAAATGTTTTCGGTCCGGATGATGTCGGGTGGGGTGTTCTCGATGACCCTCGGCGATCTCATCGTGCTGATTGCACTGATCTTCTTGTTCGTCGAAGTGGTGAAATCGACGCGCACGACAAATGCCTCGATCATGGACCACCTTTTGTCGACCTTCGTCTTTGTGGCCTATCTGGTTGAGTTCCTGCTGGTGAAGGGCGCCGCCCATTCCGTTTTCTTCACACTGATGGTCATAGCGCTGATCGACGTGCTGGCCGGCTTTTCGGTGTCGATGCGGTCGGCCAGCCGCGACATCAACATGAATTAATGATCCCGGCTCAGCCCGGGTCGGCGCTAAAGCCAGCCGCCTCGATGCCGGCGATGGCTGCCGTTTCGTCATTGTCGGACGTGTCGCCAGAAATGCCGACGGCGCCGATGATCGTGCCGGCCTCGTCGCGGATCAGCACGCCGCCGACGACCGGCAGGACGCGCCCGCCCGACACGTCGGAGATGCCGGCGATCAGATGCGGGCGCTCCTTGGCGAAAGCTTCGACCCGGCGCGAGCCCATGCCGATAGCGAGCGCGCCATAGGCCTTGCCGGCCGACATTTGCGGACGCAGGAACGAGGCGCCGTCCTGACGCTGGAACGCGACCAGATGGGCGCCGGCGTCGAGCACCGAGACGCCAAGCGGCCTGAGCTTGAGCTCGGCACCCTTGGCAAAGGCGGCGGCGATGATTTCAAGGGCTTTGTCGAGCGTCAGTGCGGTCATGGCGGTCTCCTAAACGCGCCAGTTATCAACCGGCAGAAAGATCCCAGTGAACTGTTTGGCGTGCGAAATGAAGTATGCGTCTGGGCGCGCCGGCTTATTTTTTCTTGGCGCGAGGCTTCTTCACCGGGGCCGGAGGCGCATTGGCCAGGTCTTCCGCTTCCTTGGCGAGGCGCAGCGCCCGCAGCTTGTTGGTCTTGGCCTGGCGAGCGTCGCTCTCGGCGACATATTCCGCCATCGCCTTCTGGCGAACCGTGGCTGCCTCTTCCTGTTTCTTGAAACGCAAATCGGCCCGCGCACGGGCAGTGTCCTTAGAGTTCTCGACCAAGAGCGTTATCCAATCCCGTGAATTATCTTCAGTCCCTTGATAGCAGAGCCAGCCCGCAATTGGGAAAATAAGTTGGTCATCGCACCGGATCGCAGCCGATGCCCCGCGCGTTGCGGGCGATCACCGCATCGTATCCGGCCTGCAAAGTCGCGCGGACGGTGGGCTCGAATGGGGCAGGAGACGCACCCAGATGCTCGTGGCGCAATTCGTTCATGAACTTATCCCACATCGGCGGGCCGCCCTTTTCCAGAAGTTCGGCACGGATAGAGAGCTCTTCGCTGACCGGCAGCCAGACGCGGCCCCAGGCGCCGAGATGCGCCAGGATCGGCACCAGCGTGATCGCCATTTCGGTCAGACTGTAGATCGCCTTCTGCTTGTGGGAGGGATCATCCGCCTTGGTCAGCATGCCGAGCCCCATCAGCCGCTTCAGCCGGTCGGCGAGGATGTTGGAGGCGATGCCCTCCATCGAGCCGTTGAGCAGTTCGCGAAAGTGGCGTCTGCCGCCGAAGATGATGTCGCGAAGGATGATCAGGCTCCACCGGTCGCCGAACACTTCGAGCGACAGGTTGATGGGGCATCCGGACCGACGATCGATGTTCATGCGAATCTCCAAAAACCGGTTGCATTATCGTATCGGTTTTAATATCGTGCAACTGATTGCAAATTGCAATCGGATTGGAAGCCCAAGGAGGAAGGCCATGAGAAACGCCGAACACCCCGAAATCGTATCCCAGACCTTCGGCGATCCGGCCCATCCGGCGGTATTGTTGATCATGGGCGCCATGGCTTCCATGCTCTGGTGGCCGGAAGCGTTTTGCCGGAAGCTGGCCGGCGAGGGTCGCTTCGTGATCCGCTATGACAATCGCGATACCGGCCGTTCGACCAAATACGCGCCGGGCGAGCCGCCTTATACATTCGACGACATGGTGGACGATGCCATCCACGTCCTTGACGACCACGGAATCCGAACGGCGCATGTGGTCGGCATGTCGATGGGCGGCATGATCGCGCAGCTCGTTGCGTTGAAATATCCGTCGCGTGTCACTTCGCTGACGGTGATCAGCAGCTCGCCCCTGGGCATCGACACATCGCATCTGCCCGGAACCACCGAGGCCTATAGGAAACATTCGGCCGAAGGCGCCAAGGTCGACTGGGCGGACCGGGGCCAAGTGGTCGATTTCATCGTCAAGGACGCGCATGCGCTCACCGGTGCCGCGCACTCTTTCGACGAGCAGCGAACGCGGGCTTTCGTCGAACAGGATTATGACCGGTCCGGCGGTTTTCTAAGTGCGACCAATCATTTCATGCTCAAGAGTGGCGAAGATGGGAGCGGCGAAGACTGGACGGGTCGGCTGCGCGACATGAAAACCCCGCTCCTCGTTATCCACGGCACCGACGATCCCATCTTTCCAGTCGAGCATGGCGCCGCTCTTGCCGACGCGGTCGCCGGTGCAAGGCTGCTCCGGATCGAGGGCGGCGGCCACGAGCTGCATCCCGACGACTGGGCCGCGATCATCGATGCCATCGTCACCCACAGCCAGGCCAAATAGGGCCGAGCGTGACCCCGACACCGAATTTCCGCGAGACGAACCCCCTAAGGAACGACAAACAATGTCCCTTACTATGCATCTTCATCCACTGGCCTCCTTCTGCTGGAAGCCGCTGATCGCGCTCTATGAGAACGGCACGCCATTCACATCAGTCGTTGTCGATCTCGGCAATGAACAGTCGCGCGCGGCGTTCCTGAAATTGTGGCCGCTCGGCAAGATGCCGGTACTGCGTGATGAAGCGCTGGACCGGACCGTACCGGAATCGACGATCGTCATCGAATATCTCAACGCGTATTATCCTGGGCCGGTCGAACTGATCCCCGCCGATCTCGATCTCGCTCGCCAGGCCCGGCTCGCCGACCGCTTCTATGACTTCTACGTCCAGGAACCGATGCAGAAGATCGTCGGCGACCGGCTGCGGCCGGAGGGCAAGACCGATCCGTTCGGCGTCGAGCAGGCCCGCGCCCAGCTGCGCAGCTCCTACGCCATCATCGAACGGGACATGCCGTCGAGGACATGGGCGGTGGGTGCGAGCTTCACCATGGCCGACTGCGCTGCCGCCCCCGCGCTGTTCTACGCCAACAAGGTCGAGCCGTTCGGAGACGAATATCCTGCGGTTAGGCGCTATCACGACCGGTTGCTGCAACGCCCCTCGGTTGCCCGTGTGATCGAGGAAGCGCAGCCTTATTTCAAGCTCTTCCCCTACAACAATGGCTAGAGTAGTCCATCGTTTCACGGAAACGCCGAACGCTCTATCTCTTTGTTTTTGCGCAATTCCGGACGGAAAACCGTTTCACACTTTTCCGGGAATTGCTCTAGGCCCGAAGCTGCACAGTTGCCGACGCGCTGATGACGCCCCTCAGCTTCCGGGTGAGCCGAGCTGCTCCGCGTCCCAGAACTGGTCGAGCCAGATGTTGAGCTTCAGGAAGCCGGCATTGCTGACCGTATAGACGCGCCTTGTGCCTTCCGGCTTGGCGTTGACCAGCCCGGCATCAAGCAGCACCTTCAGGTGCTGCGAAACGGCCGGGCGGGACACCGGCAAGCCGGATGCCAATTCGTTGACGGTCTTCGGTCCGCGCCGGAGCTCTTCCAAGAGATGGCGCCGGTTGGGATCGGCAATCGCCATGAAGGCGTCGGAAAGCATCATGCCTTATTTGTGGGACAAAGCGCCTCGAATCTCAACTGTCGGTTTCAGCTTTTCTGCGCGGGTCGAGCCGCAACGCTTCCGGCGTCACCGAGCGATCGGCCGGCTGGGTCTTGAAGGCATCGCGGCCTTCGATCGGCACCGGCGCACGACGGCTGATCCGCAGCAGCGTATAGCCGGCCAGGCTGAGATGCGCGAGCGCAGTAGCCAGGAACAGCCCCTCGGGGCGCATCCAGCCCATCAGGCCGGCGGCCACCAGCGGACCGATCATCGTGCCGAAGCCATAAAGCAGCAGCAGGCCGCCCGACACTTTGACGAAGTCCTCCGATCGGGCATGGTCGTTGGCATGCGCCACCGCGATCGAATAGAGCGTGTAGGCAAAGGCGCCGTAGGCGGCGGTGCAGACGATGACGAAGACGCCGGAGCGCGGTTCGAACAGGAAGATGGCGATGGCAAACAGCGCAGCGCCGAAAGCCGCACCCGCCAGCACGAAACGACGGTCCGTTGTGTCGGAGAGCCGTCCGGCCGGAAGCTGCATGGCGGCGCCGGCAATGACCACGAGGCTCATCATCAGCGCGATCTCGGCTGTCGAGATGCCGATGCGAGCGCCATAGACGGCACCAAGTGTACCCCAGGCGCCGTTGGCGATGCCGATCAGCACGCAGGCGATCGCCGAGACCGGCGAATTGATGTAGAGCCCTTTGACGTCGAGCGACACGTCCTGCAGCGGCTTGGGGTGCGACGCCGTCGAGACCGCCGTCGGGATCAGCGACAGGCAGAACAGAATGCCGGTGATCATGAACAGCGACGCCGATTTCACATCGCCGCCGGCAACGATCATCTGACCGCCCATGATCGAGGCATAGGTGACCATCATGTAGAGGCCGAAGACGGTGCCGCGGTTTTCGTTGGTGGCCTTCTCGTTCAGCCAGCTTTCGATGACCATGAAGGCGCCGGCCATGGTGAAGCCGGTGAAGGCGCGCAGCAGGATCCAGGTATATTCGTCGATGATCAGGCCGGTGAGCAATGCGACGATCGCTCCCGATGCGGCAAAGGCACCGAAAGCCCTGACATGACCGGCGCGGCGCACGATGCGTGGCGCAAAGAAGCAGCCGGTGACGAAGCCGCCAGCCCAAGCCGTGCCCATCAGGCCGAGCGATGCCGTCGAGAAGCCCTCCACCTGACCGCGCAGCGGCAACAGCAGCCCATGCAGCCCAGATGCCGCCAACAGGAACGCGGTGCCGCGCAGCAGCGAGAGGATCGGTCTGTAGCTTGCGAACATTTTTCAATCCGGCTGGGGGGTTGGGGCACAAGTCTGGAGACAGCGGCATTCGGGCTTTTCGGCGGCGTGCCCGAGCTTTTGGAATTACCCGCAGTACTATCCGCGGCGAAACAGCGCCTCTGCCGCCGACTTGGTGGAGCCCTTGGTCTTGAGCTCGGCTTCCAGCCGGGCAATCTCGTCGCGCAGGATGCCGATCCGCTCGGACAATTCATCGACGGAAAGCAGCGACAGATCCTGCCCGATCTCGTGCGGGCGCGCTTTCTTCTTGGGTTCGTCGTCGAAGATCGCCATCGTCGCTCCTCCGTGATTGCCCATTTGCCTGATTTGCCAATGAGCATACATAGGGCAAGGGTATGGATGCAAATGGCCGGTAAGAGCTGGCACGAGAAACCGGCGAAGCACGACGGGAAAATTCATGGCGAACGCACAGAAAATTCCGGCAAAGATGATGGCGATCGCCATATCGGAACCGGGCGGGCCGCGGGTGCTGAAACCGGAAACCCGCGACGTACCGGTTCCCGGTCCCGGCGAGATCCTGATCCGGGTGCGGGCCGCCGGCGTCAACCGGCCGGACGTGCAGCAGCGCAAGGGCGCCTATCCGCCACCGCCGGGAGCATCGGATCTGCCGGGCCTGGAAGCGGCAGGCGAAGTCGCTGCCCTTGGTGACGAGATATCGCGCTGGCGCGTCGGCGACCGGGTCTGTGCGCTGACGGCGGGCGGCGGCTATGCCGAATATGTCAGAGTGCACGCCGGCAGCGTGCTGCCGCTGCCCGCCGGCTTTACCTACACCGAAGCGGCGGCGCTCCCGGAAAACTACTTCACTGTTTGGCACAATGTCTTCGAGCGCGGCAGCCTGAAGAGCGGCGAGACGCTGCTCGTGCATGGCGGCTCGTCGGGTATCGGCACCACGGCGATCCAGCTTGCTGCCGCTTTCGGCGCCTATGTCATCACCACCGCCGGCAGCAAGGAGAAATGCGAAGCCTGCCTGAAGCTCGGCGCCGACCGGGCGATCAATTATCGCGAGGAGGATTTCGTCGCGGCGGTCAAGGAGGCGACCGAGGGCCGCGGCGCCAACGTGATCCTCGACATGGTCGGCGGCGACTATGTGGCGCGCAACTACGAGGCTGCGGCGCTGGAAGGCCGCATCGTTCAGATCGCCACGCAGGGCGGGGCGGTTGCCAGCGCCGATTTCTCGAAACTCATGGTCAAGCGGCTCGTCCACACCGGCTCGACGCTCAGGCCGCGCACGGTCGAATTCAAGGCGGCAATCGCCGCAGCACTCGAGGCGCAGGTGTGGCCGTTGCTCGGCAGCCGCAAGGTGGCGCCCGTCATGGATATGATCTTCCCGCTCAAGGAGGCCTGGCGGGCGCATGAGCGGATGGAAGACGGCGAACATATCGGCAAGATCGTGCTCGACGTCGGCTAGGAACGTATCGTCCGAGACGCACGCCCCAACAAGCTGAATGAAAGCTTAATGCTGCAATGCAACAATTGCATTGCGGCCATGCAAAAGCGTCTGTTCAATTCCTGAGCAGCGATGCCTATTTACGCGTCATCGAAACGAATGATCCAACGAAATGGAGGACTACCATGAACCCGATCCGCGCTTTCCGTAACTGGCGCATGTACAACGAAACCGTGCGCGAACTGAACCGGCTGAATGCTCGTCAGCTCAACGACCTCGGCATCACCCGCGGCGACATCGAGAGAATCGCCCGCCAGGGGCTTTGATCTCGAGCACGATCCCACCCGAAGACCGGGCGCTGCTTTTCCGCAACGCCGAGCCGCGGTTCGGGATCACGTCTTAGAAGCCAGAGCCGTAGCAGACGGATTTCCGTCGCCGGTTCCGAGCCCGCCCGACCTTGGTCTGGCGGGCTTTGTCTTTTTGAAGCTTCGATTGCATGGCGTCATGTGCCGACCCTTCGCGGTCTGCTGGTCGCGCTGCCATGCCGTGCTTGACGCGCCTTCCAAAAACATTGCGAAACGGCGAGCGAGCGGTTATATAGACCGCGATTTTCCCATTTTGGTGGCTCTAAACCACCGCCCGCGCGGGAACGCGGGCGAACGAGAAGGATTTTTGTAATGGCCAATACGCTGCTGATGCCAAAGGCGACCGCCGTCTGGCTGGTTGACAACACAGCGCTTTCTTTCGAGCAGATCGCGCAGTTCTGCGGACTGCATCCGCTTGAGGTCAAGGCGATCGCCGACGGCGAGTCGGCGCAAGGCATCAAGGGCATGGACCCGATCATGACCGGCCAGCTCACTCGCGACGAGATCGCGCGCGCCGAGAAGGACCCGAACCACCGGTTGAAGCTCTCCGATCCCAAGGTGCGGGTGCCGGAATCCAAGCGCAAGGGTCCGCGCTACACGCCGCTGTCGAAGCGCCAGGACCGGCCCAACGCCATCCTCTGGCTGGTGCGCAATCATCCCGAGCTCAAGGATGCGCAGATTGCCCGCCTTGTCGGCACGACGAAGTCGACGATCGACCAGATCCGCGACAGAAAGCACTGGAACTCGGCCAATCTCCAGCCGATGGATCCGGTGACGCTCGGCCTGACGTCGCAGATCGACCTCGACATGGAAATCAACCGTGCTTCGCGCGGCCGCGAGCAGGCGCAGCCGGTCGGCGATACGCTGCTGCCGGCCGCCTTGACCGAACGGCTGGTGCCGGCGCCGGAAAAACCAAAGGACGAGGACCGCGAACTCGACGCCAACGCCGTCTTCGCCAAGCTTTCGGCGCTGAAGTCGAAGGACAAGGATACGGACGAAGAGGAATAGAGGTCTCGCATCCAAAACAAAAAGCCCGCTTTCAAGCGGGCTTTTTTGCGATCTTCCGTGTCAGCTTCGCGCTGCCCGGTCCGGCGCCATGCCATAATCCTCGCTGCGCTCCACCGCGCGATAGAAATCGGCGAGCTGTTTGCCGCGCTCCGGCTTGAAGGTGCGGCCGGCGATCACCACCGAAGCGATGCGGTCGATGCGGAAGGCGCGGAAATCGCCGCGCATCTCGCACCAGGCGACCAAGGTCCACACCTTGCCCCAGAACCACAGGCCGAGCGGGCGGATATCGCGCGCTGTGCTGCGGCCGGCCTCATCCGAATAGTCGATGGTCAGCACCTGGCGTTTCTCGATGGAGCGCTCGATCAGGTCGATGGCTTCGCGGGCGGCATCGCTTACCACCCACATCGGCGTGTGGATCTCGGTACGGGCGATGCGGTCCTTTTCGGCGTCGGGCAACACGGCGCCTATCTTGACCAGCGCCTCGTCGGCGGCTCGCGCCATGGCCGCGCCGCCAAAGGCGCGCACCATGCGGGCGCCGGCGACCAGCGCGACGATCTCGTCACGCGTGAACATCAACGGCGGAAGGTCGAAACCCTCCCTCATCATGTAGCCGACACCGGCCTCGCCGTCGATCGGCACACCGGTCGACTGCAGGTCGGCGATGTCGCGATAGATCGTCCGCTCGGAAACCTCGAGCCACGTGCCCAGCTTCTGGGCAGTGACCAGACGGCCACCACGCAGATGCTGCACGATCTGGAAGAGCCTGTCGGCGCGGCGCATCGTATGGTCCCTCGGCGTCTATCGTTCCAGCCCTTCGCGCTTGCGCTGCGCGGCGACGAATGCCGCGCCGAAGGACAGTTTCCTCGTTGTCGGCGTGCTTGCATCGAGCATCCGCCAGAACGGCGCAATGTCGCTCAGCGCCATGCCACGCTCAAGATCCTCGTTGGCGGCCTCGGCGACGGTGCGCAGATGATAGCCGATGGTGACCGGACATGTCACCTCGGCACCGTGCTCGATGCCGAGAGCGGTGCGCAAAGCGCGGATATCCATGTCCATGCCTTCGGGGATGGAGCGGATGAATGCATCGACCTGGCGAGCTGTAGGAACCAGCATTGGCTGGCCTTCGACGACGTCACCGATGGTGCGCGGCGACGGTTTTTTGCCGTTGATGCCAGGCGTGTTCAGCCTGTCGTTCCAGCTTTTCATCGATCGTCCTCTCGGCCATCCGGCTCCGGCGGCCATCGCACTATGGCACGAGCCTCCTGACACCATACTGTCAGGAGGCTTCAGCATGTCCATTTCAGCTCGTCGCCAGGTCGCATCCAAACGCCACGCAGAAAGCTTGCCTCAATTGCCGCCATTGCGGCGGTCGCCATACATGTCCGGCCAACCAATATCCTTGCGGATGTCCGCCGGCAGGGTATTCATGAACCGCTGGGTGCGGATCTCATTGCGCATCGTCCGGATCTTGCCGACATAATGCTGCACGCTACGCAGAATGGTAAAACCGTTCATTGCTGGTCTCCTCTCTTTCGATGCAGGCACTATCGCACACCCCTGCTGACAGCAGTCTGTCAGGAGGGTGCAGCTCTCGTGACCGGCATCCCGATTTGTCCACCGACCTGATCAGGCAGTGCCGAAAAAGAGCCTGCCGCAGTGGAAAGACGGCGATCGCGGAGCCGCTTTGACAGCCAGCCGCGATGCTGATCAAAGGCGGCATGTCGAAACTTCTCGCGCTCGTCATCATCGCCATGATGGTCATCCAGCTCATCAAGCCGCTCGGCTGGCCCGGGCTGAAGCGGCGCAGCGATTTCTGGAAGCTGGCGCTGCTGGCGATGGCGGCGATTTCGATTACGGCGGTGCTCGGGCACTGGACGTAGTGCCGGCGGCCCCGCTACGCGACGCCCGGTTCGTTGGCGACCACCAGGCTGACCAGATGTTCCGCCCAGGCTCGGTAGCCGGCTTCCGAAGCATGAAATCCATCCGATGCGAAGCCGGCATCGGCATCGGTGATCGGCAGGCGGGGCGCCGGTATGGCGCCGCGCTCGAGGCAAAGGCGCTCGCCCATCCGGTTCATTTCGGCGGCGCGGATTTCGAGGATGTTGCCGAGCAGCGGCGGCATTGCCGGCGCCCGGGTGAACTCCAGCACCGGCGACCATACGACGCGCGCCTCCGGCCATTTGGCGCGCAGCGCGTAGAGCAGGCCGCCAAACTCGCGCTTGAAGCGCGGTACCGAATGAAAATTCTTGGTGTCGTTGGTGCCGATCGCCAGCACGATATGCGTCCACGGATCGGCCGATAGATTGGGCAGCACATGATCGCGGATCTGGCCAGAGGTTGCCGAGTTGAAGCCGGCCGCCCGCCAGCGCACGGTGCGGCCGGTGCGTTGCGCAATCAGAACCGCCAGTTGCGCGGCCAATCCGTTTTCGGAATTGCCGATGCCTACCGAGGCCGCGGAGGAATCGCCAAGCACCAGAACCGAGATTGCTGGCGCCACGCCAGATATCTCGTGCATGACCGGACCTTGTGCCGGCAGCATGCGGGTGGTGCGGCGACGCACGCCAAGTCCTTGCCAGACATAGACCGGAAAGGCGAGCCAGGTGAGAAGGGTCGGAATGCGCCGCATGGCAAGTCCCTTTTAGGGCATAGCGAACAGCACTTAGCGCATGTTGCACTGAAGGTGAACGACCTTGCAGCGACACCCTTGTCGCCTCAATGGCAACCGTCATGCGTCCCGGATTGGTCTTCGTACTCGTCATGCAGCCGCACCCAGTCGCCGAGGCTATGATGCGGGCCAGTTTCGTTGCGGCCTTTCGGCGTCAGGTCGAGATAGTGATAGGCGCCGATCAGCGGATCGCCGCCTCGGGAGCGCGAGATGAAAGTCAGGAAGATGTCGCCTTTCTCGTCGCGATAGAACACGCTGGTGCCGGGAAGGTCTTTCGATCTCCGCGCGCGCCGCTCGAAATTGTAGGTCGTGTCGCCGGCCGCGATCTGCTTGTCCGTGAATGACACCTGCATATCGAAGTTGAAGTCCGAGGCGTAGGACGACACCCAGTCGAATTTCCAGCCCATGCGCTGCTTGTAAGGCAGCAATTCGGCCAATGGCGCCCGTGCTACCACGACAAGTGAGACGTCGTGGTGCCTGAGATGCTGGTTGGCGCCGTCGATATGATCGGCAAGGAATGAGCAGCCTTCGCAGCGATAATCGGCGCCCGGCCCGAACATGAAATGGTAGACGATCAGCTGGCTGCTGCCGCCAAACAGGTCAGGCAGTTTCTTTGGCCCTTGCTCGGTCTCGAAGACGTAGTCCTTGCGGATCTTCAGCCACGGCAATTCGCGGCGTTCGGCGGCGACGCGGTCGCGAAAGCGCGTCAATTCCTTTTCGCGCGCCAGATGCGCCTTGTGCGCCTGAAACCACTCTTCCTGCGATACGGTCTTGTTGTTTGGCATCGGTCTGCTCCTCTTTTCACGGAGGACGTTCGGCCGCGAGGAATGCCGACACCGAGCTGCATTTCAGTTGCAAGAAATTGCAGGCCTTGCTGCTTTCAAACAAAAACCCGGGCACGTGGCCCGGGTCGAGAGAAACGCAAGATGTTTTCGGTCAGGCGGCTTGCTCAAGCGTCGGCTGCCATTGTCCAAGCGCTGCCAGATGGTTCATGTGGGCGCGATGGGCGAAGGCGGCCTGCGCGGCGGCGACATTCGCCGCCTTACCGCTCCAGGCCTTCTGCGGAGCGGCCTGCAAGGCGCGGCCATAGGAAAAGGTCAGCTTCCAGGGATGCGGGCCGATGGCGTTGATGGCATTGAGGTTGGCGGTCGCCTCCTCGTCCGATTGTCCCCCTGACAGGAAGGCGATGCCTCCGATCGCGGCCGGCACCGTCTCGCGGAACAGTTTTATGGTCTTTTCGGCGACTTCCTCCGGGCTGCTGACCTTGCCCGATTTCTTGCCGGCGAGGACCATGTTCGGTTTCAGGATGGTGCCTTCGAGCACGACGCGGGCCGCATAGAGCTCGGTGTACAACTTTGTAAGTGTCGCCTTGCTGATCTCGTAGCACGTGTCGATGTTGTGGGCGCCGTCCATCAGCACCTCCGGCTCGACGATTGGCACGATGCCGGCTTCCTGGCAAAGCGCGGCGTAACGGGCGAGCGCATGGGCGTTCGAGCCGATCGACGTGGCGGAAGGCACGCCCTTGGCAACATCGATGTCGATCACCGCGCGCCATTTGGCGAAGCGGGCGCCAAGCTTGTAATAATCGGCGAGGCGTTCGCGCAGGCCGTCCAGGCCTTCGGTGATGGTGTCGCCGGGAAAGCCCGCTAGCGGTTTGGCGCCGGCGTCGACCTTGATGCCGGGGATAGCGCCTGATGCCTTGATGATGTCGACCAGCGGTGTGCCGTCGGCGGCCCTCTGGTGAATGGTCTCGTCGTAGAGGATGACGCCGGAAATGTACTTGGTCATTGCATCGCTGGCGCGGAACATCATCTCGCGATAGTCGCGGCGGCTGTCGGCGGTCGACTCGACGCCGATGACGTCGAAGCGCTTCTTGATGGTGCCGGAGCTCTCGTCGGCAGCCAGCAGGCCCTTGCCATTGGCCACCATCGCGGCGGCAATGTCCTCGAGACGTTCGCTCATCGTGCTTCTCCTGAAAGAATTGATCCGCGCCCAGCAGACCACCAGAGCAACGCAGGTTCAAGTCGAACCATTTCGCCGGAGAAGCGCGAATCGATTGAAAGTCGCGGGCGCACTCCTTCGCACTGCTATTGCTGCCGCAGTTAGCGCTTCAAGACGTCGACGCCGGGCAAGGGCTTGCCTTCCATCCATTCGAGGAAAGCGCCGCCGGCCGTCGAGACATAAGTAAAATCGTCGCTGACGCCGGCATGGTTGAGCGCCGCCACCGTGTCGCCGCCGCCAGCGACCGAGACCAGTCTGCCGGCCTTGGTGCGCGCTGCCGCGTGCCTGGCCGTCGCCACCGTTGCATGGTCGAACGGCTCGATCTCGAAGGCGCCGAGCGGCCCGTTCCAGACCAGCGTCGCGGCACGGTCGATCCATTCGGCAATGGTTTTCACGGTCTTTGCGCCGACGTCGAGGATCATGCCGTCGGCCGGCACGTCTGCTATGGCGACGGTCTCGTTGGTGGCGCCGGCCTTGAACTCCCTGGCGACAACGCCGTCGGCGGGCAGGATGATGGCGCAGCCGGCCTCGGCCGCCTCGATCATGATCTGCTTGGCGGTGGTCGCGAGATCATGCTCGCACAAGGATTTCCCGACGTCGGTGCCGCGTGCCGCGAGAAACGTGTTGGCCATCCCGCCGCCGATGACCAGCGCGTCGACCTTCTTCACCAGATTCATCAACAGGTCGATCTTGGTCGAGACCTTGGCCCCGCCGACGATGGCGACAACCGGACGGACGGGATTGCCAAGACCCTTTTCCAACGCGTCGAGCTCGGTCTGCATGGTACGGCCGGCGAAGGCCGGCAGCACATGCGCCAGCCCTTCCGTCGACGAGTGGGCGCGGTGCGCAGCGGAGAAGGCGTCGTTGACGAAAATGTCGCCGTTGGCGGCGAGCTTTTCGGTGAAGGCCGGGTCGTTCTGCTCCTCGCCCCTATGGAAGCGGGTGTTCTCGAGCAGCAGTACGTCACCGCTGTCCATGGCGGCGACGGCGCTCGCCGCCTTGTCGCCGATGCAGTCGGCGGCAAAGCCAACCGGACGGCCGAGCACGTCAGCCGTCGCCTTGGCGATCGGCCCGAGCGAGAATTCCGGCGCCGGTCCATCCTTGGGCCGGCCGAAATGGGCAAGCAGGATCACCTTGGCGCCCTTGCCGGAGAGCTCGGTGATAGTCGGCGCAATTCGCTCGATGCGGGTGGCATCGGTGACCTTGCCCTCGGTGATGGGAACGTTGAGGTCGACACGCACCAGCACACGCTTGCCGCTGATATTGCCGATGTCGTCCAGTGTCTTGAAGCCGGCCATGCTGATCCCTTTCACGAAAAATCGCGGGGACCTTACCCCGCATCGACGACGATGCAAGACCTGCCTAACGGTTCACGGAAAATATGATTCACGTGTCGAGGACGAAGTGCCCACGGGGAGCGAGATGGGGCAGCAATGGCGCGAAACGCACCGACATATGGCTTACCGATTGCGCACCACGATGCATGCGCCGCCCACACTGTGCAGTTTCTGGCAAATATCGTCGGCCTTGGCTTTGGTGTCGGCGCCGATCCGCACCGCATAGATGCCGCGCCTGCCGATCGGTGTGCGCACCCGGCTGACCACCGGATCGCGACCGCTGAGCAAGGCTGGAAACCGGCGCTTCACGTTGCTCCACTGATTGAGCGCCGCGGCCCGGCGGAAATTGCCGGCCACCTGCACGCCCCACGGCTTGATGTTGATCGACGACATCGGCACGGTTCTGGACATGATCACCGGCAGCTCGCGGCAAGCGGCAGAGAAACTCGCCTTCTTGTCGAGCGGCCGGATGACGCCGGCATACGCGGCATCGGTGAACTTGTCGGCCGGCTCGCCCATGACGTCCAAAACGTAGCTTTCGGTCTCCATCGGCAGGAAGCCGCCGGAATTCAGCCAGCGCGTCACCCGGCTCTCGCCGGCATTGTAGGCTGCGGCGGCGAGGCCGAGATTGCCGAAACCGGATTTCATTTCGGCGAGGTATTTTGCCGAGGCCGGGATCGCCTGTTCGATGTCGAAGGAATTGGCGAGCCCGCGCATCTTGGCGGTACCCGGCATGAATTGGGCGATACCCTCCGCGCCGACGGGGCTGACCGCATTGGGATCGAAACGGCTTTCCTTCCAGATCAGCCGGGCAAAGAAATCCCTGGGCAGGCCGTTCTGGTCGGCATGCGTCTCGATAAGATCGCAAACGCGATCGATCAGCTTCTGCTTGGCGGGCCGCGGCGGATCGGCCTGGACGGCTGTCGCCCAGCCCAGCCCGCAAATGACAACCAGCGTCGCCCCAAGCAAACGCCGCATCGAACTACTCCGCCGCGGCTTTGCCGTGTTGCCCAAACCGCCGTTCGATGTAGTCGGAAACCATTTTCTCGAAATCCGCGGCGATAGACGGGCCGCGCAGCGTCGCCGCCTTCTTGCCGTCGACGAACACCGGGGCGGTCGGCGTCTCACCGGTGCCGGGCAGCGAAATGCCGATATCGGCATGTTTGGATTCGCCCGGACCGTTGACGATGCAACCCATCACCGCGACCTTGAGGTTCTCGACGCCGGGATATTGTTCGCGCCACACCGGCATGTTCTTGCGCAGGTCGGCCTGAATGTTCTGGGCAAGCTCCTGGAACACGGTCGAGGTCGTGCGGCCGCAGCCCGGGCAGGCGGCGACGATCGGCACGAACTGCCGGAAGCCCATGGTCTGCAACAGCTCCTGCGATACCTGCACCTCGCGCGTGCGGTCGCCGTTCGGCTCCGGCGTCAGCGAGATGCGGATGGTGTCGCCGATGCCTTGCTGGAGCAGGATGCCCATGGCGGCGGACGAGGCGACGATGCCTTTCGAGCCCATGCCCGCCTCCGTCAAGCCGAGGTGCAGCGCATGGTCGGAACGGGTGGCAAGCTCGGTGTAGACGGCGATCAGATCCTGCACGCCGCTGACCTTGGCCGATAGGATGATTTTCTCGCGGGCAAGGCCAATCTCTTCGGCCATTTCGGCCGACAGGATCGCCGACTGCACGATTGCCTCGCGCGTCACTTCCTGCGCGGTAAGCGGAAAGCCCTGGGCCTGGTTGTCGTCCATCAGCCGGGTCAGCAGTTCCTGGTCGAGCGAGCCCCAGTTGACGCCGATGCGCACCGGTTTGTCGTATCGGATCGCCATCTCGACGATCGCCGCGAACTGCCGGTCTTTCTTGTCCTTGAATCCGACATTGCCGGGGTTGATACGGTATTTGGCCAGTGCCTCGGCGCAGGCCGGATGATCGGCCAGGAGCTTGTGGCCGATATAATGGAAATCGCCGACCAGCGGCACGTCGATGCCGAGCCGTTCCAGCCGCTCGCGGATGGCCGGTACGGCGGCAGCGCTTTCGTCGCGATCGACGGTTATGCGCACGATCTCGGAGCCGGCGCGATGCAGCGCCGCCACCTGCGCGACCGTCTGGTCGACATCGGCCGTGTCGGTGTTGGTCATCGACTGAACGACGACCGGCGCGCCGCCACCGACCATCACGCCGCCGACATCGACACCGACCGACCTGCGGCGTGGGAAGGGTGAGGAAAAATATCCGGTCATGCCGGCTGCCTTTAATCTTGAAGGTCCGGGCATGAGGTGGAGGAGCAAAGATGGCTTGTCAATGGCGACTGGCGCGCAGACCTGGCAAATCGGTAATGACAAGACGGCAGCTTGCCGCAAATCCACGAGTGTTTCCGGCAGCATAGCGATGCCACCGGAAAGATCGCGCGCCGGGCGGCGCTGCTAGTCCTGGAAGGGCTTCAGTGCGTCGTCGGTTTCGCCTTCAGTTTTTCAATCTCGTCCTTGAGCGCCAGCTTGCGCCGCTTGAGATTCACGATTTCGAGGTCGTCTACCGATGGATGGGTCATCGCATCGTCGATTTCCCGTTCGATGTCGCCGTGTTTCCGCTGCAGCTCATCAAGATGGGATGCAAGAGACATGATTGGTTCTCCCTTTCATGGTTTCCTCGATTGCAGCCGCCAGGGGCGCGTCCACCGCAGGCTCGCTTTCTGTGACGGCATAATGACAGTCTGCCACCATCGAGCACCGATGTCGAATGCTGCGTGGTAGCATTCCACGACAATATGAAATGTGGTATGGGCTGCGCGCCGGTGCAAGAAGACCCGGTCCCGCCCAATCAGGCCCATAGTTTGGGCGCCGCAGACGTGCAGACGGTAAAAATGTCCGATCAGGAACAGGCAGATATCCGCCTTGAATATTCCCGGCTGAAGCAGGAACACGCCGATTTCGACGCGGCCATCAATGCGATGATCGCCGTGAATTGCGACCCGCTGCAGATCCAGCGCATGAAGAAAAAGAAGCTTTTCCTGAAGGACAGGCTGATGGCGCTGGAAGACAAGATCATTCCAGACATTATTGCTTGAACGAACGCCGGCGCCGGCCTGTTGGAAGGCGACCTATGCCGCGATCGAAAGCCGTGCGGCGCGCTCGCGCAACAGCGCTATCAGATCGTCGGTCTTTACGGGCGAGGTATCGATGGGAACCACCAGGCACATCGTCGCCTCGACCCTGCCCGGCGCTGAAAAGACCGGCGCGGCCAGGCATTTTGTGTAGGCATCGACAAGGCCGGAGGTGACGCAGTAGCCGGCCGATTTGGCGACGGCGATGTCGGCTATGAAGTCGTCGAGCCGCAACCTGCGGCCGTCCGGCAGTACGAGATCGTCTTCCGAGACCATATCCTCGATCGCCGCCCTGTCGAAGCCGGCGAGGAGCAGCCGCCCGGACGCTGTCCAGGGAAGCGGTATTTGCAGACCCGTCGCCGAGCTGATCCTGAATGGCCTCGTTCCCGGGCTTGAATGGACGATGGTGTAGCGGCCGCTCTGCAACATGCACAACTCCGAGGTCTCGCCGGTCTCGCGCGACAAATGGTCGACTTCCTGGCGCCCTCGCCTGAGCAGGTCGTTGCCCCGTACATAGTCCATTCCGTAGAGATAAAGCTTCTTTCCGAAATAGACCCGATTGCCGTCTCCGGCCATCTCCAGCAGGCCAGCGTCGACCAGTGAGCGCACAAGCGTGTAAGTCGTCGAACGCGGCGCGTTCACCCCCTTGGCAAGATCGCCAATGCCGATTGCGCGCTGGGTCGCGTGAAGAAACTCCAGAATCTGCAGGACCCGGTTGAGGCCCTTCTCCCGGGAACCCGAATTCTTGTCCTCGTCCAGACCGACGTCCGATCGAGCGGCCAAGGCATTGCCATCTTGCATTATCGATTCCTGATGTTAATCTGTCTTGTACAGAGTACAGCAGTCTCTTGTAAGGGACAATGATGCCAGTTGCAACCGATGCTGTATTGCTGGTCCAAAGGGGAACACAACACGAGAGGAGGTCGTCGTGAACGACACATCCAAAAGGCGTGAATTTCTGAAACTGGGAATGGCCGGGCTTGCAACGGCCGGAGTGATGAGCGTCGCTACCGCGGTCGACGTTCGGAAAGCGGCGGCCCAGGCAGCGCCCGACAGCCTGCTGCGCACCGTTCTCGAGCGCGGCAAGGTGATCGTCGGCACCGGCAGCACCAACGCGCCCTGGCACTTCGAGAACGACGCCGGCGAACTGGTCGGCATGGACATCACCATGGGTCGCATTCTCGCCAAGGGGCTTTTCGACGATCCGACCAAAGTGGAATTCGTCATGCAGGATCCGGCTCAGCGCATTCCAAACGTGACCACCAACAAGGTCGACATCACCATCCAGTTCATGACCATGACCGCCCAGCGCTCGCAGCTGATCCACTTCTCCCGGCCCTACTACGTCGAAGGCATCGCCTTGCTGACCCTTCCGAACGCCGAAAACAAGACCTTCGACAAGCTGCTTGCCGGCGGTTCGGCGACCCGGATTTCCATCCTGCAAAACGTCGATGCCGAGGCAAACGTGCATATCGTCCTGCCGGAGTCGCAGGTGATGCAGATAGACACGCAGGCCAATGTGCTGCAGGCACTGGAATCGAAGCGAGTCGACGCCGCCGCGGTCGATCTGTCAACGGTGCGCTGGCTCGCCTCGCGCAATCCGGATAAGTACTTCGATGCCGGCAAGAGCTGGTTCTCGATGCTTTATGGTGCTGCGCTGCGGCAGGGCGACCTCGACTGGCTGACCTTCGTCAACCAGACCTTCACCATCGCCATGTTCGGCCATGAAACGGCACTCTACGACGCTGCGTTCAAGGATTATTTCGGACAGGAGCCGCCGGCGCGCCATCCCGGTTTCCCGGTCATCTGATGCAAGCAGGCGGAAGGACAACGTCCTTCCGCCTTCTCTCATCACAGCCCTCCATGACGAGGACGCATGGGTTATACCCTCAACTTCAACCTGATCTGGCGGCATTTCGACAAGCTCTGGGGCGGACTGCTGCTAAGCCTCGAACTGGCCGTCATCTCGATCGCGATCGGCATCGTCATCGGGCTCGTTCTGGCGGTCTGGTACGTGTCGGCCGGACGTGCGGTGCGGACCATCATCGCGGGCTATGTCGAGTTCATCCGCAACGTGCCGCTGATCCTGCTCGTCTATCTGGTCTTCTACGGCTTGCCGACGGTGGTCGACATTGCCTACAGCGCGCAAACCTCATTCATTGCCACGCTGTCGCTCTACAGCGGCGCCTACCTGGTCGAGGTGTTTCGCTCGGGGCTCGAGGCGGTGCCGCGCGGGCAGCTCGACGCCGGCAAGGCAATCGGCCTGACGCCATGGCAAAGGCTGCTCCATGTGCGCCTGCCGACGATGCTGCGCATAACCCTGCCGGCGCTTTCCAACACATTCATATCGCTCTTCAAGGATACGTCCGTGGCGTCGGTCATCTCGGTACCTGAACTCACCTATGGCGCCCAGTGGATCAACTTCAACACGTTCCGCATTGTCGAGGTCTATCTGGTGGTGACTGCGATGTACCTGTTGACCGGCTACGCGCTGCTTTTCGCGCTGCGGCTGGTCGAGCGCCGGTTCAAGGCGGCGCGCTGACATGCTGAGCCAGATCATCTACGCCTTGCCGTTCCTCGCCGAAGGCTTTGCCGTAACCTTGTGGGTGTCGCTGCTGGTCGTGGTGTTATCGCTCATCGCCGGCGTGCTGATGGGCGTCGGCCTTGTCTACGGTCCGGCTCCGCTGCGCTGGGCAGTGCGCATCTTCAGCGACACCATACGCGGCATTCCGATCCTGGTGCTGATCTTCTTCGTCTATTACGGCCTGCCCGCGGTGGGGCTGCATCTGGAATCCTTTTGGGCGGCCGTACTCGCCCTCACCCTGTTCAAGACCGCACAGGTCGTCGAATATTTACGCGGCGCCGTCGGCTCGATTCCCAAGGGTCAGTCCGAGGCGGCGATGGCGATCGGACTGACCTTTCGCCAGCGGCTGGCCTACGTCATTTTTCCGCAGGCGTTCAGGCGCTTCCTGCCACCCTGGATCAATGGCGTCACCGACGCGGTGAAGGGCAGCGCGCTGGTCTCGCTGCTCGGCATCACCGACCTCATGCAGGCGATCAACCAGGTCATCGGCCGCACCTATGAGGCGATGCCGCTCTACATTCTCGGCGCGCTCGTCTACTTCGCCGTCAACTACGCCCTCTCCTTGGCCAGCCGGCGCCTGGAGCGGCGTTTCTCCTTCATCCGGGAATAGCAAGATGTCCAACGCCTCGCACCAGAATCCGGCACTTCTCGATGTCACCGAGGTTTCCAAAGCCTTTGGATCCGTCGAGGTCCTGCGCTCCGTCAGCCTGCAGGTGACACGCGGCGAGGTGGTGACGGTCATCGGCCCCTCCGGCAGCGGCAAGACCACGCTGCTGCGCTGCGTCAACTTCCTGGAGAGCTACGACAGCGGCTCGATCCGTATCGATGGCAAGGAGGTCGGCTATCGCGAGACGGGAACACACCAGCGACGCAGCGAGCGCGACCTGGCTGCGATGCGAGCCGAGACCGGAATGGTGTTCCAGAGCTTCAATCTGTTCCCGCATTTGACTGCGGCCGGCAACATCATGCTTGGCCTGCGCAAGGTGCGCGGCAAGAGCAATGCCGAGGCCCGCACCATTGCCGAGCACTGGCTCGGCCGGGTCGGCCTCGCCCACAAAGCCGACAGTCTGCCGGCCGAGCTTTCCGGCGGCCAGCAGCAGCGCGTCGGCATCGCCCGCGCCGTGGCGATGGAGCCGAAGATATTGCTTCTCGACGAGATAACTTCGGCGCTCGACCCCGAACTGGTTGGCGAGGTGCTCGAGGTCGTGCGCAGCCTCGCCGAAGACGGCATGACGATGCTGATGGTCACGCATGAAATGGCTTTTGCGCGCGACGCATCGAGCCGCATCGTTTTCATGGGGGATGGCGGCGTCAGCGCCGTCGGACCACCCGCCGAGATTCTGGCGGCGGGGTTCGACAATGAACGCCTTCGCAGTTTCCTGGCGCGGTTTCGCGCCTCGCATTTTTGACATCGGACGGCGAAAGCTGTCGCAAGGAGCTTTTATGACGCCTTACATCCGGCTCGCGGAATTGGGCCTGACACTGCCCGAGCCGCCGAAGCCCATCGCCAACTTCGTCACTTATGCCGAGAGCGGACGGCTGATCTTCCTCTCCGGCCAGGGGCCGTTGCGCGCCGATGGCGCGCTCTGCACCGGCAAGGTCGGCGAGGATGTCAGCGTGGAGGAGGCCTATGATCATGCCCGTCTGACCGGCCTGAACCTGCTCGCCGTCATGCATGCGGCGGCCGGCGACCTCGGCCGCATCGTGCGCGTCGTCAAGCTGCTTGGCTTTGTCAATGCGACGCCGACATTCAGCGAGCACCCCAAGGTGGTCAATGGCTGTTCCGATCTTTTCGCCGCCGTCTTTGATACGCTTGGCGGACACGCCCGTTCGGCAATCGGTGTCGGCTCGCTGCCGGGCAACATCACAGTTGAAATCGAGGCGGTCGTCGAGATCGCCGCCTGAAATCTTTCGAAACAGGATCTACAGAGATGACGACCTATGCCGCTGACCGTTCCAACACGACAATCCGCGAACGGCTTGGCCTTCGCCCGATTATCAATGTTTCCGGCACGATGACGGCGCTCGGCGCTTCGATCATCGTACCGGAAGCAATTGCTGCAATGTCGGAAATCGCCTCGCAATGGGTCGAGATGGACGATCTGCAGCGCGCCGCAAGTATTGTGATTGCACGCCTCACCGGCGGCGAGGCCGGCTTCATCACCGCGTGCTGCGCCAGCGGCATAACCATGGCGATTGCCGGGGCGATGACCGGAACCAGCCTTCTTGCGATCGAGCGGCTGCCGGACGACACCGAGGGCCTCAAATCGGAGGTCATCGTCCAGCTTGGCCATATCGTCAATTATGGCGCGCCGATCGACCAGTCGATCCGGCTTGCCGGAGCCAAGGCAGTGCCTGCCGGCACGGTCAGCGTCACCCAGGATTATCATGTTGCCGACGCGATCCGGGACCGGACGGCGGCAGCCCTCTACGTCGTTGCGCACCACACCGTGCAATACGGCATGCTCTCGCTCGAGGAGTTCTGCGAGATTTGCCACGCCAGGGGCGTGCCGGTGATCGTCGACGCCGCCTCGGAATACGATTTGCGCGGCTTTCTGGCGCGCGGCGCCGACATTGTCGTCTACAGCGGGCACAAATTTCTCTCAGGGCCGACAAGCGGCATCGTGGCCGGCCGCAAGGATCTGGTGCGGGCCGCCTATCTGCAGAATCGTGGCGTCGCGCGCGCCATGAAGGTCGGCAAGGAGAGCATTGCCGGCACCATGGCGGCCCTGGAAGCCTGGGAACGGCGCGACCATGCCGGCATCCGCCGGCGGGAAGAAGCCGCACTGCATCTGTGGCAAACCGCATTGCAGGGCCTGCCCGGCATCGCAGCAAACATCATTCCCGATCCGACCGGAAATCCTCTCGACCGCCTGCAGGTGTTTGTTGCGCCCGAAAGCCGGTTCACCGCAGCCGGGCTGGCCTCGGCACTGGCGGCGGGCTCGCCACCCGTCATCGTTCGCAACCACGAGGTCGAGCGCGGTCACTTCTTCCTTGATCCGTGCAATCTCCATGCCGGCGAGGCGGAGATCGTCGCCGAACGCCTGCGGGCTATATTGAGCGCTGCCGATCGGCCCGCGGATGCGATGAAACCCGCTCGCAAGCAGTCCGCCGGCGCGTTGCGCTGGCCTGACTAGCCACGACGGCTCACCTGGCCTCCTTCTCCAGTCCGGCTTCGCCAACCACCCGCCGCACCATCACGGCACTGTGAATGACTGCCTTCTCCTCGAACGGGAATAAACCACCTCCTTCGCAGGTCTCCCAAGCAGACGCCATTTCCGGCGTTGCAGGAGACCGGTATGACCCACCACCACGACAATGAAGCTGACGGCATCAGCCGCCGTCATGCACTGGAATGCATGATCTGGGCCGGCACGGGAGTGCTGTGGACCATTTCGGCCGGCGTGCCGGTTTCGCTCAGCCTGCTCGGCG
Source organism: Mesorhizobium sp. M1328 (assembly GCF_040318075.1). Classification (NCBI taxonomy): domain Bacteria; kingdom Pseudomonadati; phylum Pseudomonadota; class Alphaproteobacteria; order Hyphomicrobiales; family Phyllobacteriaceae; genus Mesorhizobium; species Mesorhizobium sp. M1328. Next base: position 87,112 of record NZ_JAMYLO010000013.1, on the reverse strand, counting down.
CGGCGCAAGCCGCCGAGGCCTTGGCCACCGGCTTCACTTTCCTCCAGATCTCCGACAGCCACATCGGCTTCGACAAGGCTGCCAACCCGCACGCTATCGACACGCTGAAGGAGGCCATGGGCAAGATCCAGGCGCTGCCGCAAAAGCCCGCTTTCATGATCCACACCGGCGACATCACCCATCTGTCGAAGGCCGCTCAGTTCGACAACGCTGCCCAGATCATCGGCGGCGCAGGCTTCGACGTGCATTATGTGCCAGGTGAGCACGACCTGATCGATGACGGCAATGGCCAGGCCTATCTCGACCGCTACGGCAAGGGCACCAAGGGCGCCGGCTGGTATTCGTTCGACCAGAACGGCGTCCATTTCATTGGGCTTGTCAACGTCGTCAACCTGAAGGCTGGCGGGCTCGGCAATCTCGGCGCCGACCAGTTGGCATGGTTGGCCGATGATCTGAAGGCGGTCACCGCCTCGACGCCAATCGTCGTCTTTGCCCACATCCCGCTATGGGCTGTTTATCCCGAATGGGGTTGGGGCACCGACGACGCGGCGCAGGCCTTGGCCCTGCTCAAGCGCTTCGGCTCTGTCACCATACTCAACGGCCATATCCACCAGATCATGCAGAAGGTCGAAGGCAACGTTACCTTTCATACCGCGCGCTCGACCGCTTTCCCGCAACCGGCGCCGGGCACCGCAGCCTCACCCGGGCCGATGACGGTACCTGCCGGCCAGTTGCGCAGCCTGCTCGGCACAAGCAGCGTGACGGTCAAGCAAGGCGGGCAGGACCTCGCCATCATCGACAGCACGCTGGCCTGAGGGGAAATGCAATGATCCGCTTTCCAGCCCGCCTCTTCGTCGTATCCCCTGTCGCGTTCGGTTTGGCGGCGATCCTGATAATGGTTGCTATGCCACTGAACGCAGCAGACCAGCCAATGGTCAAGATCGAGAACTTTGCCTTCACACCGGCGGTGCTGACGGTAAAGCAGGGCACTACCGTGACCTTCGAGAATGACGACGACATCCCGCATCTGGTGGTCGCCAACGATGCCTCGTTTCGCTCCAAGGCGCTTGACACCGGTGACACATATGCCTTCACCTTCACCAAAGTGGGCGACTATGCCTATTTCTGCGGGCTTCACCCGCACATGCAGGGCAGGATCACCGTCGCTCCGTGAGGATGTTCGGAAGGTTCTGCCCGGGATGCCGGGCGATGCGACGGTGTTGAACCAAGAGGCCGCGGCCGAGCGCTTTCGCGAGGTGGTTCTACCCCATCTCGCGGATGCGCTTGCGCTTGCCCGCTGGCTGACCGGCAACGCCGCCGACGCCGAGGATGTGGTGCAGGAGGCATGTTTGAAGGCGCATGCGGGCATCGCCGGCTATGCCGGCGGCAATGGCCGGGCCTGGCTGCTGGCGATCGTGCGCAACGCCTGTTACTCCTGGCTGGCGCGCAACCGGCCGCGCAGTATCGTCGCCGTCGGCGACCTGAACGATCTCGACGACATGACGGCTGCGTACGGCGTCGGCCTGCCGGATACCGACAGTCCTGAGGCAAGCCTGATCGCCAAGGTCGATGCGGCGGCACTCGAGGCGGCAATCGCCGCGCTGCCGCAGCAATTTCGCGAGACCCTGGTGCTGCGGGACATCAACGGCCTCAGCTATCGCGAGATCGCGACGCTGCTTGGCGTCCCGCTAGGCACGGTGATGTCGCGCCTGGCGAGGGCGCGCGGCCTGCTGATATCCCAACTTGGGAGGGCGCCATGAGCGCGCACAATGATGGACTGCCCGATGACCCGGCGGGCATGGAGCTGATGATCCATGCATTGGTCGATGGCGAGCTCGACGCAGCAGCGGCATTGGCCGTCGAGCGACGCATCGCCGCCGATCCGGCGCTCGCCGCTGAGCATGCCCGCATCGTTGCGCTGCAGAACGCCGTCGGCGGGCTGCCGAGGCCCGACGCCCGTGAGGATTTCAAGGCTCGCATCGCTGCAATCGGGACAGCCGGTACGGAGAAAGTGCTGTCGGCGCCGGCGCCCGCCGCTCGAGTGCTGCCGGCGCACAGAGCGGTGCACCGATTTGGCGCGTTCGACTGGCGCGCGCTGGCGGCGTCGATCATCGTTACCGCCGTGCTGGCCAGCGGCGCGACGCAATGGATGATGCTGAGCAGGGCGCCCGACAGCTTTGCCGCCGCGGTCGCCAGCGGCCACCGCCGCAGCCTGCTGGCAGCCAGTCCGGTGGACGTCGTCTCGTCGGACCGGCATACCGTAAAACCTTGGCTCGATGCCCGGGTCGGCCTGTCGCCACCGGCGCCCGATCTTGCCAATGACGGTTTCACATTGCTCGGCGGCCGGGTCGAGGTGATCGCCGATCGGCCGGTGCCGGCACTGGTCTACCGGCACCGCGAGCACCTGATCACTCTCGTCGCCGCGCCCGACGAAACCGGCTCGACAGCCGGACCGGTCGATCTTTCTGCTGGTGGCTTCTCGCTGGTCCACTGGAGCGACAGTGCCTTTTCTTACTGGGCGATTTCCGATACCGAACGGCCTGAACTTGACGACTTCGTCAACCGCTTCCGAGCAGCGGCCGCCCGATGACCACCGCCGCCCGTTAGCCATTTGCGTAGCGACCGAAACGGCACAAGCGGCTTTCCCTTTCTGGCCATCCTTGCGGCTCCCGACGAATTCCGCTAATGCGCCCCTTTGCCGCCGGGGAGCAGAAGCTTGAACGATCAACGCGCCGACGTCGCCATCATCATGGGCAGCCAGTCCGACTGGGCGACGATGCGCCACGCCGCCGAAACGCTTGACGCGCTTGGCGTTCCGCACAAGCGGCTGATCGTCTCGGCCCACCGCACTCCCGACCGGCTCTATGACTTCGCCAAGGGCGCCAAGGCGGCCGGCTACAAGGTGATCATCGCCGGTGCCGGCGGTGCGGCGCATCTGCCCGGCATGACGGCGGCGATGACGCCGCTGCCGGTGTTCGGCGTGCCGGTGGAATCGAAGACGCTGTCCGGCCAGGATTCGCTGCTTTCGATCGTGCAGATGCCGGCCGGCATTCCGGTCGGCACTTTGGCCATCGGCAAGGCCGGCGCTGCCAACGCCGCCCTTCTGGCTGCCGCGGTGCTGGCACTGAGCGACGAAAAGCTTGCCGCCCGGCTGGATAGCTGGCGCGCCGCGCAGACCGCCAAGGTCGCCGCAGAGCCCACGGACGCGCCGTGAGTCTGCTGGCGGGATCGACCATCGGCATCATCGGCGGCGGCCAGCTTGGCCGCATGCTGGCGATGGCTGCGGCCCGCCTCGGCTACCGCATCGTCGTGCTGGAGCCGCAGCCGGATTGCCCGGCGGCACAGGTCGCCAACCGGCAGATCGTCGCCGCCTATGACGACGCGGCCGCGCTTGGCGAGCTGGCTGCGGCCAGTGCCGTCGTGACTTATGAATTCGAGAACGTTCCGGTCGCGGCCGCCGCGGCACTGGCCTCTACGGTGCCGGTCTATCCGCCGGCACGCGCACTGGAAGTGGCGCAGGACCGGCTGGCGGAAAAGAAATTCCTTAACGGCATCGGCATACGGACCGCGGATTTCGGCCCCGTCGACAATGACGACGAACTGACGGCTGCGCTGAAAAAGTTCAACGGCAGCGGCATATTGAAGACGCGCCGCATGGGCTATGACGGCAAGGGCCAGCGTGTCTTCCGCAACATGGAAACAGGCGGCTTTGCCGGCACTTGCGAGGCGATGGGCAACGTGCCGTTGATCCTGGAATCCTTCGTCACCTTCGAGCGCGAGATTTCGGTGATCGCTGCGCGCGGCATCGACGGCTCGCTCGCCGCCTACGATCCGGCCTGGAATGTCCATCGCAACGGTATTCTTCACACTTCGACGCTGCCGGCCGAAGTAAAGTCCGAGACGGCGGCTGCGGCTCAAACGGCGGCGGCAGAGATCCTTGCGGCGCTCGACTATGTCGGCGTCATCGGCGTCGAATTCTTTGTCCTTGCCGACGGTTCGCTGCTGGCCAACGAGATAGCGCCGCGCGTCCACAATTCCGGCCACTGGACGGAGGCCGCCTGCACCGTCTCGCAATTCGAGCAGCACATCCGCGCCGTCGCCGGCCTGCCGCTGGGAAATCCCGCCCGGCAGTTCGACTGCGTCATGGAAAACCTGATCGGCGACGATGTCCGGCGCGTTCCTGAGCTGCTCGCCGAGCCCGATCTGATGCTGCACCTCTATGGCAAGGCCGAGGCGCGGCCCGGCCGCAAGATGGGCCATTTTACGCGCGTGAGCCGCCGCAGCTAGAGCATGATCCCGAACCGAAGGTCCGCGCTAGCGAAAGGTGGAATCCGGTTTTCGGAAGAGATCATGCTCAAACAAAAAGTTAGAACCTACGCTTACTGGATGTCGCCGCTCTCGTCCTCGTCGGGACTGGCGCAACTCACATCGCCTTCCGCGCAGGTCGAATCGGCGGTGAGCTGCTTGGTGCGGTCGTCGGTCAGCCGTGTCAGGCATTCCGATACCAGCATCGGATAGATCGAGCCGCCTTCGCTGTCCGCGGCGGAATAGCTGCATTCCGCGTCGCGAAAGGCGATCCAGGCGCGCTGCGCCGTCTGCAACAGCCTCCTGGCTTTTGCATCGCTTCCGCCGATGAGATCCTGGTAGGCCTTGTTGAGCTTAACGTCGGCGGATTTGGTGTCCTCGTCGGCGCAGATGTTCATCATCTGCTGGCTGTCGTCGTTGCGGTCGCATTCCTGCGCATGGGCAACAGAACCTGCCGCAAAGACGACAAGACAGGCGGACACAAGAATTCGGCGCATGATGATCTCCAATTCGCGGCAACCGCATCATTCCAGCCGTCTCAAGCCCGCGCAATGCCGCAGGCCCCAGCGGCGGATACTTTGATGATACGAAACGGTCCGTATCGTTTAGGCAACACGCTCACGGCAAGCACTTGCGGTTGACACGGGCAAGGCTCCTCGTCTATGAGCCACACACAGTTCAAAGGCGCGTCTGTGGGCGCGCCTTAATAATTCGGCCCGGGACCGGGCCCAGACCGACGGGCAAGACCATGAAGATCAAGAATTCGCTCAAGGCGTTGAAGGCGCGTCACCGCGACAACCAGCTGGTTCGTCGCAAGGGCCGCGTCTACATCATCAACAAGACGGCGCCGCGCTACAAGGCGCGCCAAGGTTGAGTTTTCGACCGGAGGCTACGTGCCTCCGTGCGCATGATACGCCTCTCACGCTAAATTCAGTTTGACGATCCGGCGTCGGGGGCTAGATTCCCGCGATGCGGATTCTTTTTGCATTTTTCACGGCTTTCCTCGTTTCCGGCGCTGTCTCGCTGCCGGCGTGGGCTGAAGATCCGACTACAGCTCCGCCGACAGCCCCTCCGGTCGTCAAGACGAAACAGGCGCGGCTCGATCAGCTGTTTGCCGATCTCAAGCGCGAACGTAATGAAAAGGCGGCCGAGCGCATCGCCGGACGCATCGGCAGCGAGTGGTCCCAGTCGGGCAGCGCCTCTATCGACCTGATGATGCAATGGTCGCAAAAGGCGATTGAAAACCAGAAATTCGATGTTGCACTCGATTTCCTCGATCAGGTGGTGACTTTGCAGCCGACCTATGCGGAAGGCTGGAACCGGCGCGCCACTGTTCATTTCATGATGAAGAACTACGGGAAGTCGATGGCGGACATCGACCGCACCCTGCAGCTCGAACCACGCCATTTCGGCGCGCTTTCGGGCCTGGCCCAGATCATGGCCGAAACCGGCCACAAGCAGTCGGCGCTCGAGGCCTGGCAGCGCGTTCTCGGGATCTATCCGATGATGCGCAGCGCCCAGGACCAGGTCGCCGCACTTTCCGAGGAGCTTGCCGGCGAAGGCATTTGAGACCAGTAAGGGAGTAGGGGAATAGGGGAGTGAGGCAGTATGTGAGAGGTGCAGATTGCACTGTGGAACACATGCGCCCTACTCCCCTACTCCCCTATTCCCCTATTCCCCTACTCCCCTACTCCCCTACTCCCCTACTCCCCTACTCCCCTACTCCCCTCGATCTATGCCGCTTGCTTCCGTGACGAGTTTCTCCACAAGGGCGGCGGCCGGCATTTCCCGCAGCTTCGCAACGCCCTGCCCGGCCCAAATAGGCAAGAAGTCAGCCCGCTTGCTTTCATCCTTTGCCATCGAAAGCGGCATGACCAGACTCACCTGTAGCGGAAACGCCAGCGCAGCATCTTCCTCACCAGCCATTTCCATCACAAACCGGTTGCGCACCACGCGCGCTGGGCGGCCAGTGAAGCAGCGAGTCACCGACGTGCTCTCGTCGTTGGCCGAGCGCAATGCTATGCGATAGACTGGCTGCACATTGGCTTCAGGACAGGCCAGGAAAGCCGTGCCGATCTGCACACCAGATGCACCAAGTGCAAAGCTGGCAGCAATGCCGCGACCGTCAAAGATACCGCCGGCGGCAATTACAGGCACTCGCACGGCATCAACAATCTGCGGTCCGAGAGCCATAGTGCCGGCAGTGCCGATAGCAGGGTCGCCAGTGAATGTGCCGCGATGCCCACCCGCCTCGTATCCCTGGGCGATAATGGCGTCCACCCCTCCTGCCTCAAGCTGGCGCGCCTCCGAGACGGTGGTAGCTGAACACAAGACAGTACAGCCAGCGGCCTTCAACTTCTGCACAATTGCGGTGTCGGGTAGGCCGAAGTGGAAGCTGACCACCTTCGGGCGCAGCTCGAGCACAATTTCGAGACGCTCACGATCGAAGGTGGGGAAGGGCTCGCCCGGCTCGGGCACCGGTCCGAGGCCGACCTCCTCATAGCAGCCGCGAAGGCGGTCGCGCATACTTTGGGCTGCCGCATCATCGTGTGCCGGCGCCGGGTGCGCAAAGAAGTTGACGTTGATCGGGCGATTGGTAGCGTGCTGTGTCGCCGTGAGCTGCTCGCGGATAGCTGCCGCAGGCAGAATGCCGCATCCGAGCGAGCCAAGCGCCCCGGCATTGCTGACTGCCGCCGCCAGTTCCGGCGTGGTGATGCCGCTCATCGGCGCCTGGATTATCGGGTGCTCAATGCCGAGGAGTCCAGAAGATCAGTGCGCATCCACATTGGATCACCCTCCTCTTTCTCCCAGGAGAGATTACCTTAACTGACTTCCAGCTCAAGTCGGATAGGGCCTTCGAAGCGCTTCACGGCCGGCCGCAGGCTGGTGCAAGCTGGCGGAGTTCGGCGTCGATCCTAACCCAACTGCCGTCGATGCGCCGGGCTGGCGCCGCGTTTACGACGCGCCATGCAGCCGGCCCATCCGGCAGCCGCCGCCGACATTAGCGCCCGACTTCCGATCCGACATAGGCGATGCGCAGCATGTTAGTCGAGCCCGGCGTCCTCAGCGGCACGCCGGCGGTGATGATGACGCGGTCGCCCGGCTTGCCGAAGCCCTCGTCGAAGGCGATGCGGCAGGCGCGGTCGACCATGTCGTCGAGGTCGCTGGCATCGGGGGAGACGACGCAATGCGTGCCCCACAGCAGCGACAGCCGCCGCGCCGTGTTGAGGATCGGCGACAGCGCCACGATCGGCACTTGCGGCCGCTCGCGCGCGGCGCGCAGGCCGGTTGTGCCGGACGCGGTATAGGTGATGATCGCCGACAGCTTCAGCGTCTCGGCTATTTCGCGGGCGGCGAGCGAGATCGCGTCGGCTCCGGTCGCTTCCGGTTCCGAGCGCTGCGCGTTGATAATTCCGGCATAGGTCGGGTCGGTTTCGACCTTGGTGGCGATCCGGTTCATCATCGCCACCGCCTCGACCGGATAGGCGCCGGCGGCGGACTCTGCCGAAAGCATGATCGCGTCGGCGCCTTCGAACACCGCGATCGACACGTCCGAGACCTCCGCACGGGTCGGCACCGGCGCGGTGATCATCGATTCCAGCATCTGCGTGGCGATCACCACCGGCTTGCCGGCGCGGCGCGCGGCGCGGGTGATCTGCTTCTGGATGCCAGGCACGGCTTCGAGCGGCATCTCGACGCCGAGATCGCCGCGGGCAACCATCAGCGCATCCGAGAGCTCGATGATCTCGGCCAGCCGGGCGACGGCCTGCGGCTTTTCGATCTTGGCCATTATCAGCGCCCGGCCGCGTGCGATCTTGCGCGCCTCGGCCAGGTCCTCGGGCCGCTGCACGAAGGACAGCGCCACCCAGTCGACGCCGGTCGCCAGAACCGCGTCGAGATCCCTGCGGTCCTTTTCCGTCAGCGCGCCGACCGGCAGGTCGGTGTCGGGCAGGCTGACGCCCTTCTTGTCGGAAATGGTCGTGCCGGCGACGACGGTGCAGACGATCGCCTTGCCGTTGCTGCTGACCGCCTTGAGCTCGAGCTTGCCGTCGTCGATCAGCAGGCGATGACCAGCCTCGACCGAACGCAGGATTTCGGGATGCGGCAGGTAGACCCTCGTCGAATTGCCGGGTTCGGGATTGTCGTCGAGCGTGAAGGTCTGGCCGACGGTCAGCACTTCTTTGCCGTTGGCGAACTTGCCGACGCGCAGCTTTGGCCCTTGCAGGTCGGCGAGAACGCCGATCGGCCGGCCGACCGCCTCCTCGACGGCACGAATGCGGCCGACAAGCGTCCGCATCAATTCATGGTCGGTGTGGCTCATATTGATGCGGAACACGTCGGCGCCGGCTTCGAACAGCTTCTTCAGCATCTCCTCGGACGAGGAGGCCGGACCGATGGTGGCGAGGATCTTGACCTTGCGGCTGCGTCTCATTGACTGTTTGTTCCCGGGGCGGCTGGAGCGCCATCCGTTGCGGGCTCGTCAGTCAGCTGGACCATCCAGCTTGCCTGCTCGCCCGTGTCATATTCCTGGAATCCGGCGCGCTGAAAGCCCCGGGCGACGCAATCGGTAACGCCGGCGATCTTGAACTCTTTTTCGGCCACGCACATGTTGATCGGGCCATCCCAGCGTCCGCCGCGCTCGGCGTCTTCTGCATAAAGATAGTAAAATCTTGATGACAACGGTCCCTCGATCAGCGTCTTGCAGCTCGATCCTTCGATGTGCCACCAGCCTTCGGTGATCCAGCCGGCTTTGGCGCGATAGCCGATGCCGACACCGACCAGGTTCTGCGTGGCGTTGCAGACCCGGAAATCGGCCCGTGCCGGAGAGGCCGAAATCACCGCGAAAAGGCCCATGGCCGGTATCAGGAGCGGCATGGCCAAGGCATGGCGCACGCGCAGCCTGCCGGCGAAACCCATCCCGAAACCCCTCAAGAACCACATTTGCATCTCTCAACGCCCCTTTTCGGAAAAGTCCGCACGCATGTCAACGCGCCGATCTGTCCAATTCCAATCGATTTAGAAGGCTCTGGCGCGCTTGCTGTCGCCCCTGCTCAGTTTTTTGGCAGAAACCGTGGCCAAACAACGGCATTGCGCGAGCGTTCTCTTCGTGGAATGACGATACCACCCTCCCCGGAAGCCAGCGAACAGACCTTTCCCGCCAATGACCCGATCCACAGTTTTCGCGCCTTTCGACATCGTCGAAGGCGACCGCAAGCGCGGCATGGTGCTTTTGGCCGATCACGCCCGCCGCGACCTACCGGAGGAGTATGGCAGCCTCGGGCTGCCGGCGGCGGAGTTCGACCGCCACATCGCCTACGACATCGGCGTCGAGACTGTAACCCGCGAACTCGCAAGTCTGCTCGGCGTTCCGGCGGTGCTTGCCAATTTTTCGCGACTGCTGATCGACCCCAATCGCGGCGAAGACGATCCAACGCTGATTCGCCAGCTCTATGACGGCACCGTCATCCCGGGAAATTACCCAATGGCGCCGGAGGAGCGCGAAAGACGGCTGGACCGTTTTTACCGCCCCTATCATGATGCCGTCGGCGCCATGATCGCCTCTGTAGCGCAAGCATCCGCGCGCGCACCCTTCATCTTTTCGGTGCATTCCTTCACACCGACCATGCAGGGTTACGTGCGGCCGTGGCACGTCGGCATATTGTGGGACATCGACGACCGGGTGGCACGGCCGCTGATCGACATGCTCGCCGAGGACAACAGCCTCATCGTCGGCGATAATGAACCCTATGACGGCGCACTGCGCGGCGATACCATGTTCAGGCACGCCATCGTCAACGGCTTTGCCCATGCGCTGCTCGAGATCCGCCAGGACCTGATCGCCGACCGCAAGGGTGCCCTCGCCTGGGCCGAACGGCTGGCGCCGATCGTTGACGCGATAGATCGACGTGCCGATATACATGCGGTGAAAATATTCGGCTCGCGCACCGGGCCGGTATGATGGAGGCCCAAGGGAGGCCAATAGGACATGACCGAACTCAGAGACGAACAAAAGCGCGATTTCGAAGCCGCTGCCTTCCGCCGGCTGGTCGCGCATCTGCGTGAGCGTTCCGATGTGCAGAACATCGACCTGATGAACCTCGCCGGCTTCTGCCGCAACTGCCTGTCCAACTGGTACCGCGACGCGGCGCGAGCCGAAGGTGTCGAACTCAGCAAGGAAGAGTCGCGCGAGGTCATCTACGGCATGCCCTATGCCGAGTGGCAGGCACTGAACCAGGTCGAAGCCTCCGATGCCAAGAAGGCCGAGTTCGAGGCAAGACGCCCCAGGGATCACTAGAGCAATTCCGGGAAAAGTGTGAACGGTTTTCCGTCCGGAATTTGCGTCAAAGACAAAGGATAGAACGGTTCGGCGTTTCCGTGAAACGATGAACCGTTCTAGGGTCACAATCCATCGCACTGAACGACCTTCACGAATGGTTTTTGCCGCCAATAGGAGGACTACCGTGCCTAAGATCGACATTGCCGACGTGCCCGGACGCAAGGGCTCATCCTATCCACCGCCGTTCGATGCACCTTGTGCCGAACGCGTGCGGCAGCGGCTGGGCAACGCCGGCGGGCTCACCGACTTCGGCATCAATCTCATGCGCCTGCAGCCGGGCAACTGGTCGAGCCAGCGCCACTGGCATTCGCACGAAGACGAATTCGTCTACGTGCTTGAAGGCGAGCTGACGCTCATCGAAGATGCCGGCGAGACGGTGCTGCGCGCCGGCGATTGCGCGGCCTTTCCGAAAGGCTCAGGCAACGGCCATCACATGATCAACAAATCGGACGCGACAGCGATCTATCTCGAAGTTGGTTCGCGTTGGCCCGCCGACGTAACCACCTGCTCCGACATCGACATGATGAGCACCAACGCCGACGGCCGGTTTGTGCACAAGGACGGCACGCCTTATCCCGAGCAGTAGGGATTTCGGAGTGGACCGCCGAGATGGTTGGCCGACGCGAGAGGACGTAGCGCCGACCGGCGCATCATGGCGCCGTCTGGTCCAAGCACTTTCGGCGAAGAGCGCTTGACTGTGAATTGAATCGATCTAATTTGCCGCGCAAAGCCATTTCCGGACCGGATTCTACCCGATGGACGCGCAGAAAATCACGCAAATCGCGATTCGTGGACGCTGGGCAGTGGCCGGCATCTTCCTCGCCAACGGCTTCCTGACCGGCAGCTGGGCGCCGCAGATCCCGGTGTTCCTGACCCGGCTGGACATCAGCAAGTTCACGCTCGGCCTGCTGATCCTTTTGTTCGGCGCCGGCGCCGTCACTGCCATGACCTGGTGCGGCCATCTCATCTCGAAGCATGGCTCGCGCACGGTGCTGTGCTGGTTCGGACTTGTCGGCAGCTTCGGCCTTTTGGTCGTGGCTCTGGCCCCCAACGTGCCCTTGGCGGCCGTGGCCATGTTCATCTTCGGCGGTTCGATCGGCGGCATGGACGTCGCCATGAATGCCAATGCAGTGGCAGTCGAACGGCGGCTGGCTCGCGCCATCATGTCGTCCTCGCACGGCTTCTGGAGCCTTGGCGGTTTCGCCGGCGGCGCTTTGGGCGGTTTCGCCATCCAGAACTACGGTCACCTCGCCCATGCGACAGTGGTGACGGCTCTTGCCTTTGCCGTCATCGCCGTAGCGATCCGCTACCTGATCGTCGAGGACAAGCACCCAGTCGCCGAGCACCACAAATTTGCGCTGCCGGCAAACCCGCTGGTCTATCTGGTTGGGCTGATGGCGCTGCTGACGATGATCTCCGAAGGTGCGGTACTCGACTGGGCGGCGCTGTATCTCAGGCAGGAGCTCGGCGCCGATCTTGCCATCGCAGGCCTGGCCTATGCCGCCTTTTCCGGCGTCATGGCCGTCATGCGCTTTCTCGGCGATGGCGTCCGCAACCGTTTCGGTGCCGTTACGACGCTGCGCGCCTCGGCCCTTGCCGCTGCTGCCGGCATGCTGGTGGCCGGGCTGGCTCCCTCGCCTTGGCTGGCCATTGCCGCCTTTGCCTTTTGCGGCCTCGGCATTGCCAACATGGTGCCGATCATCTTTTCGGCCGGCGGCAACCAGGAGGGCATGGCGTCCGGCACCGGCATGAGCGTCGTCACCACAATGGGTTACTCAGGCATTCTGGTGGCGCCGTCGGCGATCGGCTTCATCGCCGAACACTCGAGCTTCGGCCCGATCTTCGTCGCTCTCTCTGGGCTACTGATCGTCGTGCTGGTGATGGCTGGGCTCGCTCACCGCGCCGAATTTGCTGCCGAGCCTGCACCGGCTGAATAGCGCTTGAACTCTTCGTACAGGAAATCCGCCACGCGGCGGATGCGCACGCTGGTACGCACGTCCCGGTGCATCGCCAGCCACACCGGCAGCGTCGGCAGCGGGAGACCCGGCAGCACTGTCTCGACCAGCGCATCGCGCTCAGCCAGCGGCTCCTGGCCAAAGCCGATGCCGTTTCCCGCCCGCACCGCCTCCCAAAGCACGATCTGATTGTCGGTCCTGAAGCGGAAGGCATTGCGGGTGAGCGCGACGCCGAATTGGACGAAGCCGCGAATGATCTCATCGCTGCGGTCGAAGCCGACCAGATCGTGGCCGGCCAGATCGCGGGCCTCGCGCGGACGGCCACGCCGGTCGAGATAGGATTTTGCCGCGCAGGCGCGGAGCGGAATGTCGGTCACCTTGCGCGCGACCAGTTCACTCTGCGCCGGCTTAACCATGCGGATGGCAATGTCGGCGTCGCGACGCAGCAGATTCTCGACCTGGTTCGAGGCGACGATCTCGACCTCGATGCCTGGCTCCTCGGTCCCAAGCCTCGCTGTCATTTCCGGCAGCACATAGGCCGCCACCACCTCGCTGGCGGCAATGCGCACCGTGCCCTCGATCGCCTCGACCGATCCCAGCGCCAGCAGCGAAAAGGCGCTCGCTTGTTCGCTCACCGCGCGGCCCCGTTCAAAGAGCGTGCTGCCCGCTTCCGTGAGCGCATAGCCGCGCCGGCCGCGCCGGAACAGGGTGACGCCGAGCGCCTGTTCCAGCTCGGCGATGTGGCGGCCGAGCGTCGGCTGGCTTGCGGCAAGTTTTCGTGCGGCCGCCGACAGGCTGCCGGTCTCCGCGACCGTGACGAAACTCTTGATCAGGTTCCAGTCGATATCCATTCAAAATTGAATATCAGACCGCCAGCTTTAGTCAATTTTCATTCGTTTGCGAGGAGATCACATTGCGGTCGTAGCGCAAACACGGAGACGAACAATGACCAAGATCGCAATTCTCGGCGCCAATGGCCGGCTCGGCCGCACGGTGGCCAAGGCCTTCCTCGATGCCGGCTACGACGTTCGCGCCGTCACCCGCAGCGGCAAGGTGCCGTCGGAGCTCAAAGGCGCCACGGCGATCGCCGGCGACGCGCTCGACCGCGATGCGCTGATCTGCGCCACCGACGGCATTGATATCATTTTCAACGGCCTCAACCCACTCTACACCGACTGGAGCAAATGCCTGCCGATGGCCGAGAATGTGATGGCTGCCTGCCGGGCGAATGGCGCGCTGCATCTCTTCCCGGGCACCGTCTACAATTACGGCTCGCCGATGCCGGCGGTGATCACCGAAGACACGCCGTTTCGCCCGACGACGGAAAAGGGCCGTATCCGCGTTGCGATGGAAGATCTGTTTCGCCGCGAGGCCGACGCGGGTCGGGTGCGCACGATCCTGCTGCGCGCCGGTGATTTCTTCGGCGGCACCGGCGGCGGATCGTGGTTCGATCTGGTTGTTGCCGCCAAGATGACCAAGGGCGTGTATACCGCGCCGGGGCCGGTCGATCTGGTACATGAATGGGCCTTTCTGCCAGATCTGGCCAAGGCCTTCGTCGGGCTGGCTGACAATCTCGACAAGCTCGGCTCCTACGACGCGCTGAACTTTCCTGGCCATGCGGTATACGACCTGGAGATCAAGGCGGCCGCCGAGAAGGCGCTCGGGCGCTCGCTGAAACTGACCTCGATGCCGTGGTGGGTGCTGCGTGCCGGCAGCCCGTTTGTGGCGATGTGGCGCGAGATCGTTTCGATGTCCTATCTCCGCTTCGAGCCGCACCGGCTGGCTTCAGGCAGGCTGGAAGGCATTATCGGTGCGATCCCGCACACGCCGCTGGAAAATGCAGTGTCGGAAGCGCTCGAGGATATCGGCATCGCCACGCTCAAGACGACGCAAAAAGTTGCCTAACAACAAACCAAAAAAAGGCGGATGGCCAGATGGTCATCCGCCGCTTGTCACGACCAATGATTGCGGTCAGATCCGGCCCATCAACAGCAGCACCAGGACAACGATCAGAATGACGCCGACGATGCCGGATGGTCCGTAACCCCAGGACCGCGAATGAGGCCATGCCGGAACCGCGCCGATCAGAATAAGAATAAGAATAATGATGAGAATGGTGCTGATCGTCATCAGAAAATCCTCGCTTTGAGGTTGCAATGACGGAACAATGCAGAAGGCCGCCCATTGTTCCCGGGCGGCCTTTGCTTGATTGGGGACGTCGATCTATTCGGCGGCCTTCGGGAAGGCGATCGCCGGTTCGGTGCCCAGATCGGCCTCCAGGCCCTCCGAGGTGATCTCGGGCTTGCCACGCCCGAACAGGCGGCTGAACCAGCCCCGACGCGCACCGGGTTTGACCTTGGCGCGAGTGAATACCATCAGCATCGACGGCGTCACCACCAGCGTCAGCACGGTGGCGAAGGACAGCCCGAAGACGATCGCCGAGGACAGCGATATCCACCATTGCGTCGACGGCGCGTTGATCGTCGTCTCATGATGGAAGATTTCGAGGCCGAGGCCGAAAGCGATCGGCAGCACGCCGAGGATCGCCGACACTGCCGTCAGCACCACCGGGCGGGCACGTTCGCGGCAGGTCTGCAGAACGGCTTCGTATTTGTCCCAGCCCTCTTCGCGCAACCGGTCATAGGTGTCGATCAGCACGATGTTGTTGTTCACCACCACGCCGGCCAGCGCGATGACACCGATGCCCGACATGACGATACCGAATGCCTCTCCCGTCAGCAGCAGCCCGAGGAACACGCCGATCGTCGCCATGACCACGCAGGACAGCACCAGCCAGACGCTGGTGAACTTGTTGAACTGCGCCAGAAGCACGATGAAGATCAGGAAGATCGCCGCGCCGAAGGCTTTGCTGAGGAAGGCACCGGCCTCCGCGCTGTCCTCATTCGAACCGGCAAGCTTCCAGCGAATGCCGCTGCCGAGGTTCATGTCTGCGACAGCTTTGGTGACCTCCTGCTGGACGGCAGCCACCTGGGCGCCGGCAGCGACGTTGGCCTGGACGACCACCGTTCGCGCGCCGTCGATGCGGTTGAGGATACCGACCGTCGGCTCCGGCTTGCGCACGACGAAGTTCGAGATCGGCACCGAGCCTTGCGCGGTCTGCACCCTGAGTTCGTCGAGCGTCGACAGCGTGCGCCGATCCTCGGGCAGGCGCAGTCTGATGTCGACGGCATCATCGGCGCCGGCGGGCCGGTACTCGCTGAGCTTCAGCCCGTTGGTCACCAATTGCACGACCGTCCCGACCGCGGTCGGGCTGATGCCGTACTGCGCCGCCTTGGCGCGATCGACTTCAAGCGCCCAGTCGACGCCGGGCGGCGCCAGACCGTCGGAAATATCGATGACGCCGGGCACCTTGGCAATGCGCGCGGCAACGGCGCGGGCCTTGTCGTCAAGGCCCTTCGGATCGACGGCCGAAAGCCTGATCTGGATCGGCTTGCCGGTGGGCGGGCCGGCTTCCGGCACGCGAACCTCGACGTCGACACCGGGAATGTCGGCCATCACGCCGCGCAGTTCGTCCAGGATTGAGTTCGCCGATTTGCGCTCGCGCCAGTCGACGAATTCGTACTGGATCACGCCGACCACGTCTTCCGGAACGTCTTGGCCGCCGCCCTGCGTCTTGCCGACACGGGTATAGACAGACTTCACGCCCGGCCAGCCGAGCAGCCGATTTTCCGCCGTCTTGGTGGCCGCGTCCATTTCGGCAAGCGAAAGATTGCCGCGGGCGTGGACATAGAGCAGGCCGTAGTCAGGCTCGACATTCGGGAAGAATTCGACGCCGGCGCCGAATTTCGAATAGGCGTAGCCGACGCCGAACAACAGCGCCACAGTGAGGACAAGCACGGTGATGGGATAATGCACCGCCTGCTTGACCACGGCCATATACCAGCCGTCGCGATTGTCGTCGGGGTGATGTGCTGGCGCCTTGGCGAATATGGCGCCCAGCGTCGGTGCGAAGACCAGCGCATAGAGCATCGAGGCCGAGAGCGTCACGATCAGCGTAATCGGCATATACTTCATGAAATCGCCGATGATGCCCGGCCAGAACAAAAGCGGCGAGAAGGCGGCAATGCGCGTCATCGTCGCCGCGATGACCGGGCCGGCCATGCGCTTTGCGGCAAGCGCGAACGCCTCTTGCTTCGGCATGCCCTCGCTCATGCGTCGCTCGGCGAATTCGGTGACGATGATGGCGTCGTCGACCAGCATGCCGACCGCCAGGATGAGACTGAACAGCACGATCATGTTGATCGTGTAGCCCATCATCGCCAGCAACAGGATGCCGATCAGGAAGGATGAGGGGATGGCCAATCCGATCAGCAGCGAGGCACGGCCAGACAGGGCATAGAGGATAACGATGAACACCAGGATGACGGCGATCATCACGTGGTTCTGCAGGTCGCCGAGCAACTGGTTCACGAAGACGGACTTGTCTTGCGTGTAGGTGACGTGCATGCCCTCCGGCATCGTCTTGATGAAGGCGTCGGACACCTCCCTGACCTTGGCAAGGGTATCGATCAGGTTGGAGCCGATGCGCTTCTTCACCTCGATGGCGATCGCCGGCTTGCTGTCGAGGCGGGTAACCGTCTCGGCGTCCTTGAAGGTCGAGCGGATGGTGGCGATATCCTTGGCCTGCACCACAGCATTGGGGCCGGCGACGACCGGAAGCGCCGCCACATCCTCTGGCGTCTCGATAAGCGACGGCACCTTGACCGCGTATTTGCCCTCGGACCCTTCGATGTTGCCGGCGGCGACAAGACTGTTGGAAGCGCCGACCGCACTGATCAACTGGTCGAGCTGCAGCCCGTAGGAAGACAGCTTCATCGGATCGATGACAACTTCGACGAGGTCGTCGCGCGCACCCTGCAGCGAGCCCTCGAGCACGCCAGGCACTTCCTCGATGCGGTCGCGCAATTCGCGGGCCGCCGCCGTCAGCACGCGCTCGGGCACCTCGCCCGAGAGCGTCACGACAAGGACGGGGAATTCGGAGATGTTGACCTCGGTAATAACCGGCTCCTCTGCCGCTTGCGGCAGGTCAGCCTTCGCGTCCTGAACCTTCGAGCGTGTATCAGTCACCGCAGTGTCGACTTTTATCGACGGCAGAAACTCAAGAAAGACAAAGGCGCCGCCCTGATAGGCGGATGATTTCATCTCCTTTAACCCCTTGAGACTCTTGAGCTTTGTCTCCAGAGGCCTAAGCAGAAGCCTTTCAGCGTCTTCGGGCGCAATGCCTTGATAGGCGACATTTATGTAAACATAAGGGGTAGGAACATCCGGTTCCGCTTCCTTTGGCGTCGACTGGTAGGCGAACGCACCGGCAACGATGAGAAAGACCAGGACCGAAATGGTCAGCCGGGCATTGCTGATTGCAAGTTTGACGATGTCCATGATTACTGCGTCCCGGTCGTCGCTTCGCCCAACAGCTTTTGAATGGTCGCCTGGTCGGCCTCGACCGGCTTGACCACTTCGCCTTCCTTCACCAGCTCCTGGCCGGCGACGATGATGCGGGCGTCGGCCGGAATGCCGCCGAGCACCAGGCCGGTCGGCGTGTCGTCGACCAGGTCGATCGGGAAGAACACGACCTTGTCGTCCTTGTCGACGGCGCGGATGCCGAGGTCGCCCTTGTCGCCGAGCGTTACCACCGAGCGCGGCAGCATCACGGCGTCGGTCGGCTGGGCGCTGAGCGCGATTTCGGCCGTCATGCCGGCTGGTACGGAACCATCAGCGTTGGGGATGGCGACTTCGACCCGGAAGGTACGGGTTGCCGAAGACGCATCCCGGCTGATGTAGCGCACGATGCCTTCGACATTCTGGCCGCTGACCAGACGCACATTTGCCTTGTCGCCGATCTTCAAATAGCCGAGATCGCGTTCGCTGACCTCGCCGCGTGCAATCACCGGATCGAGGCTGAGAATGGTAGCCACCTCGCCGCCCTGCATCACCGAACTGCCAAGCTCCACCGGCACCCGGTCGATAACGCCGTCGAAGGGCGCCTTCACCTCATTGCGGTCGAGCTCAGCTTGCGCGGCGTCCAGTTGCGACTTGGCCAGCGACAGGTTGGAGCGGGCCGTATCGAGCTGCAGCGTCGGCAGATTGCCGGTTTTCATCAACCGCAGGGCCGCAGCCAGCTCGGCCTCACGTTGCACGACAAGCTGCTTGGCGTTGTCGACCGCCGAGATTTTTTCCTCGGCGGCAAGCATCAGGATGAGGTCGCCGGTCTTGACGTGCTGACCCTGCTTGACCGGCAGCTTGTCTATGACTCCGGCGACGCGTGTCGCCAGGACGGCGCGCTTGTCGGCTTCGGTCAGTCCGGAAATGCGGATAGCGCGTGCATAGGTGCGCCGCGGCGGGGTTATGATCGCGACCGTGCGCAAGGGCGCCTTGGGCTGTTCTGCCTCGGCAGTCCCCGGCTTGGCAGCCCCCTGTTCGCCAGTTTGGGGCTTACCTGAGTCGGCGGCCTTGGGCTGCTCGACCTCTCCTGCCTTGGGCTTGTTGTCGGCGGACGCGCTGCCGACGGACGAGAATTCGCCTGTCGCCATCCAGCCGGCGAACCCGATGAGCACAACAATGGCTGCAAGCTTGTGAAACCTGAATTTCGGCATCGTCATTTTTTCCAGTGCGCGGGGTTCGGCCAGGCCGCATCTTTTACTTGGGGCGCGTCGCCGATATGGGTGCGCGCGAGGCCGTATTCAAATTGCCGTGATCGGCGAAGCGCGCTTCTACCTCAAAGTTGCATCGCAATATAGTCAGAAATGTTGATGGATTGTTGCTTTGTCCGCAAAGATGCGGCTGCAGCATCGGCTGTTGATCGCCAAAACAGCGGTTTGGCAGCAAGTGTCAGGATGATTGGACAGATTGCGATGTCATCTGCTTTGCGGAGGAGCCAGAACAATTCCAGGAAAAGTGTGAAACGGTTTTCCGTCCGGAATTGCGTCAAAAAAGATAGAGCGGTTCGGCGTTTCCGTGAAACGGTAAATCGTTCTAGGCCGGACGGCGGGCGGCCTCGGGCTGCTTGCGCGCCGCAGGAAACTCCTTGACGCGCCGGCCCGGCGCCGGCCCGCGCACCGGCTTCAAGCCGTCGTCGAGCTCGCCGGACAGATCGATCGTCGGCCGCTTGCCTACGGCGTCGTAGTTTTCTTCCAGCCAATCACTGGCTGCGGTGCGGCCCAGGTCGCGCAGATAGGCAAGGAACGCCCATTCGGCATTGACTTTGGACGATGCCGACAGATCCTTGAATGCTGCGTCGGCATCGATGCGGTGCATGCGGATGTCGCGATATTCGCCGTGCGGCAATCGGCCGGCGGCGATCAGTTCCTTGACGAAGGCGATCGAGCGGAATTCGCGCAACAGCCCGGCATTGAAGGTGATCTCGTCGATGCGGTTCTGGATCTCATTGGCGCTCTTCGGCGTCCCCTCGCGGACCACCGGATTGATCTGCACCAAGAGCACGTCCTCGGTGGCCGCGGTCTTGAAGAACGGGAACAGTGCCGGGTTGCCGCCATAGCCGCCATCCCAATAGGGCACGCCCTTGATCTCGACGGCACGGAACAATTGCGGCAGGCAGGCCGACGCCATCACCGTGTCGAGGTCGATCTCGCCGTCCGAGAAGACCCGCAACTGGCCGGTCTCGACATTGGTAGCGGAAATGAACAGTTCCATCGATTTGCAGGCGCGCACATTGTCGAAATCGATCTCACGTTCGACCACGTCGCGCAGCGGATTGATGGCGAGCGGATTGGCGACATAGGGCGAAAATACCCGAGACATCGTATCGAACAGGAAATAGCCGGGCGTGTTCTCGATCGACCAATTGCCCCAGGCGACGTCCCAAGGCATGCGCTGCACCGGGCTGAAGCGGCCCTTTGCCGCCACCGCACGCCAGAAATCGTCGAGCTTGCGCCGCGCGCCCTCGACCCCGCCGCGGACGAAACCGTCGGCCAGCGCCACGGCATTCATGGCGCCAGCGCTGGTGCCCGAAACCGCCGTTATATCGAGGCGCCCGTCCTCGAGCAGCCGATCGAGCACGCCCCAGGAAAACGCCCCGTGCGAACCGCCGCCTTGCAGCGCGATGTTGATCTTCTTTGGCTCTTCCGCCTTGCCGTTTTTCGGCATAGCGTGGCCCTTGACCGCTGGAAGGCTCACTGAGCGGTCCAGCCGCCGTCGACAGAGACGTGCGTGCCGTTGATCTGCGCCGCCGCATCCGAGCATAGGAACACCGCGGCCGCCGCAACCTGCTCGACGGTGACGAACTCCTTGGTCGGCTGCTTTTCGAGCATGACCTCGCGGACCACCGTCTCGCGGTCCATCTTGTTGGCCTTCATCTGGTCGGGGATCTGCGCCTCGACCAGCGGCGTCAGCACATAGCCGGGACAAATGGCATTGCAGGTGATCTTGTCGCGCGCCAGCTCCAGGGCAACTGTTTTGGTCAGGCCCATAATGCCATGCTTGGCCGAGACATAGGCCGACTTGAACGGCGAGGCGACAAGGCCGTGGGCCGAGGCGACGTTGACGATCCGGCCGCCACCGGCCTGTTTCATCAGCGGGATGGCGGCGGCGATGGTGTGGAAGGCCGATGACAGGTTGATGGCGATGATCGCATCCCACTTCTCGATCGGGAAGCTTTCCACCGGCGCGACATGCTGGATGCCGGCGTTGTTGATCAGGATTTCGACCGAGCCGAATGCCTCGGCTGCCTTCGCCACCAAAGCCCGGCACTCGGCCGGCTTCGACATGTCGGCCTTGATGTAGACGGTCTTCACCTTGTGGTGCTTCGCGATCGCATCGGCGATGGCGTGATCGTCGGCGATGTCGGAAAAGGAATTGACGACGACGTTGCAGCCTTCGGCCGCGAGTGCGTGGGCAATGGCCAGGCCGATGCCCGAGGTGGAACCGGTGACGATGGCGGTTTTTCTGGCGGTCAAGGCGGCTTATTCCTTTCGAGGCGGGCTCCCGTGGAACCATGCTGCACTGCAGCATATAGGCTCTCTGTCACCTAAGAACAGCGGATGTGTGGAGCAATGACATGAAATTTTTGTCATGAGGACCTCTCTCATCTCGACGAGAGAGTGTCCGGCACCGGCTGTAGCGGGCCGGTTTCCGTAAGCATTCGGGGAGAAATCCTTAGGCGACGAGGTCCGGCACCGTCCCGATATAGCGCGACTGCGGCCGGATCAGCCGTCCGCTCGTCTGCTGCTCGCGCGCATGGGCAATCCAGCCGGCGACGCGCCCGGCAGCAAAGACATCGGTGAACGCCTCTTTCGGAAAGCCCGCCGCTTCCAGCAGGAGCGCTGTGAAGAACTCGACATTGGTCTGGATCGAGCGCGACGGCTTGGCGATGCGAAGCACTTCGAGCGCCGCTTGCTCCACGCGCTCGGCAAACGCCAGCCGGTGGCCGGTTTCGCCCTTGGCGCCAAGCTGCCGCACCACCGCTTTCAGCACGTCGGCACGCGGATCGCGCACGCGGTAGATGCGATGCCCGAAGCCCATGATGCGGCGGCCGCGCCCGATCTCGTCACGCAGCCAGCCGGCGGCGTCGCCATGCGCCTCGATCGCATCCAGCATCTCGATCACCGGACCTGGCGCGCCACCATGCAGCGGCCCCTTGAGCGCTCCGAGCCCGGCCAGCACCGCCGAAGTAAGCCCGGCTTGCGTCGAAGCGACCACGCGCGTGGCGAAGGTCGATGCGTTGAGACCATGGTCGCAAACCGTCACGAGATAGGTATCGAGCGCTTTCGCCAACTTCGGCGAGACCGCCATGCCGGTCAGCATCCGCAGCATGTCGGCGGCATGATCGGCCTTGCTATCAGGCGCAATTGGGCTTTCGCCGCGCTGGAAGCGCAGCAAGGCCGGCGTCAGCACGGCGGGTGCCGCAACCAGCCGCAGCGCGTCCGGCAATTTGTCGCCGTCCCGCAGCACGGCGATGCCGGCGCGCATCGCGCTGTAGATATCGAGGGATGCGAGAAACGGCAGCAAGGGTTCGATCTGCTCGAACACTTCGCTGCGCGCCCGACCGATCGCCTTCGCCAGTTCCTTGTCGCCGGGAAGATCGTCGAAAAAGCCGTCGAACAGCAGATGAACCACCTCGGCGTATTTCCAGCGGCCTGCCAGTTCGGGCAACGAATGGCCCCGGATGGTCAGGCGGCCAGCAAGACCGTCGACATCGGAGAGCACCGTTTCCGCCGCCACCACATCATCGAGCCCATTCGCCATTGGTTTTCTCCTTGACCCTTTCTGGGCGGTAGATAAGGGTTGACGACTGGACCATCAATCTTGATCAACTGAATCAACATGCCAAGGCTGACATGACGGAGTGGCTGACGCGGGACGAAGCCTTAGAGCGTCTCAAGGTGCGCGCTCAGACGCTCTATGCCTATGTCAGCCGCGGACGCATAGGCATGCGGCCGGATCGGGCCGACCCACGCCGCAGTCAGTATCGCGCCGACGACATCGCGGCGCTGGCGAGCCGGCGGGCGCGCGGCCGAAATCCCCAGGCTATCGCCGAAAGTGCAATCGCCTGGGGTGAGCCGGCAATCGCCACCACGATCTCGACCGTTTTGCACGGCCGCCTCGTCTATCGCGGCCAGGATGCGGTTGCAATCTGCGAGACTGCCACGCTGGAGCAGACGGCAAACCTGCTTTGGGCATCCGACGCACCAGTGTCGTTCGTCTCGGCGAGCCGCCATGGCAACGGCGCAACTGGCCGGCCGGCTGCCTTCGCGGAATTGGCCGCGTTGGCGGCTAACGGCCGGCCTTCGCTCGGCCGCAGATCGGCTTCGCTCAACCACGATGCGGCCGGCGCCATCGCCGCTCTGGCTCAGGCGCTCGGCGCGATTCCCGGAACTGGTGCCGTGCACGAAAGGCTGGCGCGGGGATGGTCGCTCGATGCGGCCGGCGCAGACTTGATCCGCCGCTCACTGGTACTGTTGGCCGATCACGAATTGAACGCATCGACCTTCGCCGCGCGGGTCGCCGCGTCCACCGGCGCACCTGTTTCGGCCTGCCTGCTTGCCGGCCTCGCCACGCTCTCCGGTCCGCGCCATGGCGCCGCCGCGGAGGCGGTCATGATGTTGGCGGAGGATGCGCAGAGATTCGGGCCGGATGCGGCTGTCGGACGCTGGCTTGGTCACGACAGGCCACTGCCCGGATTTGGCCATCCGCTTTATCCCGACGGCGATCCGCGTGCGGAACCGTTGCTGGCCGCAATCGATGTCGATGATGGGCTGGTACGGCTTTGCGATGCGGCCTTTGCGGCAACGGGCATGCGCCCGAACGTCGATTTCGCCGTGGCCGCGCTGACGCGCAGCCTCCGCTTGCCGTCCGATGCGCCGTTCCGCTTGTTTGCGCTCGGCCGCAGCGTCGGCTGGGCCGCGCATGCCGTGGAGCAGGTGACAAGCAGCGGCCTGATCAGACCACGCGCCCGCTACCAGGGACCGTTGCCGGAGTTCCATTAGCTGGCGGCGCAATCTCGGCCCCTTTTTGGGTGCTGGCGAATTAAGCTTTAGATGGAATGGTCATCCGGCTCATGAAAAGTCGGAGAGCCCGCTGCGCGGCCAGGGCTGGCGGCTCGGACGGATGCCATTCCCGGAAATGACCATCGATCGCCATGCGTGCCAACCCGTAAACGAGTGCACGCGCGGCAAGCACAAGATGATCAAAGTCGGTGTCGGGAGCAAGCCGACCCTGTTGTTGCGCTTGCGTCAGCAAGTCGATCATCGTCCGCCGAATAGCCTCATTCTGATCACGAAGGCTGTCCGACCCTTCAAAATCAATCAGGGTTCGGGAACTGATGATCTGGAAATGCGTGGGGTTGGTAATTGCCCATTCCAGATAGCCTTGTCCGATTGCTTCGAAGGCCTCAATGGGATCTGCGCTGTCGATTTTCGACTGCGCCTTGGCAACAGCCTTTGTCAGCCGATCCATGGCCTGTTCGGCGACTGCGGTTAGCAGCGCTGTTTTCGATCGAAAATGCCGGAATGGTGCGCCGGGTGAAACGCCGGCACGTTTTGCGGCCTCGCGTACGGACACATGCTCGGCTCCCCGTTCCTCGATGATCTCCACGGTTGCCGTGATCAAGGCCTCGACGAGATTGCCGTGATGATATCGCTTGGCATCTCCGGCTTCGTCGGAATCAGTAGTCTTGGTCATCTCAGCCAAATAACACGAGAGCGGAATGTAATCACTGATTATTTCCCTTGTGTTCGAGCGCTGCATATGTAATCGATGTTTACATCGCAACGGAGGTTACCATGTTTCGCATCACCGCAACGACTGCCCTCGCTTTCTCCTTATTGTCGCTCGTATCTGCCGAGGCCGAGGATCGACCCACCCTGGAAGTCGTCTGGCCGACGGCAGGTTCAGTTGTCGAACTAGGCAATGCTCCTGAGAAGGCGATAGGCGTTGTCGTCAGGAGCAACTTCAGGCTGCTCCCTGCGGGTGAGTGCGGGGAAATCAAGCAATGCGGCCACGTGCATATGAAGATCGATCCCAACGGAGACACCTGCAACATCCCCGGCAAGCCGTACAACAGCATGAACAGCGACTTTGGCGGTGATCTTATCAAGGCCCGTTTCGGCCATTGCCCGGATGCCGCCGGCAGACACGTGATCGGCGTGCTTCTTGCCGATGATCATCACCGGCCCATTCTAGTAGACGGCAAACCTGTTACCGCTCTGGTGACGGTGACCACGAAATAGGGCATGCCACGAAATAGAGCATGGATGACACCTTCACCTACGAGGCGAAGATGTTTTCTGACACGGGCCTGCTGGGGGAAATTTGGGCCGGCGCTTCGCCGGCCGACAGTCACGACATCGTGTCGAGCTTGCGCTGCATGGCGGCGATCTGCTCCTTCAGCTCCTGAAGGTCGTCGGGTTTTTCCGATGTTTCCTTCCTGGCCGGTTCGGCCGGTGCTGATGCCGGCGCAGACCCCCCAGGCGGGAACGGCGTGAACAGCCGCATGGCGTTCTGGAACATCTCCATGTTGCGCCGCGTCTGCTCCTCCAGCACCTTGATTGGCGTCGCGATCTTCATCATGTCCATCGGCGACTTGCCGAGGGCATCTTTCATCTGCTCGCGAAAGCGTTCCTGCTCTTTCGAGAAGGCCAGCATCGACTGCTCGAGAAAGCTCGGCACGATCATCTGCATCTGATCGCCATAATAGGCGATGAGCTGACGCAGGAACGGGATCGGCAGCATGTTCTGCCCGTCCTTGTTCTCCAGCTCGAAGATGATCTGGGTCAGCACCGGATGCGTGATGTCGTCACCGGTCTTGGCGTCCTGGACAGTAAAGTCCTCGCCTTTTTTGACCATTTCAGCGAGATCCTCGAGCGTCACATAGGTGCTGGTGCCCGTATTGTAGAGACGGCGATTGGCATATTTCTTGATAACAATAGGTTCGTCTTTTGCGGCCATCTGCATCCTCCCCGGACACCGGGCAGCTTAAGTAAGCCGCCGGTAACGATTGCGCCTTTTTAAAGGATATGCGCAAAAGCGTCATGAATCCAAGCAGTTTGTGCAGTGCGAGAACATTTTATGCTGCGCAGCACGGATGGGCTGCCGTCGCCGCGACGCGCGGCCTGCTTGCGACGGAGCAACGCCCTACCCATTTCGGGTTTGACTCGGGTTGTGGAAAGGGCAAGAAAAGTCCCCGACGGCACCCGAAATCGTTCCCCGAAAGCCTGGAGAAGAACATGTCCGCTTCCAACGCCATCGTTGTCGCCAGCGCAGCGCGCACGCCTGTCGGCTCCTTCAACGGCGCCTTCGCCAACACGCCAGCCCATGAACTGGGTGCCGTCGCCGTCAGGGAAGCGCTGGTCCGTGCCGGCGTCGACGGCAAGGAGGTGGACGAGGTCATTCTCGGCCAGATCCTGACCGCGGCTCAAGGGCAGAACCCAGCGCGGCAGGCGGCTATGGCCGCCGGCGTACCCCAGGAGGCGACCTCCTGGGGCCTGAACCAGCTCTGCGGCTCCGGCTTGCGCGCCATCGCGCTCGGCATGCAACAGATCGCCCAGGGCGACGCGAGGATCATCGTTGCCGGCGGCCAGGAATCGATGTCGATGGCTCCGCATGCTCAGCATCTGCGCGGTGGCGTCAAGATGGGCGACTTCAAGCTGATCGACACCATGATCAAGGACGGCCTGACCGATGCCTTCTATGGCTATCATATGGGCAACACCGCGGAGAACGTCGCCCGCCAGTTCCAGATCACCCGCGACGACCAGGACCAGTTCGCACTGGCTTCCCAGAACAAGGCCGAGGCTGCACAGAAAGCCGGAAAATTCAAGGACGAGATCGTTGCCTTCACAGTCAAGGGCAGGAAGGGCGACACGATAGTCGACCAGGATGAATACATCCGCCACGGCGCGACAATCGACGCCATGACCAAGCTCAAGCCCGCCTTCGACAAGGAAGGCACGGTAACCGCTGCCAATGCCTCCGGCATCAACGACGGCGCCGCCGCCGTAGTGCTGATGACCGAAGCGGAAGCCGCAAGGCGCGGCATCACACCGCTGGTGCGTATCGTTTCCTGGGCGACCGCCGGCGTCGACCCGCAGATCATGGGGACGGGACCGATCCCCTCCTCGCGCAAGGCGCTGGCCAAGGCCGGCTGGTCGGTCGGCGACCTCGATTTGGTCGAAGCCAACGAGGCCTTCGCCGCGCAGGCCTGCGCCGTCAACAAGGACATGGGCTGGGACCCGGCCATCGTCAACGTCAATGGCGGCGCCATCGCCATCGGCCATCCGGTCGGCGCCTCGGGCGCCCGCATCTTCAACACGCTGGTCTACGAAATGCGCCGCAGAAGTGCCAAGAAAGGCCTTGCCACGCTATGCATCGGCGGCGGCATGGGTGTTGCTATGTGCGTTGAAGCATTGTGATGAGATAGGCGATACGAATAGGATCTGGCGCAAAGCGAGTAGGGAATAGAGGGCAAACCCCGCCGCTTCAACGCTCAGTCATCTGCATTTCCCGGGAGGACATATGACAAAGGTTGCAATCGTCACAGGCGGGTCGCGCGGCATCGGCGCGGCGATATCGGTCGCCTTGAAAAGCGCCGGCTATTCGGTCGCCGCAAACTACGCCGGCAATGAGGAAGCGGCGGCAAAGTTCAAGGCCGCGACCGGCATCCCGGTCTATAAATGGTCGGTCGCCGACTACGAGGCCTGCGCCGCCGGCATCAAACAGGTAGAGGCCGATCTCGGTCCCGTCTCGGTGCTGGTCAACAATGCCGGCATCACTCGCGACGCGATGTTCCACAAGATGACGCGAGAGCAATGGAAGGAGGTCCTCGACACCAACCTTTCCGGCGTCTTCAACATGACGCATCCGTTGTGGGGCGGCATGCGCGACCGCAAGTTCGGTCGCATCATCACCATCTCCTCGATCAACGGCCAGAAAGGCCAGGTCGGCCAGGTCAATTATTCGGCCTCGAAGGCCGGCGATATCGGCTTCACCAAGGCGTTGGCCCAGGAAGGCGCGCGCGCCGGCATCACCGTCAACGTCATTTGCCCCGGCTACATCGCCACCGAGATGGTCAAGGCGATGGACGAGAAGGTCCTCAACGAGCGCGTTATCCCGCAGATCCCGATCGGCCGTCTCGGCGAGCCGGAGGAGATCGCGCGCTGCGTCGTCTTCCTCGCTTCCGACGATGCCGGTTTCATCACCGGTTCGACCATATCAGCCAATGGCGGGCAGTACATCGCCTGACCGTTTATCTTTACGTTGAGATAGATACGCGCTGAATGAACGGGCCCCGCAAAACGGCCCGTTCCATAGCAGCTTTCTCCGCTGCAAGATCGCGGTGCCGCACACTGCCCGAAACTGGCATGCAAAGGTTAACGGCAACTGCGCAACCTGTGCACAACCCGTCCGACAGCCTGTCGATTCTCGGTGGAAAAGCTGTTCACAACACAACATGTTGCGGTGAACAAACCAAGAAACTTTGCCTATCGCTGATTCGTCGCCGATTCGTTCCGGCTTTGAGCGGAACGTTAACGGCGAGAGCTGAAAACACCCTCGAAATGATTAAAGCGCATTAGGAAACATCAATAATTTCATAATGTTGGGCGGAGCAGATTGGCTGGCCACGATCATTCACCGGCAAAGGTTAACCGCGGTGCTCGCTTGGATGCCGCTTGCATGAATCGGGCCAGTTTCCGTGATTCAGCATGTGGTGAGACTCGCCGGCAGAACGCCCAGATGTAGCCGTGAACAAACCCTGAATCAGCGGGAGTCAGTGATTCGTAGCTGATTCGTTCCAGACTCGTTCCAATTGTTAATCGGGAACAGATTTTCTGGCTTCGAAGCAACCAATCGCCTGCCCTCGGCACATTCCGCTTTCGCTTCGCGCCCGAAATCCCTATGTGTCGCCTGTCATACGCGGCCAATATGGGCGCGCTCCCGACAATGCGAGGCAGAGAGCCTTATTTCCAGGCCGATGAACATCCATCCGAAACACACTGAACCGCTGATCCTGTCGGGTCGAGACGTGACGGCCGTGCTCGGCCCGACCAACACCGGCAAGACCCATCTCGCCATCGAACGCATGGTGGCGCATGAAAGCGGCGTCATCGGCCTGCCGCTCAGGCTGCTTGCCCGCGAGGTCTATACGCGCGTCTGCGAGAAGGTCGGCGCCCATAAGGTTGCGCTCATCACCGGCGAGGAAAAGATCCAGCCGGCGGGCGCGAAATACTCGGTCTGCACCGTGGAAGCGATGCCGCGCGAGACCGACGCCGCCTTCGTTGCCATCGACGAGGTCCAGCTCGCCGGCGATCTCGAACGCGGCCACATCTTCACCGATCGCATCCTACATCTGCGCGGCCGCCAGGAGACGCTGCTGCTGGGCGCGGCCACCATGCACGGCATCCTGCAGCGCCTGCTGCGGGGCGTGTCGGTGGTGACCCGGCCACGGCTATCGCACCTTTCCTATGCCGGCTCGAAGAAGCTGACCCGCCTGCCGCGGCGCACCGCGATCGTCGCCTTCTCGGCCGACGAGGTCTATGCCATCGCCGAGCTGATCCGCCGCCAGCAGGGCGGTGCCGCCGTCGTGCTCGGCGCACTCAGCCCGCGCACCCGCAACGCCCAGGTGGCGCTGTTCCAGTCGGGCGACGTCGACTACCTCGTCGCCACCGACGCCATCGGGATGGGCCTCAACCTCGACCTCGACCACGTCGCCTTCGCCCAGAACCGTAAATTCGACGGCTACCAGTACCGCAACCTGACGGCGGCCGAGCTCGGCCAGATTGCCGGCCGCGCCGGCCGGCACCTGCGCGACGGCACCTTCGGCGTCACCGGCCAGGTCGATCCGCTGGACGAGGAACTTGTCAAGAAGATCGAGGCGCATGATTTCGACCAGGTGAAAGTGCTGCAGTGGCGTACCGCGCATTTCGATTTCGCCAACCTTGATGCGCTGAAGCGCTCGATCGAGACCAACGCCCCGGTCGAAGGCCTGACGCGCGCACTGCCAGCAGTAGACGCGCAAGCGCTCGAGCATCTGTCGCGCGACGAGGATGTCCGGGCACTCACCACCGATGCCAGACGCGTGGCGCTGCTGTGGGAAGCCTGCGCGCTGCCCGACTACAGGAAGATCGCGCCGGCCCAGCACGCCGACTTGATCGCCTCCATCTACATGGACCTTGCCAGGCACGGCCATGTCGACGAGAACTACATGGCCGAGCAGGTGCGCCGTGCCGACACCACCGAAGGCGACATCGACACGCTGTCGCACAGGATTGCCCAGATCCGCACATGGACCTTCGTCTCCAACCGGCCCGGCTGGCTGGCCGATCGGGCACACTGGCAGGAAAAGACGCGCGAAATCGAAGACAGATTGTCGGATGCGCTGCATGAGCGGTTGACGAAACGTTTTGTAGACCGCAGGACTTCCGTCCTCATGCGGCGCCTTAGAGAAAACACGATGCCTGAAGCCGAAATCAGCCCAACCGGAACCGTCCTCGTCGAAGGCCATCACGTCGGCGAGTTGCAGGGTTTCCGCTTCACCGCCGACCAGAGCGCCGGCGGCGAGGATGCCAAGGCAGTGCGGGCGGCGGCGCAGAAGGCGCTTGCCGCCGAGTTCGAGGCGCGGGCCGAGCGCTTCGGCGCCTCTGCCAATGGCGACATTGCGCTGGGTTCGGATGGCACGCTGCGCTGGATCGGCGCCCCGATCGGCACGCTGGTTGCCGGCGAAGACGCTTTGAAGCCGCGTCTCGTTCTGCTCGCCGACGAGCAACTCACCGGCCCGGCCCGCGACAAGGTTGCGGCGCGCGCCGAGCGCTTCGTCAACTTCCAGATCGAATCCCTGCTGAAGCCGCTGGTCGATCTCAAGAATGCCGAGCAGATCACCGGCATCGGCCGCGGCATCGCCTTCCAGCTTGTCGAACATTTCGGCCTCATCAACCGTCGCGACATTGCCGACGAGATGAAGTCGCTCGACCAGGAAGGCCGCGCGGCGCTTCGCCGCCTCGGCGTGCGCTTCGGCGCCTACCATGTCTTCGTGCCGGCGCTGATCAAGCCGGCTCCGGCCGGGTTGATAACGCTGCTATGGGCGCTGAGAAACGACGGCAAGGACAAGCCCGGCTTCGGCGATGTCGTTCACGCACTGGCCTCCGGCCGCACCTCGGTGGTCATCGATCCGACCTTCGACAAGACCTTTTACAAGCTTGCCGGCTACCGCAATCTTGGCCGGCGTGCCGTACGCGTCGATATTCTCGAGCGGCTGGCCGACCTGATCCGGCCGGCGACCAACTGGAAGCCAGGCCTCGGGCCTCGCCCTGACGGCGCCTATGACGGTCAGTGCTTCATGGTGACGCCGCCGATGATGTCGATCCTCGGCGCCACCGCCGACGACATGGAAGAAATCCTGAAGGGGCTCGGCTATCGCGCCGATGCCAAACCGGCGGCCGAGGTCAAGGCGCGGCTCGAAGCACAGGACAATGCCGCGCGTAAAGCTGCCGCTGCAAAGCAGGCGGCGGAAGAGGCAACGCGAGCCGAGCAGGCGAGGATGGCGGAAGCATCTGCCGCGGTAGAGCCGCCGGCGGAGGCTTCGGAGCCTGGGTCGGACGCGACTCCTGTTGCGGAGGCTGCAGCCGAAGCCGCAACCGAAGCGGCGGCAGAGCCTGTCGCGGAAGACCAGCCGGAAGCTCCAGCCCCCGAAGCTGCGGCAGAAGGCACGCAAGAGGCCCAGCCCGCCGCCGAGGCGACTGCTGAAGCGCCTGCGGAATCAGCGGCTGAGCCAAGGGCGGAACTTGGGGCGGAAACTGAGGCTGCGGCACCGGCAGAGCCGCCGGTTTTCGAAACTACGGAAGCATCGCCGGCCGAACCTGCAGCAACGGCGGAAGCCGTCGCCGGCGAAGCTGCTCCAGAAGCCGAGGAGCCAAAACCCATCCTGTTGTGGCGGCAGGGTCGTTTCGACCAGCGCCCGCGTCATCGCCAGCATGACAACCGCCCCCGGGACAATCATCGGGACAGTCGCGCGCGCAATGGTCAAGCTGCGCCGGACGGCCGCAGCAATGCGCCGGTGGATGCCGGCGGGCAACCGACGCCGGGCGACCGGCCCGCCCGTCAGGGGCGGCACGACCAGCGCGACGGCGCCGGCAAGCCGCGCTTCGACCGCAGCAAGTTCAAGCCTAAACTGCAAGGCGAGGCTGGAGAGCAGCGCGCCGGCAAGCCGCAAGGCGAACGCCCCGACCGGCGCGAAAACCGGCCCGACTGGAAGGCTGGCCGGCAGGACGGCAAAGGCGGCGCCCAAGGCGCAAAGCCCGCCTTCCAGCCAAAGCCGCGTGAGGAACGCCCGGTCCGCTTCGATCCGGACTCGCCCTTCGCCAAGCTCGCCGCGTTGCGCGACCAGCTGAAGAAGTAAGCTGCTCGTCCGATGGTCACTGATGCCCGCCAGCGCATCGACAAGTGGCTGTTCTTCTCGCGCGCGGTAAAATCGCGTACGCTGGCAGCCAAGCTGGTCGTCGCCGGACGCGTCCGCATCAATCGCGACAAAGCAGCGCAGGCCTCCGATACGGTCCGGCCGGGCGACGTTTTGACCATCACGCTGGAGCGGCGGATTTTCGTCTGGAAGGTCCTTGGCACCGGCGTACGGCGCGGTCCGGCCGAAGAAGCCCGCCTGCTCTACGAGGATATGTCGCCGCCCCCGGTGCCCAAGGGCGAGGCGCTTCCCGATGCGGTGCCGCCGTTGCGCGAGGCCGGCAGCGGTCGCCCGACGAAGAAGGAACGCCGCCAGACCGACCACCTGCTCGGCGACGATTGAGCAAGCTCGAACTTCCGCTTTGCCGGCCCTCTGGAATTCCATTCCGGAAACCGCGGCACCGCTGAGTAAGGGCCGCCCTTGCCACCAGCGGACAAAGGCGTTACCTCACCAAAAAAGCCCAACAAAATGGGACGTCCCGGAGCCGACCAATGACCTATGTCGTGACCGACAATTGCATAAAATGCAAATACATGGACTGCATCGAGGTCTGTCCGGTCGACTGCTTCTACGAAGGTGAGAACATGCTCGTCATCCACCCGGACGAGTGCATCGATTGCGGCGTCTGCGAACCGGAATGCCCGGCCGACGCGATCAAGCCGGACACCGAGTCGGGTCTCGACAAATGGCTGCAGATCAACACCGAATATGCCGAGAAATGGCCCAACATCACCGCCAAGAAGGAGCCGCCGGCCGACGCTAAAAACTTCGATGGCGAAACTGGCAAATTCGAGAAATATTTCTCCCCGGAGCCCGGCGAAGGCGATTGACGAGCCTGCCGGCTGCGGCGGCCTGACGCCGCGTAACAGACGTGATACATTAACTGCCTTGACAGGCGGCGACGGCGCGTGGCCTTCGCGCGTGCAGCAAAACCTTGATTCTTCCGACTTTTTGTGTTACATCAGCCAAACATGCCGGTGACACAACGTCGATTTATGGCGCAAACGCCCCAAATCACTGAAAGGTGAATTTCTCAATCCGGACCAGAGCGATCTGGGGCAGGCGGTCGCAATGTTGCGATTTGCCGGTCCTGGCCTTTCCGGTGAGTTCATCGTTGTGTGGCTAAGGACCGGTCACCCCGGTCGCACGAGTTCGGGCCGGCACGATGCCGGTACCACAACAAGGAGTTCAGGGCGTAATGGCAACGATCACCCCGCAGAAGAAGTCCACCGCAGCGCGCCACGGTTTCAAGACCGGCGAGTACATCGTCTATCCGGCGCATGGTGTCGGCCAGATCGTCTCGATCGATGAGCAGGAAGTCGCGGGCCACAAGCTGGAGCTGTTCGTCATCGACTTCCAGAAGGATAAGATGCGCCTCAAGGTGCCGGTCGCCAAGGCGACCTCGATCGGCATGCGCAAGCTGTCGGAAGAGGATTATGTCGAGCGCGCGCTGAAGGTCGTGCAGGGCCGCGCCCGCGTCAAGCGCACCATGTGGTCGCGCCGCGCCCAGGAATATGATGCCAAGATCAACTCCGGCGATCTGATCTCGATCTCGGAAGTGGTGCGCGACCTTTACCGCGCCGATAACCAGCCGGAGCAGTCCTATTCCGAACGCCAGCTCTACGAGGCGGCGCTTGACCGCATGGCCCGCGAGATCGCGGCCGTCAACCGCATGTCGGAGACCGAAGCGGTACGCCTCATCGAGGTGAACCTCAACAAGGGCCCGAAGCGCGGCGCCAAGGCCGACAACGAGGAAGCCGAGCAGGAAGAAGCTGCCTGATTTTTCTCGCCTTCGAATTCAGAAAAACCCGGCCTCGCGCCGGGTTTTTTGTTTTGGCTGACTTTTTTGTTTTGGCTGACTGGCGAATGCATATCTAACCTTCGCCGCCGCCCTCCCTTTCCGCCTCGTGCTTCAGCGTGGCGATAAACCGCTTGGTCCGCTGGCGTTCCGGGTTGCTGAACAGCACCGCGGCCGGGCCTTGTTCGACGATGTTGCCGGCATCGAGGAACACCACTTCCCGCGCGATCTTCGAGGCGAGCCGCAGATCATGCGTCGCCATCACCATGGTCGTGCCCTCGCTGGCGAGCTTGCCGAGCACATCGACCACCTCCTGCGCCAGTTCCGGATCGAGCGCCGAGGTCGGCTCGTCGCAGAGCAGGACTTTCGGCGAAGGCGCCAGCGCCCGGGCAATCGCCACGCGCTGCTGCTGGCCACCTGACAGCGTCGCCGGCCAGGCATCGGCCTTGTGCGCCATGCCGACCTTTTCGAGCAGGGCGAGCGCCCGTTCGCGCGCCCTTTCCTTGGGCCATTTCAGCACGGTCACCAGCCCCTCCATGATGTTCTCGATCGCAGTGCGATGCGGAAACAACTGAAAATTCTGGAACACCATGCCGGTCTGAAGCCGCAGCCGCTGGATATCCCTGGTCGAGACCCTGCCGCCGGGGTGGAATTCGAGTGCATCGTCGCCGATCCGCACCGTGCCTGACGTCGGCAGCTCGAGCAGGTTGATACAGCGCAAAAGCGTGCTCTTCCCGCCGCCCGATGGCCCGACCAGCGCCGTGACGCTGCCTTCCTCGATTGTGACGGTCACACCCTTCAGCACCAAATTGTCGCCGAAACGCTTTTCGATGTTGGTGAGGCCGATCATGCGCGCGCCTCCAGGAAGCCGCCATAACGGTTGAGCCGCGTTTCCAGCCGCGCCTGCAAGGCCGACAGCACGGAGCTCATGACCAGATAGAGCGCCGCCGCCTCGACATAGAGGATCAGCGGCTCATAGGTGGTGGCGACGATGCGCTGCGCTGCCTGGAACATCTCCGGCACGGTGATGGCAGCGGCGAGCGAAGTGTCCTTAACCAGCGAGATGAAGGTGTTGGACAGCGGCGGCACCGCGACGCGCCCCGCCTGTGGAAGAATGGTGCGCCGCATTGCCTGGGCCAAGGTCATGCCGATCGAATAGGCCGCTTCCCACTGGCCCTTGGGCACCGAACCGATGACGGCGCGGATGATTTCCGACGAATAGGCACCGATGTTCAAGGTGAAGCCGATCAGTGCTGCCGGAAAGGCGTCGAGCAGGATGCCGATCGATGGCAGGCCGTAGAAGATAAGGAACAGTTGCACGAGAAGCGGCGTGCCGCGGAATATCCAGACGTAGAAGCGGACCACGGCGACCAGCGGTTTGGGACCGAACAGCCGGACAAGCGCCACGACCAGGCCGAGAACAAGACCGAATGCAAACGACAGCAGCGTCAACGGCACGGTGAAGATCAGTGCAGCCCACAGCAGCGTAGGCAGGGATTCCAGCATCAATTGCAGCCAGTGCGGCACGAAGGCTCCTCCTTGCCAGATTGCCGTCGCTCATATCACGCGAAAGCGGCGGGCCGTCAAAAGACAGCTCGCCGCGATACGAACGACGCGGGCCGGCGTTCGGCCCACACGAGAAAGCCGTTTTACTTCGAAACGTCCTGGCCGAAATAGGTGTCGGCGATTTTCTGGTAGGTGCCGTCGGCCTTGATGTCGGCCAGCGCCTTATTGATGGCGGCCACCAGTTCCGGATCGCCCTTGCGCACGATGACGCCGGAATAGTCGGCGTTTTCTTCCTGGGCGGCAATCTTCACATTGGCGTCTGGCTTGTGCTTCTTGAAATCGAGGAAGGACAGGCTGTCGTTGATGGTGGCGTCGGCGCGGCCGGTTAGAAGCAGCTGGATCGACTGGTCGAAGCCGTCGGTGCCGACGAGTTAGGCGCCGTTGGTTTCAGCCAGCTTGCCGAAGTTCGAAGTCAGCGACTGCGCCGCCTTCTTGCCCTTGAGGTCGGCGAAGCTCTTGATATCGGTGTTGTCGCCGCGCACGATCAACACCGCCTTGGAGGCGATGTAGGGTTCGGAAAAGTCATATTTGGCCTTGCGCGCCTCGGTGATGCCTACCTCGTTGATGACGGCATCGTAGCGGTTGGCGTCGAGACCGGCGATCAGTCCGTCCCATTTGCCTTCGAGGAACTGGGCTTTGACGCCGAGGCGCTCGGCGATTGCCCGCGCGATCTCGACATCGAAGCCGACCAGCGCGCCGGAAGCATCATGATAGGTGAGGGGCGCATAGGTTCCTTCCGTGCCAACCTTGAAGACGCCGGACTGCTTGATCTGGTCGAGATTGGCGCCGGCATGACTTGCGGCGATGGCCAGAAGCTGGAGCGTTCCGGCGATAATGAGCGACTTGAGCCATTTCATTTTTCTGTGATCCCGTCCTTGGCCGATGTCCGGCGTCATTGCGAGTGCCGGAAAATGACAGATGCGCGATGCCAGAATAAGAAACTAAATTTCAAAAATCTCGCGCCCTTGAAATCCCATTCTCAACCAGCATCTCCGGCGCCATCCGGCTGAGTCAAGGCCGGTGGTGAATCGCCTGGAACAGCGCAATCGACATGACAGTCCGGGGGAACATTCCCCCGCATGGCACGTTCTTGGCTGTTGTAGGGCGCGGTGCCGCCATTTCAACCATCGGCGCCAACTCACGATTCGATCGCACCGCAACGCCTGAAGCAGGAGCGCGGCATGATGCAAGACAGTGCAGGACGGACCATGGTTCGCGCGGCGATGAAAGCCCCTTATCTGGAACGTGACGAAGAGCATCTCCTGGCGCTGCGCTGGAAGGAAAACAATGACCAGCACGCGCTGCACCGCATCACCGTCGCGCATATGCGGCTGGTCATTTCCATGGCGTCGCGGTTTCGCCACTACGGCCTTCCGCTGGGCGACCTGATCCAGGAAGGCCATGTCGGACTGCTGGAGGCAGCGGCCCGTTTCGAGCCCGAGCGCGAGGTGCGGTTCTCGACCTATGCGACCTGGTGGATTCGCGCCTCGATGCAGGACTATATCCTGCGCAACTGGTCGATCGTGCGCGGCGGCACCAGCTCGGCGCAAAAGGCGCTGTTCTTCAACCTGCGGCGCCTGCGCGCCCGCCTGGCAAACGGCGCCGAGCAGACGTCGAATGCCACGCTCTACCGCGAAGTGTCGGCGGCTCTCGGGGTTTCCGAGGCCGATGTGGCGATGATGGATTCCCGGCTTTCGGCGCCGGACAGCTCGCTCAACACGCCGCTAGCCGACGATGCGGGCGCAACCGAGCGGATGGAGTTCCTGGTTTCGGATGATCCACTACCCGACGAGATCGTCGGCGATACGATCGACGTCGAACGCCGCTCGGTGTGGCTGAAGACGGCGCTCGGCGCGCTCAATGCGCGAGAACTCAGGATTATCGAGGAGCGCCGGCTGAGCGACGAGGGCGCGACGCTCGAAGCGCTCGGGGAAACACTCGGCATCTCCAAGGAACGTGTCCGCCAGATCGAGGCGCGCGCCATGGAAAAGCTCAAGGCGGCGCTGGTAAAGCAGAATCCGGAATTTCTCGCAGCCTGAATCGCGTCGGCAGCTATTTGTCGGTGACGATCTTGACCTTGTCGCCGGCCGAAACGGCGGCACCCGGCGACAACGCGTTGAGCACTCTGAACAGATCCAGCTTGCGGTCGACGCCGACCATCTGTGCGGCCAGGGAGCCCATTGTCTGGCCGGGCTGCACCGTGACGATGCGGATACGCAGCGGCTTCAGCGCCGCCTTCTCGGCAGCACTCAGGATGCGGAACGAGCCGCTGACCGAGCGCGCCACCGTGCTCAGCGAGGTGCTGGCCGAAGGCGCCGCTGTCAGCAAGCGGTAGACCTGGCCGCCGGCGCGGATCACCGCAATGTCGAATTGCCAGCCATCGGCGC
Organism: Mesorhizobium sp. M1328; assembly: GCF_040318075.1. Lineage (NCBI taxonomy): Bacteria > Pseudomonadati > Pseudomonadota > Alphaproteobacteria > Hyphomicrobiales > Phyllobacteriaceae > Mesorhizobium > Mesorhizobium sp. M1328. Next base: position 48,843 of record NZ_JAMYLO010000013.1, on the reverse strand, counting down.
CGGCATGCGCGGTTGCCGCTTCGTTGCCATTGATCGTCTCCTGGCGCACGCTGCTGTCGTCGAGGCCGGCAACCCAGCCGCTGCGGATGTAGTCGGTCAGCGAGCGGTCCTTGTCGATCGAGACGCCGTCGAAGCGGATCGCGATGTCGCCCGGGCCTGTCGCCGTCACCGCCGCCGCCGAATTGTCGATGATGAAGCCGTTGGGCACCGAGAACGACACGCCGAGGCCAGGGTGCAGGAAGGTTTCGCCGCGCACATAGCCTTCCTCCGGCGTGTCGCCGTAAAGCAGCCCGTCTATGCCAGCAAGGAATGAATCGCGGTCGCGCGACCCGACACCGGGCGCGCCGAACTGGCGGGCGTGGCGCTGTGCGAGATCGATACGCTGCGGCGTGTTGGGGTGCGTCGCCAGGAAGTCGAGGCTGGCGTCGGTGGCGCCGCTGATGGAACGGAAATCGGTATAGGCCGACATCGACTGCAAGAAGCGGCCGGCGGCGTAGGGATCGAAACCGGCCTCGCCGATCGACTTGATGCCGATGGCATCGGCCTCCAGCTCCTGATTGCGCGAGAACTGCGCCAGCCTAAGCTTGCCGCGGACCAGCGCCGCCTTGGCCGTCGGGTTGTCGCCGAGCACATCCGAAACGACCTTGGTCGCCAACCCCTCTTCCGCTTCCAGCTGCTGGCGCTGCAGACCATGATTGGCCGTAACGTGGCCCATCTCATGCGCAATGACGGCGGCAAGCTCGGCCGAATCGTTGGCCAATGCCAGCAGGCCGCGGGTGATGTAGAGATAGCCGCCCGGCAGCGCGAAGGCATTGACGTTGGGCGAGTTGAGGATGGTGATGCGGTAGGTCTGGGTCGGGTTGGCCGACACCACGGTCAGTCTGCCGACGACCTTGGCCACCATACGCTCGAGCTTGGGGTCGGAATACTCACCGCCATAGGTGGCAAGGATGCGCGGGTGCTGCGCCTTCGCCAGTTGGGCGAGCTTGCTGTTGGCGGCGACATTGTCGACCGTGATCGGCTTGTCTGAGGGCTGGAAGCCCGATTCCTGCACGTCGGGAGGCGTGAACATCTGGCAGCTTGCCAGCGCCACGGCAAGACCGGCCAGCGCCAGAAAGCGCGCCAGCGGTTTCACCCTCCGATTGTCGATGCCGGTCGGCAGATCGGCTTCCTTTCAAGTCCTGGGACGTGACCGCGAAAATCGGGCGCGATTTCCGGAAAGCATCACGCGCAAAATCAAGTGCTACGGCGTCCTTCGTGCGTCCGACAGATACGAGGCAGCAAGGGCAAATCACGGTCTAGGCCGGACCAGCTCCTGGCGGACCTAGCCACACTACCTCGACCATGGCAAGCAAGCGCCGCTTCGCCTTCCGCCGGTTTGACCATAAATTATGTCCGCTTCCGGGCAACATCTCGTGATCCGGCCGCAAACGGACCCGAGCCGATATAGCGTCGGAATGCCTCCGGTCCAGCCCCGACGAAAAAATCAGCGGCGGTGCCCGTCGCGGCAACTGTGCCACCATCCAGGAAAACCATGTTTTGGCCGATACGGCGCGCATCGTCCGGCTGGTGCGTGACGAATAGCACCGTCATGCGCTGCTCCGAATGGACGTCGGTCACCAGGTCGAGCATGTCGTCGCGCAGTGCCGGTCCGAGCGAAGCGAACGGTTCGTCGAGCAACAGCACCGGTCGGTCGCGCACCAGGACCCGGGCGAGCGCGACGCGCTGCCGCTCGCCGCCGGAGAGTTCGCGCGGCAGCCGGCTTTCCTTGCCGGCAAGGCCGACGCGCTTCAGCGCTGCGGCGATTGCGGCGCGATCGGCCTCGCTCAGCCTGAGCGAAGGCGAGCGGCCGAGCCCGACATTCTGCTCGACGGAAAGATGGGCAAACAGGTTGTTTTCCTGGAACACCATCGATACCGGCCGCGCTGAAGGCGGCGCAGTGCTGACATCGGCGCCACCGATCAGCACCCGGCCCGACCGCGGCGCCTCGAAACCGGCCACCAGATTGAGCAGCGTCGACTTTCCCGAACCGCTCGGCCCCATGATGGCGGTGATCTCCGACGCCGGGAAATCGACATCGAATGTAAGCGGCGTTTCACCATAGCTGAACGAGACATTGTCGAGCCGCACCGCCGCGCCTTTTTCCACCGAAATGGACCGTTCCGGGCTGATCGGCATCATGATTTCTCCCTCCTTCCCAGCAAGTCCGCGGTCAGCACCAGCGCCAGGCAGACAAGGCCGAGCAGCAGCGCCAGCCCGGCCGCATCCTCGGTGCGGTAACTGCCCATGCGCGCCAGCAGCAGGTAGGGCAAGGTCTGCACGGAATCGCTGCCGAACAGCGCAATGACGCCAAGATCGCCGAGCGACAGCGCCATGGCGAAAGCGAAGCCGGTGGCGAGCGGCCGCCGCAGCGACGGCCAGTCGACCAGCCGCAACCGGTTCCAGCCCGAGATGCCAAGCTGTGCGCAGAGCCGTTCGTGGCGTTCGCTCGCCGCGTCAAAGGCAGGGCGGATGGCGCGGATGGCGAATGGCATCGCCATCACCGCATTGACCGCAACGACCATGACGGGGGCGATCGCAAAGACATCGCTGACGGTGCGCAGGAGCAGGAACCAGCCGGCGCCGATGACGATGGGCGGCACCACCAGGACGAACCCCGCACCGGTGTCGGCCAGATGTTCGAGCAGTGTCCGCCGGCCTGTTCGCCGGGTGAGCGCCAGCGCCCGGCGCGCCATGACCAGCGACAGCGACAACGCAACAGAGAGCAGCGCCGATAGAAGGGAGAGCACGCCACTGGTCGCCGTCGCTTGCCGCACCGCGCTGTCGCCGGCCAGGCGGCCGAGATCGGCGCCAAGCCCGGCTGCCAGCGTCGCCGCCATCGGCCCGGCGACAAACAGCAATGCCAGCCCGATCACCAGCGCGTTCAGCCCGGTCTCGGCCGCACCGGCTGAAAAATACCGGCGCGGCGCCACCGGTAGATTGGCGTCCCCGACCATATTGGCGCCGAGCCGCGTCAAGGCCAGCACGACGACGAAGGTCAGGGCAATCTGCAGCAGGGTGAGCGTCACCGCCCGCGCCGGGTCGAAGTCGAAACGCAGCGCCTGGTAGATGGCAACCTCCAGCGTCGTCGCGCTGGGTCCGCCGCCGAGTGTAAGCACGATGGTGAAGGAGGTGATGCACAGCATGAAAACGAGCCCGGCAACGCCCGGCAAGGCCGCACGCAGCGGCGGCCATTCGATCAGCCGAAAGGCCGGCGCAGCGCCCATGCCAAGCTGGCTCGCCAGCCGCCATTGGTTGGCCGGCACGGTCTGCAACGCTTCAAGGAACAGCCGCGTTGCCAGCGGCAGATTGAAAAAAACATGGGCCACGAGAATGCCCGACAGGCCGTAGATGCCGGGCCAGCTCTGGCCGCCTAGCGCGCCGAGCGTGCCGGCAAAATAGCCGGCGCGGCCATAGAGCGCCAGGACACCGAGTGCGGCAACAATGGCCGGCAGCGCCAGCGGCACGGCGAAAAGCTGCAGGATGAAGCCTCGCCCGAAAAACTGTGGATGCCGCGACAGGGCACGCGCGACGAACAGCGCCGGCGCGACGGAGAGCAGCGTCGAAAGGACCGCCTGCCAGAGCGTGAAACGGGCGACGCGCAAGAGATAGGAATCGAAAGCGGAGGCGGCGCCGGACAGGTCGCGTGTGGCTTCGACGACGAGCCCGGCGAATGCCCCGCCGATCAGCAGCGCGATGGCGGCGAGCGCGACGATGCCGGCAGTGACGCGGGAGTCAGGACGGCGAGCCTGCATTTCGCGCTACCCAGCTTAACGATGGGTGCTGAGAGGAGGAACTTGGCTGAGGTCGTGTTCCCGCCCACCCCCCTCTGGCCTACCGGCCATCTCCCCCGCAAGGGGGGAGATCGGCAGCTTCGTTGCCCCGCTCATTCCTGCCGCAGTGGAGATTGGCGAAAGCGGCTGAGAGCTCAATCTCCCCCCTTGCGGGGGAGATGGCCGGTAGGCCAGAGGGGGGTGGGCGGGAACGAACACCATATGGAATCCTACTTGCTCATCGCCGCAAGCCACTCATCGACCCAAGCCTTACGATTTGCCGCGACCTCTTCCGGGCTGAACAGCAACGTCTTGGTCGGTTTGACAAGCTTGTCGAACGCCGGATTGAGCGGCTTGTCGGTCTTGCCGGCCGGGAACATCCAGTTGGTTTCGGGAATGACATCCTGGAATTTCGGTCCGGTCATGAAGGCAACGAACTTTTCCGCCAGCGGGTTCTTCGCACCCTTGGTGGTGATCCCCGCAACCTCGATCTGCAGATATTCGCCCTCCTCGAAGGACGCCGCCTGGTAGCGCTCGGTGTTTTCGGCGACCATATGGTAGGCCGGCGAGGTGGTGTAGGACAGCACCATCGGCGCCTCGCCCTTGGTGAACAGGCTGTAGGCCTCGCTCCAGCCCGGCGTCACCGTCAGCACCTTTGACTTGAGCTTGGCCCAGGCTTCCGGCGCCTTGTCGCCATAGACCGACTTGACCCACAACAGCAGGCCAAGGCCCGGCGTCGAGGTGCGCGGATCCTGGATGACGATCTTGTCGCCGGCATCGCCCTCGACCAATTCCCTGAGGCTCTTCGGCGGGCTCTTCAGTTTTTCGGTATCGTAGACGACGGCGAAATAGCCATAGTCGAACGGCACGAAAATATCGTCGCTCCAGGCTCCCGGGACGCTGACGCCCGACACAGCGCCGTGCGGCGAAAACAGGCCGGTTGCCTTGGCGTCCGCAGTCAAATTGGTATCGAGGCCAAGCACGATATCGGCCTTGGTCGCGGCGCCTTCCAGCTTCACACGGTTGAGCAGCGCGACGCCGTCGGCGGCCGAGACGAATTCGACGACGCAGTTGCATTCGGCCTCGAAGGCCTTCTTCACCGCCGGTCCCGGACCCCAATCGGCGGTAAAGCTTTCATAGGTATAGACGGTCAGCTTATCCTGTGCCGATGCCTGCCCTGGCAAGGCCAGCGCGGATGCTGCAAGCAGGATAATCGAGACAAGAGAGTGGAAAAAACTGCGCATCGGCGCCTCCTTCGTTCGCGTTGAAAGGAATTGAGGCGTCGGGCTGTCCGAAACGTCTAATCCCTCCGCCGGTACAAACCGGATCAGGTTCAGCGGGTTGGCAGTCTTGCCTCTCAGCCGGTCCGCGAAGATCGCGTCCGGCACCCCGTTAGAGCGTTGCGACACATAGGCCCGGCCGAAGTGCTGCGCAAGCGGAAGTTTGCCGGGCATCCAAAGCCCAGCCTTCCGTTTCGTCTGCCGTTTCATCTTCCGTTTCCGGGGCAGGGCTGGTAAGGGCCACGAGATATGAGCACATTCACCATCCTGCTTGGCGGCGATCTCATCCGCACGCCGCTGCTCGACCGCCAGGTCGAAGGCTCCCGCGTTATCGCCGCCGATGCCGGCATCGGCCATGCCCGCATGCTGGGCCTGAGGCCGGAACTCTGGGTCGGCGATTTCGATTCCGTGCCTGCCGATTTGCCGGAGGATCTGGCCGCCGTGCCACGGCAGGTGTTTCCCGCCGAAAAGGACAAGACCGACGGTGAACTCGCTATCGCCGCCGCGCTCGAACGCGGTGCTACCAGCCTTGTGCTCGCAGGCGCCTTCGGCGGCAAACGCACCGACCACATCTTCCTGCATCTGGCGCTGAGCGTCCGGCTGGCGGAAGGCGGAACGGAAGTGCTTTTGACCAGCGGCGCACAGGAAGGCATTCCCTTGCTGCCCGGAAAGGTTGGCTTCGACTATGCCGACGGCACACTGTTTTCGGTGCTCGGCTTTTCGGATCTTGCCGGCCTGACAGTCACCGGCGCCAAATGGCCGCTCGCCCATGTCGAGGTTGCCTTCGGGTCGTCGCTGACCATTTCCAATGAGGTCAAGGGCCGGCTGGAAATCGCGCTGGCCAGCGGCCGCGCGCTGCTGCTCGCGCATCCTTTTCCCCTACCTGAAAGCTGATATGGCGCCGCCGCTTCTCAATCTCGACGGGATAAAGCTGACCTTTGGCGGCACGCCGCTGCTCGACGGTGCCGCCCTGACGGCTTCGGCTGGCGACAAGATCGCCCTGGTTGGCCGCAACGGCTCGGGCAAGTCGACGCTCCTCAAGATCGCTGCCGGGCTGATCGAACCGCAGGACGGCGAAGTCTTCCGCCAGCCCTCGGCGACTGTGCGCTATTTGCCGCAAATGCCCGACATGGACGGTTTTGCGACCATTCGCGCCTATGTCGAGGCGGGGCTCGGACCCGCCGACGATCCCTACCGCGCCACCTATCTGATGGAGCATCTCGGCCTGTCCGGCGAGGAACGGCCGAACGACCTCTCCGGCGGCGAGGCGCGGCGCGCGGCCCTCGCCCGCGTCATGGCGCCGGAGCCCGACATTCTCCTCCTCGATGAGCCGACCAATCATCTCGACCTTTCGGTCATCGAATGGCTGGAGGAGGAGCTTGCCCGCACCTCCTCGGCGCTGGTCGTCATCTCGCATGACCGCCGTTTTCTCGAACGCGTGTCGCGCGCCACAATCTGGCTCGACCGCGGCCAGACCCGCCGCCTCGACAAGGGCTTTGCTTATTTCGAGGAATGGCGCGACACGGTGCTGGAGGAGGAAGAGCGCGAGCAGCACAAGCTCGGCCGCCAGATCGTGCGCGAGGAGCACTGGCTGCGCTATGGCGTGACGGCAAGGCGCAAGCGCAACATGCGCCGGCTCGGTGAGTTGCAGACCATGCGACAGCGCTTTCGCGGCCATCGCGGCGCCGAGGGTGCGGCGACAATGACAGCCAGCGACGCCGCCGAATCCGGCAAGCTGGTGATCGAAGCCAAGAACATTGAGAAGAGCTTTGGCGATCTGACGGTGGTCAAGGGATTTTCGACACGCATCCAGCGCGGCGATCGCGTCGGCCTGGTCGGGCCAAACGGCGCCGGCAAGACGACGCTGTTGAAGATGCTGACCGGCGAATTGAAGCCGGACGCGGGCACGGTGCGGCTCGGCACCAATCTGGAGATCGCCACGCTCGACCAGAAGCGCGAAGCCGTCGACCCGCAGGAGACATTGGCGCAGTATCTTACCGACGGTCGCGGCGAGAACCTCGTCATCAATGGCGAGCAGCGCCACGTCGTCTCTTACATGAAGGACTTCCTGTTCAAGCCGGAACAGGCGCGGACGCCGGTGCGCGAGCTTTCGGGCGGCGAGCGGGCACGGCTGATTCTCGCACGCGTCTTGGCGCGGCCGGCAAACCTGCTTGTGCTCGACGAGCCGACCAACGACCTCGACATGGAGACGCTGGAACTGCTGCAGGAACTGGTCGCCGGCTTTGCCGGCACGGTGATCCTGGTCAGCCACGATCGCGATTTCCTCGACCGCACCGTGACCAGCATCATCGCGCCGGATGGCGACGGCCGCTGGATCGAATATGCCGGCGGCTATTCCGACATGCTGGCGCAGCGCGGCGGCACCAGGCTGGATGACCGCAAGGCGCGGCCGAAGGTAGAGACCAGCGAGGCGATGGCTGCAAGCAGGACCAACGCGGCCGCTCCCAAGGGCCCGGCAAAGAAACTGTCGTTCAAGCAGAAATTCGCGCTGGAAACCTTGCCCAAAAAGATCGAGGCGGTGTCGGCCTCGATCTCGCGGCTGGAGAACAACATCGCCGATCCGGCCTATTACGAGCGCGACCCGGCCTCGTTCCAGAAGACGATTGCCGCGCTCGACAAGGAGCGCGTCACACTGGCAGCGCTCGAGGAGGAATGGCTGGAACTCGAGATGCTACGGGAAGAAATGGAGGGGTAGTCCACTTCCTCGTTGCTGCAGCTCGGAAATGCGCATAGATTATGCGCATATTGCGGAGGCTGCCGTGCGCAAATTGGCATTGAATGCAATTCGCCAACCGGCAAACCTGTCGATAGATTCCAAACTCATGAAAGAAGCCAAAGGGCTGGACGTGAATGTCTCACGCGCGGCGGAAGCCGGCATTGCGGAGGCTGTCGCTGCGGAAAAGACCCGGCTATGGAAGCTCGAGAACCGCGCCACCATGGAAGCGTGGAACGACTATGCCGAGAAACACGGTATTCCGCTGAAAGAACATCGGCAATTCTGATGGCGCTCTACGATGTCTTCGCCGGCAGTATCGAAGGCAGCTATCTACTCGACGTCCAGTCCGACATGCTTGATTACTTCAAGACAAGGGTCGTCGTTCCGCTTCTCCCGATGGCAACAACGCCGCCGCCGATGCGCAAACTCCACCCTCTCCTTGAGATCAGCGGGCGAAAAATGGTTATGGCCACCCATCTGATCGCAACGGTTCCGGCGGACGAATTAGGCGAAAGCCGGATGAACCTGTCAAAGCATCACGAAGACATCGTGAGCGCACTCGACATGCTGTTCCAAGGCTTCTGAGCCAGAGAAGCGTTGGGCTGGCGAGCCGGCTTCAGCCCGCTGTCTTTGTCTGCCAGGCCTTCAGCGCCTCATCGAACACCTTCTCGCCGGGAATGCCCTTTTCCATGGTGAGCAGCGCCCGCCGCCCGGTCTTGTAGACGACCGGCACGTCGATCCAGTCCTGGCCCCTGAGCAAGGTCAGATTGGCGTCTTCGTCCGCCTTGGTGTCGTTGAGCGCAACCAGGAAGAAACCGTCGGCGATCTTGGCCGGGATGCCGATCAGCGGGCTGCCGGCATCCTGCTCGGACCCCTTCATGGCGACACGCAGGATGTTGTCGACGCCGCCGCCCTCGAAGCCGTCAGGCGTCAGGAAGATCATCTCGATAATATGGCTGGCCGGCAGCGTCTGGTCGGTGTTGCGACGGATCGTCATGCGCAACTGGATATCCTTGCCTGGAATGGTCGCCTCGGCGCGGATCGCCGGCTCGGGTGGCAAGTCGCCGCCGGGCGATTCCTGCACCAGTGACCAGACGATGTTGCCGGGCTCGGCCGAGCCTTGAGCGGTGCTGGTGCGCTCCTCGTAGAAGATCGCCTTCTGGCCGACGGCCAACGTGGCCTGCGGCGGAACTGCCATTGGTGCCGCCGCCGGTGCGGGCGGCGGGGCGGCCGCTGCAGGCGCTGCTGCGGCATCGGCCGGCGCTGCTGCCCCGTTGGCGGGCGGCGTTGCGGGAGTTGGTGCAGCGGAGCCATCGACCGCTGGAGGATTGGCCGTGGCTTGCGCATCGGCAGGTGCGGCCGGTGCCGGCGCGGCGGGTGCCGGGGTGGTCGGCGCTTGGGCGGCCGACGGCGGCGTGGTCAGTGCGGCGACGGATTCGCCTTCGCCGATGCCCGCCTGCCCGGCCGCGGGGCCAGGATCGACTTCGTGGCCCTCGGGCGTCAGGCGCTGCGTGAACTTCGCGCCTTCGCCGGCCTCCGTCGGAGGCGCGGCGGCCGGTACGGCCGCATCGGCCACCGGCTTGGCCGGGGCTGGCTTTACCAGCGGTTCGGTGACGACGGCTTTGGTCTCGTCGAGGCCGAGCATGCTGCCGAACGCATCCTTGTTCAGCCAGATGCCATAGCCGCCGCCGGCAATGACCAGCAAGGCAATAGCGGCGGCGATCACGCCGCCATAGCTGCGCCTGCGCTCGGCGGGATGGAGCCGCTGGAACCGGTCCTCCGCGGGGCCGCCGTCGTTGGAAAAGTCATCGCCCTGAAAAACGCCGTCTTGGTCATCGGCCGTCGGAATATCCATATTGGGCGGCGGCGGACCAGCGCGCTCCTGAGAAAGAGCGACGGGCTGCGGCTTTTGCCAGTTCGGTGCCGCCTTAGCGGGCGTAGGCTGCCATGCTGGCCCAGTCTTTGCAGGCTCCGTCTTTGCCGGCTCAGTCCTTGCCGGCTGCCATGGCGGCTCGGTCTTTGCCGGCTGCCGGACATGGCTGGACTGGTTCTTGTTGCGGTCGATGGAGGAGAAGATGTCCTCCAGTTCCGCCAGCGGGTCGGGTGGCGGCGCAGGCTTGGCGAAGTCCCGCTCGACTTTGGCGATGGCGTCTTCCAGCACACGCATCTGCCGGTCGACATCGGAAGGCGTCATCGTGGCCTTCTCTGCGAGTTGTTTCGCGATTGACGAACGGGCCTTGTCATAGACCCTGGCGCGCACTTCCGCCGACGGCTCACCGAGTTTATCGAGCGCCTTTTTCAGAATAGGAACAAAATCTACCATACGTCAGTCGACCTGCATTTGTTTCTGGGCCGGCCCCCGCAAATCAGCCGCAATGCCCGGAAAGGCTGAGAAACTAGTCTTGAAACGGATCGGTCACAAGTATCGTGTCGTCCCGTTCAGGGCTGGTGGAAAGGAGTGCGACCGGCGCGCCGATCAGCTCTTCGATGTAGCGGACGTACTTTACCGCCTGGGCCGGCAGGTCGTTCCAGCTGCGCGCGCCGGCGGTGGTGCCTTTCCACCCTTCCAGCGTCTCGTAAACCGGTTCGACGCGCGCCTGCGCGCCTTGGCTGGCCGGCAGGTAATCGATCGCCTCGCCGTCGAGGCGGTAGCCGGTACAGACCTTGATTTCGTCCAGCCCATCGAGCACATCGAGCTTGGTCAGCGCAATGCCCTTGATGCCGTTGACGGCGACAGCCTGGCGGACCAGCACGGCGTCGAACCAGCCGCAGCGGCGCTTACGGCCGGTGACGACGCCGAATTCATGGCCGCGCGTGCCCAGGAACTCGCCGATCTCGTTCTTCTGCTCGGTCGGAAACGGGCCTTCGCCAACACGCGTCGTATAGGCCTTGGTGATGCCGAGCACATAGCCGATGGCGCCCGGGCCGACACCGGACCCGGCAGCGGCCTGGCCGGCAACGGTGTTGGAGGAGGTGACGAACGGGTAGGTGCCGTGGTCGATATCGAGCAGCGTGCCTTGCGCGCCCTCGAACAGGATGCGCTCGCCGGCGCGGCGCTTGTCGTCGAGGATTTTCCAGACGCGGTCCATATAGGGCAGGATCTCGTCGGCGACCGAAATCAGCTCGCTCATGATCGCCTCATGCGTAACCTCGGCATGGCCGAGCCCGCGCCGCAGCGCATTGTGGTGCGTCAGCAGCCTGTCGACCTTCAAGGGCAGCGTTTCCAAATCCGCCAAATCCATCACCCTGACCGCGCGCCGGCCCACCTTGTCTTCATAGGCGGGACCGATGCCGCGACGGGTCGTGCCGATCTTCGTTCCAGAATTGGAAGCGGCGTCCTCGCGGAATCCGTCCAGCTCCCGGTGCAAGGACAGGATAAGCGCGGTGTTTTCGGCTATTTTCAGGCGGTCCGGCGTCACCTCGACGCCCTGCGCTTTCAATTTCGCAACCTCCGCGACGAAAGCGTGCGGATCGAAGACGACGCCATTGCCGATGATGGACAGCTTGCCTTGCCGCACCACGCCGGACGGCAGCAGCGACAGCTTGTAGACCTTGCCGTCGACGACCAGCGTGTGGCCGGCATTGTGGCCGCCCTGGAAGCGCACGACAACATCGGCGCGCTCCGACAGCCAGTCTACGATCTTGCCTTTGCCCTCATCGCCCCATTGCGAGCCGACGACCACCACATTGGCCATATTTCTTTTCCCTTGAGACGCCGCACGAGCAGCTTGAAATAGTTCGAACCGATAGGCCTCTATCGCATCGGCCCCCAAAAACGGAATCGATTTTGGGAAAGCACGACGCGAGGATTAAAGCCTTCCGACGCGTAGCGTCCAATTGCACGCACGTCGCTCTATAGCGTCAAGACCCGGCGAGCGCGACCATTCTTTGCCGCCGAAAACGCTCCGAGGCACAACAATTTTCGCCTTTGACATCATTTACTTGCGCGAGCTGCCGCAATAGGCCCGCAACGACCGCGCATTTCTCTCTGCCTGGCCGGAATGTCACGATGCATCGAGCCGCCTACCTATTCCTGCTGTTCACCACCTTGCTGTGGGGCGGCAACTCCGTGGCCGGAAAGCTGGCGGTCGGTCATATCTCGCCGATGACGCTCGTCTTCCTGCGTTGGCTGCTGGCGGTTCTGATCCTGCTGCCGATCGGCTGGGGAACGCTGCGCCAAGACTGGCCAGTGGTGCGCAGGCACTGGTTGCTGCTTGGCGGGCTCGGCGCTTGCGGCTTCGCCTTCTTCAACACGATCTTCTACACGGCGCTCAACTACACGACGGCGATCAACGTCTCGATCGAGCAGGCGGCGATCCCGATCGTCATCATCATCGCCAATTTTGTGTTCTTTCGCCTGCGCGTCAATGGCGTGCAGGTCATCGGCGTCGTGCTGACCATCGCCGGTGTCGCGGTGACGGCGAGCCATGGCGATCCACGCCAGCTTCTCAGGCTGGATCTCAATTTCGGCGACGCGATCATGCTGGTCGCCGTGCTTTGCTACTCCTTCTATTCGGTGGGGTTGCGGCTGAAGCCGGTCATCCGCTGGCAGAGCCTGATGCTGGCGCTGTCGGTTGCCGCACTCATCACATCGCTGCCTTTCTTCCTGTGGGAGATTGCCGCCGGCAAGGTCATCGTTCCCGATACCCGCGGCTGGGCGGTCGCGTTCTATACCGCCATCGGTGCTTCGGTCATCTCGCAGATCTTCTATATCAGGGGCAACGAGCTGATCGGCGCCAACCGGGCCGGCCTGTTCATCAATCTGGTGCCGATCTTCGGTACGCTGCTGTCGGTGCTGATTGTCGGTGAGACATTCCAGCTCTATCAGGCGCTTGCTCTCGCGCTGGTGCTCGGCGGCATCAGCCTCGCCGAATACAGCGGACGGAAGATGGCGGCATCCGCCGCTGAATGAAGTCGCTTGCCGCGACGTTCCACTACGGATCCATCAACGACCGTGGAAGCGCCCCGCGTGCTGCTGCACACGGGGCGACCGAGTTTCAGGCTACGCCGACATCGAAATGCAGCCGCTTGGCGGAGTCGATCGACTTGTGCGAGCGCACCTGCGCCAACACGTTTTCCGGGAATGGCGCATCGAGATAGAGCAATGCAATGGCATCGCCGCCCGGCCGGTTGCGGCCGAGCTGGAAATTGGCGATGTTGACGCCGTTCTCGCCGCAGACCGTGCCGAGCAGGCCGATGATGCCGGGCGCATCGGCATTGGTCGTGTAGAGCATGTGCTGGCCGACCTCGGCGTCGAGATTAATGCCCTTGATCTGGATGAAGCGCGGTTTGCCATCCGAGAAGCAGGTGCCGGCGATCGAGCGCGTCCTGTGCTCGGTCTTGACCGTGAGCTTGATATAGCCGTCGAACACGCCGGATTTGTCGCGCTTGACCTCGGCGACGATGATGCCGCGCTCCTTCACCATGATCGGCGCCGACACCATGTTGACGTCGGAGACCTGCGGCCGGATCAGCCCGGCAAGGGTGGCGCTGATCAGCGCGCGCGTGTTCATCGTCGCGGTCGAGCCGTCGAACAGTATCTCGACCTCCTTGATCGGATCCTCGGTGACCTGTCCGACAAAGGCGCCGAGCACTTCGGCAAGCTTGACGAAAGGTTTCAGCCGCGGCGCCTCTTCGGCGGTGATCGACGGCATGTTGATGGCGTTGGAAACGGCGCCCTTGATCAGATAGTCGGACATCTGCTCGGCGACATGCAGGGCGACATTCTCCTGCGCTTCGGTGGTCGACGCGCCGAGATGCGGCGTCGCCACGACATTCTCCAGGCCGAACAGTTCATTATACTCCGCCGGTTCGACCTCGAACACGTCGATGCCGGCGCCGGCCACCTTGCCGCTTTTCAGTGCCGCGATCAGGTCGGCCTCGACGACCAGCCCGCCACGCGCACAATTGATGATGCGCACACCGGTCTTCATTTTGGCGATCGCCGCGGCGTCGATGATGTTGCGCGTCTTGTCGGTAAGCGGTGTGTGCAGCGTGATGAAGTCGGCGCGGGCGAACAGCTCGTCGAGCTCGACCTTTTCGACGCCGAGCTCCTCGGCGCGGCTGTCCGACAGGAACGGATCGAAGGCGATGACATGCATCTTCAGGCCGACGCCGCGCGTAGCGACGATCGAGCCAATATTGCCGCAGCCGATGATGCCCAGCGTCTTGCCGGTGATCTCGACACCCATGAAGCGGTTCTTTTCCCATTTGCCGGCATGGGTCGAGGCGTTGGCCTCCGGTATCTGGCGGGCCAGCGCGAAGATCATGGCGATCGCATGCTCGGCGGTGGTGATCGAATTGCCGAAGGGCGTGTTCATCACGATGATGCCCTTGCGGCTCGCCGCCGGAATGTCGACATTGTCGACGCCGATGCCGGCGCGGCCCACGACCTTCAGCCTGGTCGCGGCGTTGATCAACTTCTCCGTGACCTTTGTCGCCGAGCGGATGGCCAGCCCATCATACTGGCCGATCACTTCGAGCAGTTTTTCCTTGTCCTTGCCGAGATCCGGCAAATAGTCGACCTCGATGCCGCGATCCCTGAAGATCTGCACGGCGGTGGTGGAAAGTTTGTCTGAGACGAGAACACGGGGCATTGCTTGTTCCTTTGCGATTGGCGCCCCTCCCCCTTGAGGGGAGGGTCGGCGCGAAGCGCCGGGGTGGGATCGGTGCGGCCGGACGTGGCCAAATCTTTCTGGATGGTGGATCGGTGAGCTGGGCGGAGGCGACCCCACCCGGCCCTTCGGGCCACCCTCCCTCGAGGGGAGGGATCAGGCCGCTGCCTTCAGCGACGCCTTTTGCGCGGCAAAGGCCCAGTCGAGCCAAGGCAGCAGCGCTTCGAGGTCGGAAGTCTCGACTGTCGCCCCACACCAGATGCGCAGGCCGGGCGGTGCATCGCGGTAGGCGCCGATGTCATAGGCGACGCCTTCCTTGTCGAGCGCCGAGACAATTGCTTTGGCGAACGCAGCCTGTCCGTCGGCGTCGAGTGCAGCGACATCCGGATCGGTGAAGGAAAGGCAGACCGATGTGTTCGAACGCGTCGCCGGGTCGACGGCAAGATGGCCGAGCCAGGAAGATTTCCGGACAAAGCGATCGAGAACAGCGGCATTGGCATCCGCTCTGGTGACCAGCGCGTCGAGGCCGCCGATCGACTTCGCCCAACGCAGCGCGTCGAGATAGTCCTCGACGCACAGCATCGACGGGGTGTTGATGGTCTCGCCCTTGAAGATGCCTTCGATCAGCTTGCCGCCCGAAGTGAGGCGGAAGATCTTCGGCAGTGGCCAGGCCGGCTTGTAGCTTTCCAGACGCTCGACGGCGCGCGGGCTGAGGATCAGCATGCCGTGCGCGCCCTCACCGCCCAGCACCTTCTGCCAGGAGAAGGTGACGACGTCGAGTTTCTGAAAATCGAGCTTTTGCGCAAAAGCCGCCGAAGTGGCGTCGCAAATGGTCAGCCCCTTGCGGGTGGCCGGGATGAAATCGCCGTTCGGCACGCGCACGCCCGACGTCGTGCCGTTCCAGGTGAAGACCACGTCGCGGTCGAAGTCGATTTTGGTCAGGTCGGGCAGTGCGCCGTAGTCGGCCTCTAACCTGCGCACATCGGCGAGCCTCAGCTGCTTGACCACATCGGTGACCCAGCCGGAGCCGAAGCTCTCCCAGGCGACCATGTCGACGCCGCGTTCGCCGAGCAGCGACCACAGCGCCATTTCGACCGCACCGGTATCCGAGGCCGGCACGATGCCGATGCGGTAATCCGCCGGAACCTGGAGGATTTCCCGCGTCAGCTCGATCGCTTGTTCGAGCTTGGTCTTGCCGATCTTGGCACGGTGCGAGCGCCCGAGCGCGGCATTTTTGAGCGCCTCGACCGACCAGCCGGGGCGTTTTGCACAAGGACCTGAGGAAAAATTGGGATTTGCCGGACGGAGTCCGGGCTTCGTATGCGTCGTCATCGTGGTCTATCCTTCCAGATAGTGGCCCCTCGTTGGGGAGGGGTGGCCCACGGACGGCGATATGCGTTCAGGCTTTCGGCGTCAAGGGGAAAGTTTTTGTCGCTGTCGGGATATTGCCGGCGGCGAAACGCAAACGGCGGGCCTACGACCCGCCATTGTTAACGCCTCGGCTTCGATCGAGCCTACCAGAGATCGTAGCGCAGTCCGACTTTGACTTGATGATTGTTGATTCCTTTGCGGATCGGAAAAGAAGTCAGGCTCTCGGCAGTCACATATTCGGCGTCTGGCGCGGAAAAATACTGATAGCCCAGATCGACTGAGACATTCTTGGACACCTGGTAGGCAAAGCCGGCATTCAGCGTGTAGGCGAAGGAGTACTGGGTCTTGTTGTCATGCCGGACGAAATCGTCGGTGGGGTCGGCGTTGTCGGTGAAGTAGCTCGCCGAGAGGCGACGCTTGCTCTGCAGGATACCGATACCAGCGCCGAGATAGGGCGTGATTCCGACATACGTGCCAAGATCGACGTAGCCATTGAGTATGCCCGAGAAGGCATAGTTCTTCAGGGATGCTGATGCCACCGTCGCCGTTGCCGGTAGCACCACAATCCCTGTATCGTCGTAACCGATGTCGATCTTGTTGCCGGGCAGATAACCGACATTGAGATCGGCGCGCAGATAGTCGTTGAAATGGTAGCCGAAGCCAATGCTGGCGAAGATGGGATCTTCCTTTTCGTCGAAGCTCGCGGGCGTGAAGGCGAAATCCTCATCCTTGAAGCTCTTCTGCACCAGATAGGAGACATCGCCGCGCAGATACCATCCCGAGCCAACCTCGACCGGCACATAATCCGGCGCCTGGTCGACATAGACCGGCGGATCGTAATCGGCGCCAAGCGCCGGCGTCAGCGGCATCAGGACGACTGCTGCAAGCGCCAGTGCTACAGGCGATTTGAATGTCATGGTCCTCGGCTCCCGAACTTGGCGCATTCGCGATCGCGCGCCGTTTCAGGGAGCATTGTTAACCATAGTGGTTAAGTGCGGGTTAAGGATAACAAGGCGTTAGCAATTGATTTGATCCGTTTGCGCCCCTCGAGCTGGACGGTGTCACAGAGCGTCGCAGCATCTTCAGGCAGCCAAACGAAACCGCCCGGCATCAGCCGGGCGATCGACAAATTCCTCGATTTCGAAGCGCTTACTTGGTGTAGACCGGCTCCGGCTCCGGAACATAGGGTTCCGGTTCGACGCAGTCCGATCTGCCGAACTGATAGCGCAGGCCGCCGCGCACCTCATGAACATTGATGCCGTCGTCATAGCCGGGGCCGACGCCGCTGCCGAAGTCGAACATCTTCCCACCGTTTATATGGCTGTAGCGGTAGCCGACGTCGAGCTTGACGCGATCGGTCAAACAGTAGGATGCACCAACCATGGCAGCATAGGCAAAACGCCAGCCCTTGCCGCCGTGGTGGAAGAATTCACCGTCTTCATCACTGTTGTGGAGTGTATCCCACTTAACCCAGGCACCGCCGATGCCGGCACCGACATAGGGCGTGATACCGTGCCATGTGCCGATATCGACATAGGCGTTGGCGAGCAGCAGCAGCGCCGTATAGGACGAGGTGTCGACCGAAGTACAGGGATCTCCATCGAGACAGATGCCGCTGGTCGAGCCGCGGAAAGTGGATTTGCTCATCCAGTCCGCGGTCAAGTCGGTGCGGAAGTGCCGGTCGATTTGATAGCCGACGCCGGCACCGGCCGAGAAGGCACTCTTCAGCTTGCCGCTGTCAAAAGTACCTGTCCCGGGAGGCGGTCCGTAGGTGATGTAGTCGGCGCCGCGAAACTTCGACCAGTGATAGTCGATGTCGCCGCGGATATACCAGCCGCCATACTCGGCCGGCGGCTCGTAGACGACCGGTGGCGGTGCCTCCTCGACCACGGGCGGCTCGGCGAAATCGGCGGCGAATGCCGGTCCGGCGCCGGCAAACAGCGCGGCCAGGAGAGCCATTCTTGCTGTGTTGAACATGCTTATCACCCCTGAGAACCCTCGAACGGCGAACGCGCCCGAAATGTGATTGATCTCAGTTGTGGATAATGAATCGGAAAGGTTAAAAGGCGTTTAACCGTATCGATTAACCACGAATCTCTAAAGTCCAAGGAATCTGGCGACCGTTGCTGTAGCAGGACTGACAGGCGATCCAACAAAAAGCCCGCCGGAAAGGCGGGCTTTTTGAACTGACGTTGGAAGGAGATCAGGCGGCGCTGCGCGTTTCTGAAATGACCTCGACGATGTCGTTGACGACGGACTCGACAAGCTGCGGGTCATCGCCCTCCGCCATGACGCGGATGAGCGGCTCCGTGCCGGATGGCCGGATGACCAGGCGCCCGGCCTTGCCGAGGCGATTGCGCGCATCTTCGATCGCTGCCTTGACCGGCGCCTCTTCCAGAGGCTTGCCGCCGGAAATATGCACATTCTTCAAAAGCTGCGGCACCGGCTCGAATTTCTTCGACAATTCGCTGACCGGCCGGTTCTGCCGCTTGATGCAGGCGAGCACCTGGAGCGCCGAGACGAGGCCGTCGCCGGTGGTCGAGAAATCGGACAGTACGATGTGGCCCGACTGTTCGCCGCCGACATTGAGCCCATGGGCACGCATGTGCTCGACGACATAGCGGTCGCCGACCTTGGTGCGATGCAACTGCAGGTTCATGTCGCCGAGGAAGCGTTCGAGGCCGAGATTGGACATCACCGTCGAGACGACGCCGCCGCCGGCCAGCCGTCCGCTCTGGTGCCACGACTCGGCGATCAGCGCCATGATCTGGTCGCCATCGACGATCGCGCCGTTCTCGTCGACGATGACGACGCGGTCGGCATCGCCGTCGAGCGCAATGCCGATGTCGGCGCGCACCTCGTGCACCTTCTTTTGCAGGCCGGCCGGATGGGTCGAGCCGCATTCCTTGTTGATGTTGAAGCCGTTGGGCTCGACATTGATGGCAACGACCTCGGCGCCGAGTTCCCATAGCGCGTCAGGCGCCACCTTGTAGGCGGCGCCATTGGCGCAATCGACGACGATGCGCAGCCCCGACAGCGACATTGAGCGCGGCAGCGTGCGCTTGGCGAATTCGATATAGCGGTCATGCACGCCGTCGACGCGTTTGGCGCGGCCGAGCCCATCGGAATCGGCGAGCGCCAGTTCGATATCCTTGTCGAGCATCCCCTCGATACGCTCCTCGATCTCATCGGACAGCTTGTAGCCATCGGGGCCGAACAGCTTGATGCCGTTGTCGTAATAGGGGTTGTGCGAGGCAGAAATCATCACGCCGATATCGGCGCGCAGCGAGCGCACCAGCATGGCAACTGCGGGCGTCGGGATCGGGCCGAGCAGGAAGACATCCATGCCGGCGGCGCACAGGCCGGATACCATCGCGTTCTCGATCATGTAGCCGGAAAGCCTGGTATCCTTGCCGAGCACGACGCGGTGGCGGTGGCTGCCGCGCTGGAACGAGAGGCCGGCGGCCATGCCGACCCGCATGGCGACCTCCGCCGTCATTGGAAACTTGTTGGCGCGCCCACGAATGCCGTCCGTACCGAAATAATGTCCTGCCATGTTCGCCAGCTTCCCGATGGTTCTTTCCGAGCATCTCATGCCATAAAATGGCCCAAGCCCCGTCATCACATTGTATGATTATGGACGACCAATCCTTAGAAAATTGTTGTTTTGTGTGTTTTGCGTCACGCTAGTGTGTTGATTTTCAAGTTTCGAGCCCTTGTTGCGGCAGCAGCATCAGAAACGTCAACCTAAAACCTCATCTGGATCCTTTGGTTAGTGGCAGTGTGGCCTTGAACCCGAATCCGCATCGTGCTGCTCCAGACAGAGGTAGGCTCAGGTCCGCCGCACCCGCCGATTTGACTGGCTGTCATGCGACGCAGTGTCTTCGCTGGGAACCAGCCATATGCGCGCTCTCCGTGCAATGCACCCGGACGAACTTGGCTGGGAGACAGTCCCGGCAACGAATTCATCACCTTAAAGAAAAGAATGCACCTCTAAATTGTCTCTACGCTACTTAGCATCTGGCGCAACCAGCCGTTGAGCGCTATTGCTGCACTGGGACATATCATGAACCGCCATAGGGAGAAAACGCATGCTCATCCACCGACTTGCCACTTTGACGGGTCTTGCCGTCGCGACCTTATTCCTGGCGGCGCCTGCCAATGCGCTGACCATGGCCGAGTGCAGCACCAAGTATAACGCGGCCAAGGATGCGGGAACGCTTGGCGGGCAGAACTGGAACCAGTTCCGCAAGGCCCAATGCGGCACCGATGCCACCGCCGCTACGACCGATCCCGCCCCAGCCAAAGCCACGGCCAAGGCCGCCGACACCACCAAGGCAGCCGCCGGCGACGATGCGGCGCCTGGCCTGACGGCGAAGGAGTGCAGCACCAAATACCAGGCGGCAAAAGCCGCCGGCACGCTGAACGGCATGAAGTGGAACGATTTCCGCAAGACCGAATGCGCCGCCGGCGCCACTGCAGCCGCACAACCCGCCGCCGCGACCAAGGCTGCGGCAGCCGCCGCCGACGACGCTGCGCCTGGGCTGACGGCCAAGGAATGCAGCACCAAATACCAGGCCGCCAAGGCTGCCGGCACGCTCAACGGCATGAAATGGAACGATTTCCGCAAGAGTGAATGCGCCGCCGGTGCAACTGCAGCGGCACAACCTGCCGCGGCACCTGCCAAGGCGACGACAGCTGCCGCGACCGATACCGGCAAAGGCCTCAGCATGGCGGATTGCAGCGCCAAATATCAGGCTGCCAAGGCCGGCAACACGCTGAACGGCATGAAGTGGAACGACTTCCGCAAGAGCCAATGCGGCGCCGGCGCAGCCGACGACAACACCCTGCCGGCTCCCGATGCCAAGTACACCGGCGATCCGCAACCGCCGACCATCACCGCCCCCCAGGGCGTGAAATTCCCGACGGCGATCTCCAAGAAGTACGCAACCGAGACCCCGGCCAAGGGCCGCATGCACACCTGCCTCGACCTCTATTACGCCAACAAGGACGCCAACACGCTGGGCGGCCTCAGGTGGATCCAGAAAGGCGGCGGCTTCTACAGCCTCTGCAACGCCAAGCTGAAGAGCTGACCGCGGCATCATTCGACGATAGGAGCCCGCGAGCCGCAAGGTTCGCGGGCTTTTTTTTATTGCCGAACAAGTGCGAGGGCCTTCCGAGGTCGAACCAACTGTCAGGTCGCGTTCCTTCGCTCCCTCTGTCTCGCCGGCATCGATCTCGGCAACACCGGAACCCCTCACAGCCGGAAACAAAAAACCCGCCTCGGCGGGCGGGTCGGCGGCGCCAATTGACACCATAGCCAAATTAGTAGCACAGCTGCCGGCACAAAGCAAGAACAAAATGTGGCGCCGTCGGCAAAAATACGAACTTCATCCTCCAGCGCGCTTTGTCGATCTTCCCGAAATTGTCAACGAGGACGATAGAAGGCCCATTCCTTCGCGCCCCTCTCTGGGCGAACCACCTGGCATCTCCCCACGAGGGGCGGGCTATCGCGGGTTGGAAAGCCGAGGCTTTCACTCTACGATGGACCCCCACCCCTAACCCCTCCCCACAAGGGGGAGGGAGACTTCCGTTGGCGCTAACCTCGGGCAGATTGCCTGCCTTTCGGCGCCAAAGAGGAAGGAAAGGCGCGCGGCAGCATTCCCTCCCCCTTGTGGGGAGGTTTAGGGTGGGGGTCCATCTTCGCAACAATCCAAATGCGATTGTCGTGTCGCATTCCCCAAAAGAAAACGCCGCGGTTAGAGCCGCGGCGCTTCGAAGTCGATCTGTCCTGGGCCGGAGCCTAGCTTGACGGCTGGGGTTCCATGCCGCCTTCGGGCTCGGGGCCTTTCTTGCGGCGGCCGGACTTCGGCACGGCCGAGCCGCGGCTCGGCGGTGTGTCGTCGCCAAGGTCGCGTGCGGGCTTATTGCCGGCGATCAACTGCTTGATCTCCTCGCCGGACAGCGTCTCGTATTCGAGTAGGCCTTGCGCCAGCGCGATCCATTCCTTCTTTTTCTTGGTCAGGACGGACCTTGCCGTCGAATAGGCCTCGTCGATCAGCCGGCGCACTTCGGCGTCGATGATCTGCGCCGTCTCTTCCGAGATGTTCTGCGTGCGCGCCACCGAATGGCCGAGGAACACCTCCTCCTGGTTGTCGCCATAGGCGACATGGCCGAGCTTGTCGGAGAAGCCCCAGCGCGTCACCATGGCGCGCGCCAGCTTGGTCGCCTGCTCGATATCGGAGGAGGCGCCGGAGGTGATGTTCTCCTTGCCGAATTTGAACTCCTCGGCGACACGGCCGCCCATCATGATGGCGAGGCGCGAGATCATGTATTTGTAGCTCATCGAATAGCGGTCGCCTTCCGGCAGCTGCATGACCATGCCGAGTGCCCGGCCGCGCGGGATGATGGTCGCCTTGTGCAGCGGATCGGCCGACGGCACGTTGAGCGCCAGGATGGCGTGACCGGCCTCGTGATAGGCGGTCAGCTCCTTCTCGGCCTGCGTCATCGCCGACGAGCGGCGCTCGGCGCCCATCATGATCTTGTCCTTGGCGTCCTCGAATTCGGCCATGGTGACGAGGCGCTTGTTGCGCCGCGCCGCCATCAGTGCGGACTCGTTGACCAGGTTCATCAGGTCGGCGCCGGAAAAGCCCGGCGTGCCGCGCGCGATCACCTTGAGGTCGACATTGGGCGCCAGCGGCACGTTGCGCACATGCACTTTCAGGATCTTCTCGCGGCCGACGATGTCGGGGTTCGGCACCACCACCTGGCGGTCGAAGCGGCCCGGCCTCAGCAGCGCCGGATCGAGCACGTCGGGCCGGTTGGTAGCGGCGATCAGGATGATGCTTTCGTTGGATTCGAAGCCATCCATCTCGACCAGCAGCTGGTTCAGCGTCTGCTCGCGCTCGTCATTGCCGCCGCCGAGGCCGGCACCGCGATGGCGGCCGACCGCGTCGATTTCGTCGATGAAGATGATGCAAGGCGCGTTCTTCTTGGCCTGGTCGAACATGTCGCGAACGCGGCTTGCGCCGACGCCGACGAACATCTCGACAAAGTCCGAGCCCGAAATGGTGAAGAACGGCACGTTGGCTTCACCGGCGACCGAGCGGGCGAGCAGCGTCTTGCCGGTTCCGGGAGGACCGACGAGCAGCACGCCGCGCGGGATCTTGCCGCCGAGCCGCTGGAATTTCTGCGGGTCGCGCAGGAACTCGACGATCTCTTCCAGATCTTCCTTGGCTTCGTCGACGCCGGCGACGTCCTGGAAGGTGACGCGGCCGTGCGCTTCGGTCAAAAGCTTGGCCTTCGACTTGCCGAAGCCCATGGCGCGGCCGGAACCGGACTGCATCTGGCGCATGAAGAATATCCAGACGCCGAGGATGAGGATCATCGGCAGCCAGGAGATCAGGGTGCCGAACAGCGAATTGGAGCCGTCGGATTCAGGACGCGCATTGATGGTGACGTTCTTGTCTTGCAGCCGCGAAACCAGCGACGGGTCCCCAGGAGAATAGGTCTGGAAGCCGTTGGAACTGTCAGTGTAGTTGCCGGAGATACGAGCGCCGGCAATGGTCACCGACTTGATCCGTCCCGCCGCGACTTCCTGCAGGAACTGCGAATAGGGGACATCGCTCGAGGCTCCACGCGTCTGCGGCGTCTGGAAAAGATTGAAGAGAGCGATGAGCAGCACCGCTATGATCGCCCAGAGCGCGAGGTTGCGATAATTCGGATTCATCAATTGTCCCGTTGGCGCCGCTGGGCGGACACGCGTCGTGAGAGGAAACTTGGCCCTAACATAGGGAGAGCGTCTCCCCTTGCCAAGCATAACAGCAGGTCTCGGTTAAGCTTTCGCCCGTGGTAGGCCGGCACTGTGGCCGCCGAATGGCGAGGCTGGAACCGGCGCCGCGCCAAGCAAGGCGGCGACGGCATCGGCCGGCGCCAGATCGAAAGACGGCAGGAAACGGGCGAAGGGCGCGACTGCCGGATATGCGGCGACAGCCGCCGGCATCGGACCTTCGCCAGGCAAACCAAGGCATTCGCCATCCCGCCATAGCGCCGGCTCAGCGGCCAAGGCGGCACGTACAAGGCTTGCCGGCGTGCCACGCCCGGCAATTGCCCGCTTTGCGGCAAGAGCCGCCCCGAGCGGTGCCACCAACAGCGGTGCGATCAACAATGCACCTGAACTGTCGCCCAATGTGATCCGTCTGCGGCCGTCCCAAAGGGCATTGTCGGAAAGCGCAACAGTGGGCGGCAGATCGCGCAATTCGCGATGCAGAAAGGTACCGGTACGCCGGGCATCGATCACGGTCCGCGACAATGTGGCACAAAGCGGCCCGGTGCGGAGCCGGCCGAAAAGGGCTTCGCTGCGGGCCTGGTCGGGAAGGAAGGCGGTGCCGCCGATCGCCGCCAGCAGAATGCGCAGCGCATAAATGGCCGCCCGGCTGTCGCCTTCCATCGCAAAATCCCGATCGAGGCGGACGAGGCCGGCGGCCGGCCTGGAGGCCAAGCTGCGGATCAGCATGGCCGCGCGGTGTCCCAGCTGCTCACGCTCGACCGCCGCCTTTCTGGCCAGCGCCATCGTTTCAGCCATGCGAGGCGCATCGTCGCCTTCAACAAGTGCTGCGCGGACGCGCGGCCGCTCGAAAGCGGTGTCGGCATTGGTCGGATCTTCGATCCAGGCGACCTGTTCACGCCGCAGGAATTCGCGCAGCTCAGCACGCCTTATGCCGAGCAGCGGCCGCACGATCCAGTGCCGCCACTCGTAGAGGGTTGCCGGCGCCATGCCGGCAAGGCCCCGCCCTTCATCGCGCGGCCCGTCGTCGCCTCGCCCTTCTTCACTTGGCCCTCCATCACTTGCCCGCTCGTCACGTGCCCACTCGTCACGTGCCCACTCGTTACGCGCTTGCCGCATCAGCACGGTCTCGGCCTGGTCGTCGGCGGTGTGCCCCGTCAGGATCAGGCCGATGCCTGCCGCTTCGGCGGCCTCGGCGAGCAGCCGGTAGCGCGCCTCGCGCGCGGCGGCGGGCAGGCCGGTCGATGGTTTGTGCCCCGACCAGGCGAGGATGCGATGGGCAATGCCGCGTGCTGCGCACAGCCTGGCCACGGCTTGCGCTTCCGCTGCCGCTTGCGGTCGCAATTGGTGATCGATCGTCACCGCCAGCAATTTCGTTGCCGGCGCGGTACGGTCGAGATGGGCTTTGAGGAGGAGGAGAAGGGCGGTCGAGTCGCTGCCGCCGGACACGGCCGCAACAGCGCCGTTGGAAAAGTCGATCCGCGAAAAATCCGAAAGGTCAGGCTCGGTGTCGAGCGTCATGCATGTCGCCCAAAAGTGGGCCCGGTTTTGGGGCAACGACATGCAACGGAAAAACTAGCACGCCGCGAGCGCCCTTTCCTGCTTGACCCGCTCCTTGAGCGCGCCGGAAATATCGGGGTAGCGCTTGCCGATCTCGCTGAAGGTGGCACAGGCCACGTCGCGCTGTTTCAGCCCGACCAGTGAAACGCCGAGCTTCAACAGCATGTCGGGCGCCTTCTTGGCCTTGGGATAGTCCTTGCTGGCAGCGAGGAAAATCTCGGCCGCATCGCGGTATTTCTGCTGGCCGAGCAGCGATTCACCAAGCCAGTAATGCGCGTCCGCCGCCTTGGCGTCCCGGGGAAAACGAGCGATATGGTCGCGGAAACCCTGTTCGGCGGTGCTGTAGTCGCCCGACAGGATGAACTGGTAGGAGTTTCGGTAAAGCTCCTCCGGATCGTTGGTCGAGGGGAGTGCCGCGACCACCGTATCATCGGATTTACCGGCCTTGTTGCCGGCTGCGCTGGCGCCGTTGGCTGGGGCCGTATTCTGGTCCGGCGCGTTCGCCTGCGCATTGCCGCCGGCTTCGACGACATTGCCGTTTTTGTCGACGGTGATCGTGCCGAACGTCTTGGGCGGCGCGCCGGGGATCAGCTTGCCGGGATCGCCGCTCGGCGATTCGATGATGACGTCCTCGACGCTCTTGTCGCCGGCTGGCGGCGTGTCCGCAGCAGCCGGAGCCTGCGTTGCCGGCGCCTCTGCCACGTTGCTGTCGCTGTTGGGGCTGTCGCTGCTGGGTCCGGCCTCGGACTTCTTCTGCTCGGCCGGCTGCTGCGCGCCTTGACCGCCTTCCAGCTGCTGGAAGCGGAATTCGTTGTCTTCCTGCTGCTTGCGGATCTGCTCCTGCATCTGCAGGACCTGGAAATTGAGTTCCTCGATCTTGCCGTTCATCTGCCGGAGCTGTTCCTCCAGCGCCGGAGTGCCGGTGCCATCCTGTTGCGCGAATTGAACCTGATCCGGCTTTTTCTTTTCGCCGAAAATGCCGGGCAGTTTGATCGTCGGCAGATGGAAGGAAAAACCGCTTTCCGATGACTGCCCGGTGCCGCTTGCCCCGTCAGCAACTGCCGAGATACTTGATACGAGCAGCAGCGCAAGCGTGCCGCTCAAGACCGATCTGAAATGCATGTGCCTCTCGCCGTGAAACCATTGTTGCGCGCCTCTCACTCGAAGTAGACCAGCCAACTGGGGACTAGCCAGACGCTCTCGGCTCTTAACAGGACGTGAGACTTCGGCCAAATTTTGTTTGGAGCGAGCAGATATGAAAAAGGCGGCCCTTTGGCCGCCTTTCGCACCAAGTGTTGCATTAATGCCGATCAAGAACCGGCGCCGCCCAGCGTGGTTACGGCGCGGCGGTTCTGCGACCAGCAGGAGATGTCGTCGCAAACCGCGACCGGACGCTCCTTGCCGTAAGAAATGGTCTTCAGGCGCTGCGCCGAAACGCCCTTGGCGACCAGGAAGTCTCGGGTGGCAGCAGCACGGCGGGCGCCGAGCGCCAGATTGTATTCGCGCGTGCCGCGCTCGTCGGCATGGCCTTCGATGACGATGGCATACTGCTTGTACTGGTTCAGCCACTGCGCCTGGCGCGACAGCGTCGTCTGCGCATCGGCGCGGATCGAGGACGAATCGGTATCGAAGAAGATGCGGTCGCCGATGTTGACGGTAAAGTCCTGGGCCGACCCGGGCGTTGCCGCGCCAGCGCCGTTTAGGCCGAGATCGGCGGCGCTGTTCGGCGTCTTCTTCGAGGCGCAACCGGTGATCGCGAGCATCGCGACGAGCGCGATCATGACCGGGTTTGTGGTAAGTGCTGCGATACGGCCCATGCCGCCTCTCCTTCGCAATTCGAGTGATTTCATTGATCGTCCAGTAACCACGTTTGGGTTAACCGACGCTCAAGAAACACGGTTAAAATTTGGTTTCGGCTGCCGTCCGCAGCCTTCGTTGCAGGGGGCGCCCCGACGGGTCATCCAAGGCTACACAATGAGCGCGGACCGTAGGCGGAAATGCGGCCAAAACGCGACCATCGGGTGAAAACAAGGCCGGAAACGGCGCTTTTCGGCCACCGTTGCCGACGTGCAACTGGGAGCAAAGGATGCTCGAATTGAACATCCTTGCCCGGAACTATTCGAGCAGCGGCGACCAGGCCGGATCCGAGGCGAAGTTCGCCGTCGGGATCGACTGTTCGTTGCGGCCGGTGAGATCGACCGAAACAAGTTTTGGTCCGCCATTGGAATCGCGGAAGAACATCAGCACCCGGCCGTTGGGCGCCCAGGTCGGCCCCTCCTGCTGAAAGCCGGTGGACAGGATGCGCTCACCCGAACCGTCGGTGCGCATGACGCCGATCTGGAATTCGCCGCCGGTCTGCTTGGTGAAGGCGATGAGATCGCCGCGCGGCGACCACACCGGCGTCGAATAGACGCCGTCGCCGAACGAGATGCGGGTCTGGCCCGAGCCGTCGGCGCCCATTACATAGATCTGCGCGCGGCCGCCGCGATCCGAGGTGAACACCACCTTGCTGCCGTCAGGCGAGTAGGACGGTGAGGTGTCGATGGCGGTCGAATTGGTAAGCCTGGTCGTCGAGCGGCTTCTCAGGTCCATGGCGAAGATGTTGGAATTGCCGTCATCGCGCAGCAGGCTCATGATTACTTTCTGGCCGTCCGGCGAAAAGCGCGGCGCAAAGGTCATGCCGGGGAAATTGCCGACCAGCTCGCGCTGCCCCGTCTCGATCTGCAAAAGGTACACCCGCGGCTGACCGCTCTCATAGGACATGTAGGTGATTTCCTGCCGGTTCGGCGAGAAGCGCGGCGTCAGCACGATCGATTTGCCGTTCGAGAGATAGCGGACGTTGGCGCCGTCCTGGTCCATGATGGCAAGCCGCTTCTTGCGCGCATTCTTGGCACCGGACTCGTCGATGAAGACGACGCGCGTGTCGAAATAGCCCTTCTCGCCGGTCAGCCGCTCATAGATGGCGTCGGCGATGATATGGGCGACGCGCCTGGTATTGGCGTCGTTGGCGAAGAACTGTTCCCCCGACATCTGCTGGCCGGCAAAGGTGTCCCACAGCCGGTACTGGGCGCGGACACGGCCGTCAGCCTCCTTTCCGACACTGCCGGTGACCAGCGCCTGCGCATTGATCACCTTCCAGTCTTCGAAGCGCGGCGTGGCATCCGGGTTCGAGATCTTTTCAATGAAAGCGCTTTTGTCGATCGGCGCGAACAGGCCGGAGCGTTTCAGGTCGGCACTGACGATGCCGGAAATCTCGGCGCCGAGCGCATCGCCGCCCTGGAAGTCGGTGATGGCGATCGGCAACGGCTCGACATTGCCCTTGTTGACGTTGAGCTCAACGAGCGCCCGCGCCGGCAGGGTGGCGGCGGCAGTCATGCCCAGCGCCATCGCTACGATCATCAGGAGCGGCTTGAGGATGGATTTCATGTCTTCTCGCTTCTCTTCGCTGACTCTGTGGGCGCCGGGCCTAAAGGCCGAGCATCTCCCTGGGGTCGAAAGTGACCCGAACGTCGGACCAGATGTCTTGCTTGCCCGCGGGAACTTGCAAGCCGGCCACATCGCATTTCTGAACCGCGCGCACTGCACTTTCGTCAAACGGGCGGTTTCCGCTCGACTTTTCAACGCTCGGCCGGCCATCCAACTTGCCGGAGGCGTCCAGATTGAACCGGACCACGACGACGAAATTCTCCGAACCCTCGAGCCCTGCCGGAAGTGTCCAGCAACCACCAAGCTGGGCCTCCAATGCCCCCTGCTCCGATTTCGAAAGCTTCTGGCCCTGATCCTTCTCGCCGCCGAGCGATGCCTGCTGGGTCGAGCGCTTGGCGCCGCCCCCGGCCGGCTTCCGCTTGTCGAGCAGAGCCGAAATCTCGTCGGCGTTGAATTGCTTGTCGTCCGATTTCGGCTTGGAGGAGGCTTCCTTGACCGGCTTGTCGGCGTCCTTGCGCTCCGGTGCCTTGGCGCTTTCTGCCTGGACCGGCTGCGGCTTCGGCCGAGCCTCAGGTGCCGGGGCCGAGTCCGGAAGCTGCGCCTCCTCGGTTGGCGGTTGCTTGGCAATCGCCTCGGCGACGGCATCCGGCTTGACCTCGGGCTGCGGCTCGATCGCTGCAGTCTTGTCCTGCGGCGGCGTGGGCGTCGGCTCCTTGGCCAGCGTCGGCTTGGGCTCGGTCTGCTTGACAGGCTCGGGCTTGACCTCTTCCTTCGGCTGCGGCACCGGCGCTACCTCCGTAGCGGGAATAGGCTTCGGCTCTTCCTTCGGCTTCGGCACGTCCTCGGGCTTGGGCTTTTCGACCGGCGTCGGCGCGGGTGGCGGAGCCGCCGTCATATCGACCGGCTGGGGCTTGGGCTCCGGTGTCGGCGGCTTGTCGGTGTCGACGCTGTTATCGCCGATTTTCTGGGCGTCTGGAACGATGTCGGGACGCTGCGTCGGTAGCGGCGCCGGCTTGTCGTGCATCACAGCCTTCTTGTCGCCTTGCAGGACCTGTGCCGTCGCTTCCATCGGCACGATCTCGACCGACACCGATTCCGCATCGGACGCAGGCATCGCGGGCGGCGAGGACAACGTGAACAGCCCGAAGGCAATCGCCACCGTATGCAAGATCACCGATGTGGTGAGACCGGTCCTCATCTTGCGTCTATTGATCCTGTTCCTGCAGTGAAACCAGGCCGATATTCTTGTAGCCGGCGGCCGAGATACGAGCCATCACCTTCATGGCCATGCCGTAGTCGGTAGATTTGTCACCTCTGATGAAAATGCGCTCGTCATAGCCGGTCTTCGAGATCGCCTGCAGCTTTGCCACCAGCTCCTCGATCGGGATCTCGGTTTCCTGGAGGTAGATCTGACCGGCCGAGTTGATGGACACGGTTATAGGCTGCGTATCGGCGTTCATCGCTTTGGCCTGGGTATCCGGCAGGTCGATCGGCACGCCGACCGTCAGCAACGGCGCCGCGACCATGAAGATGATCAGCAGCACCAGCATGACGTCGACCATCGGCGTGACGTTGATCTCCGATATCAAGGCGTGATGGCGGCCGCGCCGCCTGTGGCCGCGCCCGCCGCGTCCTCCGCCACCTGCGCTTACGGACATTCCCATGATCGTTCCTCAGGCCTTCTGCGCGACTTTTTCATCGATTTGGCGCGAGAGTATGGCGGAGAACTCATCCGCGAACCCTTCCATGCGCACCGCGATCTTGCTCGCGTCCGACGACAGCTTGTTATAGGCGATGACGGCCGGGATGGCGGCGAGCAGGCCGATGGCCGTCGCCAGCAGCGCTTCGGCGATGCCGGGCGCGACCACCGACAGGCTGGTATTCTTCGAGGCGGCGATCGCCTGGAACGAGGTCATGATGCCGATCACGGTGCCGAACAGGCCGATGAACGGCGCCGCCGAGCCGGTGGTGGCGAGGAAGCCGAGCCGCCCTTCAAGCTTTTCCATCTCGCGGGTCAACGCCAGATCCATCGCCTTGTCGATGCGGGTCTGCAGGCCGAGCGGCGATTTCGCGCCCTTCTCGAAGCTCTTCTTCCATTCGCGCATGGCGGCGACGAAGATCGCGCTCATGCCGGTCGTCTTGCGGTCGGCGAGCGTGCGGTAAAGTTCTTCCAGCGACTGTCCCGACCAGAACACCTGTTCGAAGCGATTGAGCGCCAGCCGCATGCGGGCATAGGCGACGAGCTTGTCGACGATGATCGCCCAGGTCCAGATCGAGGCGCAGAGCAGCCCTATCATGACCAGCTTGACCACCCAACCGGCCTGCATGAACAAGGCCCAAATCGATAAATGCGCGCCCGGGTCGGCGAGAGCGATGTTTTCCATGTTACGTCCTTAAAGATTTTCCGGGCGTGGCTGGCGGCTGGCCCATGGGCATCCCTTGTGATCCGTTCGCGTTAGGCTGGCGGAATAACCCCAAATGCACCGTTGGCGGCCTTTTCGGGGCAAATATTGGTGAAAGGAAGGCGCTTGGATTCTCCCAATCTTAACCAATCCCTTCATGGACCGTTATGGTTAAGGATGGGTTAGGACGTACAGCGCGGCGCATTGCCGCGCCCCGACGAGCCGCCCGGCGATCCTGGCCCCGACCGGGAGCTCGGGATCGTTGCCTCTGAACCTTTATTTGCGCGTTCTGGGCATGAAGGCTGCCACCCAATCCTTGGGAAAGCGCCGCGGCCGGCCGTTCTCGCCAACGATCGCCGCTTCGACCCGCGCCTCGACCAGCACCTCGCTGCCGCGTTTCAACTGCTGCGCCATGACGATGCGCGCACCGGAAATCTCGTCGGTGCGCGTATCGATGGTCAGGATGTCGTCCATGCGGGCCGAACCGCGGAAGTCGATCTCCATGCGCCGCACCACCCAGACTATTCTCTCGCCATGCTTGCCGTCGGCAAGCTCGGTGTGGTGGACGCCGGCCAGCCGCAGATAGTCGGAACGGCCGCGCTCGAAGAATTCGAGATAGCGCGCGTGGTAGACGACGCCGGAAAAATCGGTGTCTGCATAATAGACCCGCGCCATCAATCGATGGCCGAATTCCGTCAGCGCGCCGGAAAGCCCGGCGGACAAGGCCGATTCACCATGATCGTCCATTGCTGTCCTTTTGGCCCGACGGGCCCTGTTTTAAGCAACACCTGTTTTGCGCATAGACCGGCGATGATCAAGACCTGGAGGGCGGGGCCGGGAACTGCCAGCACCGAAGCCATAAGCAGCGGAACTTACGGCTCTTCCTGGAACAGGCTGATCTGCTGCTGCGCCAGGTCCTTCGGCGCGTCGAGGCCGAGATGCCGCCAGGCATTGGCCGCCAGCACGCGGCCGCGCGGGGTGCGCATGATGAAGCCTTGCTGGATCAGAAAGGGCTCGATGATGTCCTCGATGGCATCGCGTGGTTCGGAAAGCCCGGCGGCGATGGTTTCGATGCCGACCGGCCCGCCGCCGAAATTCCGGGCGATCATCGACAGATAGCGGCGGTCGAGTGCGTCGAGGCCGAGCCCGTCGACCTCGAGCCGCGTCAGCGCCTCGTCGGCGATCTTGCGGTCGACATGGCCGTCGCCGGCAACGCTGGCAAAGTCGCGCACCCGGCGCAACAGCCGGCCGGCGATGCGCGGCGTGCCGCGCGCCCGCCGGGCGATCTCCAAAGCACCGTCGTCGCCGAGCGGCATGGCAAGGATGCGGGCGCCGCGCCGCACGATCTGTTCCAATTCCTCGACCGAGTAGAAATTGAGCCTGACCGGGATGCCGAAGCGGTCGCGCAGCGGGTTGGTCAACAGGCCGAGCCGGGTGGTGGCGGCGACGAGGGTGAAGCGGGCCAGGTCGATCTTGACCGAACGCGCCGCCGGCCCCTCGCCGATGATCAGGTCGAGCTGGAAATCCTCCATCGCCGGATAGAGGATTTCCTCGACCGCCGGGTTGAGCCGGTGGATCTCGTCGATGAACAGCACGTCGCGGTCTTCGAGGTTGGTGAGCAGCGCTGCGAGATCGCCGGCCTTGGCGATGACCGGGCCCGAGGTCGAGCGGAAATTGACGCCGAGCTCGCGCGCCATGATTTGCGCCAGCGTCGTCTTGCCGAGGCCGGGCGGGCCAACGAACAGCACATGGTCGAGCGCTTCGCTGCGCCCCTTGGCGGCTTCGATGAACACTTTGAGATTGGCCCGCACCGCCGCCTGGCCGACGAAGTCGCCGAGCGTCTGCGGCCGCAAGGTCTGCTCGGCGTCCTCGCCGCGTTTGTCGGGAGCAATGAGGCGTGGCGAAAGACTCATGCGCATACCGCTCGAAGGAAAAAGTTCGTATCGACACGGATCAAGGTCACACGGCACCCTCTCGTTCGGCGTCTTGCTGCTCGCCAACAACATGGCGGCCTACTGCATCTCTTACCACCGCGTCGATCTGTTCCAGCGTAACGGGCCCGTCAGGTGGATCACCTAGAAATCCAGCGAGGTCGGCAAATTCGAGATTGCGCGGCGTTCCTATCAGGAGACCATCCACGACCGTCCAGGCAATAATATCGCCTGACTTGAGCGACAACTCGTACCGGACTTTCTTTGGAATCGTAAGCTGCCCCCTGGAGGTCAAGCCCGCATATCCGACCATGCTCTTGTTCCTAGTCGGAATTTATTTGTCGGGCAACGTCTCACCGTGCCAGCTCCTTCAGCCCGAAGCGGATCAGCTTCGATGCGTCCGCCTCCTCGCCTGCCGTCTTCAGCGCCGCCGCCACCGCATTGGCGGCGGTGTCGCGCGAATAGCCGAGATTGACCAGCGCCGAGACGGCATCGGTGATCGGCGCCGAGGCAACGCCTTCGCCGAGCTCCTGCTTCAGGCCGATGGTGCCCGAGGCAGTGCCCGCATAGGCCGGCGCCTTGTTCTTCAGCTCGGTGACGATGCGCTCGGCCACCTTCTTGCCGACGCCGGGCGCGCGGCTGACCATGGCGATGTCGCGCAGCGCAATCGCATTGGCGAGATCGGCCGGCGCCAGCGTCGACAGGATAGCCAGCGCCACCTTGGCGCCGACGCCTTGCACATTGTTCATCAACAGCCGGAACCACTCGCGCTCCAGCACCGACTGGAACCCATAGAGCCGCAGCATATCCTCGCGCACATAGGTCTCGATGAACAACACCACCGCCTCGCCGGGCGGCGGCAATGCGGCAAGCGTGCGCGCCGAGCAATAGGCGACGTAGCCGACGCCATGCACGTCGACGATGCAGAAATCCTCGTCGATCTCGTCCAGCGTGCCTTTTAGCTTGCCGATCATTTGAGCTTGCCGATCATGCCGGGTGGGTTTCCGGAGAGATGATATCGAGGTCCGGGAAGTAGCTGCGATAGCGCGCGGCATCGCGCGTCAGTAGCCGATGTCCCGCAATGACTGCGTGGGCGCCGATAAAGAAATCCGGCAAGGTTCGTTCGCGAATGCCGCCGGCGCGGCGATAGCGCGAGTGCGTGACACCAGCGAGGAAGGCTGCTTCCCACGGCAGGAATTCACGCTCGATCTTGAGCATGTCGGCTGCTTGGCGAAGGGCCTGCTCCGTTGCAATCAGCGGCGCGAGTTCGGACCAGACGATTGTGTTGATGACAAGCGCGCCGTCGCGCCGGCATGCGGTGATTGCCGACGCCGACCACTTCTTCTCCCGTCCGGCAGGACCCCAAACGTCGATCAGGACATCTGTGTCAATCAATGTCGAGGTCTTCACGTGGGCCCCTCAGCCATTCCATATATTCGTCCGTCGTCATGCCCCCCAGATCCAGCGTACCGGCCATACGGCCGAGCATCTGGCTGAATCTGCGCGCGGCTTCCTCCTCCGACATGTTTTCGTCGACGGCTATGACACGAGCCCCGTCCTCGGTGGGGACGAACTCCACCTCCGAGCCCGGGCCGATACCCAGATGATCCCGTATTTGCTTCGGGATGGTCACTTGGCCCTTAGTGGTAACGCGCATGGTAATACCTCGTCGGTATTACTTATTATCAGCCGGAGAACAAGTCAAGAACAAACTTATCCGGCCAGCGCCGCCATCCTGTAGGCGATGCTCTGCCGGTGATGCGCGTGACAGATGGCGATAGCCAGCGCGTCGGCGGCGTCATCGCTGTCGAAAGTCGCCTTCGGCATCAGCACCTTGACCATCATGTGGATCTGCTTCTTGTCGCCATGGCCGACGCCGATCACCGCCTTTTTGACGGCGTTTGGCGCATATTCGGCAACGACAAGGCCGGCACGCGCCGGCACCAGCATGGCGATGCCGCGTGCCTGGCCGAGTTTCAGCGTCGCAGCGGCGTCCTTGTTGACGAAAGTTTGCTCGACCGCCGCCTCGTGCGGCATCGCGGCATGCAGGATCTCGGCGAGCCCGTCATGCAACTGGCAAAGACGCACCGCCAGCGCGGCCTTGTCATCGGACCGTACCGTGCCGGAGGCGACGAAGCGCAGCGAATTGCCGAGGCTCTCGACGATGCCCCAGCCGGTGCGCCTCAGCCCCGGATCGATGCCGATGATGCGAATCGCTTCCCCCATCCGCCAAGTCTACCTTCGGCGGACAGCGATGCCAGCGAAATGTGAACAAACCAGAAACGAGGTCTGGCTACGTCCCGCAGGCTGTTTGAGAGTTCGCTCTGACGAGACAGATGGCGTGGTTTTCGGGAACCGAAGCGGAGCGGACATTTGGTCCGTGAGCCCACGCATGATCCCGAAAATCGGGTTCGATTTTCCGGTTAAGATCATGCGTAATCAAAGTGCTGCAGCGTCCTTTGCGCGTCCAAAGGACGCGCGGCGCTGCAGGTAAGCGCAGAGAACCGCGCCAGGTGTCCGTCAGAGTAGAATTATCAAGCGGCCTGTCAGCCGCGGGCGAAAGCCGTGTTCAGCAGCGTGATCTGGTCTGAGACCGGATTGACGCGACGGCTCGACGGCGGCACCTCGGCGAGGCCGCCATAGATCTCCTCGTCCATGCGGCGCACCAGCGCCTGAAGGCGCAGCGAGCGGTTGACGAGGTCGACGAAATCCGTCGGCAGCTCGGCCCAGCCGGGCGCCTCCTCGTGCGCGGAGGCGGTGTCGAGACGCACCTTGGATTTTTCGGAAGCCACCTGATCGCGGGTCATCTCGCCGGAATTCGCCGCCCGCTGCAAAAGCAGCCACGAGGCGACCTGCATCAGCCTGGTGGTCAGCCGCATCGATTCGGCCGCATAAAGCGTCGCCGCCAGCCTCGACAGCTTCTTGGCCTCGGCGCGGCCCTTGCCGTCGAGATATTCGGCCGCCTGCTCGACCAGGCCCATGCCTTCCTGATAGAGCGGCTTGAAGGATTGGGAGAAAACCCGGCGCTCCGCCAGCTTGATGGTTTTCGCGCTCGCCTTCGAAGGCTCGTTCATCGCTACGCCCCTGCACTTGCCTGACAGCCGGCCGATTCGGCTCGTGGCTGCCACATTCGGCAGCCTAAACGACTGAAGCTTGAAAATGCGCTTCGCTGCCAGCGAAGGCAAGCACATGTTTAACAAACGGTTAACGGCCGCATTTAGCCGGAAGGACGCCCATGCCGGCGCACAAAAAAAGAGCCGCGGATAAGGCGGCTCTCAGGAGTTTAACAGGGAGGCGTCAAACAAAGTGGCTCCAACCACTCGGTAAGAATCCAGATCACTGGATGGACATAGTAAACGCCTGTAAAGCTTAACGAACCCTTAACGCAGGGCATATTTTTCGATCAAGCGCCCAGCATCTGTGCCGTAACAGCACAGCTGACTGGCTACGGCGCCGTTCACACCACCGGCTGGAAAGTGGGAGCGACGCGCTTGCGCAATGGTTTCCTCCAGATGGTGACCGAGATACCGAAACAAAACGGCCCTGCGCGCGACATCGTTCCGAAACAGGCGCCGCGCTAAACGCCCGTTCCTCGCAACGAGGCGGAGCAAAACCTTGCGCTCCGGCAATCATCAAAATCTCTCAAGGAGCGAACAATGGACTGGTACTCGGCCGTTAAATTTCTGCACATCGTCTCGGCGATCCTCTGGGTCGGCGGCGGCTTCACGCTGATGCTGCTCGCGGTACGCGCCGACCGCGCTGGAAACGTCGAAGGCATGCTGCAGGCGATGCGCGCCACCGGCGAGCTCGGCAACCGGTTCTTCGCGCCGATGTCGATGCTGACATTGCTCTTCGGTCTCATCATGTGCGGCTTCTGGGTCGGCTTTTCCGATCTGTGGGTGCTGATCGGCCTTGCCGGTTATGCGACGACCTTCTGCATCGGCATGTTCGTATTCAAGCCGACGGCCGACCGCATGGCGGGCATGATCGCCAAGGATGGCGTGACGCCGGCAGTGCTTGCCCAGGGCCAGCGCGTCCTCAATGCCGCGCGCTTCGACTATTCGGTGATGCTGGTGATCATCGCGGACATGGTGCTGAAGCCGACGCTGCACGACATCACCATTCTTGGCTGCATGGCGTTCGTGCTGGCTACCGGCGCCGCGCTCGCGCTTGGCAGGACGCGGCCGCTGCTGCCGAGTGCCGCCTGAGGCTTAAGGGATCCGGCGGCGGCCGACAGGGGCCGCCGTCTTACAGAAGGCCGGCTATGCCGTCCCACAGAAGCTTGACCGCGACGACCGCCACGGTCGCATAGGTAAAGGGATAGAACAGCTCCGGCCGCATCCGCCGCACCAGCCAGGCGCCGGCGATTGTCGACAGCGGCGCCAGTGGCATCAGCACCGCCGACGCGGTCAAATTGGTGGTGTCGAACTGGCCGAGCGCGAAATAAGGGATGAGCTTCAGCGCATTGGTAACGGCGAAAAAGATCGCCGCGGTGCCCGACAGCACCTTCGGATCGAGCCTGATCGGCAAGGCGTAGACCTGAAAAGGCGGTCCGCCGACATGGGCGACGAAGCTGGTGAACCCGGCAACAGTACCCCAGCAGCCGGCGGCGACGCGGTTGGGCTCCGCCGCGTGGCCGGCACCGTGGCGGAGTTGCAAATAGAGCCAGCGCAGCACGAAGATCAAGGCAACCGCGCCGACGATCAGCCGCACCATCTCTTCGGTTACAAGTGCCGCCGTCAGCCAGCCAAGGGCAATGCCGATCACGGCACCCGGCATCATGTCGGCCAGCATCTTGCGGTCGAAGATGCCCCACCATGTCCACACCGAGACAATGTCCATCAGGCACAGAATTGGCAAAAGGATTGCGGCAGCCTGAACCGGCGGCATGGTCAGCGCCATCAATGGCACGCCGACAAAGCCGACGGCGCCGCCGAAGCCGCCTTTCGACAGGCCGACGAGGATGACGGCCGGAATGGCCGCGGCATAGAACCAGGGATCGACGAGCAGACCTGACATGGGGAAGGGACGCTGGAGGGAAAGCTGAACTCTGGAATAGACCAGAAATGGCCAGACCGCGACCGCAAATATGTGGGCCAAGCCACCGAAACCCGTCACATGTTTGGCATGTCGAGCGGCGGCGGGCGTCTCCGGATCGGCTGCGCCTTGATGATGGCGGTGCTGGTTTCGGCCTTGTCGGCGATGCGGTCGAGAACCCCGTCGAGCTCGCCGATCGAGCGGACGAACAGCCGGGCAACGAAGCAGTCATCGCCCGTCACCTTGTCGCATTCGCCGAATTCCGGGATTTCCTCGATCAGCTTCTGGACGATGTGCAGCTTGCCCGGCAATGGCCGGATGCGAACGATCGCCTGCAAGGCGTAGCCGAGCGCTTGCGGATCGATATCGATGGTGAAAGCGCGGATGACGCCGCGATCCTCAAGCCGCCGAAGCCGCTCCGAAACGCTTGGCGACGACAACCCGACCTGCAGCGCCAGTTCCTTCAGCGAAGTCCGTGAATCCTTGACCAGGATATCGAGGAGCTTTCTGTCGAGCTCGTCCAGCATTTTACAATTCCAAGAAAAAGCCGATGTTTACCTAATTTAATGAGGTTGGTTCTGCATATCACCGGCAACAAGTCATGGAAAGGCCCGATCCGCCATGGGATTATAAAATCTCAACAGAGTTTCGGGAGCATCCATGGACAATACGGTACGCGGCACGATCGAAATGACGGCGGCGATGGCGATCCTCGGCACGATCGGCTGGTTCGTCGTCCTTTCCGGCCAGCCCATCATGGACGTGGTGTTCTGGCGCTGCGCCTTCGGTGCGGTAACGCTGCTGGTCATCTGCACGGCGCTGGGACTGCTGCGCGGCAGGCTGTCGCTTCGCATCGTCGCGATCGCGGCTCTCGGCGGTGCTGCCATCGTTATCAACTGGCTGCTGCTGTTCAGCGCGTTTTCGCGTGCCTCGATCTCGATCGCCACGGCTGTCTACAACACGCAGCCCTTCATGCTGGTCGGGTTTGGCGCGCTCTTCTTCTCCGAACGGCTGACGATGACCAAGCTGACCTGGCTCGGCATCGCCTTCGCCGGCATGCTGCTGATCGTGCAGGCCGCGCCCGATGCAGGCGATCATGGTACGGATTACTTTACCGGCATTGCGATGGCGCTGGCCGCGGCTTTCTTCTGGGCCGTTGCGGCTATCGTCACCAAGAAACTCAAAGGCACGCCGCCGCACCTGATCGCCCTGATCCAGGTCTGCATCGGCGTCGTCATGCTGGCACCCTTCGCCAATCTCACCCACCTTCCCGTCGATGCGCGGAGCTGGGTAATGCTGGCGACGCTCGGCATCGTCCATACCGGTCTGATGTACATCCTCATGTACGGCGCCATCCAGAAGCTGCCGACGCATCTGCAGGGATCGCTGTCCTTCATCTACCCCGTCGTCGCCATCCTCGTCGACGTCGTCGCCTTCGGCCATCGGCTGCATCCGGCGCAGATCGTCGGCGGCGCCGCGATCCTGGTCGCCGCTGCCGGCATGAATCTCGGCTGGTCGCTGTGGAAATCGAAGGTGCCTGCGTAGGGCCGCAAGCGGCCAGGCGAGGAGAATTTCGGCCAGCGGCAGCCATACGCCGAGCCCCGATAGAATGTTGACGGCAATCGTGATCCCCCTGCCGCCTGTTCAATCCCCGCACTTTGCTCTATGCCGCAATGCAACCATCTTCGCCCGGCATAGGCGATAACCGGGATCGAATTCAATGAATGACGCAACGCCGCCCAACCGCTGCCGTATCGTGCTGATCGCGCCGCCGAACGTGCCTGCCGAGCGCATCGCCGCGGCCTTCGACGGCGGTGACGTCGCCTCGCTCATCCTGCCGGAAAACGGTATGGACGAGGCCGCCTTCCAGGCCTTTGCCGAACAGATCGTGCCGGTGGCGCAAGCGGCCGGCATTGCCGTCATCATTGCTGGCGACACCCGCATCGCCGGCCGCGTCCAGGCCGATGGCATCCATGTCGAGGTCGGCAAGGACGAGCTCGCTGAAACGATCGAACACTTCCAGGCCAGGATGATGGTCGGCACCGGCGGCGCCAAGACCCGCGACGATGCGCTGGAACTCGGCGAGGTCAGGCCTGATTACATTTTCTTCGGCCGCTTCGGTTACGACAACAAGCCTGAGCCGCACCCCCGCAACCTGTCGCTCGGGCAATGGTGGGCGGACGTGATCCAGATCCCTTGCATCGTCATGGCCGGATCCGATCTTGCCTCGGTGGAAGCGGTCGCCGCCACCGGCGCCGAATTCGTGGCGCTGTCCAGCGCCGTCTTCGCCGACGGCGCCGATCCGAAGATGGCGGTCGCCGCCGCCAACGCGCTGCTCGACGAAACCGCGCCGCGCTTCGAGGACTGACGTGCGCTCGCGGACAATCCTTTTCAGCGCCTTTCTTGCAACGGCCGTGACGCAGGCGATAGCGGCGGAACCCGTTCCGCTGCCGCAGCCCAGGCCGGATTCCAGCGAACCTGCCGATAAGCCGATCGCCGCACAATTGCCGCAGCCCGCCACCACCGCCCCGTTGCCGTCGGCCGACACCATCAACCCCGACCGCTTCGGCGCAAAGCCGTCCGACGCCGCCTACGGCGCCTTTCAGCGCGGGCTCTACAAGACGGCCTACAATCTTGCGCTTTCCCGCGCTCAAAACGGCGATCCGGCGGCACAGACGCTGGTGGCCGAGATACTGTCGCGCGGCCTCGGCGTGCCGGTCGACGC
Organism: Mesorhizobium sp. M1328; assembly: GCF_040318075.1. Classification (NCBI taxonomy): domain Bacteria; kingdom Pseudomonadati; phylum Pseudomonadota; class Alphaproteobacteria; order Hyphomicrobiales; family Phyllobacteriaceae; genus Mesorhizobium; species Mesorhizobium sp. M1328. Next base: position 8,162 of record NZ_JAMYLO010000013.1, on the reverse strand, counting down.
GGCAGGGGCGGCGAAGTGGTATGCGCTTGCCGCCGAGCAGGGCGTCCCGGAATCGCAATTCCAGTATGCGCTGATGCTGCTCGACGGCCGCTACGTCAAAAAGGACGAGAAGGAAGCCTATGCGCTGATGCAGGCCGCCGCCGAGGCCGGCAACCGCCTGGCGCAGTTCAATTTTGCGCAGCTGATGGTCGAACAGGAGCCCGGCGATGCCGGTATTGCCAAAGCCGTATCCTATTACGAGCGCGCTGCCGCGACCGGGCTTGCCGACGCACAATATGCGATGGCACAGGTCTACGCCAATGGCGCCGGCGGCAAGCCGCGCGACGATGTCCGCGCCCGCGGCCTGCTGGCACAGGCCGCGCGGCAGAACTACGACACGGCACAGATCGATCTCGCCACCTGGATGATCGAGGGACGCGGCGGCGTCCGCGACCTGAAATCCGGCTTCAACTGGATGAAACAGGCCGCAGAAGGCGGCAATGTCGCCGCCCAGAACCGTCTCGCCAAGCTCTACATGAACGGCATCGGCACCGATCCGGATCTGATCCTCGCCGGCGCCTGGTATGTTGTCGCCCGCCGCGCCGGGCTCATCGACCAAGAGATGGACGATTTCCTGCAGGGCCTGACCGACGAGCAGACGCAGCAGGCGCTGCAACGGGCCAACCGCCTGCCCTGATCGCGATCTCGCGATTCATTGCGCCCCGGGCTCGGCAGACGGGCTCATTGCGTATGATCGAGCACGACCTTGCCGAAGGGCGAGCCGTGCTCAAGGTACCGAAAGGCTTCGGCGGCCTGGCTCCACGGCACGACCCGGTCGATCACCGGTCTCAATCGGTTGACGACAATGGCGCGGTTCATCGCCTCGAAGGATTCGCGTGAGCCCACCGGTATGCCTCGCGCCCTAACCTGCCGGCGGAAGATGTCGAGCGGGTTGATGGCGCCGTCACTGCCGCCGAGATAGCCGATGACGTTGATCTGGGCGCCGCGAGCCGCTGCCCCCAGCGATTGTGCAAAACTCTGCGGTCCGCCAACCTCGATGATATGGTCGGCGCCGCGGCCATCCGTCAATCCCAGCACGGCCGATGCCCAATCGGGGACGCTGCGATAGTTCACGCCATCCTGCGCGCCAAGTTGCTTTGCCCGCGCGAGCTTCTCGTCGCTGCTCGACGTCACGATGACGCGCGCCCCGGCAGCGGCGGCGAACTGCACCGCAAACAGTGAAACGCCGCCGGTGCCGAGGCAAAGCACGGTGTCGCCGGGTTTGACGCTGCCCTCAGTAAACAGCGCGTGCCATGCCGTCACGCCGGCGCATGGCAGGGTCGCCGCCTCGAGGTCGCTCAGATTGGCCGGCGCCAGCACCGCCGCCTGTTCGTCAAGCCGGGCAAATTCGCTGAGCAGCCCGTCGATCGGGCCGCCACGTTGATAGGAGGGCTCGGCCATGGCGAAACTGCCACCGACCCAGCGCTGCCAGAACGTGCCGCAGACCCGGTCGCCGATCTTGAACCGGCTGACCTCGGCGCCGATGGCAATGACTTCGCCGACGCCGTCCGACAGCGGCACCAGCGGGAATGCAAACTTCGTGTGATAGCTGCCGCGGACGATCTCGGCATCGCGGTAGTTCAGCGCCGTCGCCTTGACCTTCACAATCATCTCCTGGCGCCCTGGTTCAGGCATCGGCCGCTCGACCATTCTGAGGTTCTCGAGGCCGCCCGGGCTCTGCAATTCGATCGCTTTCATCGTCGTTCCTTTCCGGCTGGGTCCTGCCGGAGGAAAATCGCTTGCCATCCACCGAATTTCAAATTCATAATGTTCAGGATAATTATGCTTCTATGACATGTTCGGGGGTGTCGTGCTTGAAGAATTGAAAACACTGGCCCTCTTTGCCGAGGAGGGTTCGATTCAGAAGGTGGCGCAACGCCTGCCGTTGACGCAGCCGGCCGTCACCCGCCAGATTCAGCGGCTGGAGGAGATGCTCGGCACGGATTTGCTCGACCGCCGGCTAAAGCCGTCGCGACTGACCCCGGCCGGCGTAGAGGTGCTGGCACGCGGCAAGGACATTCTCGCCGCCGTCGACGCGCTGAAATCATTCGCCAAGGGCGACGAGCCGGAGGGCCTGCTGCGGCTCGGCCTCGCGCATGGACTTTGCGACAAAGCCGTGGCCGCCGCTATTGCTGATGCCGTGGCGCGGTTTCCGAAGATCTCGCTACGTCTGAAGAGCGGCTGGAGTCTTGAGCTGGCCGACCAGCACAAGCGCGGACAGCTCGACCTCGCCTTCATCCTGGACGGAGGCAATTCCAAAACTGGCGACGGCGTTGTCGGAACCGAGCCCCTCGGCATCATCGCTGCCGAAAACACCGGCCGGCAAGCCGACGTCAAGACCATGCCCTGGGTCCTCAGCCCTGAGCCTTGCGACGCGCGCGGGCGGCTGGCGGCTGCCCTTGCCGAGGGCGGCCACAGGTTGATGGTGGGGGCCGAGATTCAGGACAGCGCGCTGCAGATCGACTGGGTTCGTCGAGGCCAAGGCCTTGGTCTGCTACCCACGCGGCTGCTGCGGGAAAAGCTGCCGGAGGGCATTGCCCTGGTCGACGCTCCCGGCCTCGAGCTGGCGCTGCGAATTGTCGTCCTGCGTTCGCCGCACCTGCATCTTTTGACAGAGGTCGCCGACGCAGTGACCGAGGCCGTCACCGCGACTGTCAGGACGGACTAAAGCTGCCGCGCCGCGCTGCCGGGCCAGCTTCGTTCCCGCTTCATCGGAAGGCGCTCCTTGCCTCTGCTGGCGATTTGTGGTCTTGGAGGCGCCAAATTGCCCTTTGCGGCGATCATCTCATTTCCGGATCACCTCACCATGGCCAAGATCAATGGCAACGAAATCCGTCCCGGCAACGTCATCGAGCATGATGGCGGCCTTTGGGTGGCGGTCAGGACCAACACCGTCAAGCCCGGCAAGGGCGGCGCCTACAACCAGGTCGAACTCAAGAACCTGATCAACGGCACCAAGCTCAACGAGCGCTTCCGTTCGGCCGAGACGGTCGAGCAGATCCGACTCGATCTGAAGGATTTTTCCTTCCTCTACGAGCAGGGCGACGCGCTGGTGTTCATGGACACCGAAAGCTACGAGCAGCTCGAATTGCAAAAGGAGTTCGTCGGCGATCGCGCCGCCTTCCTGCAGGACGGCATGATGGTGACGGTCCAGCTCTATGATGAAAGGCCGATCGGCATTTCGCTGCCCGACCAGGTGACGCTGACCATCACCGAGGCCGACCCGGTGGTGAAGGGCCAGACGGCAGCCTCGTCCTACAAGCCGGCGATACTCGAAAACGGCATCCGCGTGCTGGTGCCGCCGTTCATCGGCTCGGGCGAGCGCATCATCGTCGATACCAACGAAATCACTTACGTACGCCGCGCCGACTAAGGCATGATCCCAAAGAGTGGCAGACTTTTTGGATAAGATCATGGGTCAAGGCAAATAGGCGCAGCGACAGGAAGAACAGCAATGGCGCGTTCCGCGATCCTCAATGTCATGGTCCAGGCCGCAATGAAGGCCGGCCGCTCGCTGTCGCGTGACTTCGGCGAAGTGCAGAACCTGCAGGTCTCGATGAAAGGGCCGGGCGACTATGTCAGCCAGGCCGACCGCAAGGCCGAAGACATCGTCTTTGCCGAACTGTCCAAGGCGCGGCCCGGCTACGCGTTCCTGATGGAGGAACGCGGCGTGATCGAGGGCGACGACGGCCAGCACCGCTGGATCGTCGACCCGCTCGACGGCACCACCAATTTCCTGCACGGCATTCCGCTCTTTGCCGTTTCGATCGCGCTGGAGCGCCAAGGCCAGATCGTCGCCGGCGTCGTCTACAATCCGGCGATGGATGAACTCTATACCGCCGAGCGCGGCGGCGGCGCTTTCATGAACGACCGCCGGCTGCGCGTTGCCGGCCGCACCAAGCTGGTCGACGCGGTGATCGGCTGCGGCATGCCGCATCTCGGGCGTGGCCAGCACGGCAATTTCCTTGTCGAGTTGCGCAATGTCATGGCCGAGGTCTCGGGCGTGCGCAGCCTCGGCTCCGCCTCGCTCGATCTCGCCTACGTCGCTGCCGGCCGCATGGACGGCTTTTGGGAAATCGGCCTGTCGGCCTGGGACATTGCCGCCGGCATTTTGCTGATCCGCGAGGCGGGCGGCTTCGTCTCCGATTTCGCCGGCGGCCAGGAGATGCTGACCGCCGGTTCGGTCGTTGCCGGCAACGAACTCATGCAGCGCGCGCTGTTGAAGACGGTGAAGAAGCCACTCCCAGTGCGCTGATGTAGTCGCGCCGCGCTGAAGCGCCGCAGTCGCAAAACCGCAACCAAAGCTTGAAATACTATCCCGCGGCCGCCCAGATAAGGCGACGCAGGATCATCGATGACGAACAGCCGGCCCACGTCCCAGAGCGAATTACCCCAGTTCGACATCCCCTTCATGGGGCGCTGGCATTACTCGCGCGCCGAGATCATCGCCGACGGTATCGTCCACGCCGTGGGCATCGTGCTGGCGATCGCTGCCGGCTCGACGCTGCTGGCACTGGCCGCCTATCGAACCGGCCCCGGCGAATATGTCGCCGCCGCATTCTATGTGGTCTCGCTGCTCACCGTGCTGTCGATTTCGCTGGCCTATAATCTCTGGCCGGTATCGTCGCCGGCGAAATGGATATTGCGGCGCTTCGACCATGCGGCGATCTACCTGCTGATCGCGGCGACCTACACGCCTTTCCTGGCCCAGCTCGGCGGCTCGCCGCTGGCCGTTTCGATGATCGTCCTGGTCTGGATCGCCGCGGCGGTCGGCATCGCCATCAAGGTCTTTCTTCCCGGCCGTTTCGACCGACTGGCGATCGTCTTCTATCTAGCTATCGGCTGGAGCGGCATCGTTCTGGTGGAGCCGCTCGTGCGGACGCTGCCGGCGACATCGATCGCGCTCATCGTTGCCGGCGGCATCGTCTATTCCTGCGGCGTGATCTTCTTCGCCTGGAAGGGCCTGCGCTTCCACAATGCGCTGTGGCATGGCTTTGTCGTCACCGGCGCCGGCCTGCATCTGGCCGCCATGGTCGACTGCCTGGTCATCAACCGGCTTTGACCTCCGGTCGCGGACAGTGGCAATATTGCCAAGCGCCATTCAATTTCGTCACAATTCCGTTTAGAGTCGCAAACACAAATTGATCGGCGGCGACGGCATCGGAAACGGGGCACGGATGACTCTTCTCAGATCCTTCGGCATGGGCAGGCGCTCCGACGTTCTGATCTACGATCCGCACAAATTGTCGAGCCCGCAGGTGTTTCTGCTGACCATGGTGATCTTTCTATTCATCGTGGCCTTTATCGCCGCCATCCTGACCCGCCAGATCTCGACGGCCTTCATCACCAATCCCGGCCTCAACGGCCTGATCATCGGCGTGCTGGCGGTCGGCATCCTGTTGGCCTTCGTCCAGGTCGGCCGGCTGTTCCGCGAGGTGCGCTGGGTCAACTCGTTCCGCGCCGGTTCCGAAACCACCGAACCGGTGCTGCTGGCGCCGATGAAGGCGATGATCGGTCGCTCGTCGACGATTGCCTTCTCGACCAGTTCGATGCGCACCATGCTGGATTCGATCGCCACCCGCCTCGACGAAAGCCGCGACACGTCGCGCTACCTTGTCGGACTGCTGGTGTTCCTCGGCCTGCTCGGCACCTTCTGGGGCCTGCTCAACACGATCGGCTCGATCCGCGAAACCATCGAGTCGCTCGATCCCGGCACCGGCGATGCCGCCGCCGTGCTCGAATCCCTGAAGCAGGGGCTTTCCGCTCCGTTGGCCGGCATGGGCACCGCCTTCTCGTCCTCGCTGTTCGGCCTGTCCGGCTCGCTGGTGCTCGGCTTCCTCGACCTGCAGGCCGGCCGCGCCCAGACGCGCTTCTATACCGAACTCGAAAACTGGCTGTCCTCGGTCACCGACCTGTCCTCCGACATCGTCGTTGCCGACGCGGCCAAGACCGAACCCTCCGAGGAAATCCGGCTGTTGTCGGAAAAGCTGCGCACCCTGCAGGAGAATGGCGGCGGCTCCAATCCGCGCGTCGCCACCGCCATGGCCAATCTCGCCGACGGCATTTCCGGCCTGGTCAAGAACATGCGCTCGGAACAGCAGATCATGCGCGACTGGGTCGAGGCCCAGTCCGACGAGCAGAGGGCGATGCGCAACACCTTGGAGAAGATCGCCGACGCCTTGAAGAAGACTGGAGTGCATTGACGTGGCGTTGGCACGAGGCCGGCGCTCCGACCGCCGCATCGATTACTGGCCGGGCTTCGTCGATGCGCTGTCGACGCTGCTGTTGTCGATCATGTTCCTGCTCACGGTTTTCGTGCTGGCGCAGTTCCTGCTCGGCCGCGAGATCTCCGGCAAGGACACGGTGCTCAACCGCCTCAACTCGCAGATCAACGAGTTGACCCAGCTTCTGGCGCTGGAGCGCTCGACGACGCAGGACAAGGAAGACACCCTTGCCAATTTGCAGGCATCGCTGTCTGCGTCGGAGGCGGAAAAGAGCCGGCTCGAGCAATTGCTGGCGCAAGGCGCCGGTGCCGGCGATGCCGCCAACCAGCGCGCAACGGCCCTTTCCGGCGAGCTCGACAGCCAGCGCCAGATCAGCCAGCAGGCGCTGAGCCAGGTCGAGATCCTCAACCAGCAGATTTCGGCGCTGCGCAAGCAGATCGCAGCGCTCGAACAAGCGCTCGACGTGTCCGAAACGCGCGACCGCGAATCCAACACCAAGATCGCCGATCTCGGCCGCCGCCTCAACGTCGCACTGGCGCAACGCGTGCAGGAGCTGAACCGTTACCGCTCCGATTTCTTCGGCCGCTTGCGTGAAATTCTCGCCGACCGCGAGAACATCCGCATCGTCGGCGACCGCTTCGTCTTCCAGTCGGAAGTGCTTTTCCCGACCGGCTCCGAAGTGATCAACGATGCCGGCAAGGTCGAGATGAAGAAGCTCGCCGATGCCATCATCGAATTGCAAAAGGAGATCCCGCCGGAGATCAACTGGGTGCTGCGCGTCGACGGCCACACCGACAACAAGCCGCTCTCCGGCACCGGCCGCTACCGCGACAATTGGGAATTGTCGACGGCGCGCTCGACATCGGTGGTCAAGTTCCTGATCGAGAACGGCGTGCCGGCCAACCGGCTGGTCGCGGCCGGCTTCGGCGAATTCCAGCCGCTCGACCCCGCCGATACCGAAGAGGCGCGCAACAAGAACCGCCGCATCGAGTTGAAGCTGACCGAGCGGTGATCCGCAAGCCTTTGGCTTGCGCCATGCTCCGGATCGGGGCCGGCCGGAGCGGCGGGGCCATCTAGGGCACCGGCGCGGCGCCGGCAAGGCCCGAAGAAATTACCTTTTTTTGATTACAATTTGCCGCGACGCGTCACTAGCTGTTGGCAAGGGGCCGGGAACCGCCGGCGATGCCTCCCTCATCGCGACGCGACGGAACCTGACGGCCCGCGGCCGGAAGGCAGGGCCCTCCCAACCACCGCCTTCCCCAGTAAAGGAGACGCAACCATGCGCTTCTTCGCTCCCAGGAATCTCAGGACTGCTACGCTCGCCACACTTCTCCTCGCCGTTCCGTTTGCTGGCGCTTACGCCGGCCCGCGTGAGACGGCCTTGATCAATCAGATCCAGAGCGTGGAGACGGGTATCCAGGGCGCCATCCGGGCGAACAAGCTCGAGCCGGGCGAGGCACGTGACTTGCGCACGCAGGTCGCTCAACTCGATCGGGCCGCCCAGAGGGCCGCGCGCGATGGAACGATGCCGAGCACGCAATATCAGGGGTTGCTGGCGCAGCTCGACGATGTCAGCCAAAAGCTGCGCGCTGCTACCGGCAGTGCCTTCCTCATCGGCAACGGCGGCGATGGCGGATACTATCCCAACGGCTACGGCCCAAACTATCCGGGCGGCTGAAATCGGCCGCAGCGCCCGGCGCTGTAGCAATTGATTTTGCGCATGATCCTTTTCCAGCTTTCGGTTCAGGGATCATGCGCTAGCCCAACGCCAGCGCAATCAGCGCCAGCACTGCCGGCACTGTCTGGATGAACAGGATTTTACGGTCCGCCGTAGCCGCCGCGGTATTGGCGGCGCCGGCGCCGCCGATGAGGAAGAAGAACTTGGAAGAGAAACCCGCG
>NZ_JAMYLO010000012.1:0-187715 GCF_040318075.1 Mesorhizobium sp. M1328 | reverse complement strand
GTGTTGGGGGCTACCTCGGCTGCGGGCCGCGCGACAGGGGGGGTGGGCGGGGTGCGGGCGCCCCAAAAAACGGTGGCTGTCCATAAAACGTAGGGGGGCCGCTTGGCCCCGGGGCGCCCGAGCCGGAAAGTTGAGATCGTGGACCGGGATAGCCGTCAGCTCACGCCGGCAAAAGTGCCTTGCATGAGCAGGTCCGGCAGATAACTTGCCGGCTTACCGCCAACCGCCTGCCCACCGGTCAGGCCGCCTTGTATTTCAGGGCCGAAGAACGAGTACGGAAAGGGCGTGACCGGCCGGCTAACCTCATCGAGCCGTGCCCGAAGATCCTCGGGAATGTCGAAATCAAGCGCGCCGAGATTGTCCTTGAGCTGGTCAAGCCTGGTGGCGCCGACGATGACGGACGCAACGCCTGGCCTGTTTGCCGTCCAGTTCAGGGCGACCTGGGCCATGCTGCGGCCGAGCTGGCCGGCAACCGTCTCCAATTCGGCCACGATTTGCCAGTTGCGATCGGTGAATTTCTGGAAACCGGGATTGGTCGAACCACGCATTGTCTCCAGCCGGCCACCATCCTTGACGATTGTATCGAAACGGTATTTTCCGCTGAGCAGGCCGCTGGCCAATGGACTCCAGACCATGATTCCGGCGCCATAGCGCGTGCCGAACGGCACGAATTCGTGCTCGATGTTGCGCTCGGCCAGCGAATATTCGAGCTGAAGCGCCGAAACCGGTTCATAGCCGCGATGCTCTGCGACCGCCTGCGCCCGGCTTGCGTACCACGCCGGCACGTCGGACAGACCGACATGCCGGATCTTTCCGGCGCGCACCAGATCGTCCAGCGTCCGCATCACCTCCTCCGGTGGTGTCAGCCTGTCCCAGGTATGGAGGATGTAGAGGTCGATATAGTCGGTGCCTAGCCGCTTCAGCGAACCGTCTACCGCCCGCAGGATGTTCTTGCGGCCGTTGCCCCCGGCGTTCGGGTTGCCCGGTTCGGCGTTGTAGGTGAATTTGGTACTGATCACCGCCTTGTCGCGCAGCCCACGCTCGGCGATGAATTCGCCGAGCCAGGTTTCGGCCGTGCCACCGGTATAGAGATCGGCGGTGTCGAAGAAATTGCCACCGGCTTCGACATAGGCATCGATCAGCGCGCGCGCGGTTTCCTTCTCCGCACCCCAGCCCCATTCCGTGCCGAACGTCATGGTGCCGAGCGCCAGGCGGGTGACACGCAGTCCGCTGTTGCCGAGCGTGTAGTAGGACATGGTCATGGATTTTCTCCTAAAATTTGAAAAGCGGGATTGAGGTCTTGCCTGGGGTCAGGCCTTGGCCAGCGCATCGACCACCACCTGGAACCGGCGCGGATCGAAATAATCGTGGTAGGCGCTGATCAGACCCCTCTTGAAGCGGAAAATCGCGATATTGTTGTTGGTGTACTCAGTGCCGCCGATCAGCACCGCGCGGTTCTTGTACTCAACGACGATCGCGTCCGAATCCGCTGCCGGATAGATGGCTGTCAGCTGCGAATCGAAGGATTCGAAATTACCGAAGAGGCCTCGGAAGGCCGCCAGGATCGCGGCCTTGCCATCGATGCTGTTTCCAAATCCTGCCGGCGGGTAGAAGACAAGGATACGGCCATCTTCAGCCCAAAGGTCGCCCCATGCCTCAATGTCCTTGCGGTGCATCAGATCAAAGAATTTACGCACGGTCTCGAGATTGCGGGTTCGTTCGGAATCGAGGTCGGTCATTAGACGTCTCCTTGGCTGCTCGGCGATTGCCGTGTGATGCAGCCAAAGATGCGCCCTCCTTTCCCCGCCGATAAGATTGCATTATCCGAATGGACTATGCGATATCATGCATGAATGGACCGCGATCTGCTTAGCCACCTACCTATAATCGTTGCCGTCGCGCGGCGTGGCGGCTTCGCGTCGGCGGCCGCCGAGCTCGGCATGAGCCCGTCAGCGGTCAGCCATGCGGTGCGGCTGGTAGAGGAGCGAATCGGCCAGCCGTTGTTTGCCCGCACCACGCGCAGCGTCTCGCTGACCGAGACTGGCACCGCGCTTGTCGCTGCGGCGGAGCCGGCGTTGGAAGACATTGCCGACCGGATCGAACGCATCCGCTCGGTCAAAGGCCGGGCAAGCGGACTGCTCAGGATCAACGCGCCGCGTTTGTCGCTGCCTCTGGCGCTGATGCCCATCCTAACGGCGATGGCGGAGCGTTACCCTGACGTGACGGTGGAGATCGTCACCGACGAACGTCTGAGCGATATCGTCGGCGAGGGTTTCGACGCCGGCATCCGGCTGGGCGAGATGATCGCCGAGGATATGGTGACGGTGCGACTGACTCAGCCGTTCCGGACGACCATTGTCGCCTCTCCGGCCTATGTCGGCCGCCACGGAAAGCCGCGAACAATTGCTGATCTCTCCACCCGCAACTGCATCGGATATCGGCTGTTGCGATCACGTGCGCTCTATCGCTGGGATCTGTCAGACCAGGGCAAGGATATCAGCGTCGAGACACGCGGCAGCGTGGTCGTCAGCGATCCGCTGTCGGCAAGGGACATGGCGCTTGCCGGCATCGGCCTCGCCTATCTGTTCGAGCCGCTTGTCAAGCCCGACATCGAAGCAGGCCGGCTGGTCGAAGTCCTTGGCGAGGCATCGATCGAGGAACCGGGACTGTTCCTCTATTTCCCGCGCCGCGCCGCGATGGCCCCGAAGCTCCGCGCCTTCATCGACACCGCACAAGAAATCGGCCGGGCATCCTCGCGGACACCCGGCCGAAAAAGCCTTTCGAGCGGATAGTTTACTTCTTGACCGCTGCCGCGACTTCCGCCGCGAAATCGGTCTCTTCCTTCTCGATGCCCTCACCGAGCGCGAAGCGCAGATAGGCAGCGATTTTGGCTGGCGCGCCGATCTCGCTTTCGGCATCCTTCAGCGCCTTCTCGACGGTGATGTCGGGATTGAGCACGAAAGCCTGCTTGAGCAGCACGACCTCTTCGTAGAACTTGCGCAAACGGCCCTCGACCATCTTCTCGATGATCGCTTCCGGCTTGCCGGACTGGCGCGCCTGGTCGGCGAAGATCGCCTTCTCGCGCTCCACCGCGACCGGATCGAGCTCTTCGGTGGTCAAGGCCATCGGATTGGTGGCAGCGACATGCATGGCAACCTGGCGGGCGAAGGCGTTCGCGGCATGCGCGTTGCCCGTCGTCTCGATGGCCACCAGCACGCCGAGCTTGCCAAGGCCGTCGGCGACCGCATTGTGAACGTAGGTTGCGACAGCGCCGTGCTCGACGGTGAGCTTGGCCGAGCGGCGGAAGCCCAGATTCTCGCCGATGGTGCCGACGGCGTCCTTGATGGTCTCAGTGACCGACTTGCCCGAGCCCGGATAGGGAGCAGCGGCAACGGCCTCGGTCTTGCCGCCATGGGCGAGCGCAACCTTCGCGACATTGGCGACGATCTCCTGGAACGCAGCATTGCGCGCAACGAAATCCGTCTCGGAATTGACCTCGACGATCGCTGCCTCGCGGACGCCGGAATCGACACCGATCAGGCCTTCGGCAGCGGTACGGCCAGCCTTCTTGTCGGCCTTGGAAATGCCCTTCTTGCGCAGCCAGTCGATGGCTTCTTCCATGTTGCCGTTGGTCTCATTCAACGCCGCCTTGCAGTCCATCATGCCCGCGCCGGTCAAGTCGCGGAGTTCTTTGACCTGTGCAGCCGAAATGCTCATTGTCGCCTCTTTGTCTAAATGCACTGACGACGCACCATCGATTTTCGATGATGCGCCTGGTGCCGGTGGCGCTTACCGCGCCAACATATTGGAAAGATGAAGGCCGCAGCCGGCCTTCGCTACTATGCTTCCGGGGTCTGGGCAGCCGGGCTCTCGGCGGCCGGGGTCTGATCGAGCGCCGGCTCGACCGGAGCCTCGACCGATGCGCCGATATCGACACCGAGCGCGCCCTGCTGACGGGCGATGCCGTCGATAGCTGCCTTGGCGATCAGATCGCAATAGAGCTGGATGGCGCGGGCCGCGTCGTCGTTGCCGGGGATCGGGAAGTCGATCTTGTCCGGGTCGCAGTTGGAATCGATGATGGCAACGACCGGGATGCCGAGACGCTTGGCCTCGAGAATGGCGATCGCTTCCTTGTTGGTGTCGATCACGAACATCAAATCGGGCGTCGAACCCATATCCTTGATGCCGCCCAGCGCCTTGTCGAGCTTCTCACGCTCGCGATCGAGGTTGAGGCGCTCCTTCTTGGTCAGGCCCTGAGCCTCGCCGGCCAGCATTTCGTCGAGCTTGCGCAGGCGCTGGATGGAATTCGAGATCGTCTTCCAGTTGGTCAGCATGCCGCCGAGCCAGCGCGAGTTGACATAGTACTGGGCCGAACGCTGCGCGGCATCGGCGACGATGTCGGAGGCCTGGCGCTTGGTGCCGACGAACAGCACGCGGCCGCCCTTGGCAACAGTGTCGGAAACCTGCTTCAGCGCCTGGTGCAGCAAAGGCACCGTCTGCGAGAGGTCGATGATGTGGATGTTGTTGCGGGCGCCGTAGATATAGGGCGCCATTTTCGGGTTCCAGCGGTGGGTCTGGTGGCCGAAGTGAATGCCAGCTTCCAATAGCTGGCGCATGCTGAAATCAGGCAGAGCCATTTCTTATTTCCTTTCCGGTTAGCCTCCACGGACACAGGCATTTTTGGACTTTGTCCTCGAACGCCACCGGAGGTTTCAGCCGGATTTCTCCCGGGCAGACACCAAAGTCCGTGTGTGGAATGAGCGCGCATATAGAGGGGAAGCGCGACAAACGCAAGCGCTGTGGCGTCGTGCGGCTCAGCGTGCGGCGATCAGCGCACCGGTGTCATCGTCGCATCTTTCCCTTCGGCACCCGCACACGCCGGAAAACAGCGACGATCTCGTCGCGGCTGCATTCGATGGCGCCTAACCGCACCGCGCGGTCGCGCTCGAACCCGGTTATGTCATAATGTGGCGCCGATGTCTTCGGCGGCCCTTGGTAGGACGAGCGCTTGATGCCGAGCTGCCCGGCGAAGCGATGCAGCTCGTCGGTATCGTCTGCCAGCAGATGACACCAGCGGTGGCCGACCCATTTCCAGATCGCCGCATCGACATAGACCGCCATGAGGCTTGCCGCACTCCTTCATCTTGCGCCGACCAACACGCCGCTAACGATGATAGAAGGGATTGGCGTAGAAAATGAAGCCGCCGCCGGCCTCGAGTTGCGCCATGGTGTTGGTGATGGTCGCCTGCATGCGGTCGTGCAGTTCGGCGAGCGCCTCCTCGACGGAGCCTTGATAGGCGTGCAAGCCTAGCGGCTCCGGTACCCGGATATGGGCGCGGCGTGGGCCGGCCGGCTGCGGCACGAAACGGTTGATCGTATCGCGCAGTGTACCCTTGCAATAATCGTTGCGGATCCGCTTCAAATGTTCGGCGATCTCCTCCTGCGTGATGCGCGGATTGGCCGAAGCCCACGGCCCGACACGCTGCAGGCGCTGGATCGTATCTGCCAGCGTTCGGACCTGCTTTTGGCTTCCGGTGCCGTCCGTGTTTTCCCGCAGCCAGCGCCGCGACCGGCGCAAAAGCTCGGCATTGTCGAGCGTGCCGGCTTCGAGCGAAACAAGTTCGGCAAGGCGACGGCCGAGTTCGGTCAGCAGATCCTTCTGACGTGTGGCATATGAAGCCCGCTCATCAGGCCGCAGGCCATTTGCAGCCTCGTCGCGCGATACTAGCGTCGCGTAGATATGATGGACGCGCTCCGGCAGCGTATCGGCGGCACGGCGTTCGATCTTCAGGCTGTGCTCGACATAGGCGCATTCCTTTGCCAGCGCTGCCTCGACATTCCCCGTAAAAGCGAGCTTCCAGATCACGGGCGCGATCCAAACCTTGAAATCCGGATCCATCAGGCGGCCGCGCTTCAGCGCTTCGAACCCCATTTCGACCGCGCCTGGCAGCAGCGGGGCAACGATGTTGGCATGCCAGCCGACACCGCCTTCGGGATGCAGGAGCACGCCGTGCCCTTTCAGCGCCCAGGCCACCGAATGTTCCTTGGCCGCCGCGCTATTGCCCGGGATTTGCGCGATCAGATTGTTGGCCAGCCAGAATTTCTGCATCAGCCGGCCAAGCCCATTGACGACGCCATGCGTGGCCCAGGATGCCGCCAGCGGGCTTACCCGCGACACGACCTCCTTGTCGATCATCCAGTCGGTAAAGAATTCGGGATGGTTGGGTGTGATGAACGTCGCCTTGCCCGCACCGCAACAAGCCTTCAGCCTTTGCCGGTCATCCTCCGGAAAATCGATGTGGCGGACATTGGCGACGCCGCGCAAACCGGCCAGACGGTTGAATGGCAACAGGTCGCGAAGCCCCGGAATGCCGTGCAGCATGACAATCCGGTTGACGAATGTCATGGCCTTGATCAGCGTCGCATTGGGCCGCGGCGCCACAAAAACGTCGATCCTGCTCAACCTGCTCCCCCCACGGCGCTTACCGTCGTAAGACGTTGATAGGCAATTGCGGCATGCTCAAGTCGATGCGACATGCCCCGCAAGATCAAGCGCTACTATCCCGGATAGCGCCGGCGGCTTGTCGTTGGTTCGAGCCTATTTCGACGGGCAGGTCTTTGGCTGATCGAACAGCGACAGATTGACCAGTTTGCCCGTCATCGAGAACTCGCCATAGTCCATCACGAGATCGCGCGTGATGCCGTTCTCGTGCAGCTTGAAGCTGATCCGGTATTCCGGCACCTCCTCGCCGCCTTTGTCGGCATCGTCGAAATAGGCGATGTCGACCGGCCAGTATTTGTCGGTGGCGAGCTTGGCCAGCGCCGGCGCTTCCGGATCGGTGTTGTCGGCATCGGCTTGCTTGCCGACGACGACGGTGGTGGTCACCACCTTGTTGGCGTCCTCAGAGCCGTCGAACAGGTTGGTTTCGTAGAACCGCTCGCCCTTTTCCGCCTTGCCGATCATTTCGACCATTTGCTGGGTCGGGAACTGGGTCGGCGCGAGTTCCAGGCTGCTCTTTTCGGGCTTGTCGATATCGACCTTGAGACCATTGGCCTCCTTCGTTGCGGTACCCTTGACCTCCTTGTCGAGGTTCTGGTCGACAAAGGATTTGTTCACGAAGGAGAAGGTCTTGCCCTCGGCATCCTCGAAGGTGGTCATCTGCTGGTCGGTCAGCCTAGTGTTGTCGTTGGTTACGATCTGGGTCACCAAACGGAACTTTACCGTATAGCCCTCGCAAGGCGAGCCGTTGAACTCGTAGACCATGCGGCCGGTGATGCCAGTAATGCCGGAGCGATCGGAGGCCTTGTCGAGCGAAATGTCGTAAACAGCACGATGCGCCTGCAGCGCAGGCACCGCAAAAGCGGGAGCCGCCCAGGAAGCCGCTGTCAGGAGGACGGCGTTGAATGCGAGGCGCGTTGCGCGCATGGGGTGCTCCGATCATCGCGGCTAATGGCAGGCCGCATGGAAAGATGGTCCAGCTTAAAAAAAGTCGTGGCGGAAGCGAGGCAAAAATAGCAATTTCGGCCCGGCCTGCGCGGCGCCTTCAAGCAATAGGGAAATAGCATGAGCGAAACAATCGAAAAGCGGCTAAGCGAACTCGGCGTGACGCTGCCGGTCGCCGCCGCGCCCGCCGCCAATTACGTGCCATATTGCAGGACCGGCAATCTGCTGTTCACCGCCGGGCAGTTGCCGCTCAAGGAGGGCAAGCTCCAGGCGAGCGGACTGCTTGGCCGCGATGTCGACACCGCGACCGGCAAGGAAGCCGCAAAATACTGTGCGATCAACATATTGGCGCAGGCCCAGGCGGCACTTGGCGATCTCGAGAAAATCCGTCGCTTGGTGAAGATCACCGTCTTCGTCGCCTCGGCACCGGATTTTGTCGAACAGCATCTGGTTGCCAACGGCGCCTCGGATTTTCTCGTCGCCGTGCTCGGCGATTGCGGCAAGCACGCTCGCTCCGCCGTCGGGACCGCCTCCCTGCCGCTTAATGCCGCAGTGGAAATCGAAGCGATCTTCGAAGTCGAATGACCGGGACCGCGACCATGACCGATCTTTCCTGGCTGACTGCCCGGCCCGTCGCCCATCGCGGCCTCCACGACATGAACAAGACGCGCTGGGAGAACACGCTTTCCGCTTTCGCTGCGGCAGCCGAGCGCGGCTACGCGATCGAATGCGATGTGCACCTGTCATCCGACGGCGTCCCCGTCATCATCCACGATGGCGATCTGCGGCGGCTGACCGGCAAGGACGGCTTCGTTTGGCAGCGTACGGCTGCCGAGATCACGGCGCTGAAGGTCGGCGGCACCGCCGACCATTTGCCGACGCTGCAGCAGGCGCTTGATCTGGTCGACGGCCGTGTGCCGATGGTTGTCGAACTGAAAGGCGCTGCCGGGCACGACGAAGGCCTGGTCGAAAGCGTCGGCAAGATGCTCAAGCAATACAAGGGCAAGACCGCGATCATGTCGTTCGACCATTGGCTGATCCGCGAGTTCGCGAAATATGCACCCGGCATACCCGGCGGGTTGACCGCCTACGGCAACGACAACCACCTGATCGAGGCGCATTTCGCCATGCTGGCGCATGACATCGCCTTCACCTCCTACGCCGCCGGCGACCTGCCGAACCGGTTCGTCTCCTTCGTGCGAGAGACACTTGGCATGCCGGTGATCACCTGGACCGTGCATGACCAGCCTGCCGTCGATCTGACCTTCAAATATGCCGACCAGATGACGTTCGAAGGATTCGAGCCCGATCTTGTACGGCTTGCCTGAGCGGGCTTGTATGGGTCCGCAGCGAGCTTAAGTAAGCCTCATGGATCAAGGGGACGACTGCGAAAGACAAACGGCGAATGCGGAGCTGTCGATCCGCATCGCCGCGGGCATCGGCGCCTTCACCAGCGCTGAATGGGACAGCCTCGGCGGCACTACGCGCGGCGATGCAGAAAACGGCTACAACCCGCTTGTTTCATTCGCTTTTTTGAGCGCGCTGGAAGATTCCGGCTGCGCTGTTCGGCGCACCGGCTGGCAAGGCCATCACCTCCGGCTGGAAACCGCGCGAGGCAAGCTGCTCGGGGCGGTCGCCTGCTATCTGAAGTCGCACAGCCAGGGCGAATATGTATTCGACCATGGCTGGTCAGACGCATTCGAACGCGCCGGCGGGCGCTACTATCCGAAGCTGCAATGCGCGGTGCCGTTCACGCCCGTCACCGGCCCTCGCCTGTTGGTCGGCAAGGGCGAGGACAGCCACACCGTCAAGGCCGGTCTTGCGGCCGGCCTGAAGGCGGTGACGGATAAACTCGGCGTGTCTTCCGCGCATGTTACTTTCGCGCCGGAGGACGACGTCCAGACATTGGCGGCGGCCGGCTTCCTGCATCGCACCGACCAGCAGTTTCACTTCTTCAACGAAGGCTTTTCGAGCTACGACGATTTTCTCGCGACGTTAGCCTCGCGCAAGCGCAAGGCAATGAAGAAAGAGCGGCGCGAGGCGCTCGCCGACGGCATCTCGATCGACTGGCTGACCGGCAAGGATCTGACCGAAAAGGCCTGGGACGACTTTTTCGCGTTCTACATGGATACCGGCAGCAGGAAATGGGGCCGGCCCTACCTCAACCGCGATTTCTTCTCGCTGATCGGCGAGCGCATGGCCGACGACATCCTGCTGATTATGGCCAAACGCAACGGGCGCTACATTGCCGGTGCCATCAACTTCATCGGTTCCGACGCGCTCTACGGCCGCAATTGGGGCTGCATCGAGGACCACCCATTCCTGCATTTCGAGGTCTGCTACCATCAGGCGATCGATTTCGCCATCTCGCGCAAGCTGAAGGTGGTTGAAGCCGGTGCGCAGGGCGAGCACAAGCTGGCGCGCGGCTACCGGCCCGTGACGATGCATTCGGCGCACTACATCGCCCATCCAGGTCTGCGCAATGCAGTGGCCGACTACCTCCATCGCGAGCGCCGCGAAGTCGAGCGGATGAGCGAATATCTGGAAGAGCACACCCCGTTCCGCAAGGACCTGGCGGAGTAGGGTAGCGAGACCCAATCGCTCAGCCGCGCGGGCCGGCATGGCCGATGTCGATCGATCGTCCTTGCCCGCCCGGAACAGCTTCGCTACACGAGACAGCGAGCCAAGAACCGGAGCGCGCGCCATGGCCGAAGCAACCTACGACAGCAGCAACATCTTCGCGAAAATCCTGCGCGGAGAAATCCCTTCGCACCGCGTCTACGAGGATGACGCGGTCATCGTCTTCATGGATGTGATGCCGCAAGGACAAGGTCACACGCTGGTGGTGCCGAAAGCGCCGTCGCGCAACCTGCTCGACGCGGATCCGGCGGTGCTTGGCCCGCTCTTCGTTCACGTCCAGAAAGTTGCGCGGGCCGTAAAGAAGGCCTTCGATGCCGATGGCGTCACGGTCTTGCAGTTCAACGAACCAGCTTCGGGCCAGACCGTCTTCCACCTCCATGTCCATGTCATTCCGCGCTTCGACGGCATTCCCTTGAAGCCGCACAGCGGACAGATGGAAAAGCCTGAAGTCCTGGCCGAGAACGCCGGCAAGATACGGATAGCGCTGGCAAGCTGAACCGGCGCAAACCGCTCCGGCGGGCGCCGGGTGCTTAACCGGAAGGTGTCATAAAAAAGCCCCGTTTCCGGGGCTTTTTTTGCTGGCTTGTTCGTCAGTTCTTGCGCGGCAGTTGCGGCACAAGGCTGCGCTTGCCGCCATCCTTGCCCTTCGGCTCCGGCTTCTGCGCCACCGCCTTTTTCGCGGCGGGCTTCTTCGCCACCGCCTTCTTGGCTTTCGGCACGTCGTCCGGCTCTTCCTTCTTCGGCTTCACCGGCGCCTCGTCGGCGAGCGATTCGAGCTTCAGGCCGGTCTCGCCGGTTTCCTTCTTCTCGACGGTGACACGCACCGTGCCGCCCTTCTTGAGCTTGCCGAACAGCACCTCGTCCGCTAGCGGCTTCTTGATGTGCTCCTGGATGACACGGCCAAGCGGCCGGGCGCCCATGCGCTCGTCATAGCCCTTGTCGGCCAGCCATGCGATTGCATCCTGCGACAAGTCGAAGGTCACGCCACGCTCGGAAAGCTGCGCTTCCAGCTGCATGACGAACTTCTGCACCACCTGATGGATGACCGGCACCGGCAGCGAGCCGAACGGAATAATCGCATCGAGGCGGTTGCGGAACTCCGGCGTGAACAGCCGGTTGATCGCCTCGACATCGTCGCCTTCGCGCTTCGTCGAACCGAAACCGATCGCCGCGCGCTGAGCATCGGATGCACCCGCATTGGTGGTCATGATCAGGATGACGTTGCGGAAGTCTATCTGCTTGCCGTTGTGGTCGGTCAGCTTGCCGTGATCCATGACCTGCAACAGGATGTTGAACAGGTCCGGATGCGCCTTCTCGACTTCGTCCAGCAACAGCACGCAATGCGGATGCTGGTCGACGCCGTCGGTCAGAAGGCCGCCCTGGTCGAAGCCGACATAGCCGGGAGGCGCGCCGATCAGCCGCGAAACGGTGTGGCGTTCCATATATTCCGACATGTCGAAGCGGATCAGCTCCACGCCAAGCGAGGCGGCGAGCTGCTTGGCCACTTCCGTCTTGCCGACGCCGGTCGGGCCCGAGAACAGGTACGAGCCGATCGGCTTTTCCGGTTCGCGCAGGCCGGCCCGCGCCAGCTTGATGGCCGAGGTCAGTGCTGTGATCGCGGTGTCCTGGCCGTAAACGACGCGCTTCAACTCGATGTCGAGGCCTTGCAGCACCTTCTCGTCGTCGGCGGAAACCGTCTTCGGCGGGATGCGTGCCATGGTGGCGATCGTCGCTTCGATCTCCTTGATGCCGATGGTCTTCTTGCGTTTGGCTTCCGGCACCAGCATCTGCGAGGCGCCGGTCTCGTCGATCACGTCGATCGCCTTGTCCGGCAGCTTGCGGTCGTTGATGTAACGCGCCGAGAGCTCGACCGAAGCCTTGATCGCCTCGCTCGTGTAGCGGACCTTGTGGAACTCCTCGAAATAGGGCTTGAGGCCCTTCATGATCTCGATGGCGTCCTCGACGGTCGGCTCGTTGACGTCGATCTTCTGGAAGCGCCGCACCAGCGCGCGGTCCTTCTCGAAGAACTGGCGGAACTCCTTGTAGGTGGTCGAGCCGATGCAGCGGATGGCGCCTGACGACAATGCGGGTTTCAACAGGTTCGATGCATCCATGGCGCCGCCGGAGGTGGCCCCTGCCCCGATCACGGTGTGAATTTCATCGATGAACAGCACGGCGCCGGGATAGTCCTCGAGCTCCTTGACGACCTGCTTCAGCCGCTCCTCGAAATCGCCGCGATATCGGGTGCCGGCCAGCAGCGTGCCCATGTCGAGCGCGAAGATGGTGGCATTGTGCAGCACTTCGGGAACGTCGCCCTCGACGATGCGCTTGGCGAGGCCTTCGGCGATCGCCGTCTTGCCGACGCCGGGATCACCGACATAGAGCGGGTTGTTCTTGGAGCGGCGGCACAGCACCTGGATGGTCCGGTTGATCTCGCTCTCGCGACCGATCAATGGATCGATCTTGCCGGCCTTGGCCTTGTTGTTCAGGTTGACGCAATAAGCAGTCAGCGCGTCCTGCTGCTGCTTCTTCTTGCCGCCTTCCTCTTGCGGCTCGGCCCCGCCCTGGTTGCCTTGCTCGTCGTCGGCGCCGCGCGGCGTCCGCGTCTCGGAGGCGCCGGGGCGCTTGGCGATGCCATGCGAGATGTAGTTGACCGCGTCGTAGCGGGTCATCTGCTGTTCCTGCAGGAAGTAAGCGGCGTGGCTCTCGCGCTCAGCGAAGATGGCGACGAGCACGTTGGCGCCGGACACTTCCTCGCGGCCTGACGACTGCACATGGATCACCGCGCGCTGGATGACGCGCTGGAAACCGGCAGTCGGCTTGGAATCTTCATCGTAGCCGGTGACGAGGTTGTCGAGCTCGGTGTCGATATAGGTGAGGACCGTATGCTTCAACTCGTCGAGATCGACGTTGCAGGCACGCATGACGGCGGCCGCCTCGGTGTCGTCGATCAGGGCGAGCAGCAAATGTTCAAGGGTTGCATATTCATGGTGCCGCTCATTGGCGAGCGTCAGCGCTTGGTGAAGCGCCTTTTCCAGGCCTTGGGAGAAAGCCGGCATGTTACCTCACTTCTTCTCCATCACGCATTGCAGCGGATGCTGATTCTGTCGGGCGAAATCCATGACCTGAGACACTTTGGTCTCGGCCACCTCGAATGTATAGACCCCGCACTCGCCCACCCCATGATTGTGAACATGAAGCATTATGCGTGTGGCGGCTTCGCGGTCCTTCTGGAAAAAGCGCTCCAGCACGTGGACCACGAATTCCATGGGTGTGTAGTCGTCGTTAAGAATGAGGACCCGATACAGACTGGGCTTCTTGGTCTTGGTTTTTGTGCGCGTGATGACGGCCGTGCCGCGACCAGCCTCATTGCCGTTGCTGCCGTTCTGCATTCGCACCACGTAGCTCGTGGCAGTCAAACCTGTAGTCACGTAGTCCTGCCTCTTTCGAATCCTCATGCATCCTCGACATGTAGGTGTTCGATGGACGATTTTAAGCCCTTCTGTTTAGCTGACAATATGGCTAGGTGGCCAAACTTGACCGATTTTTCAAATCGTGAAGACCGCAGGCCCCGATTTCGAGCTGGCATGAAAAAACCCGGCCGCGCGTTTGCGACCGGGTCTGTCTTTGCGAGCCCAGGGTCGGCTCGGAACGTTCGTCGAATTTACTTCGCCTTGGCGACGATCGATTCGAACGGCTTGTAGGCTTCCTTGGCGAGTTCGGCATAGAGATCGCCAAGCTTGGTGGCCTCGGTGACGAAGCTCTCATAGGACTGCTTGGCATAGTCGGACTGGATCTCGGTCGCCTTGTCCAGCGACTTGGCGGAAAAGAGCTTCTCGACAGCGGCGCTACCGGCTTCGAAGCTTTTCTTGGTGTACTCGCCCGCCTCGGCGGCGATAGCCTGCGCACCCTTGGACAGCGATGCAAAGCTCTTCAATCCGGTGTCGGCAAATTCCTTGCCGTATTTGCTGAAATCTTCATAGGTCTGGGTCATTTCACGCATTCCCTTGAACGGTTGCCTTTGGACGATGGACGCGCCTTGTCCGGGCCGCGTTGTGCAATGCGTGTAAATATATTGTGCAGTGCACAAAAAGTCAAGATTTCCGCGGCAATGCGCATCGTGAGCTGCCGGCAATCGCTAAGATTCGAATAAAGAGAAGCTCAATCCCGCAGAAAACGGTGAACGCGGCGGTTACCATAAACGGATTGGTAACGCTGCGCGCGTTAGCGTGGCCGGAGGTGAGGCAGGACCCTTTGCCGCCTCCAAGGCAACGGAAATTCAAAGGAACTATCAGTGCGTAAGGCGTTGTCGGGCTTCGTTTCCAAATCCGCGGGCTCCCTCCAAACGATCATGATCCTCGCTATGGCGATGAGCTTCGTCGTCGCGGACGCGGCTTCATCCATGGCGGCCAAGTCGGCGGCCATCGTCATCGATGCCAAGACCGGCAAGGTGCTTTATTCGTCGGACGCCGATGGCCGGCGCTATCCGGCGTCGCTTACTAAGATGATGACGCTCTATCTGACGTTCGAGGCATTGGCGAAGGGCAGGATCAGCGAGAATTCCCCGGTCGTGTTCTCGGCCAATGCCGCTGCCGAACCGCCGACGAAGCTCGGCGTCAAGCGGGGCGGCTCGGTCACGGTCGAGACCGCGATCCTGTCGATGGTGACCAAATCGGCAAACGATTCCGCAACGGCGCTTGGCGAGATGCTCGGCGGCAATGAAGCCAATTTCGCCCGCATGATGACCGCCAAGGCGCGGGCGCTGGGCATGAGGGGAACCGTTTTCCGCAACGCCAACGGCTTGCCTGATCCCGGCCAGTTCACGACCGCGCGCGACATGGCGATGCTCGGCATCGCCCTGAGAGAGCATTTTCCGCAATATTACGGCTATTTCTCGCAACGCTCCTTTCTTTATGGGCGGCAGCGTATCAACGGCCACAACCGTCTGCTCGGACGTATCAAGGGCGTCGACGGCATCAAGACCGGTTACACCCGCGCCTCCGGTTACAATCTGGTCTCCTCGGTCTCGGATGGCGATCGGCGCATCGTAGCGGTGGTCATGGGCGGCAGGTCCGGCGGCAGCCGCGACAGCCAGATGGCCGGGTTGATCAATGCCTACATGCCGAAGGCGTCGTCGCGCGGCGGCGGCGTGCTGATTGCCAAGGCTGGTGGCGGCAATCCGATTTCAGCCTTGGCCAAGGTGCTTCTACCGAAGCATGACGCGCCGACACCGGACAGTAAGCCGGACGACGATGCCGTTGCCTCCCTTGTCGAGGAAAATGCGCCCGTCGTTGAAGAAACCACTCCGGTCGTTCAGGCCAAGAGGGTCAAGACGACGGCTGTGTCGACGGTGGACGACGTGGCGACAGCCCGGGTCGCCGCAGCCTATGCCGAACCGGCGGCAGAGGTCGATCCGGTCAGCACGGCGTCAGTGCCATCCGGCTGGGCAATACAGGTCGCCTCTTCGCCAAATCAGGCCGAAGCGAAGGCTTTCCTCGACAAGGCGACGAAGCAGGCGCCCTCCGTTCTGGCCGATGCCTCCGGTTTCACCGTCGCCTTCGACAAGGACGGTGTCACCTACTACCGCGCCCGGTTCGGTGGTTTCGGTTCGAAGACCGCTGCCTGGAAGGCCTGCAACGCTTTGAAAAAGAAGAAGATCGAGTGCTACGCCGTCCAGCAGTAAGCGGCGCGCGAAACGATATCTTTCCCGAAAGTTCTGCGTCGAAGGAGACTAGTTGTGATTGGAGAGCAAGACGTCCTTGGCTTCATTGATCCGCGCCGCCAGGAAAGACGTGCCACCGATATCGGGGTGCAGGCGCTGCATCAGGCGGCGGTGCGCCTTGCGGACATCCGCCGCGGCAGCCCCCGCTTCAAGACCAAGGATCTTGTAGGCCTCCTCCTTAGTCATGGCGCCAGAACCTGGCGCAACACCCAGCCCTTCGCCACCATTCGCATCAGCGTCTTTGCGCCAGATGGGAAATCTGCCGTCAAGATACGTCTCTAGCAATTGGCGGCTCTCCGGATCGCCGGAGAGTTCGCGATAGAGTTGCTGCAATTCGGCAAGCCCCATCGAGCCAAGCATCTTGCCTTCATGGCGCCCAGCCAGCACGAGGCCTTCGAGGCCGCCGGTATCGTGATCGAGTTCCATCTCAAGCGCCGCTGTACGAACTGTCGAACGCTTGCCTGGTGCCAGTTTTGCTGCCGGCCGATTCATGCGCATGGAGCCGTACCAGGCGAGCGCAGCCGACAGGATCAAGCCGCCGATACCCTCGCGCCCGACCAGCAGCACGGCGACGCCAATCAGCCCGAGCAGCACAGGTCCAAGCGTCCTCATGCCGCCTGCAAGCTTGGCCGGATCGGCGCGCAGGAAGACAGTGACCGTGCCGAGAAACACCAGAAGCAATGCTACAAAAGCGATAATTGCGCCCATCAGTTTCCGCCGCCCCTCAGATGCTCGATCATCAGCCGGTCCTCCGGCCTGCCCCGGGCCTCCAGTGCTTTCAGGCCGCCGGTCGCAAACACGGCGACGGACGAAAGCAGGCCGGCCAAGGTTGCGGCAGCCCGCCGATCGAACCGGAACCAGGCCCCTTTCGACAGCCGCGCAATTTCCTTGAACGCCTTTTCCGCGGCGGCATCATGGCCCTCCTGAAAGACGAAGACAGGAACGCCGTGCAGACCGAGGCTGCCGGCCTTTTCGGCCAGATCATCTATGTTTTCTTCCATCGCGTCGCCGATATAGACCAGCGCGTTGACCTTGGCCGCCGCCGTCTGTTTCAGCGCATGGGCGAGCACCTTGCCGATTTGGGTATGGCCGCTGCGGCATTCGATCCGCGTCATCAACTGCTTCAGAGCTTCGGTATCGGGGACGAATGCGGAG
The DNA here is from genome assembly GCF_040318075.1 of Mesorhizobium sp. M1328. NCBI lineage: Bacteria > Pseudomonadati > Pseudomonadota > Alphaproteobacteria > Hyphomicrobiales > Phyllobacteriaceae > Mesorhizobium > Mesorhizobium sp. M1328. Next base: position 170,754 of record NZ_JAMYLO010000012.1, on the reverse strand, counting down.
GAGCGGCACTCGCCAAGGCCGCGAAAATAGACAAGTTGAACCTTGAGCGCCCCGGTCTTGCCGACGGCGTCGAACATCTCGGCCTGCAGCGCACAGGCGAGATCCCAGGTCGGCTGGCGGCTCATCGTCGCGTCGAGGGACAGGATCAGCCTGCCTGAACCGGTGGCGGATGCAGCGAGCGTTCTTGCCTGACGGAGAAACGCGTCGATCTCGCCGGTGCTCGATTGAGACTCGACCGGCGCAGGATTTGCCTTTGCAGGCACGGGCTGCTTCTTGTCGCTCATGACATTCAAGATGTGGCGTTGTTCCCCGGCTTGCAAGCCCAGATGAGGCGACCTGGAGGACCGGTGATGATGGCAACTGCGGACAAGCGCTTCGCCTGGTGGTCTTGGCGTCGCGGTTCTCGGCGTCAGAGCAGGCCGAGATCGGCAAGCTCACGCCTGAGCTTCGGCGGCATCTCGATCAGCCCGGCTTTGCCCTTGCCGAGATCGGCCGGCGCGTCCGCCGGCTTCAGGTAGCGCCACCCCTGGAATGCACGGCGCGGTTGCCAGTCGGTGCGCACGACCTCGGGATCGAGGATCAGATGGCAACGGCCGATACCCTCGTCATCGGTAAAGGGCCGGATTTCGGTGATCAGCTGGCGGCATTGAACATTGCCCTTGATCACCCAGTAGAGCGAGCCGCCGTCGGTAATCTCGGCGCCGCGTGTCGGCACCATGCGGGTGGTGTGGTAGTGCTCGGCCGGTTCGCCGGCGCGGCGCCGCTCGTCGAGACGGAAGGCAATCCACTCTTCCAGATCCTCGACGCTGTCACAGCCGACGCAAAGCTTTATGAGATTGAGAGACATCGTTTAAGGTTTAGTCCAGCACGCGAACGCGTCAACGGCCTGATCGACTTCTCCACAGTGGTGGTCCAGGCCGCCAGATTGGCGCTCAGCACTCCACGACATTGACGGCCAATCCGCCAAGGCTGGTTTCCTTGTACTTTTCGTTCATGTCGAGGCCGGTCTGGCGCATCGTCTCGATCGCGGCATCGAGCGGCACGAAATGAACGCCATCGCCCTTGATGGCCAGCGAAGCGGCGGTCACCGCCTTGACGGCGCCAAGCGCGTTGCGCTCGATGCACGGCACCTGCACCAGGCCGCCGACCGGATCGCAGGTCATGCCGAGATGATGTTCCAGCGCGATTTCGGCGGCGTTCTCGACCTGCTCGGGTGTGCCGCCCATGACGGCGCACAGTCCCGCCGCAGCCATTGCCGAAGCCGAACCGACCTCGCCCTGGCAACCGACTTCCGCCCCCGAGATCGAAGCATTGGTTTTGATGATGCCGCCCACCGCCGCCGCCGTCAGCAGGAAATCGCGGATGCTGGGCTGGTCGGCTTCGGGATGGAAATGCAGCCAGTAGCGCAGCACCGCGGGCAGAGTGCCGGCCGCCCCATTCGTTGGCGCGGTGACGACACGGCCGCCGGCAGCGTTCTCCTCGTTGACCGCCATCGCATAGATCGACAGCCAGTCATTGGCGAGCAGCGGGTTGGGCCGGTTCTGCTGCCATTGCTCTTGCAGCTTGTCGTGCAGCATCCGGGCACGACGGCGCACCTTCAGTCCGCCCGGCATGATGCCGTCTTGCGACAGGCCGCGCTCGATGCACCCCTTCATGGCGCTCCAGATGCCGTCGAGACCGGCGTCGAGCTCCTCGCGCGACATCTGCGTCTCCTCGTTGACGCGCTTCATCTCGGCAATGGAAAGCCCGCTTCTCGCTGCCAGGGACAGCATTTCGACGGCATTCTTGAACGGATACGGAACCTTCTTGCCCTCTGTTGTCGCCGAGCCCCTTGCCTTCAGCCGCTGCAGTTCTTCCTCGGACACTACGAAGCCGCCGCCGATCGAATAGTAGACCCGCCTCAGCAGCAACCGGTCGCCGGCATCATAGGCAGAGAAGGCCATGCCATTGGCGTGACCCGGCAGCGGCGTCTTGCGATCCAGCACAAGATCCGTTCCCGGGTCGAAACGATAGGACGGATGGCCAGGCGGCGAAATCCGCTTCTCGGCGGCGATGCGAGCGACGATGCCGTCCGCCTGGTCGGGATCCACCATCTGCGGCGTCTGGCCGGCGAGGCCGAGCACCACGGCACGATCGGAGCCATGGCCGATGCCGGTGTAGGCGAGCGAGCCATGCAGGCTGGCCGCGATGCGGTCGACCTTGGCGCCGGCCGGGCGCGGCCAGTCGTCTCCCGCAATCTCATCGAGAAACCGCCGCGCAGCCGTCATCGGCCCCATCGTGTGCGAACTCGATGGGCCGATGCCGATCTTGAACAGGTCGAAAACCGAAAGGAACACGTGGGCGTTTTCTCCTGGGACCCTGTTGAGGTCTACATATAGGAACTGCCATGATGTTTTCCGCTGTTTTGAAGATCGCGGCGCTGCGCCTGCCGACCTTGTTTGCTCCGGCAGCGACATTCCAGCTTCGACCATCGAAGCGTCCCCTCGGCCTGTGGTAAAAGCAACGCATGAGCGATTCCTTTCATCTATCGATGGCCGACCTTGCGGCGCTGGGGTTCTTCCTTGCCGCGTGGGTGCTGCATACGCTCGCCGCCGACGGAATGCTGGTCAGCCGCATGTCGCTGACGAGGGCGATGAACGTGCAGCGTGAGGCCTGGATGCGGACCATGGCCGAACGCGAGATCCGCATCGTCGACACCGCCATCATGAGCGGCCTGCAACAGGGAACCGCCTTCTTTGCCTCCAGTTCGCTGATTGCCATCGGCGGCTGTTTTGCCCTGCTCGGCGCCTCCGATCAGGTTCTGACCGTGCTGAGCGACCTGCCGTTTGGCGCCACGTCCTCACGCGCGGCCTTCCAGACGAAGGTGTTCGGGCTGGTGCTGATCCTGGCCTTTTCCTTCTTCAAGTTCGGCTGGGCTTACCGGCTATTCAATTATTGCTCGATCCTGATCGGCGCCGTGCCGATTCCGCATGGCGAGGCGTCGCGCAATCCGGTCACCGAAACGGCAGTCTGGCGTGCCGCGCGCATGAACATGCTGGCCGGGAAGCATTTCAATTCGGGCCTGCGCGGCGTGTTCTTCTCGATTGGTTATCTCGGCTGGTTCGTCGATCCCACCGTTTTCGTGCTATCGACGCTGCTGCTACTGGCGGTACTGGTGCGCCGCCAATTTTTCTCGGCGGCGCGGCAGGCGGTGCTCGGTCAGCCGCCCGGCCCGGGAAAAGGCCGATCGATGCGGCCCGACAGCCAATAGGCGATGAGCCCTATCCATTCGCGGATCGCAACAGTGGTGACCTCCAGCCAGTCGCCGGGATAGGGGAACGTGGTGATGCCTTCCCTACCGGAGGTGCGATAGTCGACTGGCCACGGAACGGTCGAAAAGCCGGCTTTGTCGAACAGCGCCTTGGCGCGTGGCATGTGGAAGGCCGAGGTCACCAGCAACCAGGTCTCGCCCGGTTTCGGCGTCACCAGTTCCTTGGTAAAGACAGCATTCTCGTAGGTGTTGCGGGATTTGTTCTCGAGGATCAGCCGATCGGCCGCGACGCCGAAAGCGGCAAAAAGACGCGGCGCGGTATCTGCATCGCCTTCGCCGCCGCGGAACGTTTCGATGCTGCCACCGGAGATAACGACTTTCGCTGTCGGAAACCGCCGCGCCAGCACGGCCGCCTCGACCATCCGGTCGCCGCTGGAGTTCATTTCATAGCCACCACGCACCAGATTGACGGCGCCATCCAGACTGCCGCCAAGTACCACGATACCGTCAACCTTTTCCGGCAGCGGCGGCCTGGGGAAGCGTTCCTCCAGCCGATTGAGCATCATGGGGCCGAGCGGGCTCCATGTCGAAACCGCCAGAATGAGGAAGGCAAGAGCGCTGCCGGCGGTCGCCAATCGCCGCCGACCGAACATCGCCGCGACCAGCCCCGCCAGCAGCAGGAAGATCGTGAGATTCAACGGCTGGACGAAGAACCAGAGAATCTTGGAGACATAGAAGAACATCCCTCACCCCCTCAGATGAGAAACGATCCTACCACCATTTTTCCGGCTGAAATGTGCCGGCCGCCTGTTCGATTACGTGGGCTGTCTGGAACAGCGTTTCCTCGTCGAAGGGCCGGCCGATTAGCTGCAGGCCGAGCGGCAGCCCCTTGGCGTCGAGCCCAGCCGGAACCGCTATGCCGGGCAGGCCGGCCATGTTCACCGTCACCGTAAAGATGTCGTTGAGATACATTTTGACCGGGTCGGCTGCCATGTCCTCGTCGGCGATGCCAAAGGCGGCGGACGGCGTTGCCGGCGTCAGAATGACGTCGACGCCTGCGGCAAACACATTTTCGAAGTCACGTTTGATCAGGGTTCGAACCTTCTGCGCCTGCAGATAGTAGGCATCGTAATAGCCGGCGGAAAGCACATAGGTGCCGATCATGATACGGCGCTTGACCTCGCGCCCGAAGCCGGCGGCGCGGGTCTTTTCATACATTTCGACAATGTCCTTGCCGGGCACGCGCAACCCATAGCGGACGCCGTCGTAACGGGCGAGGTTGGACGAAGCTTCGGCGGGCGCCACAATGTAATAGGCCGGCAGCGCGTATTTCGTGTGCGGCAGCGAGATATCGACGATCTCGGCGCCGGCATCCCTCAGCCAGGCAATGCCTTTCTGCCACAGCGCCTCGATCTCCGCGGGCATGCCGTCGACACGGTATTCCTTGGGGATGCCGACCTTCATGCCCCTGATCGGGCGGCCGATCGCCGCCTCGTAATCCGGCACCGGCAGGTCGACGGAGGTCGTGTCCTTCGGGTCGACCGAAGCCATCGACTTCAGCAGGATCGCGGCGTCGCGGACGTCGCGCGCGATCGGCCCGGCCTGGTCGAGCGACGAGGCGAAGGCGACGATGCCCCAGCGCGAGCAGCGGCCATAGGTCGGCTTGATGCCGACCGTGCCGGTGAGGGCAGCGGGCTGGCGGATCGAGCCGCCGGTATCGGTGGCGGTGGCGCCGGCGCACAGGAAAGCCGAGACGGCTGATGCCGAGCCACCGGACGAACCGCCCGGCACCAATTGGGCATTGTCCAACGTGCGCGCGGTCCTGGTGCCGCCGGCCGAAACGAAGCCGCCCTCGCCCTGATGCGTCGTCGGCATCACCACCGTGTCGAGGCGCGAACGCCGCCACGGGTTGATGACGGGCCCGTAATACGAGGTCTCGTTGGACGAGCCCATGGCGAACTCGTCCATGTTGAGCTTGCCGAGCATGACGGCGCCATCCGCCCACAGATTGGCGGTGACAGTCGATTCGTAGCGCGGCTTGAAGCCGTCTAGCACATGGCTGCAGGCCTGGGTGTGGACGCCTTCGGTGCCGAACAGATCCTTGATGCCGAGCGGGATACCCTCAAGCGGCCCGCCCTCGCCCTTGGCTAGTTTCGCGTCGGAGGACTTGGCCATGTCCCGCGCCTTGTCGTCGGTGACCACGACATAGGCGTTGAGCGCCGGATTGGCTCGCTCGATCGCCGATAGATAAGCCTCGGTGATTTCGGTGGCAGTGATCTCCCTGGAGCGCAATTTGGCGCGGGCCTGCGAAATCGTCAGCTGGGTCAGATCGCTCATCAGGCAAGGCTCTTTTCGTAAAACACCGACCACTCGGAATCGGGATAATTCAGCACCGGACGGCAGCGAGAAAAACCGGCGCGTTCGTAGACGGTCCAGGCGGCGGGATGACGGTCCCCCGTCTCCAGCACCAGACGCTTAAGCCCTTCTTGGCGCGCCAGCGCCTCGATTCGCTCGACAATCTTCGCGCCGATCTTGCGGCCGCGATGCGAAGGTCGCGTATACATGCGCTTGACCTCGCCGACGACAGTATCGTGGCGCTTCAGTGCGCCGCAACCGATGGCAAGACCGTTATCGCGGGCGATGAAGACGGTCGTGTCGCCGTCCGCCATCTGCTCGACCGTCAAATGGTAGCAATGCTCCGGCGGCGTCAGCTCCAGCAATGTGGCGTTGAGCTCCTCGACCAGCCCACGCACATCGTCCTGCAGCGGCGTCTCCGCGGCGATCTCGATTGCCATCGGCCAGCTACTCCACGACCTTCGGCACAAGGAAGAAATTCTCTTCGGTCGCCGGCGCGTTGGCGACGATGTCGGCTGCCTTGCCGCCGTCAGTGACGCCGTCCTGGCGCTTTTTCATTGCCATCGGCGTGACCGAGGTCATCGGCTCGACGCCGGAAACATCGACCTCGTTCAATTGCTCGACAAAGCCCAAAATGGCGTTCAATTCGCCGGTCATGCGCTCTGCATCCTCCTCGCTCACCGCAATACGGGCAAGATGCGCGACGCGCTTCACGGTTTTTATATCAACGGACATGTTTGTGCCTCGGGGAAAACCAGCGCTATAGCGGCGCGGCGCGTGCCGCGCAACATGCATCGTGCCGACAACTGCCCTATGGCATCGCGACGCCGTCGCAGAGGAAATAACTGCCGCCGTTGCCGCTCTGCTCGCCTTCGTCGGCGGCAGGCCGAACCGATACCAGGTCGATCTGCTTCGGGCTCATCTGTGTCAGTGAGAGAACATCGGGAAAGACGTAGCCCGGTTCCTGGCATATGGCGGTCACCGCCCAGCTTGGCGAGCGAGTCGCTTTGGTGATCTGCAGGAACTCACAGTTATATTCGATGCTTTCCAGGCCATTTGCAGACAGCACGATATTGCCGCCCTCGATCACCGTCTGCAGCGTATCCTTTTTGGCCTGCGCGCAGAGATCCTCCGATTGCAGATAGATGCCCTCGATGAAATCCTCCGCCGCCAGCGCCGGCGACGCGGCAACCAGCATGGAAATGCAAAGAGAATTTCTCAAGCGCATCGTATCGTTCCGGATCGGCTTTCTTTACAGCGTAATCGTCTTGCCGATCTTCGGCAACGCCACTTTCACGCCCGATCCGTCCAGCCCGGCCACGAATTTGTCGGCGGTCTGGTCGATCATCGGAAACGTGCCGAAGTGAGCGGGAACGACCGTCTCGAACTTGAAGAAACGCAGGCAGGCAAGGGCTGCCACCGCCCCACCCATGGTGAAGCGGTCGCCGATCGGCACGATGCCGATCTTCGGTTCATGCAACTCGTTGATCAGCGCCATGTCGGAAAAGATGTCGGTGTCGCCCATATGATAAAGCGTCTTGTCCTCGGGGAAGTGCAGGACGAGCCCGCCCGGATTGCCGAGATAGGTATTCTGGCCGCCCTCGCCCGGAAAGGACGATGAGTGCAGGGCCTGAACGAAGGTGGTGGTGAAGCCGCCGCAATCGACCGTACCACCGATATTGCCGGGATTGATCTGCTTGTCACCGACGCCCTTGCCGACCAGGTACATGCAAATCTCGAAATTGGCGACCAGCATCGCGCCGCTTTTCTTGAGCACTTCGATGGCGCCGCTGATGTGGTCGCTGTGGCCATGGGTAAGCAAGACATGCGTGATCCCTTCGGCCGGCCCTTCCCAGCCGCCCGTCCACGACGGGTTGCCGACTAGATAGGGGTCGATCAGGATTTTCGCGCCTTCGATTTCGATTCGGAATGCCGAATGTCCGTACCAGGTCAGTCTCATCAATGCTTTCCTCGATTTTTGTTTCGGTAGAGGATAGAACGCCGACGGCGAAATTAAAGTGCCACGCACGCTTTGCGCGTATAGGACGTGCGGCGTCGCGGTCAAAGGAAAAGCCGTTGGGCATCATCACCATCGAGGAGTTGCCGGCCCGGCTAGGCGGCGGCAAAACCCTGGCCGGTCTCGACCTCGGCGACAAGACGATCGGCGTGGCGGTTTCCGACCGCGGCTTGTCCTTCGCGCACCCGCGCCCTGTCATCATGCGCAGGAAATTCTCGCTCGATGCCGCAGTGCTGCTCGCTCTGCTACAGAAGGAAAATGCCGGCGCCGCGGTGATCGGCCTCCCCATCAACATGGACGGCTCGGAAGGCCCGCGCGCCCAAAAATCCCGCGCTTTCGTGCGCAATATGGCTGGATTGACCGATCTGCCGTTCGTCTTTTGGGACGAAAGGCTGTCGACGGTGGCGGTCGAGCGGACGCTGATCGAGATGGATTTTTCCCGCAAGAAGCGCGCCGGCAAGATCGATTCGGCGGCGGCCGCTTTTATCCTGCAGGGCGTTCTCGACCGCCTTCAGGCGCTCGGCGTCGATGCCTGGTCGAAATAGCGGTTGCGCATCGCCGTGATCCAGCCGCCAATTGCCTTGCGGCGGCGAAATGCCCAGAACGCCATCAGCAGCAGCCCGTCGAATACGCAAGCTTTCGCCACCATGCCCGGAATGAGCGCGGGATCAACGCCCAGCATCTGTCCATAGAGCTGGAAGACGAGATCGTGCAATTGGCGGCTCAGCATGACATAGCCGAAATTGATGTCGTTGAGCGACAGAAAGAACCAGCCCCAAAATAAGAGGAGCGGAGCCGCCCACAGCGCGAACAAGGTGCGCATTAGCGGTCATCCCTCGAATCCAGCCGGCCGGAAATGCGGGCAAGCGAGGAATTATGCGCCGCTGCCTTGGCCATGACATGGGCGGCCGCTCGGATTTCGCCGGTTCCTGGAACTGCCGCGGCAACGGCCGACCGCCGCTCGGCGAGCATCGCGACATAGGACGCCAGAAGTGCCGCCAATTGCACCGCGACAACCATGAACAGCCCATTAATGCCTTGCGCGGCGCCGCCGATGACTATCAGCGACAGCACGCCCAAGGCGGAGATGAAGGCGATCCGCACGACGCTGTCGGCGGGGTCCGGGTTGGTCGCGTCGCTGGTCAGTGCTTCAACAAAGGCCCAGCAGAACAGCACCGCGACGACAAGCAGTGCCACGGCGAGCGGCGCCACGACGACAGCGTTTTCGAGATCGGCAAATCGAGTGTTCTGGACGGGAACGCCGAGCACGCCAAGGGCCGTCGCGACGCCTCGATTTCCGTCGATGCAGATGAACGCCAGCAGGGCGAAAACGGCCGCCCAATGCAATGCCAGAAAAGAGCTCAGAATATGCCGCATGACGCTCCTGCTTCGCAGGGCAAAGCCGCTCAAGCTGAACAATCCTTGCCTTAACCATAACACTGGGCTTTGCCACCGGTCGCCGCAATGGAAACCATTCGTTAAGGTTAACGGCCATCCACAGGGGGCGCGAGAGCGGCAGCGAATTGGGCGACGGCACTTAGTTGATCGGCGGGTAGAGCGTATCGATGATCATGCGCGCATCATGGCGCGAATCGATCATGCCATAGGTATTGCGCCACTGGCCGGCGAGGCGCGTTTCGACGAAGGCGTCGGCGATCCGCCCTGCCCCCAGCCTGCGAAGCTCTGCCGCCGCCGCCGACAATGCCAATTGCTCGGTCAACAGCCGCGCCGAGCCCTCGTCGGTAGCCGCGACCTGCATTGCCGCCTTGAGCACGCCGACGGTGCCGCGTCCGCCTGCACCGAGATCGCGGTCGATGCCGGACAGCACGTCATCGAACAGGCCGGGTGCACGCCCCAGCACACGTAGCACGTCAAGCGCCATGACGTTGCCTGAACCTTCCCAGATCGCGTTGACCGGAGCTTCGCGATAGTAGCGGGCGAGCGGCCCCTCTTCGACATAGCCGTTGCCGCCGAGGCACTCCATTGCTTCATAGAGCAGCGGCGGCGCGATCTTGCAGACCCAGTATTTGACGACCGGCGTCATGGCGCGGGCGAAGGCCGCCTCGCCGCGGTCGCCGGCCGCCTCGTCGAAGGAGCGCGCCAGCCGGAACGACAGCGCGGTAGCGGCGGCAACGTCCAGCGCCATATCGGCCAGCACACGCTGCATCAGCGGCTGCTCGATCAGATTGGTTCCAAACACCTTGCGGTGGCGCGTGTGGTGGACAGCCTCGGCCAGTCCGGCCCGCATGATCGCCGACGAGGCGACGGCACAGTCGAGCCGCGTCAGGGTCACCATGTCCATGATCGTCTTCACGCCGGCGCCGGGCTCGCCGACCATCTCGCCGATGGCATTGACGAATTCCACCTCCGACGAGGCATTGGATCGATTGCCGAGCTTGTCCTTCAGCCGTTGAAAACGGAAGCCGTTGCCGGATCCGTCGCCGAGCAAGCGGGGCACGAGAAAGCACGACAGTCCCTCCGGCACCTGTCCGAGCACCAGGAAGGCATCCGACATCGGCGCCGACATGAACCATTTGTGGCCGGTCAGGCGATAAAACCCGCTGCCGGCGCGCTCGGCCTTGGTGACGTTGGCACGGACATCGGTGCCGCCTTGCTTCTCGGTCATGCCCATGCCGAGCGTCAGCCCGGCTTTTTCGACCGGAGGCTTTTGGCTTTGATCGTATTTCCGCGTCGTCACCCGAGGCGCCCATTCGCGAAACAGCTTCGGGCTGGCCATCAGCGCTGCCAGCGAAGCGCTGGTCATGGTGATCGGGCAGAGATGCCCGGTCTCGAGCTCAGCCGTGAGATAAAAGCGCGCGGCACGCACCTGGTGGCGACGGCCGATCTCGGCGTCGCCATTCTCCCAGACCGACGAATGCAGCCCGTTGGCAACAGAGCGGCGCATCAGCGCGTGATAGGCGGGATGGAACTCGACCTGGTCGATGCGCCGGCCCTGGCGATCATGGGTCCTGAGCTTCGGCGTCTCGACATTGGCAAGACGGGCCAGTTCCTGCGCCTCATGGGTCAGAACGAAACGACCAAGCCCGTCGAGGTCCTTGCGGACCGGATCGGAAAAGCGCTCGGCAAGCTGGATCAGCAACGGATCGCCCCGCCAGGCGTTGCCGCCGGCCAGCGGCGGCGGCTGGTTGGTCACGTCGTCAGTCACGCTTCGTCCTTATCACCTGAAGGCTGCGAATCCAAAGCCAAGGCGGTTTATAGCCTATGGCCAGCGGCGCGCGACGAAAATACCGGGGAGAACCAATCCAATCCCAAGCCGGTGCTTGCAGCCGCGAGGCCTCCCCCCTATAGCAGCGACTTGAGATGACCGACGCATCGTCCCTGCCACTTTATCCCCACCGCCATCTTCTGGGCATCCGCGATCTTTCCCCCGCCGATATCGAGCTACTGCTCGACCGGGCGGACCGGGCCGTTGCCATCTCGCGGCAGTCGGACAAGAAGACATCGACGCTGCGCGGCCGCACTCAGATCAATCTCTTCTACGAAGCCTCGACCCGGACGCAATCGTCGTTCGAGCTGGCCGGCAAACGGCTCGGCGCCGACGTCATGAACATGTCCGTAGCGAGCTCTTCGGTGAAAAAGGGCGAAACGCTGATCGATACGGCGATGACGCTGAACGCCATGCGTCCCGACATATTGATCATCCGCCATCAATCGGCCGGTGCGGCAGCACTTCTTGCCCAAAAAGTCGGCTGCTCGGTGGTCAATGCCGGCGACGGCGCCCATGAGCACCCTACCCAGGCGCTGCTCGACGCACTGACCATCCGCCGCGCCAAGGGTCCGCTGTCAAAGCTGATCGTGGCGATCTGCGGCGACATCCTGCATTCGCGCGTGGCGCGCTCCAACATCATCCTGCTCAACGCGCTTGGTACCCAGGTCAGGGTCGTCGCCCCTTCGACGCTTTTGCCCGCCGGCATCGAGAAGATGGGCGTCATCGTCACCCGCTCGATGGCCGAGGGTCTGAAGGACGCCGACGTGGTGATGATGCTGCGCCTGCAGCGCGAACGCATGGAAGGCGCTTTCGTACCGTCGGTGCGCGAATATTTCCACTATTTCGGCCTCGACGCCGAGAAGCTGAAAGCAGCCAAGGACGGCGCGCTGGTCATGCATCCAGGCCCGATGAACCGCGGCGTCGAGATCGCCTCCGAGATCGCCGACGGCCCGCAAAGCGTCATCCAGGAACAGGTTGAGATGGGCGTCGCCGTACGTATGGCGGTGATGGAAGCACTGCTCGATCCCCGTCGAAACCACGAGGGCCGCGGCGCATGAGCATAGCGGTCTTCAGCCGAGCCCGCATCGTCGACCCGTCGCGCGGCATTGATGAGGTCGGTACCGTCATGGTCGAAGGCCGCAAAATCGTTGCGGCCGGCAAGGCGGCCTTGAACCAGGGCGCGCCCGAAGGCGCCACGATCATCGACTGCGCCGGCAAGACTATCATCCCCGGATTGATCGATGCGCGTGTCTTCATCGGCGAACCGGGCGGCGAACACCGCGAGACCATTGCTTCGGCGAGCATCGCTGCGGCGGCCGGCGGCGTCACCTCAGTCGTCATGATGCCCGATACCGACCCGGTGATCGACAATGTCGCATTGGTCGAGTTCGTGCTGCGCACCGCCAAGGACACTGCAATCGTCAACATCTTTCCGGCGGCAGCGATCACCAAGGGGCTGGAAGGCCGCGAGATGACCGAATTCGGCCTGCTGCGCGAGGCCGGCGCGGTCGCCTTCACCGACGGCCGCCATTCTATTGCCAGCGCGCTGGTGATGCGCCGCGCGCTGACCTATGCGCGCGATTTCGGCGGCGTCATCGCGCATGAAACCCAGGACGCCGATCTCGCCTCGGCCGGCGTCATGAACGAAGGCCTTTACGCAAGCTGGCTTGGCCTTGCCGGCATTCCGCGCGAAGCCGAATCGATTCCCCTGGACCGCGATCTCGCGTTGGCTCGGCTGACCGGCGGCGCCTATCACGCTGCCAAGATTTCGACGGCTATGGCGGCAAACGCGGTAGCACGCGCGAAAGCCGATGGCGCCAACGTCACATCAGGCGTGTCGATCCACAATTTGTCGCTCAACGAGAACGATGTCGGCGAGTACCGCACCTTCTTCCGGCTGACGCCGCCGCTGCGCGCTGAAGAAGATCGGCTGGCGATGATCGAAGCGATCAAGGACGGCACCATCGACCTCATCGTCTCCTCCCACGACCCGCAAGACGTCGACACCAAGCGCCTGCCCTTTGCCGATGCCGCGGCCGGCGCCATCGGGCTGGAAACGCTGCTGGGCGCAGCGCTGCGGCTCTATCACAATGGCGACGCGACGCTGCTCCGGCTGGTCGAGACACTGTCGACCGCGCCGGCAAGATTGTTCGGCCTGCCCGGCGGCACGCTGAAACCGGGGGCATTGGCCGATCTTGCGCTCGTCGATCTGGACGAGCCATGGGTCGTCAGCGAGAGCGGCATCCGCTCGCGCTCGAAAAACACCTGTTTCGAAGGCGCGCGGCTGCAAGGCAAGGTCTTGCAAACGATGGTGGCGGGCCGCACAGTGTTTTCGGCGTAGGACGGAGCGGCCGTCACGTCTTCAAATCCGCTCGGCCAAGGAAAGTTCGGGGGAACAATGGTTTACAGTCCCGTCTTGGCATTGGTGTTCGGCTATCTTCTCGGCTCGATCCCGTTTGGCCTGCTGATCACCCGTGCCGCCGGCCTCGGCGACGTGCGCAACATCGGCTCCGGCAACATCGGCGCCACCAATGTGCTGCGCACCGGCAACAAGGGCTTGGCCGCGGCCACGCTGCTGCTCGATGCGCTGAAGGGCACCGCGGCGGTGTTGATCGCAGGCCGCTTTGCGCCCGAGCTCGGACTTTGGGCCGGCTTCGGCGCGTTTTTAGGCCATCTCTTTCCGGTCTGGCTCGGCTTCAAGGGCGGCAAGGGTGTCGCCACGTACCTTGGCGTGCTGATCGCCCTTGCCTGGCAGGTGGCGCTGATCTTCGCCGTCGTCTGGCTGGCGGTGGCCTTCCTGTTCCGCTTCTCCTCGCTTGCGGCACTGACGGCAGCGGTCGTCGTGCCCGTGGCCCTGTATCTCCTGAGCACGCCGCAGATTGCCGGGCTTTTCGCGGCGATGAGCCTCATCGTCATCGTAAAGCACCGCGCCAACATTGCGCGGCTGCTTGCCGGCACCGAGGGTAAGATCGGGGCCAAGGAGTGAGCGAGCCCAATTCCGGGCCGCGCCTCAGCGACCGGCAGCGGCTGAGTTGGCTTCGTCTGATCCGTACGCCGAATGTCGGCCCGGCTTCCTTTCGCGACCTGATCAACCGGTTCGGTTCGGCCGAAGCAGCGTTATCGATGCTGCCGGAGCTGATGATTTCGGGTGGCGCCAAAAAAATCGCCCGCATTCCGTCCATTGCCGAGGCCGAGGCGGAGCTGGAGGCAGCCAGGCGTGCGGGCGCCCGCTTTGTCGGCATCGGCGAGGCGGACTATCCGCCGCTGATGAAGAGCATGGATCATCCGCCGCCGCTGCTCGCGGTCAGGGGCAACAGTGCGGTGTTCCGCTTGCCAGCGGTCGCCATCGTCGGCGCTCGCAACGCATCGCTGGCCGGCATCAAGATGGCGCGGATGCTGGCGGCGGATCTCGGCCGCGACGGCTATGGCATTGTCTCCGGCCTGGCGCGCGGCGTTGATACGGCCGCGCACCAGGGCAGCCTTTCGACCGGGACGATCGGCGTGCTCGCCGGCGGCCTCGATTTGCCCTACCCGCCCGAAAATGCCGGCCTGTGCGACGAGATCGCCGAGCGTGGCGGCGCCATCATTTCCGAAATGCCGTTTGGCTGGCAGCCGCGCGCACAGGATTTTCCCCGCCGCAACCGGCTCGTCGCCGGTGCTGCATTGGGATTGGTGGTGGTCGAGGCGGCGCAGCGCTCCGGCTCGCTGATCAGCGCCCGCCTCGCCGGCGAGATGGGCCGGCTGGTTTTCGCCGTTCCCGGTTCGCCGCTCGATCCGCGCGCCGCCGGCACCAATGGCCTGCTCAAGGACGGCGCCACCCTTGTCACCGAGGCCGCCGATATCACCAGCGCGATCGCGCCGCTGGTCGGCGCCTGGACGCCAAGGACATCGCCGCTCGAAGAGCCGCCCGACTTTTCGGCAACGCCGCCGCCGCGCGAGGACGACCGCGACCGCGTCGTCGAGGCGCTCGGCCCGACGCCGGTAGCAGTCGACGAGATCATCCGCCACACCGGCCTGCATCCCGCTCAAGTGTTCATGGTGCTGTTGGAGCTCGACCTCGCCGGACGGCTCGAACGCCATGCCGGCGGCAACGTCTCACTGATCTGACCGAGAGCTTGCGCATGTCCCGGCAAGCAATTCCGACGTGACCCCGATGGCCGATCCGAGCAATAAACCAAAGCAGACGCTGTTCACTCGTACGACGGCCCTCGTCTGGTCAGTGCTGAGCGTCATGCTGGCGCTGCAATGGTCCGCCGATCTCGGCATGCTGGGTTTTCCTGACGGCTACATAACGCCCTTCGCAAGAGCGACCAGCACGCTTCTGGGCATTCTGACGGCAGCCTGCATGGCCCAGGGTCTCTACTTTTTCCTGGCCGGCATGTTCGACAGCAAGGTAAGCGCCGTCGGTCTTTGCCTGCAAATCCTTGCCGCAGCGGTTCTCACCGTGGTGCCAGTGCTTATCGTGAAGGATTGTCCGCATTCACAGCTGTGCAGCAGAGCCTATGAGGCGCTCACCGGCACGATGATGGACGATGGCGCGGGTGGCTAAGGCCACCGCATGCGTTCGGCACGAGGTTGTCACCCATGTCTTAGGTGCAAACTGTTACCCATGTTTCCGGCCGTACAATTTTATTGATGGTGAGCGCGATGGGATTCGAACCCATGACCTACTGATTAAAAGTCAGTTGCTCTACCGGCTGAGCTACGCGCTCCCGCGGGCTCAGAAAGGCCGCCCTCGAAATTGCGCGGAACATAGGGAGAGTGCCTCTGCCGGTCAACCGGAAAAAGACGGCTCCCAAACCGGACTTTCCTGCCGTGTCATGCATGCCGTGCGGTGCGCTTCGGCGTTGACGGAACTGCCTCCCTCTCGCGCAAGGCCGAAGCTCGCGCTTTGCGGGACAAGCACAAGCAGCGAATCGGGAGAACCTTTGCAGATCAGCAACTTGGGATTTTTAGCGGAACAATTTGCGCAGCCTGCCCGTTTTTCCGCGACAAGGGACACGCGTTTCAAGGAGAAGATCATGAATAGGATCATGTCGGGCCTGCTGGCTACCACCCTTTCGATCTCATTCGCTGCCGCGGAGATCGTGCCAGTCAACGCTCAGCCCAGCTATGCGCCCCCTGCCCAGGGGCTCACCTCGAATGTCCAGACCGTCCAGTACGAGCCGTGGCGGAGGCACCGGAGTTTCAACCGCGATCTCTCGCGGCGCAGTTTTGCGCGTGAGGACGGCATGTATTGGCGTGGCCATCGCGGCTATCGCGAATATCGTCGCGGCTATCGCCGTCACGGTGACTACTGGTTCCCGCTGGCCGCCTTCGCCACAGGAGCGCTGATTACGGGCGCCATCGTCAACAGCCAGAATCGTGTCTATCGTGGCGATGCCCACGTGCAGTGGTGCTATGACCGTTATCGGAGCTATCGCGCTTCTGACAACACTTACCAGCCCAACTACGGTCCGCGCCGGCAGTGCCGGTCGCCTTACTGAGTCCTAGCTTAGAGGCTGCAAGCCCGCGCCCGAAACGGCGCGGGTTATTGCTGGGCGAGGAAGCACTGATATTTCCGCCATAGTCACTGCGTCTCGAACGTTCGGCAGGCAGACATCAAGATCAGTTTGCCCGGCTGATGCTCTTGATGGTCGGATAGAGGCTTGCCCCTTCGCCACGAGGAGAACGATAGACCCCACGGGCGTTGCAAATTCGAGCCATTACGGCCGCCAGTTCCCACCCAAGCACGGTCAGGTCATTATCATCTGTCACAAAAAGCTGAGTCAGTTCATCAATGCCGTTCTTCTCCCCGAAGGATCGAACTCGCTGGGCATCGGTAACTACGTCGCCAGGCAGGTTGAATTTCCCCAGGCCCAAAGCCAATTGCCACCTTTGCCGCTTGTGGAGCCTGCAACCTGGATTTCGGCGACGACCTTGACGACACCTTGATCTGAGAAAAGAAGCTTTCCAGTCTTTAGGGCGTAATCATAACGAGGCCAACTGCCGACGCCGAAATCATCTTGCAAGCCTCTATTCTTAGCGCTCAGTTGCTCGATGGCTTCTTGGCGCCAAGCAGGATACCAATCTGGGTGTTTCATGGACCCTCACCCTGCCTGACCCGCTCTCGGAGTCGCCCCACACATCCGAGCAACCACCAGCCCCGCCTGATTAAACAAGGTTGGGAATTCGGCGGCCACTTGCTTATTGCATGCTTAGCGTCCTGCGCACAGCGTGGCGCCAACCTGCCAGCTTGGCGGCACGTGTCGAAGCATCCATGTCTGGGTTGAAGCGGCGCTCGAGCGCCCAACTCCTAGCGAATTCCCGGGCCCTCGGCCAGACACCGGCCTTCGAGCCGGCCAGCCATGCCGCACCAAGCGCGGTCGTCTCGAGAATTGTCGGCCGGTCGACCGGCGCATCGAGAATGTCGGCCAGCCGCTGCATAGTCCAGTCCGACGCCACCATGCCGCCATCGACCCTGAGCACAGTCTTGGCCGAGGCGCCCTTCCAGTCCTTGCGCATGGCGTCAAGCAGATCGCGCGTTTGGAACGCTACGGATTCCAGTGCCGCGCGGGCAAATTCCGCCGGCCCCGAATTGCGGGTCAGCCCGAAGATGGCACCGCGCGCCTCGGCATCCCAGTGCGGTGCGCCGAGCCCGACGAAAGCCGGCACCAGATAGACGTTCTGCGTCGGATCGGCTTCCGCCGCCAATTTGCCGCTCTGCTCGGCCTTGCCGATCACCTTGATGCCGTCGCGCAGCCATTGCACGGCGGCGCCGGCGATAAAGATCGAGCCCTCCAGCGCATAGGTGGTCTTGCCGTTCAGCCTATAGGCGATGGTGGTCAAAAGCCGGTTCTTCGAACGCACCAGATCGCTGCCGGTGTTGAGCAGCGCGAAGCAACCGGTGCCGTAGGTCGATTTCATCATGCCCGGCTCGAAACAGGCCTGGCCGATCGCCGCCGCATGCTGGTCGCCGGCCACACCGAGAATTCTGATCTCTGCGCCAAACAGGCTTTTGTCGGTGATTCCAAAATCATCGGCACAATCTTTCACCTGCGGCAGCATTCTTGCAGGTATGCCGAGAATGGCCAGCAGCTCGTCGTCCCAGGCGTTTTGTTCGATGTTGTAGACCAGTGTGCGCGAGGCATTGGTGGCGTCAGTGGCGTGGACCTTGCCGCCAGTCAGGCGCCAAATCAGAAAACTGTCGATGGTGCCGGCCAGCAGTTCGCCTTTCTCGGCGCGTTTTCTGGCGCCCTTCACTTTGTCCAGCATCCAGGCGATCTTGGTGCCGGAGAAATAGGGATCGAGCAGCAGGCCGGTCTTATTCGTGAATTTCTTCTCCAGCCCTAGCTTCTTCAGTTTCTGGCATAGCGGCGCGGTACGACGATCCTGCCAGACAATCGCATTGTGGATCGGCTTGCCGGTCTCCTTGTCCCAGATGACGACCGTTTCGCGCTGGTTGGTGATGCCGATCGCGGCGACTTCCGCTGCGTTGCGGCCGGCTGTCTTCAGCGCGGCCTTCACCGTTTCCACGACGCTTGCCCATATCTCCTCGGGATCGTGCTCGACCCAGCCGGAGGCCGGATAATATTGGGTGAATTCCTTTTGCCCGCTGCCGACGACCTTCATCTTGTCGTCGAACAGGATCGCCCGGCTCGATGTCGTTCCCTGGTCGATTGCAAGGATGTATCCGGTCATTCTCTCTCCCGTCGAAGCGAATTCAAAGGTGCTACGGTGTCTCGACGCCAGATGGCGCCGAGCCGTTCACGCAAACAGGGGAGACGGCAACATGCCGCCTCCCCTGAGCATGGCGATGCGGGCGCGGACGCCCGCATCAAACGGTCCTATTGCTGCCAGCTCTTCACCAGCTCGTCGTAGTTGATGGTGACCGGCTTTTCCTTCTCGTTCTCGATCTTGAGCTGAGGAGCGAGATTGCCCTTCTTGACCGCGTCCGCATTCCAGTAGGCGAGGTCATGCTCTTCGGCCATCTTCGGGCCAATATCGCCCTGGACGCCCGACTTTTCGATGCGGCTCATCACCTTTTCCTGCTCGGCGCAGAGCGAGTCCATCGCTTCCTGCGCGCTCTTGGCGCCCGACGAAGCATCGCCGATCGCCTGCCACCAGAGCTGTGCCAGCTTCGGATAGTCCGGCACGTTGGTGCCGGTCGGCGACCACTGGACGCGCGCCGGCGAGCGGTAGAATTCGATCAAGCCGCCGAGCTTTGGCGCACGTTCGGTGAAGCTCTTGTCGTGGATCGTGCTCTCGCGGATGAAGGTCAGGCCGACATGGCTCTTCTTCACGTCGACCGTCTTCGAGGTGACGAACTGCGCGTAGAGCCAGGCGGCCTTGGCGCGGTCGGTCGGCGTCGACTTCATCAGCGTCCAGGAACCGACGTCCTGATAGCCGAGCTTCATGCCGTCCTTCCAGTAGACGCCATGCGGCGACGGCGCCATGCGCCACTTCGGCGTGCCGTCGTCGTTCAGCACGGCCTTGGCGCTGGCGTCGACCATGCTGGCGGTGAAGGCGGTGTACCAGAAGATCTGCTGGGCAACCGCGCCCTGCGCCGGAACTGGCCCCGATTCGGAGAAGGTCATGCCTTGGGCTTCCGCCGGTGCATAGGCCTTCAGCCAATCGAGATACTTCTGGATGGAGTAGACGGAAGCCGGACCATTGGTGTCGCCGCCGCGCGCCGTGCAGGAACCGACCGGACGCGAATTCTCGTCGACCTTGATGCCCCATTCGTCGACGGGCAGACCGTTCGGAATGCCCTTGTCGCCATTGCCGGCCATCGACAGCCAGGCGTCGGTGAACCGCCAGCCGAGCGACGGGTCCTTCTTGCCATAGTCCATATGGCCGTAGACCTTCTTGCCGTCGATCTCACGCCCGGTGAAGAACGCTGCAATGTCCTCATAGGCCGACCAATTCACCGGCACGCCGAGGTCGTAGCCGTATTTGGCCTTGAAGTCCGCCTTGTTCTTCTCGTCGTTGAACCAGTCGTAACGGAACCAGTAGAGGTTCGCGAACTGCTGGTCGGGAAGCTGGTAGAGTTTCTTGTCGGGCGCGGTGGTGAACGAGGTGCCGATGAAATCCTTCAGGTCGAGATTCGGGTTGGTGACATCCTTGCCGTCGCCTGCCATCCAGTCGGTCAGGTTGCGCACCTGCTGGTAGCGCCAGTGCGTGCCGATCAGATCGGAATCGTTGACCCAGCCGTCATAGAGGTTCTGGCCGGTCTGCATCTGGGTCTGGATCTTCTCGACAACGTCGCCTTCCTGGGTGACGTCGTGCGTAACCTTGATGCCGGTGATGGCTGTAAAGGCCGGCGCCAGCACCTGCGATTCATACTGATGCGTGGCGATGGTTTCGGAAACCACCTTGATATCCATGCCGGCGAAAGGTTTCGCGGCATCGATGAACCATTGCATTTCGGCTTCCTGGCCGGCGCGGTCGAGCGTCGAGAGGTCGCCGATTTCCTTGTCCAGGAAGGCCTTGGCCTCGTCCATTCCGGCATAGGCGTTGCTTGCCCCGAGCAACAGGACAAGCGCAGTTGTTGATGTCAAGAATTGCCGTCGCATGTATTTCCTCCACTGTTAAAGTTCAAAGTGCGATCTGGATCGGCGGCCGGCACGCCGCCGTTCCAACAGTTTCCCCCTCTATACGTAGCGGAACACGCCAACGGCGTAGACCACGGAGAGAGCGAGAGCCCACCACAGATTGGGTCCGACTAGACCCAGCCAAGCGAGATGGATAAAGGCACTGCCAAGCAGCGACAGGAACAAGCGGTCGCCGCGCGTCGTTTCGAAGCGCAGCACGCCGACGCGCGGATTGCCGCCCGGCGAGACGTATTCCCACACCGCCATGCCGCAAAGCAGCAGAAAGATGGTTCCAAAGAAGGCCGCGGTCGGCCACGTCCAGGCCATCCACGAAAAATCGAGGTTGGACGAGAGGTTAAATCCCCACAGGCGGATATTTGCCGGATCGCTGAAACCTACGGTTATTGCCACGAAATCGATTTGAAGTGCCACCCAGGCCACAACGATCAGGGCGAGAAACAGCACGGCCCACCACCATGGGCTTCTGTCGACCTGCTCCATCATACCCTCCCCAGGGCAAAGCCCTTGGCGATGTAGTTGCGCACAAACCAGATGACGAGCGCGCCCGGGATCAGCGTCAGCACGCCGGCTGCGGCGAGCAGCCCCCAATCCATGCCGGCGGCCGAAACGGTGCGGGTCATGGTCGCGGCGATCGGCTTGGCGTCCGTGGTCGTCAGCGTGCGGGCGATCAGCAGCTCGACCCACGAGAACATGAAGCAGAAGAAGCACGCCACGCCGATGCCGCTCGCAATCAGCGGCATGAAGATCTTTATGAAGAAGCGCGGGAACGAATAGCCGTCGATATAGGCGGTCTCATCGATCTCCTTCGGCACGCCCGACATGAAGCCTTCGAGGATCCACACCGCCAGCGGCAC
Source organism: Mesorhizobium sp. M1328 (assembly GCF_040318075.1). Lineage (NCBI taxonomy): Bacteria > Pseudomonadati > Pseudomonadota > Alphaproteobacteria > Hyphomicrobiales > Phyllobacteriaceae > Mesorhizobium > Mesorhizobium sp. M1328. The sequence goes on along the minus strand of NZ_JAMYLO010000012.1, from coordinate 149,456 downwards.
GTTGAACAGGCAATGCGCCAGAGCCACTGCGATATGGGTGTCGATAAGGCCGAAGGCCGAATAAAGCTGGAAGAATGGCAGCGCGAACACCGCCGGCGGCGCCATGCGGTTGGTCAGCAGCCAGAAGAACAGATGTTTGTCGCCGAGGAAGCGATAGCGCGAAAAGGCGTAGGCAGCAGGCAGTGCTGCGGCCACCGAAATCACCATGTTCATAACCACATAGGTGATCGAGTTGATGTAGCCCGAATACCAGGACGCGTCGGTGAAGATGGTGCGGTAATTCGCTAATGTCGGTGCGTGCGGGTAGAGCGTCAGCGACGAGACGATCTCGCCATTGGTCTTGAAGCTCATATTGATGAGCCAGTAGATCGGCAAAAGCAGAACGATGATGTAGAGCGTCGGCACGATCCACCACCAACGCGACTCCTCGCCGCGACGGCGCATGAGCCGTGCGATCTCGTCCTGCCGCAGCGTGCTGGCCAATCCTTGCGAAGCTGTCGTCTCGCTCACTCTGTCGGCTCTTTCGTCAGCGCGGCTCATCTCAGCGCTCCGCGTCGTAATTGGTCATCACGGTGTAGAACACCCATGACAACAACAGGACGATAAGGAAGTAGACCAGCGACATCGCCGCCGCCGGGCCGAGGTCGAACTGGCCGAGCGCCGTCTTGACGAGATCGATCGAAAGAAAGGTCGTCGAGTTGCCGGGTCCGCCGCCGGTCACCACGAACGGTTCCGTGTAGATCATGAAGCTATCCATAAAGCGCAGCAGCACGGCAATCAGCAGCACGCGGTTCATCTTCGGCAACTGGATGTAACGGAACACCGCCCAGCGCGAGGCACCGTCGATCTTGGCCGCCTGATAAAAGGCATCCGGGATCGAGACCAGGCCGGCATAGCAGAGCAGAACGACGAGGCTGGTCCAATGCCAGACGTCCATGATGATGACCGTGACCCAGGCGTCATAAGGGTCTTGCACATAATTATAGTCGATGCCGAGCGCGTTGACGTAATAGCCGAGCAGGCCAATGTCGTTGCGCCCGAACACCTGCCAGATGGTGCCGACGACGTTCCATGGGATCAGCAGCGGCAACGCCATCAAAACAAGGCAAACCGGCACGCCCCAACCCTTCTTCGGCATATTGAGCGCAATGAAGATGCCGAGCGGCACTTCGATCGCCAGGATGATGAAGGAGAAGACAAGGTTGCGGATCATCGCCTGCCAGAAGCGGCTGGAGGAAAGCAGTTCCTCGAACCACTCGGTGCCGGCCCAGAAGAAGACGTTGTTGCCGAAAGTGTCCTGCACCGAATAATTGACAACCGTCATCAGCGGTATGACCGCCGAGAACGCCACCAGCAGCAGCACCGGCAGCACCAGGAACCAGGCTCTGTTGTTCCAGGTCTTTTCCACTTCAGGCTCCCATCTCGACGCGCCAGGAATCGGCATAGATGTTGATGCCGGCAGGGTCGAACCGCACCTTCGGATCAGCCGGAACCGTCTCGTCCTCGCCGATGACGGCGGCGATCTCGCGCCCTTCGAGATTGGCACGGACCACCTTGTGGCGGCCGACGTCCTCGACCTTGCTGATCCGGACGGCCATGCCCTGGCTGCCCAGGCGCACATATTCGGGACGGATGCCGAGCTCGATGGCGCCGCCGCCCGCCTTGGGCACGCCCGGCAGTTCGATCTGCTGCGAGCCCAGCTTCGCGGTCTTGCCGTCGATCGCCACCGTCATGACATTCATGCCGGGCGAGCCGATGAAATAGCCGACAAAGGTGTGGCGCGGGCGCTCGAACAGCTCCGCCGGTGTGCCGATCTGCACGATTTCGCCGTCATACATGACGACCACCCTGTCGGCGAAGGTCAACGCCTCGGTCTGGTCGTGCGTGACATAAACCATGGTGTAGCCGAAGCGGCGGTGAAGCTGCTTCAACTGCGAGCGCAGCACCCATTTCATATGCGGGTCGATGACGGTCAAAGGCTCGTCGAACAGGATGGCATTGACGTCGGAGCGCACCAGCCCGCGCCCGAGCGAGATCTTCTGCTTCTGGTCGGCGGTCAGTCCGCGCGCCTTTCGTTTGGCCATATCGGCCAGCCCGGTCATCTCCAGCGTCTCGCGCACCTTGCGGTCGACGTCGGCCTCCGGCACGCCGCGATTGCGCAGCGGGAACGCCAGATTGTCGTAGACGGTCATCGTGTCGTAGATCACCGGGAACTGGAAGACCTGGGCAATGTTGCGCTCTTGGGTCGACAGATTTGTCACGTCCCTTCCGTTGAACAGCAACTGGCCGTGCGAGGGATGCAGCAATCCCGAAATGATGTTGAGCAGCGTAGTCTTGCCGCAGCCGGACGGGCCGAGCAGCGCATAGGCGCCGCCATCCTCGAACGTGTGGTGCACTTCCTTCAGCGCGAAATCGGCATCCGTGCGCGGGTTCTGCAGATAGGAGTGGCGGATATGATTGACGTCGATGCGCGCCATCGCTTCCTCCTAAACCGCCAGCTTCGGCGCGGCCACGGCGCGGCCGTGCTCGTCGAAGACCATGATGTGGCGCGGGTCGATGAACACCTCGACTTCCTCATCCGGCTCGAAGTCGCGAATGCCGTGGGTCAGCATGACCCAGCGCGCATCGGCGAAATCGAGATGGATGAAGCTTTCCGATCCCGTGATCTCGGTGATCGTCACCTTTGCGCGCACCGGCACTGCGGCGGCGTTGGGCCGATCGAGGGAAAGATGATGGGGCTGGAAGCCGATCGTATAGATCGCATCGGCAATGCCGAAGAGCTCGGCCGGCACCGGCAATTTCACGCCGCCCTCGAGCAGGAAATCCAGGCCCTTCTTGGCAAGCACGATGGTGTTGAGCGGCGGATCGGCGAAGGTTCTCGCCGTCACCAGATCGACCGGCTTGCGGAACACTTCGATGGTCGGCCCGAACTGGGTGATGCTGCCTTCGGAAAGCGTCGCCGTGTTGCCGCCGAGCAGCAAGGCCTCGTGCGGCTCGGTCGTGGCATAAACGAAGATTGTGCCGGCGGCCGCGAAGACCTTCGGCAGTTCCGCGCGTAATTCTTCGCGCAGCTTGTAGTCTAGGTTGGCGAGCGGCTCGTCGAGCAGCACGAGGCTGGCATTCTTGACGATGGCGCGGGCCAGCGCGGTGCGCTGCTGCTGGCCGCCCGACAGACTGAGAGGCGTGCGGTCGAGATAGGGCGTGAGTTTGAGAAGGGCGGCGGCATTGCGCACCTCCCTGTCGATCGTTGCCTCATCCGTGCCGGCCACCCGCAGCGGTGAGGCGATGTTTTCGTAGACCGTCATCGCCGGATAATTGATGAATTGCTGGTAGACCATGGCGACGTTGCGCTTTTGCACCGGCATGCCGGTGACATCCTTGCCATCGAACCAGACCGAGCCGGAGGTCGGCACGTCGAGGCCCGCCATCAGCCGCATCAGGCTGGTCTTGCCGGAGAGCGTCGGCCCGAGCAGGACGTTGAGCGAGCCGTGCTGAAGCGTCAGCGAGACGTCGCGGATATGTTCCGCCGCACCCACCGTCTTCGTCACGTTTCTCAGTTCAAGCATGATGCCTCCTCCCAGGCTTTCTGCATCAGTCGGCCGTCCCTATTCGGCAGCCGCTACGTGCTGCCGGCTTATTCCGCGCATGAACTCGTCGAGCACTGCCGCCTGCTCACGGCTGAGACGCAGGCCGCGCTTGGTCCGGCGCCACAATACATCCTCGGCAGTCATCGCCCATTCGTTTTCGACGAGGTAGCGCACCTCGGCCTCGTAGAGATCGGCGCCGAAGTTGCGGCCAAGATCGGCGTTCGACTTGGCGAGGCCCAGCAGCTTCCTTGCGCGGGTGCCATAGAGCCGGGTCAACCGGCGGGCCAGCCGCGCGTCGAGGAACGGGTACGCCGTTTTCAGTTTCGCTACCTCGCCATCGAAGCCGGTGACGGGAAAGTCACCGCCGGGCAGCGGCGTGTTTGCTGTCCATGGCTTGCCTCGCTTGCCGAGAAAACCCTCGATCTTCTCGAGCATTGATTCCGACAATCGGCGGTAGGTGGTGATCTTGCCGCCAAAGGCGTTGACGATCGGGGCGGCACCCTCGCCTCCATCGGCCTTCAGCACATAGTCGCGCGTGGCTTCCTGCGCCTTTGAGGCGCCATCATCGTAGAGCGGGCGCACCGCGGAATAGGTCCAGACGATATCCGACGGCTTGACCGGCTGCGCGAAATATTCGCTTGCCGCAGCGCAGAGATAGTCGATCTCGGCATCACTGATCCTGACGTCGTGCGGATCGCCGGGATAGTCCCGGTCGGTGGTGCCGATGAGCGTGAACTCGTCTTCGTAGGGGATGGCGAAAATGATGCGCCCGTCCTTGTTCTGAAAGAAATAGGCGCGTGGGTCGTCGAATTTCTTGCCAACGACGATGTGGCTGCCTTGCACGAGGCGGACATTGTGCACGTCGTTCAGGCCGACGGTGGCCGAAAGAACCTGGTCGACCCACGGGCCCGCGGCATTGACCAGCAACCGCGCCTTGACCTCCTCGGTATCGCCGGTCCGCACGTTTTCAAGCCTGACCGTCCAGAGATCGCCTTCACGTCGGGCGCTGACGACCCTTGTTCGGGTTCGAATGGTTGCGCCGCGCTCGGCAGCGTCACGGGCGTTCAACACAACCAGCCGGGCATCGTTGACCCAACCGTCGGAATATTCGAACGCCTTTCGAAACAACGGCTTCAGCGGCTTGCCGGCCGGATCCTTGGCCATGTCCAGCGTTTTCGTCGGCGGCAGCAATTTGCGCCCGCCAATATGGTCGTAGAGGAAAAGCCCGAGCCGGATAAGCCAGGCCGGACGCAGCCCCTTGGCGTATGGCAGCACGAAGCGCATCGGCCAGATGATATGCGGCGCGTTCCTCCACAGGACCTCGCGTTCCATCAGCGCTTCGCGCACTAGGCGGAATTCGTAGAATTCGAGATAGCGCAAGCCGCCATGGATCAGTTTGGTCGAACCCGAAGAAGTTCCGCTGGCCAGATCGTTCATCTCGGCAAGAAAGACCGAAAAGCCACGTCCAACGGCATCGCGGGCGATGCCGCAGCCATTGATGCCGCCACCGATGACGAAAATGTCATGGATCGGTGATGCGCGCAAAGAAATCCTCCCTCGATTTCGCATTGCAGCATTTTTGAGTTTTGCGAAACCGTGACGGGATTATTTCGAAATGATAACGAATGTCAAACGAAATATGATCGGCGGCAGATGCCGCAGCGGCATCTCTAGGAGAGCGACGTTTCGATCAGCTGAACCTCTGCCTCTTCACAGATCTTGCGCACCGACGGGATGTCGCAACGATCGGTGATGAAGGTGTTGACCTGCGACAGATGGCCGATGCGGACGGGCGCGGTGCGCTCGAATTTGGTCTGGTCCGACACCAGGATCACATGCCGGGCGTTGGCGATGATCGCCTGAGCCACCTTCACCTCACGAAAATCGAAGTCGAGCAGTGCGCCGTCATGGTCGATGGCCGAGGCGCCGATCACCGCAAAATCGACCTTGAACTGCCTGATGAAATCGACCGCTGCCTCGCCGACCACGCCGCCGTCGGAACCGCGCACGACACCGCCGGCGATCACCACCTCGATCGAAGGATATATGCGCATCCTATTGGCAACATTGATGTTATTGGTGATGACCATCAGGCCGCTGTGATCGAGCAGCGACTTGCTGACAGCTTCCGTCGTGGTCCCGATATTGATGAACAGAGATGCGTTGTCGGGGATCAGCCGGGCTGCTGCGCGGCCGATCGCCTCCTTCTCCTCGGCGGCGATCTTGCGCCGAGCCTCATATTCCATGTTCTCGATGCCGGACGGGAACAATGCCCCGCCATGAATGCGGGACAAAAGTCGCTGGTCGCAGAGATCGTTGAGATCCTTGCGGATCGTCTGCGGCGTCACGTTGAAATGCGTCGCCAACTCCTCGACCAGTACGCGGCCATGATCTTTGGCCATCTGGATGATTTCGGAATGACGCGGCGACAGATACATCTAGCAACCTCTCATTTTCGTTTTTCTCGTCTATAGCTGAAAACGAAAGCCATGAACAGGTATGAGCCGGCTAATGAAAATCGGGCGACTGCAGAGAGAAAAGCTCCGGCGCAATCTCGACGAGGCTATCAACTTAGGCCCCGCGCGATGTCAGTGATGACCTCGAAAGCAGTATCGACGTCCGCCGCAGTCGTTTCGAACTGCCCGACCTGAAAGCGGATCGCCACCTGCCCGTCCACCCGGGTCTGCGTCAGGTAAATGCGGCCGTCATTGTTGATCGCGTTGACCAGCCGCAAATTGTGCTCGTCAAGGTCGATTCCCGCAGCCGCGAGATGGCGGAATGAGAACAGCGACAGCATCGGTTCCGTGACGATTTCGAAATCCGGTTCCCGAGCCAGCCAGGCGGCGAGGCCCTCGCTCCAGGCGACATGGTTGCGGATCATGGTCCGCAGATTTTCCAAGCCATGCGCACGCAGCAGGAACCAAAGTTTCAGCGCGCGGAACCTTCGGCCGAGCGGCACCGACCATTCGGAGTAGTTGATGACCCCGTCGCGGCCATGTGTCTTGAGGAATTCGGGCTTGATCGCCAGCGTGCGCACGAGGTCTTCCGGCTGGCGGATGAATTGCATCGAGCAATCGAACTGTGCGCCCAGCCATTTGTGCGGATTGAAGACGATCGAATCCGCATGTTCGGCGCCGGCCCAGAAATGCCGGAACTCGGGGCAGATCATGGCGGAGCCGGCCCATGCGGCATCGACATGCAGGTAGAGCCCGTGCCGCTTCGCCACCGCGGCAACAGCCGCGACATCGTCGGTGCCGCCGGTACTGGTGCCGCCGACGCTGGCGATAATGCCGGCCGGCAGCATGCCGTTTTCGCGGTCGGCGACGATCGCCGCTTCCAGAGCCGCCGTCTGCATAGCGCGGAAGCGTCCCGCGACCGGAATGCGCACGAGGTTCGCCTCCCCGATGCCCGACACCCAGATCGCCCGGTCGATGGAAGTATGGACTTGGTCGGAAGAATAGACCCGCACGACCGGCTGGCCTTGCAGGCCGCTCTTGTTGCCTTGCCAGTCGAGCGCGCGCTCGCGCATGGTCAGCACGGCGGCAAGCGTCGCTGATGAAGCCGAATCCTGCATGACGCCGGAGAATCCCGCCGGCAGACCAAGCGCCTGCCGCATCCAGTCGACGACCCGCATCTCGAGCTCGGTCGCTGCCGGCGAGGTCTGCCAGAGCATGCATTGCGCGGCCATCGCGGAAACCAGATACTCGGCCACGACGGAGGCCGGTGCCGCGTTAGCCGGGAAATAGGCAAAGAAACGCGGATGCTGCCAGTGCGTCATGCCCGGCAGGATCTTTTGTTCGAAATCAGCGAAGATTGCCTGCATCGTTTCGCCGTCTTCCGGCGGCGCGGCGTCGATGCTTTTGAAGATTTCGCCCGGCTCGACAAGCGGCCGCACCGGTCTTTCGCGAAGGCTGTTTCTGTAGTCGGCGCCCCATTCAGCCGCTCGCAGCGACCATTCGCGGAATTCGTTGCTATTCATCTTCGCCTCCGTAGCGCCCCATCGAGCCGCGATCAAAGAGCACGAAAGACGAAGGTTTTCATTCAGGAAAATCAGGCAAGCTGGCAAAGGCGGTCTTCAGCGCGTTCGACCAGCTATCCGAGATCGTGCGATAATATTGATCGTCCTGATTTATTCGCTTTTTGAGGCCGACCTTGAAAGTGTCCTTTTCATAGAACAGCAGGTCGAGCGGCAGGCCGACCGACAGGTTCGACTTCAGCGTCGAGTCGAACGACACCAGCAGCAACTTCACCGTCTCGGCGAAACTCATCGTCCTTTCATAAGCGCGGATGATGATCGGCTTGCCGTATTTGGTCTCACCGATCTGGAAGAACGGCGTGTCGTCGGTCGATTCGATGAAATTGCCCTCCGGATAGATCATGAACAGGCGCGGGGCGCTGCCCTTGATCTGACCGCCGAGGATGAAGGAGGCGTTGAAGTAGGAATCCGCCTTTTCGCCCGCCGGCGACGAACTGGCGATGACCTCCTTGACGGTGTCTCCGACCAACCGGACTGTCTGGTACATGGAGGGCGTTTCGAGCAGCGTGGCACGGCGCTCCGCCACTGCCTTGGTGCGTTCGTCGAGCAGGCTGACTACGGCCTGCGTCGTCGCCAGATTGCCGGCCGACATCAAAACGATGACGCGCTCGCCCGGCTCTTCCCAGACATGCATCTTCCTGAAGGTCGAGATCGAATCCATACCGGCATTGGTGCGCGTGTCCGACATGAACACGAGCCCGTGATTGATTTTCAGGCCGACGCAATAGGTCATCGAATCTCTTTGGCAACAATCTTGCCGGGGATTACTGCTCCACGGTGACGGTGACCGCAAGCTGTTCTTCCGCCTGTCCCAGCCGAATTCCCGATACCGGGGTTGCGTCGCGATAATCGCGGCCAGTCGCTACCTTTACATAGCGTTCGTCGGGAGAAATGCCGTTGGCGACATCGAAGGCGACCCAGCCGAGGCCCGAGACATGCGCCTCGGCCCAGGCGTGGCTTGCTGCCTGCTCGATCGCTGTATCCATCATCAGATAGCCGCTGACGTAGCGCGCCGGGAAATCCATGGCGCGCGCCGCGGCAACGAAGATGTGGCTGTGGTCCTGGCAAACGCCGGTCTTGAGCGCCAGGGCCTCTTCGGCCGGCGTCGTCGCGTTGGTGGTGTCTGGCGTATAAGCGACACGCTCGCCGATCACCGCCATCAACCGGTGCAGCCTTTCGATGTCGGTACCCTTGCCGACCGAGGCAGCAAGTTCGCGAATGCCGCTGCCGATCGTCGTCAGCGGCGTTTCATGGCCGAACAGCCAGAGCGGCGCGAAACCTTGGTGCGGCCCGCAGACGCCGGCGGTGTCGCGCGTCACCACTTCGCCGGCTGCTTCGACGGTGATGAAGTCGCGCTCGCCCTCGACGCTCAACAGCCTGGTATCATTGCCGAAATGGTCGGTGAAGCGCACTTCCTCGCGTGCGCCTTCGATCTTCAGCGCCCAGGACAGTACCGTCTGGGTGCGCCCGTTCACCGGGAGCAGCCGCAAACGCTGCAACAGATAATGCACCGGCGCATCGTAGCGGTATTCGGTCCGGTGGGTGATCTTCAGCCGCATCGCACTCGTCCCTGGAGCATGAGCTTTTCCGAAAACCGGTCTCCGCTTTTTGGGGTCATGCTCAATAGAACCTGTAATCCTGCGCGATCTCGTCGCCGAGCCTGGTGTTGTCGCGGATGAAATTGGCCAGGAATTCATGCAGGCCGGCGTCGAAAATATCCTTGATCGAGCCGGCCGTCAGCATGGCCTGGGTCTTGGCAGCCGTCGCATGACAGGCGTGGCGCTCCCCATAGTCGTCACCCAGGAATTTGAGATGCTCCGTCAGGAAGCGGTAGCAAAAGGTCAGCGAGCGCGGCATGCGGACGTTGAGGATCAGATAATCGGCGATGTTGCTCGGCTTGTAGTCGGCGTCATAAACCCAGCGATAGGAACGGTGCGCCGACACCGAGCGCAGGATCGATTCCCACTGGTAGTTGTCGAGCGTCGAGCCGACCCAGGAGATCGACGGCAGCAGCACGTAGTATTTCACATCCAGGATGCGCGCGGTGTTGTCGGCGCGTTCGACATAAGTGCCGAGCTGCGAAAAATCGAAAATCTCGTTGCGCAGCATCGTGCCGTAGAACGAGCCGCGGATCAGCGCCGTCTCGCGTTTGATCGCGTCGAGCGCGTTGGGCAGGTCGCGCTCGTCGATCGGCTTGGCCAGCATCCGCTTCAGCGACATCCAGGCTTCGTTGATGCTTTCCCAGGTTTCACGCGTCAGTGCGGTACGCACCATGCGGGCATTGTTACGGGCCGTTTCGATAGACGACATCGTGCTCGACGGGTTCGACGTATCGCGCAGCAGATAGTCGGCGACATTGGCGGCGGTGTAGTCGGAATATTTCTGCGTGAAGGCGGCGTCCGAACCGGCGCTGAGCAGCACCGAATTCCACTCCTCCGAAGCGTTCTGAGTACGAGTTAGCGCCATGCGCAAGCCGGCGTCCACCAGCCGCGCCATGTTTTCCGCCCGCTCGATATAGCGGTTCATCCAGTAGAGCCCGTTGGCGGTGCGGCCGAGAAGCATGTCAGGCGGTCCTGCGGTGAATAGTGAATGGTGAATAGCGAATGGTGACTGTCCAGATTCCAGGGCACGATGCCGCGTGCTTCACTTCAGGGCATTTCACCAACATCAACGACACATATCCTTATCTATTCACTATTCACTATTCACTATTCGCTCTCTAATCATCCAACACCCACGTATCCTTCGTGCCGCCGCCTTGCGAGGAATTGACGACCAGAGAGCCTTCCTTGAGCGCTACTCGGGTCAGCCCGCCGGGCACGATCTGAATACGGTCGGAAACCAGCACATAGGGGCGCAGATCGACATGGCGCGGCGCCAGTCCCTTGTCCGTCAGGATCGGACAGGTCGACAGCGCCAGCGTCGGCTGGGCAATGTAGTTCGACGGTTTTGCTGCGAGCTTTTTGGAAAACTCTTCGCATTCCTTCTTGGTCGCCGCCGGACCGACCAGCATGCCGTAACCGCCGGACCCGTGGACTTCCTTGATCACCAGTTCGTCGATGTGCTCCAGCACATATTTCAGGCTGTCCGGCTCCGAGCAGCGCCAGGTCGGGATGTTGCCAAGCATCGCCTTGCGGCCGGTGTAGAATTCGACGATTTCGGGCATGTACGAATAGATCGCCTTGTCGTCGGCGATGCCGGTTCCCGGCGCATTGGCGATGGTGATATTGCCGGCGCGGTAGACGTCCATAATGCCCGGCACGCCAAGTGCCGAGTCGGGGCGGAAGGTCAGCGGATCGAGGAACGAGTCGTCGACACGCCGGTAGAGCACATCGATCTGCTTGTAGCCCTCGGTAGTGCGCATCGCGACATGACCATCGACGACGCGCAGATCCTGTCCTTCAACAAGCTGCACGCCCATCTGGTCGGCAAGGAAGGCATGTTCGAAATAGGCTGAGTTGAAGCTGCCCGGCGTCAGCACGGCAATGGTCGGCGTGCCCTTGGTGCTTTGCGGCCGCACCGCCGCCAGCGACTGGCGCAAGAGCTGCGGATAATTCTCCACCGGCCGCACCTTGATCTGCTGGAACAACTCGGGAAAGAGCTGCATCATCGTCTCGCGGTTCTCCAGCATGTAGGAGACGCCGGACGGCGTGCGCGCATTGTCCTCCAGCACGTAGAACTCGTTCTCGCTGATGCGTACGATGTCGACGCCGATGATGTGGGTATAGACGCCGGCCGGCGGCCGAACCCCGATCATCTCGGGCAGGAACGCCTCGTTCTTGGCGATCAACTCCTTCGGCACCCGGCCGGCGCGCAAGATCTCCTGGCGATGGTAGATGTCGTCGAGAAAGGCGTTCAGCGCCTGGACGCGCTGCTCGATGCCTTGCGTCAGCCGTCGCCATTCATTGCCCGAAATGATGCGCGGAACGATGTCAAAGGGTATCAGCCGCTCCGATGCTTCCTGCTCGCCGTAGACGGCGAAAGTGATGCCGGTCTTGCGAAAGACGCGTTCGGCGTCCTGCATCTTCTCGGTAAGCCTGGCCGGGTCCTGTTCCTTCAGCCAGCGATCGTAAGCCGAATACGGTTTTCTCAGCCCGGAAACTTCCGGAAGCATTTCGTCGAACGCTGCCAATCGCATACTCCCCTGTGACGCCATTTCACTGGCCTCGCTGGAGAAAATCAAGCGCAATCGGTGATTTGGCGGGCGCCGGCTATCAGTATATCGCTCTTGCCTAAAATTAAGGCAGCACCAATAGGGCCTTGATCAGGCTTTGCCTGGTGTCCGGGCAATGCCGAACGAGGTCAAAAGGCGCGAAAGGTGACGACCGTGAACGTGTCCTTTATGCCCGGGAGAATCTGCACTTTCTCGTTGACGAAATGGCCGATGTCTTCCTCGTCGTCGACATAGAATTTAGCGAGCAGGTCGTAGTTTCCGGCTGTCGAGTAGATTTCCGAAGCGATCTCGGCATCGGCCAAAGCGCTGGCAACGTCATAGGCCTTGCCCAGATCGCACTTTATCTGCACGAAAAATGCCTTCATTGCCTGGTCCTGCCCAAGATCGCACGCTCTAGGTATAATCGAGCGGCCCTTGTGGCAGACTGACGCCCGCCTTTCAAGCATCGGCCATCGCTCAGGCAATTCTCGCCTCGGCGACGCTTTCTCGGTCTGGACACGGACTGCCGCGCCGAATGTTTGCGCTCGGCTGAAACCCTGAAGCACGGCAAAGCGTATGGTATCATGTACCTTCGGACAGCGATTTCTCAGGGACAACGGAGACAGGCCATGCGCCGCGCGTTTTTCGCATTCGCAGTCATTCCACTCATTTTCGCATCCCCGGCGTTCGCCGGCGACGCCGAAGTCACAGCGGCGCAGACGGTCATCGATGGTCAATTGAAGGCCTTCATCGCCAATGATGGAGCGACGGCCTACAGCTTTGCCGCACCGAATGTGAAACGCATCTTTCCGACCGTCGATACCTTCATGAACATGGTGACCAACGGCTATCCGCCGGTGCGCCAACCGCAGACCTACTCCTTCGGCAAGGTTCGCGAGACGAGCCCGACCTCGATCGTCCAGCAGGTGCTGATCGTCGGCCCGGATGGCAAGGACTACGAGGCGGTCTACACGCTCGAATTACAGCCTGACGGCAGCTTTCGGATCACCGGCTGCAGCCTGCGCGCGTCCACGTCGCTCAGCACCTGAGGGGCGCTTGAGGAGGGGCAAAGCTGCCTCAATCCTGTCGCCGGTAGAGCGTCCAGCTCAGGCCTGAAAACCCCCAATGTCTCGACGCGTCGGCCCGTTCATAGGCCAGAGCGCATGCGGCCGCCGGTTCGACATGTTCGGCTTGTTTGTCCACGTCCCCCTCGAGGATCAGCCAGGCGGGCCGTTCGGTGCACAACCTGTCGTCTGGAACCAGCAATGCCCGACGATCCATTCGCGCCGCAAAATAGTCGACGACCATGGCGGTGCGGAAATCACTGTTGCTGGCATAGGTGGCAGCGCCACTTCTGGTCATCTCGTCGACCATAGCAGCGTACGAGCCGCGTCCGTACTGATAGAACTGGAGCAGCGACGAAATGCTTCCACTCACCACGATCGCCAGCGCCCCCATCGCAAGTAGCCTGGCAGTCCCGCGCGCATCCAGGCCGCGGCCAATCATCTCGCCGGCCCAGAGCAGCAGCAATGTTCCGCTGATGATGAAATAGCGCGGGAACTCGAGGTTGGGCAGATGTGCCGCCGCCATGAGCAAAGGCAGTCCGATAATCCCGATGGCATAAAGGCTGGCCCGGCGACCGCGCCAGACACCGGCGGAGAGGCCGACAAGCCCACAGGCGGCAACGATATAGGGCCCGTCGCCGAACCAGGGTGGCAGCCCGAACAGAGAGCGGATCATCCCGCCATAGCCCTGCGCGAAGGCGGCAATCGAGAACGGCGAAACACCACCGACACTGAAGCCGAACAGCCTGCCGCCGACAAACACGCAGACAGCCAGCGGCAGCACGGCAAGCAGGGCCGGCAGGAAGATCGACGCCAGGTCCGCAACGACACGGCCGGCCCGCGCCGTACGCTGCCAGGCGAGCCACGCGGTCCAGGTTGCGAGGACTGCCACCATTCCGATCATGGTGAGGTGGCATAGGAACCCGAAAAGGATCGCCGCTGCCAAGGCCATTCCAGACCACCGTTTATTGTCGAGTCGGCGCTCTAGAAAAACCACCGAAAGCAGCGTGAACAGCACAAGGCCGGCGTAGCCGCGCGCCTCCGAGCCGTAATGGACCATTGGATAGCTCACGGCAAACAACAGGCTTGTGGCAATCATCGCCTGTCGTCCGCGCGATGCGGCGCTCGCTGCCGCCGCACCGATCGTGGCAACACCTAATGCTATCGACAGGCCTCGCTGGATCAGCGGCGAAGCGTCGGGGCCGATGAGATAGAGATAGACCGAGTTGAGGAAATGATTGTTGTCGTGATTGACGCGCCAGAATATCTGACCGATCGAGGTCAGCGGCTCGATCAGCGCAAAGCTCCAGATCTCGTCCAGCCAAAGGTCGCCGCGCGCGCCAAGCAAGCGCAAGACCAGACCGGTCACGGCGATCACCAGAGCGGCAAGCAACGACCCCGCCGTCCATTGCTGGACCGCCACGGAAGACGAAGGCGAAGCGATGCCATTCGTCCGCACCGTCGTGCCAGGAACTGAAACTTGCCCCGAAACGAACAGGTTCTTGATCCTCGCCCAACGTTGTCCGGCAATGCTTATTAGGCAGACGTTTCAAAACAGTTCATGGCAGGTGCAGCTCCTCGCTGGAGCCGGATTCCTGGCGAGCATGCCTACCGGACGGCGAGGTCACCGTTTGCCCATTGCTGCGTGATGATCTCGGCTTGTTCGGCGAACCTGCCAGCCTCGATCGCTTCACGAATGTCGCGCATCAGCTGCTGGTAATAGGACAGATTGTTCCAGGTCAGGAGCATCGCCCCAAGCGCCTCTTGCGAGCGCACCAGATGGTGCAAATAGGCCCGCGAATAGTCGCGTGCGGCCGGGCAGTCGCTTTCCTCATCGAGCGGGCGCGGATCGTCGGCATGGCGGGCGTTGCGCAGATTGACCTTGCCGCGCCGTGTGTAGGCAAGGCCATGGCGCCCTGCCCGCGTCGGCATCACGCAGTCGAACATGTCGATGCCGCGCGCCACCGACTTCAAGATATCGTCCGGCGTGCCGACACCCATCAGGTAGCGCGGCCGGTCAGCCGGCAGCTCCGGGCAAGTGATGTCGAGCATCTCCAGCATCACCGCTTGCGGCTCGCCGACAGCCAGCCCGCCGATCGCATAGCCCTTCAGCTCCATTGCCTTCAGCGCCTGCGCCGAGCGCAGCCGCAGATCCGGCACGTCGCCGCCTTGCACAATGCCGAACATCGCCTTGCCGGGCTGCTCGCCGAATGCCGCCTTGCAGCGCTCGGCCCAGCGCAGCGACAGTTCCATGGCGCGCTCGATCTCTTTTTCCTTGGCCGGCAGCGCCGTGCACTCGTCGAGCTGCATCTGGATGTCTGAATCGAGCAGCCCCTGGATCTCGATGGAACGCTCCGGCGACATCTCGTAGGCGCCGCCGTCGATATGCGAACGGAAGGTCACGCCATTCTCGGTCAGTTTCCGCAGCTTCGACAGCGACATCACTTGGAAGCCGCCGCTGTCGGTGAGGATCGGATACGGCCAGCAGGCGAATTCATGCAAGCCGCCGAGCCGAGCCACGCGCTCGGCGCCGGGTCTCAGCATCAGGTGATAGGTATTGCCAAGGATGATGTCCGAGCCGACGCCGCGCACCTGATCCATATACATGGCCTTCACCGTGCCGCCGGTGCCGACCGGCATGAAGGCAGGCGTGCGGATTTCGCCGCGCGGCATGGTGATTACACCACGCCGCGCCCTGCCGTCGGTCGCCAGCACCGTGAAGGTGAATGCGTTAGTCATTGAATTCCCTAGCCATCGAACTCCTTGTCGAATACCGGCGCGTCCGGAGCCTGCTTATCGAGCGACTGGCGGTAGCGGATGCAGCCGCGCATGAATTTCGGCCACGGCGGCACGGCAATCGCCGGCTCGGTCTTTTCGGGCAAAAGCGACCACAGGTCGGGATGATGCCAGCACAGATCGTGGCCGGTGGCGTCGCGGTGTTGGCGGATGCCGGCGCGCAGTTTCCTGACCTCGGCGATCAAGGCTTCGCGGTCGAAGGTTTCAAGGTCATCGTCCATCGGTATCCTTCCTGAACAGAAGACTTGCGTCTCCATAGGAATAAAACCTGTAGCGGTTCTCGATCGCATGCGCATAGGCCGCGCGCATCGTCTGCAAACCGCAGAAGGCCGAAACCAGCATGAACAGCGTCGAACGCGGCAGATGGAAATTGGTCATCAGCATGTCTGCGGTCTTGAAGCGATAGCCGGGCGTGATGAAGATGTCGGTCGGGCCTGACCATGCTGCCAGCCTGCCGTCCTCGCCAGCCGCGCTCTCCAACAAGCGCAGCGATGTCGTGCCGACAGCGATAATGCGCCCTCCTTTTGCCTTCGCCGCATTCAGCGCCTCGGCGGTTTCCGGGCTGACCGAACCGGTTTCGGCGTGCATCTTGTGGTCGGCGGTGTCGTCCGCCTTCACCGGCAAAAACGTGCCGGCGCCGACATGCAGCGTGACGAAACGGCGCTCTATGCCCTCGGCGTCGAGCGTCGCAAACAGCTCCGGCGTGAAATGCAGCC
Source organism: Mesorhizobium sp. M1328 (assembly GCF_040318075.1). NCBI lineage: Bacteria > Pseudomonadati > Pseudomonadota > Alphaproteobacteria > Hyphomicrobiales > Phyllobacteriaceae > Mesorhizobium > Mesorhizobium sp. M1328. Next base: position 133,104 of record NZ_JAMYLO010000012.1, on the reverse strand, counting down.
CTGCCGTCGGCGCGGCCACGGCGCCCTCCTCCCTGGCATAGATGGTCTGGTAGTCGCTCCGGTCACGTTCGTCGTCGTCGCGCCTGGAGGCGATGTAGGGCGGCAGCGGGATATGCCCGACGGCGTGCAGCGCCTCGTCGAGGAACGGACCTGACAGGTCGAAGCCGAGCAGCACCTCGCCACCTTCCCCCTTCTCGATCACGGTCGCGTCGAGCTGGCCGAGAAAGCAGGAATTGGCATCATGACCGAAATGGATGCGATCGCCGGCGGCGACGCGCTTGCCGGGCCGCATGAAGGCGAGCCACCGGTCGGGCGCCGTCCGCATATGCAGCGTGGCTTCGACCTGCGTCGCCGCCTCGCCGCGCCGCCTGATGCCCTTCAGTTGTGCCGGAATAACCTTGGTGTCGTTGAAGGCCAGCACATCACCGGCCTTGAGCAGGGACGGCAGGTCGCGCACCGTCCGGTCCTCGAACCCCTCACCCGGCCTGACCACCAGCATCCTGGCGCTGTCGCGCGGTTCGGCTGGGCGAAGCGCGATGCGCTCTTCCGGCAGATCGAAGTCGAAAAGATCGACGCGCAAGAAATCCCCGCCTCAAGGTTCCGGGCAGGTCACCGCCCAGGCGCCGACACCGTCTATGCTCAATGTGCCGCCCATCGCGAAACTGGACTGCTCGCTGGCTTTGACCAGCCGCAATCTGGCGACGATCGAGCTGAGGCCCTCATCAGTGAGATCGATCAGCATACGCTCGTCGTCTTCGAATGCCTGTCCGACGATCACTTTCGTTGAACCCGGCTGGCCGTCCGTGGTCCATGTCTTGCCGCCGGCATCCAGCCACACGCGCGCCACCGCAATGACGGCCGTGTGTCCCATCAAAACGTCGATCGATGCCGCGCCGCCGTCGGCGCTGCAAACGATCGATTCCGTCGCCAGCGCCGGCGTGGCCGCCGCGACGAGCACAAATGCGATGGCCGCGACAGCCCGGCCGGTCATTTCACGTCGGCCGCTACCTTGAGCGACACGATCTTGTCGGGATCCTGCACCGGTTCGCCGCGCTTGATCTTGTCGACATTGTCCATGCCTTCGATGACCTGGCCCCATACCGTGTACTGGCGGTTGAGGAAGGCGGCATCGTCGAAGCAGATGAAGAACTGCGAATTGGCCGAGTTCGGGTTCTGCGAGCGCGCCATCGAGCAGGTGCCGCGGCCGTGGTTGGCGTTGGAGAACTCGGCCTTCAAGTCGGGCTTGTCGGAACCGCCCGTACCGGCGCGGGTCGGTGCGAAAGACGGCTTGTTGGAGTTGCCGAACTTGACGTCGCCGGTCTGCGCCATGAAGCCGTCGATGACGCGGTGGAAGACCACACCGTCATAGGCGCCTTCGCGCGCCAGCTCCTTGATGCGGCCGACATGGCCGGGCGCCAGGTCTGGAAACAATTCGATGACGACCTTGCCCTTGGTCGTGTCCATGATGAGCGCGTTCTCGCGGTCCTTGATCTCGGCCATGTCAGAAATATCCTTTTGAAACTTGGGTTTATTTGCCGTCGGCGGCGATGCGCACCTTGATCATGCGATCGGGGTCGGTCACCGTCCCGTTCTGCGCCTCTTCGCCTTTCTTGATGTGGTCCACCAGCTCCATGCCGCTGACCACATTGCCAACGATGGTGTACTGGCCATCGAGCGGCGGTGCCGGCGCGAACATGATGAAGAATTGCGAATTGGCGGAATTCGGATCGTCGGAGCGGGCCATGCCGACCACGCCGCGCTGGTAGTGCTCGGTGCTGGAGAATTCGGCCGGCAGGTCAGGAAGATCGGAGCCGCCGGTGCCGACCGCGTCGGCATTGAAGCCGCTCTTCATGTTGCCGAACTTGACGTCGCCGGTCTGTGCCATGAAGCCGTCGATGACGCGGTGGAAGGCGACGTTGTCGTAGGCGCCCTGGCGCACCAGCTTTTTGATCTGCGCGACATGCTTCGGCGCAAGGTCGGGCCTCAGCGCGATGGTCACGTCGCCGTCCTTCAGCGTTACGATCATGGTGTTTTCCGGATCGGCGGCAAACGCCGACACGGATGCGGTCACAAGACCGGCAAGCACGGCAAGCAAGAAGGCAAGCTTTTTCAGCTGCATGGGATCTTTCTCCGAATATCTTCGTTCATGCAAGTCGTTACCCAAAGCCGGGTTCCACTTTTGGGCGACATGCATTTATTTCGCGAATTTGGCGGTGAGCGCGCCGGCCACGGCCGCCGGCACGAAGGGGCGGATGTCGCCTCCCATCGAAGCTATCTGGCGCACAAGTGTGGCGGTAATGGTGCGCACCGAGGGGCTGGCGGGCAGGAAAACCGTCTGCAGCTCCGGTGCCATGGTCTCGTTCATGCCGGCCATCTGCATCTCATAGTCGAGATCGGTGCCGTCGCGCAGGCCGCGGATCATGATCGAGGCGCCATGCTTCCTGGCTGCGTCGATGACCAGCCCGTCGAAGTCGACTACTTTGATACGCGCACCGTCGCTGCCGAATTCCGCCTTCGCGGCCGTTTCGATAAGATCGACCCGTTCCTCGAAGGAAAACAGCGGCTTCTTGCCGGGATGGATGCCGATCGCCGCATAGATGGTATCCGCCACGGCCAGCGACGCCTTCAGCACGTCGAGATGGCCGTTGGTCAGCGGGTCGAAAGAGCCGGCATAAAGGGCGATGCGTTCGGTCATGGCAGGTGCTTCTAGCGAGCCTCTCCCCTAAAGGCAAATCCGATCGGCAGGCCCGCCCCATGAACCTTTTGGCCTACGTGAACGACAGATGAATGTGCCGCTCACAACGGCTTCACGCAGTGTTCACTAAGTTTGCAGCTGCAGAAGATGAAACCAAACACCCATCTAATCGTTGTTAGGCGCAGGAGAACACGCACATGCTGATCTACATGCTCGCCACCGCAATGACCGTCGCCATGCTGATCGCTACCGTATTCGGGTTGCATCAGGAAGCACAGCGCGTCCGCGCCAAGGCCAATACCAAGCGGTTCGAAGGCTTCGGCAACCGCAAGCCTTATCGCCACTTCTAGATTGCCGGGGTTTCTTCACAACGCCGGCCCATAGGGCTACGCCGCCGTGGCAAACTCACTCGACGGTAGTGTCAGGCTCCCCACCTTCGGCATCGGTAACAGCGCCACCTTCAACCTCGACACTCTCTTCGATCTCCTCGTCCGCTTGCGGCTCTGAAATCCGCTCCACCGAAACGACCTTCTCGTCCTCTGCGGTATTGAAGATGGTAACGCCCTTGGTGGCGCGGCTGGCGAAACGAATACCGTTGACCGGGACGCGGATAACGGTGCCGCCATCCGAAACCAGCATGATCTGATCGTCATTGCCGACCGGGAAGGTCGCCACCAGGCGGCCGATTTCGGCCGTTTTCGACACGTCGGTGGCACGAATACCCTTGCCGCCACGGCCGGTCAGACGGAAATCGTAGGACGACGAACGCTTGCCGTAGCCATATTCCGTCACCGTCAGCACGAACTGCTCATGTGCCTTGAGGAATTCGTAGCGCTCGTCGGAAAGTTCCGCCTCTTCGCCGACCTCCTCATTGGTGAGCTGGATTTCCTCCTCCTCGCCGGCCGCGATGTCGGCGGCAAGCCGGCGTTCGGCCACCACCCGCTTGAGGTAGGCGGCACGCTCCGCCGGCGGTGCATCGACATGCTCGATCACCGCCATCGAGATCACCCTGTCGCCATCGGCCATTGCAATGCCACGCACGCCGACCGAATTGCGGCTCTGGAAGACGCGTACGTCGCTGACCGGAAAGCGGATGCACTGGCCGGAACTTGCCGTCAAAAGCACGTCCTCATTGTCGGTGCAGGTCTCGACGCCGAGGATCTCGTCGCCTTCCTCGTCCAGCTTCATGGCAATCTTGCCGTTGCGGTTGACCTGGACGAAGTCCGAAAGCTTGTTGCGGCGCACGGTGCCGCGCGTGGTGGCAAACATCACGTCGAGCTCGCCCCAGCTGGTCTCATCCTCCGGCAGCGGCATGATGGTGGTGATGCGCTCGCCCTGTTCGAGCGGCAGCATATTGATCAGCGCCTTGCCGCGCGATTGCGGGTTGCCGATCGGCAGGCGCCAGACCTTTTCCTTGTAGACGATGCCGCGCGAGGAGAAGAACAGCACCGGCGTGTGCGTGTTCGCGACGAACAGCCGGGTGACGAAATCCTCTTCCTTGGTCGACATGCCGGAGCGGCCCTTGCCGCCGCGGCGCTGCGCCCGGTAGAGTGACAGCGGCACGCGCTTGATATAGCCGGAATGGCTCACCGTGACGACCATGTCCTCGCGCTGGATCAGATCCTCGTCTTCCATGTCCGCCCCGCCCTCGGCGAGCTCGGTGCGGCGCGGCGTGCCGAATTCGTCACGCACGGCGATGAGCTCGTCCTTGACGATCTGCTGGATGCGGGCGCGGGACGACAGGATATCGAGATAATCCTTGATCTCGTCGCCGATCGTGTTCAGTTCGTCGGCGATCTCGTCGCGGCCGAGCGCGGTCAGGCGCTGCAGGCGCAGTTCGAGGATGGCGCGCGCCTGTTCCTCGGAGAGATTGTAGGTGCCGTCCTCGTTGATGCGATGGCGCGGGTCGTCGATCAAAAGAATCAGCGATTCCACGTCGCCCGAAGGCCAGCGCCGCTCCATCAACTGCTCGCGTGCCGTCTGCGGGTCCGGAGCGCTGCGGATCAGCTTGATGACTTCATCGATGTTGGCAACGGCGATGGCAAGGCCGACCAGCACATGGGCGCGGTCGCGCGCCTTCCGCAGCAGGAATTTCGTGCGCCGGCTGATCACCTCTTCACGGAAGGCGACGAACGCCTTCAGCATGTCGGTCAGCGTCAGCAATTCCGGCTTGCCGCCGTTCAGCGCCACCATGTTGGCGCCGAAGGACGTCTGCAGCGGGGTGAAGCGGTAGAGCTGGTTGAGGATGACATCGGCGACCGCGTCGCGCTTCAGTTCGATGACGACGCGGTAGCCCTGGCGGTCGCTCTCGTCGCGAATGTCGGAAATGCCTTCGATGCGCTTGTCGCGCACCAGCTCGGCCATCTTCTCGATCATAGACGCCTTGTTCACCTGATAGGGAACTTCGGTGATGACGATCGATTCACGGTCGTTGCCGCGCGCCTCGACGTTGACGCGGCCGCGCATGACGATGGAGCCGCGGCCGGTCGAATAGGCGCTGTAGATGCCGGAGCGGCCGAGCACGATGCCGCCGGTCGGGAAATCCGGCCCCGGAATAATCTCCATCAGTGCCGGCAGATCGATCGCCGGATTGTCGATGAGGGCAATGGCGCCGTTGCAAACCTCGCCCAGATTGTGCGGCGGGATGTTGGTGGCCATGCCGACGGCGATACCGCCGGAGCCGTTGACCAACAGGTTCGGAAAGCGCGCCGGCAGGACTTTCGGTTCGCTGCCCGACGCATCGTAAGTGTCCTGGAAATCGACGGTGTCCTTGTCGATGTCTTCCAGCAACTCATGCGCGACCTTGGTCAGCCGCGATTCCGTGTAGCGCATCGCCGCCGGCGGATCGCCGTCGATCGAGCCGAAATTGCCCTGCCCGTCGATCAGCGGCACGCGCAGCGACCAGTCCTGCGCCATGCGCACCAAAGCGTCGTAGATCGAGGCGTCGCCATGCGGATGGTATTTACCCATCACGTCGGCGACCGGGCGTGCCGATTTCACATATTTGCGGTTCCAGTGATAGCCGCTCTCATAGGCGGCGTAGAGGATGCGGCGATGCACCGGCTTGAGGCCATCGCGCACGTCCGGCAGCGCGCGGCTGACGATCACGCTCATGGCGTAATCGAGATAGGAGCGCTGCATCTCCTCGATGATGGATATCGGCTCGATGCCGGTGGGGCCGCCGTCGGCGCCGCGCGGTGTCTTTTGGTCGGTCAAATCGGATCACAATCTAATCAGGAATCACTTGGTGCTTATATAGGAAGCCGGCCCGAAACTCCAACAATCGCGGCAGTTTTCCAGTGTGGTTTTTAGCGGCAAATTCAAAAGGATACACCAATTGCGACGATATGGCAGTGGCTCGCTTTCACGAGCGTCGCCGGCGGGCGCGATAAGTACCCGGTGCCTCGCCCATCAGCCGCCGGAAACGGCGATTGAAGGTCGACAGATCGTTGAATCCTGCTGCAAAGGCGATCGCCGAAATCGTCTGATCCGACGTCCGCAGCCGCACGGAAGCCCTGTGCAGCCGCGCTCTCAGCAGAAACTGGTAGGGCGTCATGCCGGCGACGTGCCGGAAGGTGCGCAGGAAATGATAGGGGCTGGTGGCGGTCTCGTCGGCGAGTTCGGCAAGCGAGATCGGCCGGTCGGCATCGACTTCGATGCGCCGCACCGCTTCGGCGACGCGCTTCTGGTCACGGCGGCTCGGCGCGCTCTGTCCTTCCGTAGCGCTGCAAGCCGCTGTCACCGCCGCACCGGCAATGCGCAGGGCGAGTTCCTCGAACGCGCCGGTGTCGGCCATCTCGCGCGCCGCCTCCGCTTCGGCGAGCAGCGGCACCAGCGCCGGCAAGGGCGGCAGGCGCGGCGTGCGGAAATCGAGCTGCTTCGCGCCCGGCACGTCGGCGACGATCCGCTCCATATAGGCCGGTCCGAAATGGAAGGAGAGGCAACGGTCGCCGGCGCCATGCTCATGGCCGCATTCGTAGCATGTGCCGGGATTGCCGAGCAGGAGCGCTCCCGGCGCCAGCATCGCCGTGCCCTGGCGCGCACGATAGCGGAAGGTGCCGCTGGTTACGGCGGCGACGCAGAAATCCCGATGCTCCTCCTCGAATGGCCTGTCGGCGGCGCTGGCGGTGCAGATGACATCCGACACCTGCCAGCCTCGGCCCGACGCCAGCCTATGCGCGCTCGTCGCCATCGCCGAAATATAGCAATTTTTCCCAAGCGCAGAACCCCTGTCGACCTCTACGCTTGCCGGTCTACTGACAAGATGAGAGCGAAGCCATGTCCAATTCCTTTGCCAAGGCCCTGCACAGCGATGGACCCGTACCGGCCCTTGCCGAGAAACTAAACCTTTACGGCCGCTTCGTCGGCGCCTGGACGTTCGACGCCACGCGCCATCTCGAGGACGGCCAGGTGCTGACCGGGCGCGGCGAGGTGCATTTCGGCTGGGTGCTCGAAGGCCGGGCCATCCAGGACGTATGGATCCTGCCCGCCCGTGACGCCGGCGCCTCGCCGTCGCTCGGCAAATGGACCTTTTATGGCACGACGTTGCGCGTCTACGACCCCGGCGTCGACGCCTGGCACATCTTCTGGAGCGATCCGCGCAGCCAGTACTACAGCCGCCAGCTCGGCCGTGCCGAGGGCGACACCATCATCCAGCAAGGCGCAGACGGCACCGGATCTGCTGTGCGCTGGAGCTTTTCGCGCATCACCGAAAATTCGTTCCGCTGGCTGGGCGAACGCTCACAGGACGACGGCGCCACCTGGCGTCTCGAAGTCGAGTTTCTGGCGCGGCGCGCCGCGAGCCCCTGATCCGCACGGTTTCCACTGGCTCCGCTTTGCTCTACCAATCCCGTTATCCGGCATTGCCGGCGGGGAGGGTCAGCATGCCGAGCTTCGACAGCCTGTTCAACGCCTTCGTCACCATACTGGTGACGATCGATCCGCCCGGCCTGGCGCCGCTCTTCCTTGCCGTGACCCGCGGCATGAACCGCAAGGAGCGCAACCAGGTCTCCGTGCGCGCTTCGATCATCGCTTTCCTGGTGATGGCGTTGTTCGCAATCGCTGGCGCGTCGATCCTGTCAGTCTTCGGCATCACCCTGCCGGCCTTTCGCGTCGCCGGCGGCTTTCTGCTGTTCTTCATCGCCTTCGAAATGGTGTTCGAGCGCCGGCAGGACCGCAAGGAGAAGATCGGCGATGTCGCCATCACCAGGGATATGATCCACAACATCGCCGCCTTTCCGCTGGCGATCCCGCTTATTGCCGGTCCCGGCGCAATTTCGGCGACCGTCCTGCTCTCAAGCTCGTTTCAGGGTTTTGGCGCGCAGACAGCACTTGTCGGCATCATCGCCATCTGCCTTGTCATCACTTACCTGGTGTTCGTGCTGTCAGAGCGCATCGACCGTATCCTCGGCCAAACCGGCCGTTCGATCCTGACACGGCTGCTCGGCGTCATCCTGGCGGCGCTCGCCGTACAGTTCGTGGCCGACGGCATCAAGGCGCTGATGGCGACGTAGGAACTGCCCTACTTCGCTGTCGTTTCAATGACTTCGAAGTCGTGGGTGATCTCGGCGGTCTTGGCCATCATTGCCGAGGCCGAGCAGTATTTCTCGATCGAAAGCCCGATCGCCCGCTTCACCTTGTCGTGTGACAGCGCCCGGCCCTTGACGACAAAATGCATGTGGATGCGGGTGAACACCTTGGGATCGGCTTCTGCACGGTCGGCATCGAGTTCGACCACACAATCGTCAACCGCCTCGCGCCCCTTTTCGAGGATATGGACCACGTCATAGGCCGAGCAGCCGCCGGTACCGATCAGCACCAGTTCCATTGGGCTCGGCCCCGGCGTCTTGCCCTCCGGCCCGAACGCAGTGCCTAGCACCAGCTTGTGCCCACTGGCGGACTCGCCAACGAAGGTGCGCTCCTCGACCCATTTGACCCTTGCTTTCACTCGATACGTCCTTTCACCGCTCAAACGCACAACGTCCCGAAAATCCAAGACAGATTTTCGGGACGCCATTTCGTGGCCAAGGTGCTGGCGCTTTTCGCCGCAAGGGCAGTCCGCCCCGAGAAATCAGAACGGGATTTCGTCGTCCAGCTCGCGCGACGAACCACCGCCGCCGCCCTTGTTGGCGCCACCGCGATTTTCGCCCGGGCCGGACTGGCCGAAATCGGAACCGCGGCTCGCACCACCACCGGCATAGTTGCCGACCTGGCCGCCGCCCTCGCCCCGCGCATCGAGCATCTGCAGCTCGCCGCGGAATTTCTGCAACACGACTTCGGTCGTATAGCGGTCATTGCCGGTCTGGTCCTGCCATTTGCGCGTCTGCAGCTGGCCCTCGACATAGACCTTCATGCCCTTCTTCAGATACTGCTCGGCCACCTTGGCGATCTGGTCGTTGAAGATCACGACATTGTGCCACTCGGTCTTTTCCTTGCGCTCTCCGGATGTCTTGTCGCGCCAGCTTTCCGACGTCGCGATGCGAATGTTGACAACCGGGTCACCCGAATTCAGGCGGCGGATTTCAGGGTCCGCCCCGAGGTTGCCCACCAGAATGACCTTGTTGACGCTACCCGCCATGATACTTCTCCGCGCTCATCCGAAACCAGATTTCTGTCGCTGCACCTTACAGGCTACGGATAATCCCTGCCTGCCGTCGCTGCCTTTTCCCACAACGTTTTTGTTCTCTTTTCGTTCTATAGTACAGGCCCTGCACTGTCAATAGTTGTCAGTAAGAATTAGTGTCTTGACGTCGAATTTCCACAGGCCATGGGATCGAGGCGAACGCATGAAGATGGTTGCGCATGACGATCAGCCGCAAGAAGAATGGCGGGCGGGAGTAAAGACCCGAATGCATGTCTCGGCCCGCAACGGCGCAACTCAACTTTGCATATTCGAACAATGGGTCGAACCAGCGGCTGGCGCCCCGACACATTGGCACCCGGTCGAGGAAGTGCTTACCGTCATCGCCGGCAGAGCCGAGATGTGGATCGACGAAGAGCATGTCGTCTTGACTGCCGGACAGTCGCTTGTTGTTGCCGCGCGCAGGCAACATGGCTTCCGAAACGTCGGCTCCGAAATGCTTCATATCCATGCCGTGCTCGCGTCACCAGTTTTCGAGGCGACGTTCAACGGATCCCCCGACATGGTGAGACGCTGGCTTTCAGCGAGTTTGTAAAACCTCGCCTGTCTTAAAAAACACCTCCTGTCTTAAAAAAACACGGCTTGCCAAACCGATAAGTATTGACTTATGCTTTCGGCATGATCGAAGCAGAGATTTTTCGGGCACTGGCCGATCCAACGCGTCGCGCCGTCTATGAGCGGCTCGCCGACGGCGAGATGACGGTGTCTGAACTGCGCACTGGCATGCCGGTATCGCAGCCGGCGGTATCGCAACATCTCGCAGTGCTGCGCGGCGCCGGCCTCGTGGTCGAGCGCCGGGCCGGTCGCAACGCCTATTACCGCGCCGATCCGAAGGGGCTTGCGCCACTGCTCGGCTGGATCGAACGCTACCGCGCGTTCTGGCCAGAGCGCATCGAAAGGCTCAAGACGGTTTTGAAGGACATGGACCAATGACCAGCCGAGGCAAAGAACGCGCGGAAATGGCGGCAGACAAGATCGAGTTCGAGTGCGAGCTGCCCGAGCCGCCGGAAAAGGTGTGGCGGGCGCTTACGGTGCCGGACCTGCTCGCGGCCTGGATGATGCCAAACGACATCAAGCCCGAAATCGGCAACCGCTTTGCCTTTAGAGCGCCGAATGCGCCGATCGAGTGCGAAATCCTCGACGCCGATCCCGGACGGCTGCTGCGCTATTCCTGGCGGGAGCGGCCGGCGCCCGGCGGTACGCAGGTGCCGCCCGGCAGCCCCGTGGACCGCCCAATGAACGACAGCCCAGTGGACAGCATCGTCACCTTTACGCTTGACCGCACCGTTTCCGGCGGCACGCATCTGCGCATCGTCCATGATGGTTTTGCTGGGGCAGCGATGCCGGAGATCGCGATGGCAGGCGCCGGTTGCCGGCTTTCCTTTGAAGCGCACACTCCCAGGCACAAGCAGATCGCCGCAAACACCCCGCGCCTCTTCCTGCGCGCGGCCTGAACGACAACAGTCAACGGAGACAAACGATGAGCGGCCTTGCCAATCTGGTGCCGATGGTGATCGATCAGTCGAGCCGCGGTGAACGCGCCTTCGACATATTTTCGCGGCTGCTGCGCGAGCGCATCGTCTTCATCAACGGGCCGATCGATGACGGCACCTCGGCGCTGGTCTGCGCCCAGCTTCTGTCGCTGGAATCCGACAATCCCGACAAGGAGGTCTCGCTCTACATCAACTCGCCGGGCGGCGTGGTGACCAGCGGTTTCGCCATCTATGATACGATGCAGTATATCAGTTGCCCGGTCTCCACCGTTTGTATGGGTTTCGCCGCCTCGATGGCCTCGTTCCTTTTGATGGCCGGCACGCCAGGGCGGCGTATCGCGCTACCCAACACCAGCATCGTGCTGCATCAGCCTCTCGGCGGTTTCCAGGGCCAAGCCTCCGACATCCAGCGCCATGCCGAGGGCATCCTTCGCACCAAGCGGCGCATGACCGATCTTTACGCCCACCATTGCGGCCGCACCTACGAAGAAGTGGAACGCACGCTCGACCGCGACTTTTTCATGACCGCACAGGAGGCCAAGGATTGGGGCCTCGTCGACCATGTTTTCGACACTCGCAAGCAGGCCGCGTGAAGCACCTTCGAACGGAACTGAGCGATATGAGGGCCGGCAACTCTCAGCGCCGCCGGTCTGGCTTCGGCGCTATCGCCGCACTATAGTCAGGTGATGACCGCCATTCGTTCATCCAGCCTATGCCTTGCCATTGCCGCCATTGTGGGCACGAACATGCTGGTGGGCATGGCACTTGCCCAAGATAATTCGACGTCTTCGCAAAAGGGCGCCCTGCCCGGTGTGACGAGTGACTATCGCATCGCCGAGCCAACTCCGCAGCCCGAGCCCGACGACGCGGTTCCAAGCAGCGGCAACGGCACGTTCAAGATCGGCGATACCGATGTTCGGATTTCCGGCAGCATCACCATCGATGTCGCTACCGGCGGGATCAGGCCCTCCAGCCGCTAAGTTCGCCTGGTGTGAACCACAAATATTGCGCTTCAAACGAACAGCCCCGCCATTGCTTTTGCAACTGACGGGGCTTCTTGGATCTAAAATCCAAATTGCCGGGAGTGTACTGCCGGCTTTTTATTTCGGATGCTTCGCGGCGTTCAGCCGACGATCCGACTAGCAGTCTCTGATTGTTGTGGGGATCGGCAGATCAACGTTGGCAGGTAGCGCTAAACGCCTGACCTGGCTACTTATACCTGCCGCGGCTCCAGCGACACGTGGAGCCTCAAGGAACTTCCGGTGGAGTCATGCCTCTGCTCTCCTTATGTTCGTTGCGACTGTCGTCGTCGAAGCGCTCATCGCATAACCCGCGGCGTCTCGCAGGCTAGCCCCAGGCCGCGAGGCCATCGAAAGACGGCCAGCTTCGTTGACGTTTGGAGTCTGCCCCCGTGACGCATGGACGTCAACCTTGAATAGCCGATTACCGAAAAATGTGATCGCGAGACGCTTTGTGAAGCCGGCTGTACGGGCAGCTTTTGTCAGGAGCGTGTTCGGCCTTTGTTCTTTCCGCTTGCCCGTTCGCGCGAAAGGCGGTTAAACGCTTTGGTCGAGAGTTGTGGCGTCTCTCGAAAAGGCGGCGAAATTACCTACATAGGGGATGGTCGGGAAAACCCGCCCATCCCACGAATTCCAGATTCTGAGGCGGCGACCGGCGATGGCCGACCATAAATATCTCTCCATTCGCGGGGCACGCGAACACAATCTGAAGAATGTCGATCTCGACCTGCCGCGTGACAGCCTGATCGTCATGACCGGCCTGTCGGGGTCGGGCAAGTCGTCGCTTGCCTTCGACACCATCTACGCCGAGGGCCAGCGCCGCTATGTCGAGAGCCTTTCGGCCTATGCGCGGCAATTCCTCGAAATGATGCAGAAGCCGGACGTCGACCAGATCGACGGCCTGTCGCCAGCCATCTCCATCGAGCAGAAGACCACCTCGAAGAACCCACGCTCGACGGTCGGCACCGTCACCGAGATCTACGATTATATGCGGCTTTTGTTCGCCCGCGTCGGTGTACCCTATTCACCGGCCACTGGCCTGCCGATCGAGAGCCAGACGGTTTCGCAGATGGTCGACCGGGTGCTTGCAGTCGAGGAAGGCACCCGGCTGTTCATCCTGGCGCCGATGGTGCGCGGCCGCAAAGGCGAGTACCGCAAGGAACTGCTGGAGCTGCAGAAGAAAGGTTTTCAGCGCGTCAAGGTCGATGGCGTCTTCTACGAGATCGCCGACGTGCCGGCGCTGGACAAGAAGTACAAGCATGACATCGACGTTGTCGTCGACCGCATCGTCGTGCGCGGCGATCTGGCGACGCGGCTCGCCGATTCCATCGAGACCGCGCTGAAGCTGGCCGACGGACTGGCGGTAGCGGAATTTGCCGACAAGCCGCTCGACGCCAGCCAGACCGGCGAGGATTCGGTCAACAAGTCGAAGAACGAGACGCATGAACGCATGCTGTTCTCGGAAAAGTTCGCCTGCCCGGTGTCCGGTTTCACCATTCCCGAGATCGAGCCTAGGCTGTTCTCCTTCAACAATCCGTTCGGCGCCTGCCCAACCTGCGACGGGCTCGGCAGCCAGCGCGCCATCGATGCCAGCCTGGTCGTGCCCGACGAGAATGTTTCGCTGCGCGCTGGCGCCGTCAGCCCGTGGGCGAAGTCGACCTCGCCCTATTATGCGCAAACGCTGGAAGCGCTGGGCGTTGCCTATGGCTTCAAGCTCGGCGACAAGTTCAAGGATTTGAGCGAGGAGGCAAGGCAAGCCGTCCTGCACGGCACCGGCGAGCGCGAAATCACCTTCCACTACGATGACGGCCTGCGCTCCTACAAGACGACGAAAACCTTCGAGGGCGTCATCCCCAATCTCGAGCGCCGCTGGAAGGAAACCGAATCCGCTTGGATGCGCGAGGAGATCGAGCGCTTCATGTCGGCCACGCCCTGCCCGGCCTGCCGCGGCTATCGGCTGAAGCCCGAGGCGCTCGCGGTCAAGATCGCCGGCAAGCACATTGGCGAGGTCACCGAGCTGTCGATTCGCAAGGCCGACCAGTGGTTCACCGACCTGCCTGCTTCGCTCAATGACAAGCAGAACGAGATCGCGGTGCGCGTGCTCAAGGAAATCCGCGAGCGGCTGCGCTTCCTCAACGATGTCGGGCTCGACTACCTGACGCTGTCGCGCAACTCCGGCACGCTGTCGGGCGGCGAGAGCCAGCGCATCAGGCTCGCCTCGCAGATCGGCTCCGGCCTGACCGGCGTGCTTTACGTGCTGGACGAGCCGTCGATCGGTCTGCACCAGCGCGACAACGCCCGCCTGCTCGACACGCTGAAGCATCTGCGCGACATCGGCAACACGGTCATCGTCGTCGAGCACGACGAGGACGCCATCCTGCATGCCGATTACGTTGTCGATATCGGCCCGGCCGCCGGCATTCATGGCGGCCACATCATCGCCCAGGGCACGCCGCAGCAGATCATGGCGACGCCCGCTTCGATCACCGGTAAATATCTGTCGGGCGAGCTCGAAGTGGCGACGCCAGCCGTTCGGCGCGATGCCAAGAAGAACCGCCGGCTGAAGGTCGTCGGCGCGCGCGGCAACAATCTAAAGAACGTCACCGCCGAAATCCCGCTCGGCACGTTTACCGCCGTCACCGGCGTGTCCGGCGGCGGCAAGTCGACCTTCCTGATTGAGACCCTGTTCAAGGCGGCGTCGCGCCGCATCATGGGCTCGCGTGAACATCCGGCCGATCACGACCGGATCGAGGGGTTGGAATTCCTCGACAAGGTCATCGACATCGACCAGTCGCCGATCGGGCGCACCCCGCGCTCCAACCCCGCCACCTATACCGGCGCCTTCACGCCGATCCGGGACTGGTTCGCTGGCTTGCCGGAGGCCAAGGCGCGCGGCTACCAGCCGGGCCGCTTCTCGTTCAACGTCAAGGGCGGCCGCTGCGAGGCCTGCCAGGGCGACGGCGTCATCAAGATCGAGATGCATTTCCTGCCCGACGTCTATGTCACCTGCGATGTCTGCCACGGCAAGCGCTATAACCGCGAGACGCTGGACGTGCTGTTCAAGGGCAAGTCCATCGCCGACGTGCTCGACATGACGGTCGAAGAAGGCGTCGATTTCTTCGCCGCCGTGCCCGGCGTGCGCGACAAGCTGGAGACGCTGAAACGGGTCGGCCTCGGCTACATCCATGTTGGCCAGCAGGCGACGACTTTGTCGGGCGGCGAGGCGCAGCGCATCAAGCTTGCCAAGGAACTGTCGCGCAAGGCGACCGGCAAGACGCTCTACATTCTCGATGAGCCGACCACCGGCCTGCATTTCCACGACGTCGCCAAGCTGCTTGAAGTGCTGCACGAGCTGGTCGACCAGGGCAACACGGTCGTCGTCATCGAGCACAATTTAGAGGTGATCAAGACCGCTGACTGGGTGCTCGATCTTGGCCCCGAAGGTGGTGACGGCGGCGGCGAGTTAGTGGCGTCTGGCACGCCTGAGGACATCGTTCGCGAAAAACGCAGCTATACCGGGCAGTTCCTGAGGGAATTGCTCGAGCGGCGCCCCGGAGGCAAGCGCGAAGCGGCGGAGTGATGGCAAAGAACGGTCTCATCACGGTCCAAAGCCGCTTCGGCGTGACCGAAACGATCGATCGCCTGGTCGAGACTGTGGAACGTGCAGGATTGCTGGTCTTCGCCCGCATCGATCACGCCGCCGGTGCGCGCAGTGTCGAAGCATCACTGCGTCCAACCGAACTCCTGATTTTCGGCAATCCGAAAGGTGGTACGCCACTGATGCAGGACCGGCAGCTTGCCGGCATCGATCTGCCGGTCAAGGCACTGGCCTGGGAGGACGAACAAGGCAAGGTCTGGCTCTCCTACAATGACGCGCACTGGATGGCTGATCGCCACGACTTGGGCGACGCCAGTCGCAATGCCGTCGCTGCGATCGCGGCCGGCATGGACAAGGTGATTGCGGCCGCTGCCGGCGCGGGCCAGTTTTGATCATGAGAGCCGCTCGTCCCGGTGATCTCCCCACGGTGATCTCGCTCACCACCGACGCATACGCGCCCTACACTGCCCTGTTCGGAGCGCCGCCGATCCCCGTCACCGAGGACTATGCGCCGCGCATCCACCGCGGCGAAGTCTGGCTTTCGGAGCAAGATGGACAGACGGCTGGCCTGATCGTTCTCGAACGACATGCGGACCATACAATGATCTTCAGCGTCGCCGTTGCGCCCGCCTTTCAGGGCAAGGGTTTCGGCATCGGGCTGCTCGACTGGGCCGAGCAACAGACGCGCCTGTGGAGCTTGCCTGAAATCCGACTCTACACCAATTCCAGAATGGAACGGAACGTTTCGTTGTATAAGGCCTACGGCTTTCGCGAAACGGGTCGCCGGCCCAATCCATATCGGCCAGGATGGACGGTCGTCGACATGGCGAAAGCCGTCGAGACGACCGCCATCGCGTGATCCTTTTCTGCAAACCGGGAGGACTACCATGACTCAATCAGGAACAATCCGCGCCGGCATGGGCGGCTGGACCTTCGAGCCGTGGGACACGTCCTTCTACCCGGACAAGTTGTCGAAGGCCAAGCAGCTGAATCATGCCAGCCGGCAGGTGCCGACTATCGAGGTCAACGGCACCTATTATTCGAGCTTCAAGGAACCGACCTTCGTCAAATGGGCGAACGAGGCGCCGGATGGTTTCGTCTATTCGCTGAAGGGCAACCGCTTCGTCACCAACCGCCGCGTGCTCGGCGAGGCCGGCGAATCGATCATGCGCTTCCTCGGGTCGGGCGTCGCGGCACTTGGCGACAAGCTTGGGCCGATCCTGTGGCAGTTCGCGCCGACCAAGAAATTCGACCCGGACGACTTCGAGGCCTTCCTCAAGCTGTTGCCGGAAAAGCAGGACGGCGTTGCGCTGCGCCACGCGGTCGAGGTGCGCAACGACAGCTTCGTCGCGCCGGAGTTCGCCGCCTTGGCGCGAAAGCACAAGGCCGCCATCGTCTATGCCGACCACGCCAAATATCCGGGGATTGCCGACGTCACCGGCGATTTCATCTATGCGCGGCTGCAGACCGGCAGCGACCACAATCCCGATTGCTACACGCCAAAGGCGCTCGACGAATGGGCGGCGCGCGCAAAAACCTGGGCGGAAGGCAAGGTGCCGGCCGACCTGCCGCGGGCCGATCCTTCAACCGAGGCGCCGGTCAAGCCACGTGACGTGTTCGTCTACTTCATCACCGAGGGCAAGGTCCGCGCTCCATTCGGCGCCATCGCGCTGATGAAGCGGGTCGCAGGCTGACGCCCCCGCTGTCGGTGGTCTGCCTGGCCGGGTCCTCAACTACCGGCTATGCGGCGCGCTCGTCCGAACGCCGATCAACCCTGACGATCTCGTTGAAAGCATCGAGATCGACATAGAAGACCTTTGTGATCTCCGCGATGAGTTCGTCGTGGTCATACCCCTGCGATTTCAGAATGTTGATGGCTGTTAGGATGTCGACGCGCTCCGTGAGTCGTCGTTTCTGGTAGTCCTCGACATAGCGCTCCATCGACTGGCTCTAGCTCCCAAGCACCCGAAATGTTGGACGACAACAGATCGCTGGAAGGGAGCGGCTTGCGCGCAAGCATGCCGACGCGGCCCGCGCCTTCCCCTGATCTGCCAATTTGAAACTGGTACGGAAAGCGGCCGACTCACCAAGGCCAAGCAAAATCTAACACGCAATCTTCGGCGCGCCAGAGTTGCAAAGTAATAGAATCAATAAGAATTCAGACGGTCAGGAACTTCCGCACGTCCGCCCGGTCGAGATCCTCGGCGGGGCCGGTATGGACGATCTGGCCGCGGTCCATGATATTGACCTCGTCGGCCAATTCCCGGCAGAAATCGAGATATTGTTCGACCAAAAGCACGGCAATGCCTGCCTGGTCGCGCAGATAGCGGATGGCGCGGCCGATATCCTTGATGATCGACGGCTGGATGCCTTCCGTCGGTTCGTCGAGCACCAGCAGTTTCGGCCGCATCACCAGCGCCCTGCCGATGGCAAGCTGCTGTTGCTGGCCGCCGGACAGATCGCCGCCGCGGCGCGCGAGCATCTGCTTCAGCACCGGAAACAACTCGAAGACGTGACCGGGAATGTTGCGATCGGAGCGCTTCAGCGGCGCAAAACCCGATTCGAGGTTTTCCCGCACCGTAAGCAGCGGAAATATCTCCCTGCCCTGCGGCACGAATGCGATGCCCGACCGGGCGCGATCATACGCCGCGCTCCGGTCGAGCGCCTTCCCCTCGAAGGCAACACTTCCGCTCGTCAGCCGATGATGGCCGACGATCGATCTCATCAAACTGGTCTTGCCGACGCCGTTGCGGCCGAGCACGCAGGTGATCTTGCCGGCGCCGGCTGTCAGCGAGACACCGCGCAGCGCCTGGGCAGCGCCGTAATGCAACGTGGCATTGGAGACTTCGAGCATGGTCAGTGCTTTCTCCAACGCCTGAAGAACGAAAGGTCGAAATGATGGAACGGAACGCGCCAGACCATGTTCATCTCCCCAGGTAGACTTCGACGACGCGCTCGTCGGCCGAAACGAAATCGAGCGAACCTTCGGAAAGGACCGAGCCTTCGTGCAGGCAGGTGACCTTGACGCCGAGCTCGCGCACGAAATGCATGTCGTGCTCGACGACGATGACCGAATGGTCGCGCGCGATATCCCTAAGCAGCCGCGCGGTCTCTTCGGTCTCGGCGTCGGTCATGCCGGCGACCGGTTCGTCGACCAGCAGAAGCTTCGGATCCTGCGCCAGAAGCATGCCGATCTCGAGCCATTGCTTTTGGCCATGGCTCAAATTGGCGGCGAGCTCGTCACGCTTGTCGCCGAGCCGGATGATGCCGAGAATGTCGTCGATCTGCCGCACGTCCGCGGCCGAGCGACGATGGAACAGTGCCGGGAAGATCGAGCGCGGGCCTTTCAGCGCCAGCATCAGATTGTCCTCGATCGTGTGGCTTTCGAAGACGGTCGGCTTCTGGAATTTACGGCCGATGCCCATCATGGCGATTTCGGCCTCGTCGTGTTTGGTCAGGTCGACCTCGCCGTCAAAGAAGACCTCGCCCGCGTCGGGCCGCGTCTTGCCGGTGACGATGTCCATCATCGTCGTCTTGCCGGCGCCGTTGGGGCCGATGATCGCCCGCATCTCACCCTTATCGAGCACCAGCGACAGGTTGTTGATGGCGCGAAAACCATCGAAGGAAACCGACACGCCGTCGAGATAGAGGATGGTGTTGCTCTTCGACATCAGGCCATCACTCCGCTGGCTGCGGTTCGGCGCCGGAGGCCGACCAGTCGCCCGGCCTTCTCGCCGCCGAGCGATCGATTTTCGGCGGCACCGGCGCGTCGGGATCGATGCCGGCTTCCTCGGCGGCCGAGGCTGCCCGCATCGCCTTTGCGTTGCCGCGCCAGGAATCCCACATGCCGATGATGCCCTTGGGCAGGAACAGCGTGACGGCGACAAACAGTCCGCCCAGCGCAAACAGCCAGAATTCCGGCAGCACGCCGGTGAACCAAGATTTACCGGCATTGACCAGAAGCGCGCCGATGATCGGCCCGACGATGGTGCCGCGCCCGCCGACGGCCGCCCACACCACCACCTCGATCGAATTGGACGGCTCGAATTCGCCGGGGTTGATGATACCGACCTGCGGCACGTAAAGCGCACCGGCGATGCCGGCCATCACCGCCGACACGGTGAAGGCGAACAGTTTGACGTTCTCCGCCCGCCAGCCGAGGAAGCGTGTGCGGCTCTCGGCATCGCGCACTGCCATCAAAAGCTTGCCGTATTTGGAACCGACGATTGCCCAGGTGACGAAGACGGCAAACGCCAGCATGACGGCGCTGGCCGCGAACAGCGCCGAGCGTGTCATGTCGGCCTGCACGTTGAAGCCTAAAATGTCCTTGAAATCAGTCAGGCCGTTATTGCCGCCGAAACCCATGTCGTTGCGGAAAAACGCAAGCAGCAGCGCATAGGTCATCGCCTGGGTGATGATCGACAGATAGACACCGGTGACGCGGCTGCGGAAGGCGAACCAGCCGAAGACGAAGGCGAGCAGGCCGGGTACCGCAAGCACCATGACCGCCGCGAACCAGAAATGGTCGAAACCATACCAGAACCACGGCAATGCCTTGTAGTTAAGGAATACCATGAAATCCGGCAGCAGCGGATTGCCGTAGACGCCGCGCGAGCCGATCTGGCGCATCAGATACATGCCCATCGCATAGCCGCCGAGCGCGAAGAAAGCGCCATGGCCGAGCGAGAGGATGCCGCAATAGCCCCAGACGAGATCGAGCGCCAAGGCGAGCAGTGCGTAGCACAGGTATTTGCCGGTGAGCGCGACGATATAGGACGGCACGTAAAACGCACTTGTCGGCGAGACCGCAAGATTGAGCAGCGGCACGACGATGGCAACCGCCAGCAGGATGAAGATGGTGATGGCGACGCGGCGGTCGGCGCCGGCAGCAAAGAAGCGTCCCGTGATCATGCTTCCACCGACCTGCCCTTGAGCGCGAACAGCCCGCGCGGGCGTTTCTGGATGAACAGGATGATCAGCACCAGGACGACGATCTTGCCGAGCACCGCTCCAGCGTAAGGTTCGAGGAACTTGTTGACTATGCCGAGCGAGAAAGCGCCGACCAGCGTGCCCCAGAGATTGCCGACACCGCCGAAGACGACGACCATGAAGCTGTCGATGATGTAGCCACGACCGAGATTGGGCGAGACGTTGTCGATCTGGCTGAGCGCGACACCGGCTATGCCGGCAATGCCGGAGCCGAGTGCAAACGTCAGGGCGTCGACCCATGGCGTCCTGATGCCCATCGAGGCGGCCATGCGGCGATTGGCGGTGACGGCACGCATCTGCAGCCCCCAAGGCGTACGTTTCATCACGTAGAGCAGCACCGCGAACACCCCGAGCGCGAATACCAGGATCCAGAGCCGGTTCCAGGTCACGGCAAGCTGGCCGATATTGAACGAGCCGGACATCCATGACGGGTTGCCGACCTCCTGGTTGGTCGGCCCGAAGATGGTGCGTACGGCCTGCTGCAGGATCAGCGAGACCCCCCATGTCGCCAGCAGCGTCTCCAGCGGCCGGCCGTAAAGGAAGCGGATCAGCCCGCGCTCGATGACAAGGCCGACGAGCGCCGCCACCAGGAAGGCCAGCGGCAAGGCGATAACCAGCGACCAATCGAACAGGCCGGGAAAGGAATTGCGGATCACCTCCTGCACGACGAAGGTCGTGTAGGCGCCGAGCATGACCATCTCGCCATGCGCCATGTTGATGACGCCCATGACGCCGAAGGTGATGGCCAGGCCAATCGCCGCCAGCAGCAGCACCGATCCGAGCGATATGCCGTACCAGATATTCTGGCCGGCATCCCAAAGCGCCAGCGTCGAATTGATGTTGGATATCGCCGCCGTCGCCGCGTCCTTCACCGCACCTTCGGAATTGGCCTCCACCGACGTGAGCAGCGACACCGCATCGCGGTCGCCGCGCGCACCGATCAGCGCGATCGCCGCCAATTTGTCGGCCTCCGGCCTGTCTGAAACGAGAACCGACGCGGCGCGTGCCTGTTCGAGCAGCGCCTTGACGCTTGCCACGCCCTCATTGGCGATCGCAGTGTCGAGCGGCTCGATGTTCGCCGCGTCCGGCGTCTTGAACATGGTGTCGGCGGCGGCAATGCGCACGGCCGGGTCCTTGGAGCCAAGTGTCAGCGTGCCCAATGCATCGCGAATGACGCGGCGCAGCGTATTGTTGACCTTGATCTTGGTGATGTCGGCCTTGGCAACTTCGCCCGATCTTTCGCCGGTGAGCGCATCGAGCAGCTCGATGCCGCCGCCGCTCTCCTTGCCGACAAAGACCAATGAATCGGCCTTGCGGACGTAAAGGCTGCCCTCCGCAAGCGCGGCAAGCGGCCGTTCGACGGCTGGATCGCCGGATGCCGCAAGCTCGCGCACGACGGCTTCTATCGCCGGAAAATTGGCGGCGGTGGCGAATTTGGCGATGACGGCGCGCAGATCTGCTTCGCTGGCGTTCGACGGCAGCAGCGTCCCCAGGAGGAGCAGCAGCATCAGGCCAATCGCGCGGATCAGGATCATTGGTTTCTGGTGGCTGTTGAAGGTTGAATGTCGCCTCCGGGCAGGCTGGAGGAGGAGCCTGCCCGGAGGGCTTGCGGGTCTGGGAGGACAGACCGGGAGGATCAGTTGGTTCCCTTGCCGCCGCATTTGCCGGTGGCAACGTTGAAGTTGCCGCAGGACAGAGGCGCGCGCCAATCGGAGATCAGGTCCTTGGAGTCAGGCAGGTAGTCGGACCACTCGTCGCCCATCACCAGGCCCGGCGTCTGCGACACGGTCTCGAACTGGCCGTCGGCCTGGATCTCGCCGATCAGCACCGGCTTGGTGATATGATGGTTCGGCATCATGGTCGAATAACCGCCGGTCAGGTTCGGCACCGAGACGCCAACCATGGCGTCGATGACCTTGTCCGGATCGGTGGTGCCGGCCTTCTCGACCGCCTTCACCCACATGTTGAAGCCGATATAGTGGGCTTCCATCGGATCGTTGGTGGTGCGCTTGTCGTTCTTGATGAACTTGTGCCAGTCGGCGATGAACTTCTCGTTCTCGGGCGTATCGACGCTTTCGAAATAGTTCCAGGCGGCGAGATGGCCGACCAGCGGCGCGGTGTCGAGACCGGCAAGCTCTTCCTCACCGACAGAGAAGGCCATGACCGGGATGTCCTCGGCCTTGATGCCCTGGTTACCGAGCTCCTTGTAGAACGGCACGTTGGCGTCGCCGTTGACGGTCGAGACGACGGCGGTCTTCTTGCCGGCCGAGCCGAACTTCTTGATCGCCGAGACTTCGGTCTGCCAGTCGGAGAAACCGAACGGCGTGTAGTTGACCATGATGTCTTCGGCAGCAACGCCCTTCGCCTTCAGATAGGCCTCGAGGATCTTGTTGGTGGTGCGCGGGTAGACGTAGTCGGTGCCTTCAAGCACCCAGCGCTTCACCGAACCGCCGTCCTCGCTCATCAGATAATCGACTGCCGGAATGGCCTGCTGGTTCGGCGCCGCGCCGGTGTAGAACACGTTGCGCTCGCTTTCCTCGCCCTCATACTGGACCGGGTAGAACAGGATGTTGTCGAGTTCGCTGAACACCGGCAGTACCGACTTGCGCGACACCGAGGTCCAGCAGCCGAACACCGCCGCGACCTTGTCCTTCGAGATCAGCTCGCGCGCCTTTTCGGCGAACAGCGGCCAGTTCGAAGCCGGATCGACGACCACCGCCTCGAGCTTCTTGCCGAGCAGGCCACCCTTGGCATTCTGCTCTTCGATGAGCATCAGCATGGCGTCCTTCAACGTCGTCTCAGAGATCGCCATGGTTCCCGACAGCGAATGGAGGATGCCGACCTTGATGGTGTCGTCGGCCGCCTTGGCGGGAACGCTCGTCAGCAGGCCGGCGGTGACCACGCCGGCCGAAAACATTTTTGCTAATGTCGAGAAACTACCCCTCATACTTTTTAACTCCCAAGCTGGTTAACTGCATCGGAACAGACCATGCAACGGCTGTGCCAATCACGGGAGCAAGGTCGGAGGATTTGAGATTTCCCAGCTCTGTCAGTCGGTTAATGTATTAGCCGCAGGAGATGAACCTCGCCTGCCATGTTCGAAACGAGAAAGGATCACCCATATCAGCCTAAGTTTTACTCACATATAGGCCAATGCCCTAATTTTGAGCAGCATCATATGAGCGCTGGCGAGGATTGCAGCGCCGGAGCGAAATGAGGCAAGTTCGAACCCTTAACGGGGGACTCTATGGCCTTCAGAGCTTCTTGCATTTTCACCGCCATGCTTCTGCTGGCGACGACGACCGTAGCGCGCGCCGGCTTCAGCGACGGCAAGCTGCCGGACGGCTCCTATCATTGCGAAGTCTACCTGCTCGGCATGTTCCTCAGCCTCGGCGACATCACCATCAAGGGAAACGTCTATAGCGGTCCGGTGAGCTTCGGCATCGCGCCGCAGAGCTACAATTACCAGATGGATGCAGACGGCGTGATCACCTGGCTGGGTCCGCTGGGCGGCTACACCAGTGGCGGCAACTCGATCTCGCTTACGCAGGCGACGCTGGAAAGCGGAACCACCCCGTCCTTCGACATCATCATGAAGCAGCCAGACGGCGCCTTTACCGCCTCGACCTGCACAAAGCGTTGAAAAAAGCGCGGAACCTGGCGAGGTTCCGTACTCCGAAGTAGAAAGCCGCCTAGCTCTCCGCCGCCAGGTCGAGCGCCAGCCGGGTCATATCGGTGAAAAGGCCCTGGCGTTCGGAATAGTCGGTCTGCTCGCCGGTTACCACATTGTCGACGACGGTCAGGATCGACAGCGACCGGGCGCCGAAATCGGCCGCAATGCGGTAAAGTGCGCTGGTTTCCATATCCACGGCGAGCGCGCCCTGTGCCTGTGCTTCGGCAAAGCGTTCGCGCCCCAGCGGATGATAGAAAATATCGCTGCAGATGGTCAGCCCGGCCCGATGGTCGATGCCGAGTTCCGCAGCCCGGGCCAACGCCTGGGCCAACAATGCCGGATCGGGGCCGGCATCGGCACGATAGAGCCCAAAAACCTGGCCGCTCTCCGCATTTTCGCCGCGCACCGATTGCGCGATCACCAGGCCGCGCAGCGCGATCTCGGTGGTCAGGCCACCGCAGGTACCAGTGCGGATCAACGTTTTCGCACCATAGAAGTCCAGCAGCTCATGCACATAGACCAGGAACGAAGCGACGCCGATGCCGGTGGATTGGATGCTGACAGGCTTGCCGCGAAACAACCCGGTAAAGCCGAGCGCGCCGCGGCGGCGGTTGACGCAGCGCGGCGCTTCCAGAAAAGTCTGCGCCATCCATTCAGCGCGCTGCGGATCGCCCGGCAGCAGCACCGCGCTTGCGTAGTCGCCCTTGCTTGCCTCGTTGTGCGGCGTCACGGCATGCTTTCCAAAACCCGTCGCCCGTTTCGCCTGCAATCATGGCAGTCTCACGACATTGCGCAAGCGGAGCATTGGAAGGGTCAGGATTCCAGCATGTCCTTTACGATCGTGGCCAATTGCTTGAGCGAAAACGGCTTCGGCAGGAAGCCGAAATGCGCGTCGGCCGGCAAGTTCTTGGCGAACGCGTCTTCGGCATAGCCGGACACGAAGATGAACTTGATGTCGGGCTGCCGTTTGCGCAATTCGCCAAGCAGCGTCGGACCGTCCATTTCCGGCATCACCACGTCCGACACCACGATGTCGACCTTGCCGCCGAGCGCTTCGTAGACTTCAAGCGCCTCGACGCCCGAGGACGCCTCGTGGACGGTGTAGCCGCGCGACTTCAGCGCCCGCATGCCGCCCATGCGCACGGCGTCCTCGTCCTCGACCAGCAGCACCGTGGCCGAGCCCGACAGATCCTTGGCTGAGTCGGCGATCTTGGCAGGGGCGGCCGGCACTTCTCCAGCCTCGCCCGCCTTCCTTGCCTCCGCAATGTGCCGCGGCAGGAAGATGCGGAACACGGATCCCTTGCCGACTTCGGAATCGCAGAAGATGAAGCCGCCTGTCTGCTTGATGATGCCATAGACCATGGACAGGCCGAGGCCAGTTCCCTTGCCAACCTCCTTTGTCGTGAAGAAGGGCTCGAAGATCTTTTTCAGCACATCAGGCGCGATGCCGCTGCCGCTGTCCTCGACCTCGACCAGCACATAGTCGGCCGGAGTAAGTTCGCGGTAGGAAAAGGTCTTGCACTCTCCGGCGCTGACGTTGCGGGTGCGTACGGTGAGGTCGCCGCCGGCCGGCATCGCATCGCGCGCATTGACCGCCAGATTGACCACCACTTGCTCGAACTGCCCGATATCGACCCTGACCGGCCACAGGTCGCGGCCATGGTCGATCTTGAGCTTGATGTCGTTGCCGACCAGCCGGGCAAGCAGCATCCTGAGATCGGCGAGCACGTCGGTCAGGTTGAGCACCTCCGGCCGCAGGGTCTGCTTGCGCGAGAAGGCCAGCAACTGCCGCACCAACGAGGCCGCCCGGTTGGCATTCTGCTTGATGTTCATGATGTCCGGGAACGACGGATCGGACGGCCGGTGGTTGGTCAACAGCAGGTCCGAGGCCATGATGATGGCGGTCAGCACATTGTTGAAATCATGCGCGATGCCGCCGGCGAGCTGGCCGACCGCCTGCATCTTCTGGCTCTGCGCCATCTGGCCCTCGAGGGCTTTTTGCTCGGTGGTCTCGACGGCATAGACGATGGCCGATTCCTCGGCGCCTTCGCCGCCGGTACCGTCTGCGACCGCGTTGACGTAGAAGCGTATGTGGCGCTCCTCATTGCCGGGCAGCACCGTATCGATCGGCTCGATGTCAGCCTGTTGCTGGCGTGCCTTTTCGAACGCCGCGGCGAAAGCCGGCCGGTCGCGCTCGTGGATCACCGTATCCAGCCGCACACGCCGATCGACCGCGTCGCGGTCGACGACCGAGGAAAACAGCGACAGAAACGGCGCATTGGTGCGCAGGATGCGGCCGGCGTGGTCGACGCCGGCTATCGCCATCGGCGTCGAGTTGAAGAACCGCGTGAAGCGTATTTCCGAGGCGCGGAGGTCAGCCGAAGCGTCCTCGCCTTGCGTCCGGTTGAGCACGATGGTGCGAGTCGGGCCGTTGAGGCCCTCTCGACTGGCCGAGACACGATGCATGAAGCGCACCGGCAGCGCCTCGCCGGTCATCGTCGTCAGATCGAGATCGATAACAGCATTGCGCGTGGTACCCGCATCGGCCTTGACCGAACGGACCAGCGCCATGCCGTCGCCGGCGACGATCTCCGGCAGCGTGATGGCGCCGGGGGTGAAGCTGGCCAGGTCGATGCCCAGCCACTCCGCGAGGGTCGCGTTGATATAGGTGACGCGGCCTTCCTGGTCGGCGGAAAAGAAACCGGCCGGCGCATGGTCGAGGTGATCGATGGCCTTTTGCAGGTCGAGAAAGAACCGCTCCTGCTCGGCCCGTTCCCGCGAGATATCGGCAAGCTGCCAGGCAAGCATCGGCAGCCGCTGGCCGGGAACGCTGAAGGCGCGGGCCCGGACGCGGTACCAGCGCGCGCCCGGTTCGGCGCCTAGCCGAATGGACTGCGCGAGCCGAAACTCGCCGTCGCCGGGCTGGCCGTCGCGCAGGCCTGACGCCAGCCGGTATATGGTCACCGAGGCCTCGGGAACGTCTGAAAGCAAACCTTCGACCGTCTTGAGGTCGGCGGCCGACTCGGCACCCGTCATATCAGCATAAGTCCGGTTGGCGTAGATGATACGGCCTTTGGTGTCGGTGACCAGGAGACCTTGCGACATCGAATCGACGAAAGCTTTCGACAGTTCGTCGCTTGTCGAGCGCGGCGTGATATGCACGAAGCCGATCGCAGTGGCGAATAGAAAGCCGACACCGATCATCGCCAGCACGCCAAGCATGCCGAGCAGGAATGGATCGCCAAGTCGCTCACGGAAAAGGCCGAAGACGATCGCTGCCCCAGTCAGGACGACGATGAAGACGATCAGCCGGGTGACCGCACCCGGTCGCGTGTTCTGGTCGACGATAGGTACCGGATAGAAATCGCCGCGCGCTTCCTTGGCCATGTGCCCCCTGCTCGTGAATTCCGGTGTCGGTTGAATCATATTCTCAGGGTCGGGAAAAGGCCCGGCTGCAGATGTCCGCTAAAAATGACGCCGTTCGGCTCCCGGCGTTTCAAGCTGTTCACGAAGCGTGAAAGGCAACTTGCGGTGGCCTGCCGCAACAGTCTAGTGTCGCCACTCTTCGAAAGCTGATTTTGGGGGAACCAATGCTGCAATGGCTGGATGGCGTGGCGGGTCCTGGTTATGCCGCAGCAATCCTATGGACGTTTGCAGTACTTGTCCTTCTGCTCATCATTCTTCTTATCATCAGGCTTGTCCGCAGCCTGACATTCGGAACATTCGTCGCCGGCGGCAGGAACCGCAAGACGCGGCTGGCTGTCATGGATGCCACAGCGGTCGACAGTCACCGGCGGCTAGTGCTGGTGCGTCGCGACGACATCGAGCACCTGCTCTTGATCGGTGGTCCGACCGATGTCGTCGTCGAGCGCGACATCAGGCTCTCGGCGCTGCGGCGCCCGGCATTGACCGGAGACAACAGCCACCAGCCGGCAGCAAGGTCGGCTTCGACCACAGCCGCGCCGGCGAGGCAAGCGCCGCCGCAGCCGGCAAGCGTGGCCGCAACCCCTGTCCTAGCCCGCCAGACAGCGACAATGCCAGCAACAATGCCGGCACCGGCGCCGAAACCGGCATCGAACGTCACACCGTTGCCAAGTTATGGATCCGTCAACGCCAATGCCTCGCGACATGCGCCGCCGCCGGCAAAACAGGACTCCCCGGCAAGATACGAGCCGCCGGCACAGCATGAGTCGATCGACGATGCGCTGATGAAGGAGCTGGAGGTTTCCCTCGACGAGCCACGCTTCAGCCAAACGCCGAGCAAGCCGGTGGCGAAGGCATCGCCCTCTCTCGACGACGAGATGACGAAGCTCCTCGGCGAGTTGTCCAATCAGAAAAGATAGGCCGATAGCGAACGGCCAATGAAAATGGCCGGAAAACCGGCCATTTTGAACGCTTTACCGATGCCGCTGCTTTTCCCGCCGACTCAGTCGTCGCGGTAGACCTTCTCGCGCCGCTCATGGCGCTCCTGCGCCTCGATCGACAACGTGGCGATCGGGCGCGCGTCGAGCCGCTTCAGCGCGATCGGCTCGCCCGTCTCCTCGCAATAACCGTAAGTGCCTTCGTCAAGGCGCTGGAGGGCGGAATCGATCTTCGAGATGAGTTTTCGCTGGCGATCGCGGGCGCGAAGTTCGATGGCGCGGTCGGTTTCCGAGGAGGCGCGATCGGCGAGGTCGGGGTGGTTAGCGTTTTCCTGCTGCAGGATTTCGAGAGTTTCGCGCGCTTCGCGCAAGATGTCGTTCTTCCAGGTGACGAGCTTCATGCGAAAGTAGGATTTCTGCCGCTCGTTCATGAACGGCTCGTCTTCGGAGGGTACGTAATCGGCGGTAACGATGTCGTTCATTCGACTCACCCAACAAGCCCCAAATTTGGCGCCTATATATTCGCGGACCGAAAACTGCACAAGATCAATCGACGACAGTTTCACGCAATTGTTAGTCCCGGACAAACCAGCATCTGCGATGCCCTTTTGCGAAGAATACGACCGAATCCGTACATGATTCGCTATGCTTGAGGGGCGCTTGCCATTGCGCACGGAGCTCTTCTGATGGCAAATCCTGCGGCGTGTTGACGGGTTCGGTGCCCGGCACAACGGGGATCCGGTGACCAGACTTTACCTGCTGAGGCATGCGAAGGCCGGCTGGGCGCTGCCTGGCGTGGCTGACTTCGACCGCCCGCTCGACGCATCCGGCTTCGCCGACGCCGAAGCGATGGGCGTGCTGATGCGTTCCCGCAAATACGTACCGGGCCTCACCCTTTGCTCAAGCGCCAGGCGCGCCCGCCAGACGCTGGAAAGCTTGGCTGGCCACACCGACACGGGCCGGGTGCTGTTCCTTGACACGCTCTACAGCGACGATGCCGCCGCGTACCTCGCCGCCATCCGGCAGAATGGCGGGCTGGATGCCCTGCTCGTCATCGGCCACAATCCGATGATTGAGGATCTCGCCATGGCGCTCTCAGGCGACGGCGAGGAGACCGCGCGGGCCATGCTGAACCACGGCTTCCCGGCCTCCGCACTTGCGGTGGTCCGGTTCAACGGCAGTCTTGCCGAGTCTGCGCCGGGCGCCGGCTATCTCGAAGCCTTCCTGACGCCTGCCGATATCTGAGGCCATTTCAAAGCCGCGCATCAAAGCCTATATCGGTTCCTGAGCGGCCCGCGAGAACAGATTTTGGCATCATCGCTGACGACTTTCACCGACGAGGCGAAGATTGCCTTGGACACGTTGTCAGGCCGCGCTGCCGGGCTTTTCGCTCCGTCGCTGCGTCTTGGCGTGACTGGGCTGTCCCGCGCCGGCAAGACGGTGTTCATCTCGGCCCTTGTGCACAATCTGGTCCATGGCGGGCGCTTGCCGCTGTTTGAGGCACAAAAATCGGGGCGCGTCGCCCGGGCCTTTCTCGAAGAGCAGCCGGACGACGCCGTACCACGCTTCCAGTACGAGGATCACATTGCGGCTCTTGTCGACGACCGCGTCTGGCCGGATTCGACGCGTGCGATTTCCGAACTGAGGCTCACCATCGAATACGAATCGGCCTCTGGCTGGACCCGCATGTTTTCCGCCGGCAAATTGTCGGTCGACATCGTCGACTATCCCGGCGAATGGCTGCTCGACCTGCCGCTGCTCGGCAAGTCCTACGCCGATTTTTCGCGTGAGGCCTTCGAGATGGCCGTGTTGCCGGTGCGTGTCGATCTTTCGCGGGAATGGCGGGCGCTCTCCAATCCGGTCGACCCGAACGCCGAGGCCGACGAGATGACGGCGCGCCGTCTCGCCGAGAGCTTCGCCGCCTATCTCAAGGCCTGCAAGCTCGACGAGCGGGCGCTTTCGACCTTGCCGCCCGGCCGCTTCCTGATGCCCGGCGATCTTGAAGGCTCGCCCGCTCTCACCTTCGCGCCGCTGCCGAATCTGGACGGCCGGCGCGCCCGCTCGGGATCGCTGCAGGCGATGATGGAGCGGCGCTACGAGGCTTACAAGACGCATGTCGTCAAACCGTTCTTTCGCGAACACATCACGCGTCTCGACCGCCAGATCGTGCTCATCGACGCATTGCAGGCATTGAATGCCGGCCCCGGCGCGATGGCCGATCTGGAACGTGCGGTCACCGAAATCCTGTCCTGTTTCCGCCCCGGCCGGGGCAACTTCCTGACCGACCTGTTTTCAAGACGCATCGACCGCATATTGGTGGCCGCGACCAAGGCCGACCATCTGCACCACGAAAGCCACGACCGGCTGCAGGCGATCGTGCGGCGGCTAGCCGACCGCGCCGTGGCGCGAGCGAATTTCACCGGCGCCGACGTCGACGTCGTGGCCTTGGCGGCCATGCGCGCGACCCGTGAAGGCACGGTCAAGCAGGGCCGCGAGACTTTGCCGGTCATTATCGGCACGCCATTGCGTGGCGAAAAAATCAATGGCGAAACCTTTGACGGAAAGACCGAAACAGCCATATTTCCCGGAGATTTGCCGGAGAAAGTTGATGCGGTGTTCGACGTTTCCGAATCGGCCCGCCGGCAGAAAAATGACGACCCCGCGATCCGCTTCGTGCGCTTTCGCCCGCCGAAACTCGAGCGCACGGCCGAGGGCGTGACACTGTCGCTGCCGCATATCAGGCTCGACCGCGCGCTGCAGTTCCTGATCGGAGATCATCTCGCATGAGTGTGCCCCGCAGACCGGCGGCCTTTCGCATCGAGCCGGAGCCCCAGCAAAAGGAAGATTCGACGGCTCGCCATGCTGCGTCCGAGGCCGCGCCGGCGCGAAAGCCGCGTACTCTGAAGGCGGATCTAGCCGTGGTCACACCGGCGGAGATCGACGTCTTCGACGAGCCTGACATCGTCGCTGCCGAACCGCCGCCGGCGATTGCGCCGCGAAAACGTTCGCTGCTTGGCAGCCTGTTCTTTGGCGCGCTGGGCGTTCTGGTTTCGCTCGCCGTCGGCCTCTGGACCGACCAGCTGATTCGCGACCTGTTCGAGCGCGCCGAGTGGCTGGGCTGGCTGGCTGCCGGTATGGCCGCGATCGCCATCCTGGCGCTTCTGATCATCCTCGTGCGCGAGTTCATGGCGATTGCCCGCCTTGCCGAGGTCGAAAAGTTGCAAAAGCGGGCGCTCGATGCGATTGCCCGTGACGATCCGAAGGCCGCCCGCGCCGTGGTCGACGAGTTGTCGGCATTTGTCGCGGCCAAGCCCGAAACCGCGGCCGGCAGGCGCTCGCTGGCCGAATTGCGCGGCGAGATCATTGACGGCGGCAATCTGGTGCGGCTGGCCGAGAGCGAGATCCTCGGCCCGCTCGATGCCCGCGCCAGGGTGATGATTCTCGAAGCGGCGAAGCGCGTCTCCCTGGTGACCGCGGTCAGCCCCCGCGCGCTGGTCGACGTCGCTTACGTCGTGTTCGAAGCCGGCCGGCTGATTCGCCGCCTGTCGGAGCTCTATGGCGGTCGCCCCGGCACGCTTGGCTTTTTTCGCCTGGCGCGCAGCGTTCTCGCCCATCTCGCGGTCACCGGGTCGATCGCCGTCGGCGACAGTTTCGTCCAGCAGATTGTTGGCCACGGCCTTGCCGCCAGGCTCTCGGCCAAGCTCGGCGAAGGCGTCGTCAACGGCATGATGACTGCGCGCATCGGCATTGCAGCGATGGAAACCGCAAGGCCCCTGCCCTTTTACGCTGTCAGGCGGCCCGGATTGGGCGATTTCCTCTCCGCGCTGACCTCCTTTGCAGCAAAGAAAGAAAAAGAAACATCCGCTTCCGGAACGTGACTATCGCCTTGGGGTGACAAAGCATTAACCAATCTTGTCCATGGTCGGAAGCGTCCAAACCAGTCTCTTTGTTGCCGGGTGTCGTCGATGAAAAGCGTTATTCTGTCCAGCGGGCTGCCCGTGGCGCTCGCGCTTGTCGCAACCGTCGGCATTGCCGGAAAGACCTCGGCGGCGGAACCGGACAAGCAGTTCTTTCGATCGGTCGAAGGCAAATGGGTCGGCCCAGGGGAAATCGTTGCCGGCAAATACAAGGGCACGAAATTCACCTGCAGCTTCATCGGCTCGACGCCTGACGGCAAGGTTGGCATGTCGCTCGACGGCGGCTGCCGGGTAGGCATGTTCACCCAGCAGATGTCGGCAACGATCGAACACAAGGGCCGGCAGGGCTACAAGGGCAGCTTTATGGGCGGGGCCGCCGGGTCCGGCCTCGACATTATCGGTGGCAATGTCGTCGATGCGCACAAGGTGGTTTTCACCATAAATCGCAATCAGTTGCGCGGCGTTATGCAGGCGCTTGTCCCCGACGACAATTCGATGACGGTGACCGTTGCCGTGCGCGTCGACCAGCAGCTGGTACCGGTCATCGGCATGAAGTTGAAGCGGATCGATGCAGTCGAGGTCGGCTCCGTAACTCCGAACTGACTTTTAGCGTGAGAAAGGCGGCGGCCAGACGGCGCCGCCCTCTTTTGATTTGCAATTAAGTGCTCAGCCCTTGATCGCGGCAATCACCTCGTCATAGGCCTTGCAGGCCTCGGCCGCTGTCGTACCGCCCTGATATTTGGTTGTGACCGCCTGGACCTTGGCCCCGAGGTCGGCTGCCTTGGCTGGATCCTTGGTAATCGCAGCCTGAAGTGCCGCAGTCATGTCCTGAGCCTTCTTGGTCAGTATCTCGGTCGTGCACTCGGGTGCCTTCGAACAGGCCGAGCCGGCAAGCGCCGCGATGCCAACGGCAACCAGCAAAAACGTCTTCATGTCAGTCATCTCCTCAAAAAGGGCTGCGACTTGATCGTCGCTCACCCTCCACTGGCCGAAGCCGGGCGTCCTTAGCGCCGGATCGCTGGAACAAGCAACGCCAGGCACCCCATTATCCTGTGCAGTGCGCCTGCAATATCGCCTTCACAATGCGCCGCATTCGCACTGTTCGATCCGCCCCGAAGCCCCTATCTTGGCCGCTTGACTCCCAAGAGAGCGGAACGGCAGGCATGGCGGCAGAGGCATCCAACGGCGATCTGATTCAGGTGGTGGCGCTGCTTGCCGCCGGCGTCGTTGCGGTACCGATCTTCAGGCGCATGGGACTCGGCTCCATCCTCGGCTATTTGGCGGCCGGTGTCGTGATCGGCCCGTTCGGACTGCGCATTTTTTCCGAATCGGAAGCCATTCTTCATGTCGCCGAACTCGGCGTCGTCATGTTCCTGTTCATCATCGGGCTGGAAATGCAGCCGTCACGGCTATGGGGCCTGCGCCGCGAGATTTTCGGGCTTGGCGCGCTGCAGGTCGGCGTCTGCGCGGTCCTACTGACCGGCGTCGGGCTGGCGGGAGGTTTTCCGATCGCGCAATCCTTCGTCGCCGGCGCCGGTTTCGTGCTCACCTCGACGGCCATCGTCATCCAATTGCTGGAAGAACGCGGCGAACTGGCCACGCCCAAGGGCCAGCGCATCGTTTCGGTCCTGCTTTTGGAAGACCTGGCCATCGTGCCGCTGCTGGCGCTGATCGCCTTCCTCGCGCCGGGCGGCGCCGATATGAGCCTGTCGGATCGGTTGACGGAGGTCGGCATCGGCCTTGCCGCGATCGTCGGGCTGGTGCTTGCCGGGCGCTATCTGCTCAATCCGTTCTTTCGTATCCTGGCGGATGCGCGCGCCCGTGAGGTGATGACCGCTGCCGCCCTCCTGGTCGTTCTCGGGTCAGCGCTTGCCATGCAGCTTTCCGGCCTGTCGATGGCAATGGGCGCCTTCCTGGCCGGCGTGCTTTTGTCGGAATCGACCTTCCGCCACCAGCTGGAGGCCGACATCGAACCGTTCCGCGGCATTTTGCTCGGGCTGTTCTTCCTCGCCGTCGGCATGTCGCTCGACCTGCATGTGGTCGTCGTCAACTGGCAGCTCATTGCCATTTATGTCGTCGCCTACATGCTGATGAAGGCGATCGGCATCTATATCGTTGCCCGCGTCCTCAAAACCGGCCACCGGGAAGCGCTCGAACGCGCGGTCTTCATGGCGCAAGGCGGCGAATTCGCCTTCGTCCTCTATTCCGCAGCGGCGGCGGTGGGCATCATCGATAGCCAGGCCAATGCGATGCTGACCGCCATCGTCATCATTTCCATGGTGCTGACGCCGTTGGCAATCATAGCCCTGCGGTATCTGACGCCGCGCGACGAGCAGTCGCTCGAGGGCGTCGATGTCGCCAACGGCCTGACCGGCAGCGTGCTGATCATCGGCTTTGGCCGGTTCGGCCAGATCGCCAGCCAGCCGCTTTTGTTGCGCGGGATCGACGTATCGATCATCGACAATGAGGTCGAAATGATCCAGGCGGCAGCCGATTTCGGCTTCAAGGTCTATTATGGCGATGGCACGCGGCTGGACATCCTGCGGGCCGCGGGAGCCGGGCGGGCACGCGCCGTGTTGATCTGTGTCGACAAGCCCGATGCCGCCGTGCGCATCGCGGAACTGATCAAGGCGGAGTTTCCCTTGCTGACAGTGCTGGCACGGGCCTTCGACCGCGGCACGGCGTTGCAGCTCATTCGTGCCGGCGTCGACTATCAGCTCCGCGAGACGTTCGAATCGGCGCTTGTCTTCGGCGGCTCGACCCTGGAAGCCCTCGGCGTCGACCCGGAAGAGGTCGCCGAGGTAGTCGAGGACGTCCGCCGCCGCGATGCTGCCCGTTTCGAACTTCAACAGGCCGAAGGCATTCGCGCCGGGCGGCGTTTCCTCAAAGGCAATATCGGCACGCCCATCCCGACGCCGCTCAGCACGCCACGGCGCGCGGGCCAGGCGCTCAACGAAGAGACCGCCGGCGTGCTGCAGAAATCCGAACCGGCCGATTAAACCTTGGAACGACGCGAATGATGAACGAACTGGACGAGCGCGCTCTCTCCGTCGCCGGATTCTGGCGCGACGCGGGGGAGGACGCGTGGTTCGAGAAGAACGACGCCTTTGATACCGACTTCCGCACCCGGTTTTTCGATCTGCACTTCGCCGCCGCGCGCTGCGAATGCGACGGCTGGTCTGAACACGCCGAAGGGTCGCTGGCACTGATGATCCTGCTCGACCAGTTTCCGCGAAACTGCTTTCGCGGCACCGGCCACATGTACGCCACGGACCCGCTGGCGCGGCATTTCGCCCGGAAAGCGATCGCCGCCGGCCATGACCTGGCGCTCGACGAAAACCTCCGCGTCTTTCTTTATTTGCCCTATGAGCATTCGGAGGACCTCGCCGATCAGCTCAGATCGATGGAGCTTACCGCCGCCAAAGCCCCCTCCTACCTGAAATATGCGATCGAGCATCGCGACATCATCCAGCGCTTCGGCCGCTTTCCGCATCGAAACAGGATGCTTGGCCGCGAGACGACACCAGACGAACAAATGTTCCTCGACGGAGGTGGGTTTTCCGGCTGATTCAGGCACCGATGGCGGCAGCGTCAGGTCTTCCACCAATCCTGGCCCGACGGTAGCCGTTCAATGCCCGACGTGTCGACGGCGGCCAGCCGCTCCGACACGCTCTTGCCGTCGACCACAAGCTCTGGCGCAATTTCTGCCAGCGGCGCCAGCACGAAGGCGCGCTCCAGCATGCGCGGATGCGGCACCTCCAGTCCGGTCTCGTGGATGATGCGGTCGCCGAACACCAGAATGTCGATATCGATCAGGCGTGGACCCCAGCGCTCCTCGCGCACCCGCTTCAGTTTTCGCTCGGCGTCGAGGCAAAGGTCGAGCAAAGCCCGCGGCGCGAGCGCGGTCGAGATTTCGGCCGCCGCGTTGAGGAAATCCGGCTGATCGAGCTTGCCCCAGGGCGGCGTGCGGTAGAGCGACGAAACGGCAATGACGCGCGTGCTCTCGTCGGCATCCAGAATGCCCAGTGCCGCAGCCATCGACTTTGCCGGATCACCGAGATTGCCGCCAAGGCTGAGATAGACGGTATTATTCTGGCCAGACAACGGTCACCTCGACATGATCGAGCACACCCGGCACCGGGGCGTTCGGCTTGCGCACCGTGATCTCGGCCTTTTTGATCTGCGGGAACCGCGCCGTCAGCGCCCTCGCCACTTCGAGCGCCAGCGCTTCGATCAGAAAGCGCCGCTCGCCGGTAATGATCTTTTCGATGACTGCAAAGGCGATGCCGTAATTGACGGTGTCCTCGATGGAATCCTCGACCAGTGCCCGCCCGGGATCCACCGTGAGTGCCGCATCGACATAAAAGCGCTGGCCGAGCGTCTCTTCTTCGTCCAGCACACCATGCCGGGCAAAGAAGGCGCAGTTCTTCATGCGGATGACATACATGGCTCAGCTTTCCCCGATCTCACGTGCCAGCATAGCATCGGCGATGGCCAACGCGTCCACGTTGATTGCGACATCGTGTACGCGAAAAAGATGCGCGCCTTTGAGCCTCAGGATTACGCTGGTGGCCGCGGTTCCGGCGGCCCTTGCGGCCGCGTCGCGGCCGGTGACGGTGCCGATAAAGCGCTTTCGCGATGTGCCGGCCATCAGTGGAAAACCCAGCGCACGAAGCTCGGAAAACCGTGCCATCAGGTCAAGATTTTCCGCGGCCGTCTCCTTGGCGAAGCCGAAGCCCGGATCGAGCACGATATGATCGTCGGCAACACCGCTCCTCCGCGCGATTTCCAGCGACTTTCTGAGGAAGAAGAGCTGATCGGCAATCACGTCGGGCAGTTTCTGCCGGTCCCGTCCCGTGTGCATGACGACAAGCCCAGCGCCTGTTTCGGCCGCGACGCGGGCAATGCCCGGTTCGCGCTGCAGGCCCCAGACGTCATTGACGATATGTGCGCCGGCTTGGACGGCAAGCCGGGCCGTATCCTCGCGATAGGTATCGACCGAGATCAGCATTCCGCCAGACGTCGCGAGCGCCTCGATGACCGGCAATATGCGGGCCTGCTCTTCCTTTGCGGAGACCCCAGACGCCCCGGGACGTGTCGATTCTCCGCCGATGTCGATGACGGAGGCCCCCTCCTCCACCATGCGGCGCGCCTGGGCCGCCGCTTTTTCCGGCACATCGAACAGGCCGCCGTCGGAAAAACTGTCCGGCGTGACGTTGAGGATGCCGACGACCACGGCCTTACTGCCAAGGTCGAGATGGCGCCCATGCGCCAGCTGCCATCGCCCTGTCATCATTGCCCATCAACCATGTTCGATCCCGCGGCGTGGCCGGGGATCAATTCCGTTGCGCCGAGGACGGCGGTAAAGCAAGGTGGGGAAAGAGGCAACACGATGAAACGATCCCTCCTCTGCGCGCTGATGTTCGCGCTGACCGCATTCCCGGCCGGCGCTGCAACTCTCGTCAAGACATATAGTTATTTCCCGATCGGCGGCAGGACGCTCGACGACATCGAGAGCCAGCTGTCGAGACTCGGGCCTCAGGTGAAAAGCACCGGGTCGCGGCATCCAGGCGCTACCCAGATGGCGTTCACCACCCGCGTCAGCTATGCGCAAAACCCGGGCTCGTGCTGGATTGCCGACGCTGTCGTCACCGTCAAGGTCAAGGTGATCCTTCCGCAGTGGCGCCGTCCGCGCAAAGCCGATGCCGGCGTCAGGCTGTTCTGGGATACGTTATCCGCCGACATCAAGCGCCATGAGGAGCGCCACGTCGAGATTGCCAAGAACCATGGCCGCGAACTCGAAGACGCCCTGAAGGCAAGCTACCCGGAAAAGACCTGCGAACTGGCCAAGGCCAAGGCCGCGAAAATTACAGCGGTCATGCTTGCCAAGCACGACCAGGAGCAGATGCGCTTCGATCGTGTCGAAAGCGTCAATTTCCAAAGCCGTATCCTGCGGCTCTTGCACTATCGCATCGAGCGCATTGAGAACGGCCGGCTCGCTCCCGGCTGAACTCCGCGTCGTTGGACAAAGCCAATTTGGAACAAAGCCAATTTTGCCGAAGCATGGTGCCAGCTTCGAAAAACTTTCGAGCCGCTGTCGAAATCGGCCTATAGCGAACGACATATGTCAAGTTCGCAAGGCTCAGTCCCAAAGGCACGAGTACACGGGCCAATCTGCACACTCGACGCACTCCAGCCGTCCCGGACGTGCATGCAAGTGTAATGGATGAATGGATATGGACCAGGCTATTGACAAGCAAGCGATGGTGGAAACCAGCACGCCGCTGACCGAAACCGAGAAAAACGCCATTATCGGCGGCGTGCTTTTGTCGATGCTGCTGGCGGCGCTCGACCAGACCATCGTTGCGCCGGCGATGCCGACGATGGCACGTCTGCTCGGGCATGCCGAATATCTGCCGTGGATCGTGACCGGCTATCTGCTGACCGCGACCGCCGTGGCGCCGCTCTACGGCAAGATCTCCGACATCTATGGCCGCCGGCCGACCGTCTATGCGGCAATCCTGATCTTTCTCGCCGGGTCGCTGGTTAGCGCCACGGCGCCCAACATGCTGGTCCTGGTTGTCGGCCGGGCGATCCAGGGCGCCGGTGGCGGCGGTCTTTTCGCCCTGACGCAGACCGTGATCGGCGACCTCGTGCCGCCGCGCGAGCGGGCTCGCTACGCCGCCTGGATCTCGGGCACCTGGGCTGTCGCCAGCATCGCCGGGCCGCTGCTCGGCGGCACCTTCGCCGAACATCTGCATTGGTCGCTGATCTTCTGGATCAACATTCCGCTCGGGCTGCTGGCGATGGCGATCATCAACAACCCGCTCAAGAAGCTGCCGATCGCCGCAAAGCATCACCGCATCGACGGCCTCGGCGCGCTGCTTCTGGTCGCGGCCACCTCGCTGCTGCTGCTTGCCTTGAACTGGGGCGGCAGCGAGTATCCGTGGCTGTCACCTGAAATCCTTGGGCTGCTCGCCTGCTCGGCGGTGTTCTGGAGCGCGTTCGCGCTGCGGCTGATGCGCGCGGCCGAACCGCTGATCTCGCTCGAAGTGCTCGGCAATCCGATCGTTCTCGCCGGCACGTTGTCGATGTTCCTGCTGCAGGCCGCCAATGTCGGCTTGTCGGTCTATCTGCCGGTCTACCTGCAATCGGTCGTCGGCCTGTCAGTCAGCGAATCGGGCACCGCGTTGCTTGGGCTGATGCTCGGCACGGTGGCCGGTGCGACGTTCAGCGCGCGAATGATCCCGCGCTTTTTCCACTATAAGCGCATTGCCATGATCGGCACCGTTTTCTCGATCCTGTGCCTCGGCGTGCTCAGCCTGATCGCCGGGAATGCCTCGCTATTGCTTGTCGAGGTGTTGACGACCTGCATAGGGCTGGGCACAGGCACGACCTTTCCCGTTGCCACCGTCTCGGTCCAGAACGCCGTCGATCGCATGCACCTTGGCGTAGCGACCGGCGTGCTCACCTTCCTGCGCTCGCTGGGCAGCGCGCTTGGCGTCGCCATGCTTGGTGCCGTCGCCCTTGGTTACGGGCTGCCGCTGGCCAGCGAAGGCACGCAGCCGGCCGGCCATATCGCCTCCGCCATACCGTTCGTGATGATCTTTCTTGCCGCGGCCGCGACCTTGCTGCTGTCGTTCATCACGCTCTGGCTGATGCCGGAAAAAACGCTTCGCGGCCATGCCGAGGCTGTGGCCCCAGCCTTGGCGGAGTAGACCGGCCCGACGAGCGTATAGTGAGGTTCAGTCGACCACGCCGAGCTTCTTGTGCAGACTGGTCGACGAGGTCGTATACTGGAATACAATGCGCTCGCCGGGGCTGACGATGCGCTTGGCTGCTTGCGCCATTAGAGCGACCTCATGGAAGCCCGACAGGATCAGC
The DNA here is from genome assembly GCF_040318075.1 of Mesorhizobium sp. M1328. Lineage (NCBI taxonomy): Bacteria > Pseudomonadati > Pseudomonadota > Alphaproteobacteria > Hyphomicrobiales > Phyllobacteriaceae > Mesorhizobium > Mesorhizobium sp. M1328. The sequence goes on along the minus strand of NZ_JAMYLO010000012.1, from coordinate 92,835 downwards.
TTCAACTTGCCGGGATACCAGTTGATGTCGCCGACGGCGAAGATGCCGGGCACCGACGTCTGGAATTTTTCGGTGTCGACCGGGATCAGGTTCTCGTGGAGATTGAGGCCCCATTCGGCGATTGGGCCGAGCTTCATCGTCAGGCCGAAGAACGGCAGCATCCGCGTACACGGCACTTCGATATCGCCCTCCGGCCCCTTGATGATGGCGGAGGCGAGTTGGCCGTCGTTGCCGGTCAGGCCAGTCACCTGTCCAACCTGGAATTCCAGCTCCTTCATCTCCTGCATGGCATACATCTTGTTGACGCTGTCGGGCGCTGCCCGGAATTCGGGCCGCCGGTGCACCAGCGTCACGCTCTTGGCCACCGGCTGCAGATTCAGCGTCCAGTCGACCGCCGAATCGCCGCCGCCGACGATGACGAGGTCATGACCGCGAAAGTCCTCCATCCGGCGCACCGAGTAGAACACGCTCTTGCCTTCATAGGGTTCGATGCCCGGAATCGGCGGCCGCTTCGGCTGGAAAGAGCCGCCGCCGGCGGCGATCACTACTATTTTGGCTTCGAACACCTCGTTTTCGTCGGAAGTGACGCGGAAACTGCCGTCCTCCAGTCTTTCCAGGCTCGAAACCATGCGGCTATAGGTGAATTCGGGCTTGAACGGCGCGATCTGCTCAAGCAGCTTGTCGACCAGACCTTGCGCCGAGATCGAGGGCCAACCCGGAATGTCGTAGATCGGCTTTTCCGGATAGAGTTCGGCGCACTGCCCGCCGGGCCGGTCGAGTATGTCGATCAGATGGCACTTCATGTCGAAGAGGCCGAGCTCGAATACGGCAAACAGGCCGACAGGCCCTGCCCCGACAATGAGTACGTCCGTCTTGGTGAGAGCTGTCATGAAGCATGCGCCTTTATGGGAAAACGGCGCGACACTGCATGACCATTGGCCCGCTGCCAAGCGGCAGCGGCAAAAATCGGCGTCAGCCCTGGCGAGCCGGCACGCGCACGACCAGCCCGTCGAGGGCGTCGCGCACCTTGATCTGACATGACAGCCGTGAGTTCGGCTGGACCTCGTAGGCGAAATCCAGCATGTCCTCTTCCATGGCTTCCGGCTCGCCGACCTCCGCCGTCCAGGCTTCGTCGACATAAACATGGCAGGTCGCGCAGGCGCAGGCGCCGCCGCATTCCGCTTCTATTCCCGGCACCGCATTGCGGATCGCATTTTCCATGACGGTCGAGCCGTTTTCGGCATCCACGTCAAAATGCGTGCCGTCATGGGCGATGAAGGTCAGCTTGGTCATTTGTCACCTGAAGGGAGTCTGAGCCGACATAATCACTCTGCCGGACAAGTCAACTGCGGCGCGAAAGCGCCGCTGCGTGGCGTTTTGGGAATAAGTTCTATCGGCTGATGGCGGCGACGAAGTCGCGTACTTCTTCGATCAGCGAGCCAAGCCGCTTCAGCGTGCTGGCGTCTTCGGGCCGGCATTCGATCGCACTGGCGCAATCGGCAATGGCGAAGGCGCCGACCCCGCGCGCCGAGCCTTTGAGCCCGTGTGCCAATAGCAGCCGCTGCCTGACATCCGCATCGACGATCTTGTCGCGCACCGACAGCGCCTGCTGCACGAACAGAGCCAACACCTCCTGCTCGAGGCTCCGATCGCCCATCGTCTGGCGCGCAAGATGCGCCAGGTCGATCGGCCGCGCCCCGGCTGTCCCCGACACGTCGCCGCCGGGCATCGAGAAGGCAATGCCGTTTTCGCCACGTATCACTTTGAGACTCCGTTCTTCGACCGCCGCAAAAACTAGGCGTATCCGGTGGACAACGGGTTAATGATTGGCCCGGAAAAATGTCGCGATAACGGCGCCGGAATCACGGCTGTGTTAACCTTATATTTAAAGTTTTACGTATCGGGCGGAATGCATGTTTTCTTTACCCGGCTGTGTCATTACGATACGACAGGTCCATTTTCAGCCTCCTGCGCGGGACACGCTAGGCAGAATCAATAAGCAGAACCATAAGTCCCGCGGCAGCTTGTACAGGGTAGCGAAGGCATGGCGAAGAAACCAACGACGACAAGAACGCTCGACAGCGACGTAGCCAGGGAACTCGAAAAGGCACTTGATATCGATCTGAGCGGCGATGCCGGCGGCGACTTCGACATCGCGGCATCCATGGAAGATCTGGAAGCGCAAATATCGCAAGCCGCCGACGAACTGGCGCGCGAAGGTCGCAGCCAGAACGAAGCACCTGCCCCCGACCAAGCCCAGAACGCGGCACCTGCCGCCAATCAAAGCCAGAACGCAAATCCCGCGCCAAAAGCCAAGCCGGCCGAGTTGCGTCCTGTCGCAACGCGCAATGGCTCGCAGCCGGCCGCTTTCTCGCCGGCCAACGACGATCGTCAAAAAGACTATAAGACGCTCCTGCACACCCTCAATCGGCGCGCCTCGAACACGATCTATTGGGTCGTGGCTTTCGTTTCGCTGGCCTGGATCGCCGGCGCTGGTGGCCTTGCGAACCTGTTGTTCGGACCTGGCATCTGGAACATCCGCACCTTCGATCAGTTTTTCGCCCGTCCCGAGCTGATCGGCCTGGCGGTCGCGGCAATCGTGCCCGTCATCCTGTTCTGGGCATTCGCCGTGATGATTCGCCGCGCTCAGGAGATGCGCCTTGCCGCGCAGTCGATGACCGAGGTGGCCTTCCGTCTGGCCGAGCCGGAAAATCTTGCCCAGGATCGCGTCATGATGATCGGCCAAGCGGTTCGCCGCGAGGTGGCGGCCATGGGCGAAGGCATCGAACGCACGCTTGCGCGTGCCGTCGAGCTCGAAACGCTGGTTCACGGCGAGGTGAACCAGATCGAGCGCTCCTACTCCGAGAACGAGTCCCGCATCCGCTCGCTGGTCGACGGGCTGGGCAGCGAGCGCGAAGCGGTCGTCACCCATGCCGAGCGCGTGCGCGCCTCGATCACCGGCGCCCACGAGACGCTGAAGGACGAGATCAACGCCGCCAGCGATATCATTCGCGACAGCATTCTCAACGCCTCGACCAAGCTGTCGATGACGATCAACGAATCCGGCGACACGCTGATCGACAGGATCAACGGGAGCTCGATGTCGATCTTCGATTCGGTGGAAGGCCGGCTCGAATCGATCACCGACCGGCTGTCGACGTCGGGCGAGGCCTTCGCCAGCCTGCTCGACACCCGCATCGCCAAACTGACGGACACCACCGATGGCCTGACGCGGTCGCTGACCGACCTGCTCGACGACCGCACGACCGGCATGGTGTCGCTGCTCGGCGGTGCCGCGCGTACGCTCAATTCCGAATTCGAAGCCAGCCTTAACGGCATCGAGCGGACGCTTGCTGAACGTGGCCAGGCGCTTATCAGCGAGTTCCAGACCCGCGCCGAGGCGCTCGACACCGGTACGCAGAAGCTCAACGCCGCGCTGGAGGCTCGCGCACGCCAGATCAACGAGACGCTGGTCGAGCGCGCGCGCGAAATCGCCCACACCTTCCAGGATAGCAAGGAGACGCTGTCGGCGATGATCGATCAGGGCAAGACCCAGATCGGCGCCGACATGGCCGACATCATTTCGTCGACCTCGACCATGCTTGAAGCCCGCGCCGGCGATTTCGCCGGGCGCATGGAGGCGGCGCGCCATGTCGTATCGCGTTCCTTCGATACAGACATCCAGCGGCTTGCCGAGGCTCGCGCCGGCATCGAGGAAGCCGTCGAAAACCACAGCCACAAGCTTTCCGAAAGCCGCGACCGGATGGCGGCGGCAATGCAGGCCGATCTGGCGAAGTTCGCCGAGGGTCGCGCCGAAATCGACGCAGCGGTGGCCAACCAGGTGCAGAAGCTTGCCGAAGGCCGCAGCCTGATCTCGCGCGCCCTTGAGGAGGATCTGCGCAAGGTAAACGAATCACGCGCAGCGATCGACGCTTCGCTGGGCAGCCATCTCGAAAGCCTTGAAGAGGGTCGCAACAGGCTTGCCCAGGCCTTGAACGAAGACTCTGGAAAACTCGTGCAAGCTCGTACGATAATTGATGAAATGGTTGCCGGGCACGTCGGCAAGCTCGCCGAAGGCCGCAGCATCCTTTCGCGCGCGCTGGAGGCCGACCTCGGCAAGCTGGCAGAGAGTCGCGCCAGCATCGACGGCCTCGTCGCCGGTCAAGTCGAAAAGATCGCCGAGGGCCGCGCCATACTCGCCAGTGCGCTGGAAGCCGATATCGCCGGCATCAATGGCCTCATCGAGGCGCATTCGGCCAAATTGGCGCAAGACCGCAGCGGCCTTTCCCAGTCGCTCGATAACGACCTGTCCGACATCAGGAGCCTGATCGCCGATCATTCTGGCAGGCTCGCCGATGACCGCAGCCTGCTCTCGAAGACGCTTGAAGACGATCTTGCCAAGTTGGCGGAAAGCCGGTCGAGCATCGATGGGCTGGTTGCCGGCCAGGTCGAGAAGCTGGCCGAAGGCCGCGACATCCTCAAGCGCGCGCTTGAATCGGACCTTAACGCGATCAAGGGCGTCATCGCCAGCCAGTCCGAAAAGCTGGCGGAAGACCGTGGCCAGCTGTCACGGGCACTGGAGAGCGACCTGGAGACTGTGCGGGGCGTTGTCTCCGATCACATGAACAAGCTCACAGAGGACCGTTCGACCCTTTCGAAGGCGCTCGAAGACGATCTCGCCAAGTTGGCCGAAAGCCGCTCGAGCATCGATGTGATGGTTGCCGGACAGGTCGAAAAGCTGGCCGAGGGCCGCGACATCCTCAAGCGCGCGCTCGAAGCCGATCTGAGCACCGTCAAGGGCGTCATCGCCAGTCAATCCGAGAAGCTGGCGGAGGATCGCGGTCAGCTGTCGCGGGCACTGGAGACCGATCTCGAGGCCGTGCGGGGCGTCGTCTCCGATCATATGAACAAGCTCGCCGAGGACCGTTCGGCCCTTTCGAAGGCGCTCGAGGACGATCTCGCCAGGCTGGCAGAGAGCCGGTCGAGCATCGACGGGCTGGTCTCCGGCCAGGTCGAGAAGCTGGCCGAGGGTCGCGACATCCTCAAGCGCGCGCTGGAAGACGATCTTGCCAAGCTGGCCGAAAGCCGCTCGAGCATCGACGGGCTGGTTTCCGGCCAGGTCGAGAAACTGGCCGAAGGCCGCGATATCCTCAAGCGCGCCTTGGAGGCCGATCTCAACACCATCAAGGATGTTATTGCGGGCCAGTCCGAGAAACTGGCGGAAGATCGCTCAACCTTGACCAAGGCGCTCGAAGACGACCTTGCCAAGCTGGCCGAAAGCCGCTCGAGCATCGACGGACTGGTTTCCGGCCAGGTCGAGAAACTGGCCGAAGGCCGCGATATCCTCAAGCGCGCCTTGGAGGCCGATCTCAACACGATCAGGGGCGCCATCGCCGACCAGTCGCAACTATTGACCGATAATCGCGCCCAGTTTTCGCGTGCGTTGGAAGCCGATCTCGGCAACGTCAACAGCCTGGTCGCAACCCACGCGGAGAAGCTCGTCCAGGACCGCTCGACCCTGTCCAAGGCGCTCGAGGACGATCTCGCCAAGCTGGCCGAAAGCCGCTCGAGCATCGATGGGCTGGTTGCCGGCCAGGTCGAGAAGCTGGCGGAAGGCCGCGACATCCTCAGGCGCGCGCTGGAAGCCGACCTGGAGAGGCTTGCAATGAGCCGCAGCGAGGTCGACGAGATCGTCGCCGGTCATGTCGGCAAGCTGAGCGAGGGCCGCGACATGCTGACCCGCGCATTGCAGGACGATCTCTCCAGGCTCGCCGAAACGCGCAAGGATGTCGACCGTTCGCTGTCCGGCCATATCGACCAGATCGCCGCCAGGAGCACCGACATCTCCGATGCAATCGCTGCCGACGTAGAAAAGATCGAGCAGGTGTTCAGCCGGCAGACAGGCGTCATCGAGGAGCGCGCCAGCACCATGGAGCGGGCGCTGTCGACGGGTGTCGACAACGTTCGCAGTGTGCTCGAAAGAAGCGCGGTCTTCGTCGCCGGGGCGCTGCGCGAGAAGGTCATGGAAGTCACCAGTGCGCTGCATGAGCAGGCGGGCGCGGCATTCAGCGATGCCGACCGCAAGATCGCCGAGCGCGCCGAGCAGACCTCGGCGGCCCTGCTCGCCAGGGCGGAGGACATCGCCCGCACCTTTGAAGAGGCGGATCGTCGCCTTGCCGCGCGCGCCGAGGATACGTCGAGCGCACTGATTGCCCGCGTCGACAACACGTCGAACACCTTGCTTGCGCGTGCCCAGGAGACGGCCGATCAGCTGGCAGCCAGAGCAAGTGAGATTGCCGGCACCTTCGACGCGGCGGACCACAGGCTGGTCTCTCGCGCCATCGAAACGGCCCAGTCGCTGGCTGCACGTGCCGGCGACATCCTGCGCAATTTCGAAACAGCCGACGAGCGGCTGGGCGTGCGCATCGGCGAATCCGCCGAAGCTCTCGCGGCACGCGCGTCGGACCTCGGTCGCATTTTCGATGCCGCCGACCAGCAACTTATCTCGCGTATTGCCGAAGGGTCCGAAGCACTTTCGGCCCGCGCGTCCGAGATCGGCCGCATCTTCGAGGAGGCGGATCATCGCCTGGTGTCCCGTATCGCCGACAGCAGCACCGCCATCGGCGAACATGCCGACACCATTGTCGGCGCCTTCACCAGCACCGAGCAGCGGGTTGCCGAACGCGCCAGGCAGACTGGCCAGGAACTCGCCGTCCATGCCCGTGAAATCGAGCAGGTGCTTGCCGGTGCCGACGAACGCCTGGCATCGAGTGCTGCTGTTACAGCCGCCCGCGTCGAGGAGCAGGTCGCCAGCGTCGAGAACCGCCTCGCCTACTCCGCCGAGACAATGGGCCAAAGGCTCAACGAACAGGTTTCGAATGCCGAGGCGCAGCTGGTCTCGCGTGCCAACACGATCGCCGAAACCTTCACCGCGGTCGGCCAGCATATCGGCCAGAGCACCAACGACGCTGCAAAGACCATCGGTGCCAATACTCGCGAGCTCAGTACGATGCTTGCGGCACGTTCGGCCGAAATATCGAAAATCCTGGACGAGACGGCACGGCCTCTGGTCGAGCGCTTCGCCCAGGGCGGCTCCGAGCTGCAAAAGAGCATGGAAGAGGTCACCGAACGTGCGACCGAGAAGCTGCGCACTCAAAACGCTGCCCTCGTTGACGCCCTCGCCAGCCGTACGGCCGAAACCCTGTCGGCCGTCGAAGGTGCGCGCTCGACGCTTGCCGACAGCGTTGCCGACCTCATCGGCCGCATGACCACCTCCAGCTCGCAGCTCGGTCAGTTGATCGAGCAGGCGGCGACCAATCTCGGCCAGGTCGACGAACGCCTGACCGGCAGCACGCAAAGCTTCGCCGCGACCACGGAAAAGACCGCGCAGACCTTCGCCAGTTCGGCGCGCCTGGTCGATTCGAACACGACGCGGCTCACCGAGCTGTCGTCGTCGACCTTGCGCGAGGTTGCTTCAATCGCCACCAAGTTCGACGAGCACAGCCGGTTGCTTTCCAGTGCCTCGGACCTGTTGAGCTCGGCCCAGAGCAATCTAGAGCACACGCTCGAAAGGCAATCGTCGCTGGAGGACCTCGCCGTCGGCCTTGTCAAGAAGTCGGAAGATCTCGAAAGGGTCATGCGCTCGTTCGAGAATCTGGTCGGCCAGACACTGCAGAACGCCGAAGGCAAGACGCTGGAATCCGCCGACAAGATCCGTACCGCGATTTCCGAAGTGGTCGATTCGGCCACCAAGCGCTTTGCCGATGCGACCGAGGAGATGCGGCGTACCGCTGGCTCGATCAAGAGCGAGCTCGACCTCACCCGGGCTGAGCTCAAGAAAGGCGTCATCGAGATGCCGGAAGAGGCAAAGGAATCAACCACGGCTATCCGCCGTGCCGTTTCCGAGCAGATCAACGCGCTGAAGGAACTTTCTGAAATCGTTGCCAAATCTGGGCGCGGCACCGACAGTTCGGAACAGCGCAACCTGCGTCCGGCGCCGCAAGCGCCTGCCGCACGCGCCGCCGAACCGCCACGTCGTCCGGCTCCGGCTCTCGAACAGCGCCGTGCACCGCAGGCGCCTTCGGGCGAGACGGCGCTGCGCGGCACGCTCGACCTCGAACGTCCCGCAGACCAAGCGCCGCGCCAGCGCGATCCCAACGGCCGCACGCCGCAGGGCGGTTGGGTGCGTGACCTCCTGACCGGTGCATCGCGCGAAGACGACGCCAAGCCGGCAGCGCCTGCCGAAGCGCCGCGCCCGGCTCCCGCTGCGCGTTCGCCCCTTCATGTGGTGGAATCGCTGAACTCGCTCTCCGTCGATATCGCACGCGCCATCGATCACGATGCTTCGATCGAACTGTGGAACCGCTACCGGCGCGGCGAGCGCGACGTCTTCACGCGCCGTCTTTACACGCTGAAGGGCCAGCAGACGTTCGATGAGATCCGTCGCAAATATCAGTCGGAGGCGGAGTTCCGCGCCGCCGTCGATCGTTACTGCGACGATTTCGAAAAGCTGCTCAAGGACGTGTCGCGCAACGACCGCGACAACATCATGGCACAGACCTACCTGACCTCGGATACCGGCAAGGTCTACACCATGCTGGCCCACGCCAGCGGCCGCCTGCACTAAGCGGGCGACAGGAAAACTGAAAGGGCGTTCTGCCCTTTCAGTTTAGACCCGATACTGAAAAGATAGTTCCACTGCGCAAATCTCTTGATTTGGCCGGATGTTTGCGCCTAGGAGCAGAGGCTGGGATCTCGTGGCAATGCAGACAATTCGCGGTGATCTGCTTCAGCTTGCGCTCGACGGAACGTTCGATGTCATTGTGCATGGATGCAACTGCCAGTGCCAAATGGGCAAAGGAATTGCTCTTTCCATAAAGCAGCGTTTTCCCGAAGCATATGCTGCGGATTGCGCGACATTGAAGGGCGACCCAGCCAAGCTGGGAAGCATATCCGTTGCCGAAATCAAGCGAGGCAGCCGCATTTTCCACGTCGTCAACGGCTACACTCAGTTCCATTGGCAGGGCAAAGGCGTGAAGGCTGACTACCAGGCAATCCGAAAAGTCATGCAGGCAGTCAAAGGCAGATTCGCGGGCAAAAGAATCGGCTACCCGAAAATTGGTGCGGGGCTGGCTGGAGGTGATTGGGAAATCATAGGCTTAATCATCGATGACGAGCTTGCGGGCGAAGATCACACGCTCGTCGAATATGCTCCGTGAGTTGCTTCGGTCTTTGGCCGCTTCATAGCAGCTAGCCCGGTTTAGATCACAGTGTCGGTCCAGCGCACGATTTGCCCGGCCGCATCGCCGAACGCGGCATCGAGCGCGCCAACATAGGCCTGGTTGCCATTGCCCGAAACGGGCGCGATGGCGCTAAACGTCTTCGAAGCGCGCACTTCACCGTTGCGGTCGTTCAACAGGCGCACGAACAGCTCGACCTCGGCATGTTGGCCGCCATCGACACGCACCTCGAACGAGCGGATCTCGACGATCACCTGATAGTCGATCGCCAGCCCCTCGCCTGGCTTGCCGACACCGGTGAAGCTTCCCGAGCGCTGGAACGTCTCTGCCAGCCGCGCCTGTACAATCATCGGCAGCCGGTCGGCCCATTGCGCGCCCTTGAGATACTGGATCGATCGCGGCGATGGCTTGATGACGATGTTCTGGCTATCCAGCGCCTTGAGGGCCGATGGCTGGGCGATGAGTATCTGGCGACGGCTGTGGGCACGCGCTTCCAGCGACGGCGCCGAAAGCTCGAACGTATCCAGCGGCGCCGGTCCGCCGCCAGGCAAGGCCGCGCAGCTTGCTAGCGAAAGCGCCAGCAACACCGCCCCAACCTTAGACCCACCCGATGTGATGCTGCCTGAACTGATCGACTTCAAACGCGATCCCCCCCGGATCGTGGAAACAACGCGCATCTGCAAGCTATGTTCTTGCGGTGGTCGGGGATCGAAGTCAACGGCGCACCCTGCCGTCGAACTGCCGAACCTCGCCCTCGCCGCCGGACAAGATCCGTTGTGGGTTGCGGCTCAGATCGGTTACCGCCTCTTCGATGCGGGTGATCGAACGACGGCTGTCCTGGACCAGCGCTTCGACGTTTTGCAGCCCCTGTCCCGAGAATCGCGCCAGATTGTCGGTGATGGTACCGAGGCGGGCGTTCAGCGTGTCGGCGACCTGCTTGAATGATCTCAGCGTCGCTCTCGCGTCGGCCATGACGCCGTCGGCCTGGCCGGAGCCGAGCAGTTTGTCGACCTTGGCAAGGATACCGTCGACTCGCACCGAGGCATCGTTGAGGCGTCCTGCGAGCTGGTGCGCGTCTTTGATGGTTTCGTCGATGTCGTCGGCTCGGTTGGCGAACTTGTTGGTCACCTTGGCGATATCGGCGGCAGCCTCGTTGGCGTTTTCGCTGGCCTTCTGGATATTGGCCAGCGCGGTGCGAACCTCGGCCGGATCGATGCCGTCGAGCACGCCGTCGACCTTGGCCAGCGTGCCTTGCGTCTTCTGGGCGAAGTCGTTGATCGAGCCGACCGCCGTGTCGACGTTCTTGATGACCGTGTCGAACTGCTTGCTGGTTTCCTTGAGATTGGCGGTGACCGTGTCGACGTTGGCGACGATGCTCTTGATCTGGTCCTTGTCGACGGCGTTGAGTAGCCCTTCCGCCGCCTTCAGGGTGCCGTCGAGCTTGCCCGAAACACCCTTCAATTCGTCGGCCAGCGAGCTGACGCTGGCCAGGAACTTGTCGACGCCGTCCGAATTCCTGGCCAGTGCATCGGAGAAGGTCTGGACATTGGCGACGGTCTGCGTCAGCGGCCCGCGAACATCCTTGGTGAAGCCTTCGAGCTCCGAAAGGACCTTGTCGGCGCGGGTGAAGATGTTCTGCGCCGTCTGCAGCAGGTTGGTGACCGCCGACGGGTTGGCAACGATCTCGGCGACACGGCCTTGCTTTTCCGCCTCGTCGAGGAGCTTGGGCTCCTTGGGGTCGGCGCCCTTGAGTTCGATACTGGCCTGGCCGGCGAGGCTGACGATCCCGATATCGGCCTGCGTCGACTTGGTGATCGGCGTATTCCTGCCGATTTCAGCGTCGGCGATGGCCGCGGTCGGATTGTCAAGGTCGATATAGACACGCTTGACCTCACCAACCCTGACGCCGTTGAACAGCACGAAGCTGCCGCGGCCAAGACCGGAAGCCGAGCCTGGAATGCGCACACGCAGCATCGCCGTCTCACCCCTGTCACCGATCGCGGCCGTCCAATAGACGAACGCGAAGGCCGCCAGGATCGCGGCCAGCGTGAAAATGCCGACAATGACGTAGTTGGCCCTGGTTTCCATTGCTCACTTATGGCTATGCGCGCGTCGCAAGATCAAGTTGCCGGGCGCGTTTTCCGCGGAAATAGGATTTTACCCAGGGTTCCTCGCTCCTGAGCATGTCGTCAATCGTGCCCTCGACCAGCACTTTCTTGTTGCCAAGCACCGCCACGCGGTCGCACGCCGTAAACAGCGTGTCGAGATCGTGCGTGACCATATACACGGTCAAATCCATCGTATCGCGCAGCTTGACGACCAATTCGTCGAACTCAGCCGCGCTGATCGGATCTAGCCCGGACGTCGGCTCGTCGAGGAAAACGATATCCGGGTCGAGTGCCAGGGCGCGCGCCAGCGCAGCACGCTTGATCATCCCGCCGGAGAGCTCGGAGGGGAATTTCTGCGCCGCATCCGGCGGCAGTCCGACCAGCTCGACCTTGAGCATGGCAAGTTCGTCCATCAGCTTCTTCGGCAAATCGAGATATTCGCGCATCGGCACCTGGACGTTTTCGAGGACCGTCAGCGCCGAGAAAAGGGCGCCATGCTGGAACAGCACGCCAAGCCGCATGTCGATGCGAAGGCGCTCCCTTTCGGTTGCCTTCTCGACGTCGACGCCGAACAGTTTGATTGTTCCCGATTGCTTGCGCGTCAAGCCAAGAATGGTGCGCAAGAGAACAGATTTGCCCGCACCCGAGGCACCGACGAAGCCGAGAATCTCCCCGCGCCAGATATCGAGCGACAATTTGTCGAGAACGACTTGGTCGGCGAACGATACCGTGATGTCGTGCGCCGACAGCACGATCTCGTCTTCTTTGGCCTTCGCCGCCACCTTGGTCGTGTTTGTGCCCGGCAGCGCCATGTCAGAACTCGATCGCTGCATAGAACATGGCGAAAAGCCCGTCGAGGATAATGACCACGAAGATCGACTTCACCACTGAGGCGGTCACATGCTGGCCAAGTGATTCGGCGCTGCCGCCAACCTTCATGCCCTCGACCGAGGCAATTATGCCGATGATCATGGCCATGAACGGCGCCTTGATCAGGCCGGCAAAGATGGTGCTGAGGTCGATTGCGACACGTAGCCGGTCGATGAACGCTGCCGGTGCAATATCGGAGTAGAGCCATGCAGCCAGAATGCCGCCGCCGAGCGCGGCAAAGTTGGCGATGATCGTCAGGCAAGGCAGTGCGATCACCAGCGCGACCAACCGCGGAAACACCAGCACGCCGATGGGATTGAGGCCAATGACCTTCAGCGCATCGACCTCCTCGCGCATTTTCATCGAGCCGATCTCGGCGGTGATCGCGCTACCGGAGCGGCCGGCGATCATGATCGCCGTCATCAGCACGCCGAGCTCGCGCAGGATCAGCACGCCGACCAGGTCGACGACGAAGATGTCGGCGCCGAAATAGCTGAGCTGATAGGCGCCTTGCTGGGCAACGATTGCGCCAACGATAGCCGACATCAGCACCACCACTGGTATGGCGCCGACGCCCATGCGATCGATCTGGTTGAAGATCGCCGCCATATTGACGCCATGGCCGCGGCCAAGCTTCATCTGCGAGCCGCGTATCGTGGCGCCGAGGATGTTCATTGCGGCCAGGAAATCGTCGCGCATCTCATAAACACGCCGGCCAACCGCCTCGAGCCCACGAATGATGAAGTTGGGCGGCTTTGCCGGACCTGATTCGGGCTCGCGTCGAACCGCATCACCGACGGCGCCAAGCAGGATCGAGGCAATCTCGCTTTGCCCCTGCGTCGTGATCTCGACGCCCTTCTTTTCGAAGCTGCTGACCAGGCGGTCGATCAGCCAGGCCCCGGCAGTGTCCATCTTCTCGATTTGTGAAAGGTCTAGCGCCAGCGTCTTGAAGCCGCCGCGCTTCTCGATCTTGCGCATCTCGGCATCGACCAGCGCCACGGTACGTGTCGTCCAGGTTCCCGAGAAAGCGCAGCCGAGAACGTCGCCCTCCTCGCCGATCGCGATGCGCGGCTGGTGGTCGGGCTCCTTGGCAGGGCCGCTTGCGTCGCGTTTGCGGATGGTCAACATGGCGTCCTGTTTAGCCTGACGGGGCCGACCTGTCGATTTGCCAACATCCTCCTTGTTGCACAGCCGGAGCAGAAAAATATGGCGCGTGTCATTTCGGTCGAGGCCGAGCGCTTTCCCATCGCCGGGACATTCACCATTTCGCGCGGCTCGAAGACCGAAGCTGAGGTGATTTCCTGCGCCATTGCCGAAAACGGCCGTACAGGGCGCGGCGAATGCGTCCCTTACAAGCGCTATGGCGAGACCATGGAGGGTGTGCGCGGCGCGATCGAGGCGATGCGCAGTGAGATCGCGCACGGCATCAGCCGCATCGCCCTGCTCGGTGCCATGCCTGCCGGCGCGGCACGCAACGCCATCGACTGCGCGCTCTGGGACCTGGAAGCGAAGATCAGCGGAACACCGGTGGCGCATACGATACGAACCGTTCCGTTACGACCGCTTGAGACGGCGTACACATTGTCGCTCGCCGAGCCGGAGGCGATGGCGATGGCGGCGCAAGCCCGCGCCAACGCCCAGCGCCCGCTACTCAAGGTCAAGATCGGCGGCGACAACGACATCGCACGCATCCGTGCAGTGACGGCGGCGGCACCTGACAGCCGAATCATTCTCGACGCCAATGAGGGCTGGAATGACGACAATATCGTCGCAAACCTCGCCTTTGCCGCCGAGCATGGGATCGCCTTGATCGAACAGCCGCTGCGGGCGGGACATGACGGTATTCTTCGCCACATCGCGCATCCGGTGCCGATCTGCGCCGACGAAAGCGTGCACGAGGCGAAGGATCTTGAAGCGCTTGTCGGCCTCTACGACACCATCAACATCAAGCTCGACAAATCGGGTGGCCTGACCGCGGCACTCGTGCTTCGCGACCGCGCCCGCGAACTGGGTCTTGGCGTCATGGTCGGCTGCATGGTCGGCACATCGCTTGCGATGGCGCCGGCCGTGCTGTTGGCGCAGGATGCCGATTTCGTCGATCTCGACGGTCCGTTGCTGCTGGCCCGCGACCGCGTTCCCGGTCTCGTCTACCAAGGTTCGCTGGTGTCACCGCCCGAGCCGGCGCTGTGGGGCTGAACGCGCCGCAAGCCCGATCAGCGCTAGGCCCGTCAGGGCGATGGGGATCATCGCAAAGAAGCCATTCGCGCCGAACCGGTCGTAAAGAGGACCTGAAATCAGCGTCGCCACCGCCATGAAGAAGCCGTTGGAAAAATAGGCGATGCCTTGCGCCGCCCCGGTGCGTTCTTCCGCAACCGTCTCACCGATCATCTTTTGTAGGCCGATCAGCACCAGCGCCACCGAAACCGCGTGCAGCGTCTGGATCGCGAAAAACCCGCCAACGCCAAGCCCAAGCGGCCAGATCAAGGGGAAGGCGATCCAGCGCACGATCGCGCCTATCCCGGCAATCAGCATGATCGAGACGACCGAGAAAGAGGCAAAAGCCCGGGTGAAGACGACGAACATGCATATCTCGGCGACAACGCCCCATCCCCACAGAAGCCCGACAACCGAATCGCTGATGCCGATCGACTTCCAGTAGATCGACACGAAGCCGTAGAGAAATGCGTGGCTGGCGGTGATGACGCCGACGCCCGTCGAAAAAAAGAGGAAATGAGGGTTCAGGAGTTTCGGTGCCGATTGCTGGATATCGGCGGCCGAAAGCGGCGAGGCGCGGCGCGGACGGCCGAGGCGCGGCGCAATCAGTCCGGCGACTAGCGCGGCACACAGCGCCGCGAAGATGATCACCGGAACAGCCTCGGCACCGCTTGCCGAGAGGATGAAACCGCCGGCGAGATTGGCGCAGAGATAAGAGATCGAGCCCCATTTGCGCATGCCGGCGTAGTTCGAGCCGAAGCGGCGAACACCTGAAAGGGCGAGCGAATCGGCAATCGGCGAATGCGGCGTCCAGACGACCGTCAGCGTCAACGATACGGCAAGTACCATTGCGTAGGTCGGCTGCAGGAAGTAACCGGCGGACAGGATCAGCGATGCGGCGACCAGCGCGACATAGACATTGGCGCGGTCGCTCGCTTTGTCTGCCAGCGCGGTAAGAAAAGGCGTCGTCGCCACGCGCAGGAACATCGGCGCGGCGAGGATCACGGCTATCTGCTCGGCGTGGAACCCCTTCGCCTGCAGCCACAGCGGAAAATACGGCACATGCGTTCCGAGCGGAACGAAGAGCGTGAAGAAGATCAAGCTCATGCGCAGTTCGAAATGGCGTGGCTTGACGAGCTGTTCGGGCGAGAGCGGCGGCAGGGAGGACATTAACAGGCGATCCGTCGGCACGGCATTCAGCCGGGTCGGCCCGCCACACCTGCCGCTGCTTAACACGGCGAAAAAGTCGATGAAACCGCTGGACTAACCGATTAAAGCGAGATGAGGCCGGATTTGGTCAAGCCGCCTGGACTGCCCTGCCCTTGATGTCGATCGGCACGAGCACCTCGCTGCCGACCGGAGTCTCCGGCAGGACATGCGCCCAGTGCAGGATCTCCATCCGGCCGTCAAAATGCTCGACCACCGCCGTGCAGCTCTCTACCCAATCGCCGGTGTTGATGTATTGCACGTCCTCATAGCTTTCGATCGCGGCATGGTGGATGTGCCCGCAGATCACGCCGTCGACATGCGAGCGGCGCGCCTCCTCGGTCAGCACGGTCTGGAACGAGCCGATGAAGTTCACCGCCTTCTTGACCTTGACCTTGGCCCAGGACGAGAACGACCAGTAAGGCAGGCCAAGCACTTGGCGCAGGCGCGTGATGACGCGGTTGAGCAGCATGGCCGCGTCATAGGCGTAGTCGCCGAGATAGGCCAGCCAGCGCGCATTATGGACGACGGTGTCGAACTGGTCGCCATGGATGACAAGAAGGCGTTTGCCGTCGGCGGTCTCGTGGATGGCGCGATCGGCAACGACAATGCCGCCGAAATGCACGCCCTGGAACTGGCGCGCGAACTCGTCATGGTTGCCGGCGATGTAGGTGATGCTGGCGCCCTTGCGCGCCTTGCGCAGCAATTTCTGGACCACGTCGTTGTGGCTCTGCGGCCAATGCCAGCTCCGTCTCAAGCGCCAGCCGTCGACGATGTCGCCGACGAGATAGATGATATCGGCATCGTGATGGCGCAGAAAATCGATCAGGAACTCGGCCTTCGCCGCCTTCGATCCGAGATGGACGTCGGAGATGAACATGCTGCGGAAAGTGCGAGGCTCTGCGCCGGACATCATTTGTCACCGTTGCTTTCGCCTGAGGCTATGCCCCGATTCATGCAACAACCGTATGACGGTTGCGATTGGTCCAGCCATACGGGTAGGTTGCCGCGGCAATCAGAGGAGAAAATCACCATGGACCTCGGCATTCGCGGCAAGACGGCCATAGTCTGCGCCTCGAGCAAGGGGCTGGGACGCGGCTGCGCCATGGCACTGGCGGAGGCAGGCTGCGATCTGGTCGTCAACGGCCGCAACGCCGACGTGCTGGCCAAAACCGCCGCTGAACTGCGCGAGAAATTCGGCGTCAAGGTGACCGAGATCGTCGGCGACATATCCAAGCCCGATGTCCAGAAGGCGCTGCTTGCCGCCTGCCCCGATCCCGACATCCTCGTCAACAACAATGGCGGTCCGCCGTTTCGCGATTTCCGTGCGCTCGATCGGGCAAAGATCCTCGAAGGCGTCACCCAGAACATGGTGACCCCTGTCGAGCTGGTTCAGGCCGTGATCGACGGCATGGCGGCGCGCGGCTTCGGCCGCATCGTCAACATCACCTCGCTGTCGGTCTACGTGCCGATCCCCGGCCTCGACCTGTCGTCCGGCGCCCGCGCCGGCCTCACTTCGTTCCTCGCCGGCGTCGCGCGCACGGTGATCGACCGCAATGTGACGATCAACAACATGCTGCCGGGCAAGCTCGACACCGACCGGCTGCGCGGCCCGCACGAGGCCGGCACGCCCGAAGATCCGGCCGCCGCTGCCGCACGCAAGGCGCAAGCAGCAGCCAATGTTCCGGCCAAGCGGCTCGGCACGCCGGAGGAATTCGGCCAGATCTGCGCCTTCCTGTGCTCGGTTCACGCCGGCTACCTGACCGGACAGAACATACCGGTCGACGGCGGCCTCTACGTCAGCGCGTTCTAGCGGCAAAATCTACCGCTTAGTATCCGCTGGGAATGGCGGAAAACGGGCGCCCTCAGGCCAGCCGAGGTAAGGCAACATTATGCTCAAAACGCCAGTTCACAAGGACTAGGGTTAGTCCGCATGTTATGTCCTGCCTCGCACATGGAAATGAGACCGGCGAATGGCGTCTATTTATCGCTTTGTTACGCAAAAACTGCTGTCGCACAGGGTTCGAGACACGGCCGACGGCAACCTTGCAATTACCGACAGGAGATTGTTCCTTGACTTCGTTCGTCTAGAACGAGCGGTTAGGCTAGAGGATTTCGCCACAGTCCAGTCTGCGGTGGTGGCGATTGAAAATCGTTGCTTATCAATGGGTAAACGCCATATCGCGGTGTTTGCGTACATGTATCTCAGGTTTTCGGATGCGGCCCCAAAGTTTACGCACCTGGACATCGAGCTTGAGGAAGAAGGAGGCATCCGCCGAACAGTCGACTACCGGCGTAGGGTGTCGTCGACAGAGCGACTTGTCGGCGAGTGGGCTGCCGCTTGGTACGACCGCTATTCCAAGAGTTTCTTTCGTGCACTTTATAGGAGCAACAGCCCCACAGCGAACTACCGAAAGAATACCTAATCGTCCGCAAACCACCTGAAGCAGACATTCGGCTCGCAGCTCGCTCCAGCAACGCGCCTATCGTCCCAACATTTCAATGGCAGACCGTACAGGCCGGCGGGTGGTGCAAGCCGTAAGCTCGCGCTTGCGACATATCACCTCTCGAAAAGCCTCGGCTGCATGCTAAGAGACTCAAAACACCAAACGGACTGAACTGAGGAGGCGGCCGTCATGACAGGCGAAAGCAAGAAGGCGGCCCGATCCGACCTCGACGAAGCAGCGCTCTATTTCCATAAGCACCCCCGTCCCGGAAAGCTTGAAATCCAGGCGACGAAGCCGCTCGGCAATCAGCGCGACCTGGCGCTTGCCTATTCGCCGGGGGTCGCCGCCCCCTGCCTTGAAATCCGCGACGACCCGGCAACCGCCGCCGATTATACAGCCCGCGCCAATCTTGTCGGCGTCGTCACCAACGGTTCGGCGGTGCTGGGCCTCGGCAATATCGGTCCGCTCGCCTCCAAGCCGGTGATGGAAGGCAAGGCGGTGCTGTTCAAGAAGTTCGCCGGCATCGATGTCTTCGACATCGAGATCGATGCACCCGGCATCGAGCGCATGGTCGAGACGATCTCGGCGCTGGAACCGACCTTCGGCGGCATCAACCTGGAAGACATCAAGGCGCCCGAATGCTTCGAAGTCGAGGAGCAGTTGAAAGCCCGCATGGGCATACCGGTCTTCCATGACGACCAGCACGGCACCGCCATCATCGTCGCCGCCGCTGTGCTCAATGGGCTGGAATTCGCCGGCAAGTCCATCTCCGACATCAAGATCGTCACGTCAGGCGCCGGCGCTGCGGCGCTTGCTTGCCTCAACCTTCTGGTCTCGCTCGGCGCGCGGGTCGAAAACATCTGGGTCACCGACCGGTTCGGGGTCGCCCATAAGGGCCGCGTCGAGGAGATGGACCGCTGGAAAGACCCCTATGTGAAGGACACGGAAGCGCGTACGCTGGCCGACGTTCTGCCCAGCGCCGACGTGTTTCTCGGCCTGTCTGCCGCCGGCGTACTGAAACCGGAACTGCTCCACCACATGGCGCCCAAGCCACTGATCCTGGCGCTGGCCAACCCCAATCCCGAGATCATGCCGGAAGCGGCACGGGCAGCACGGCCCGACGCGATGATCTGCACGGGCCGCTCCGATTTCCCCAATCAAGTCAATAACGTACTCTGTTTTCCTTACATCTTCCGTGGCGCGCTGGATTGCGGCGCAAGCGCCATCAACGAAGAGATGAAAATGGCCGCCGTGCGAGCGATTGCAGCGCTTGCCCGCGAAGAGCCATCCGACGTCGCCGCCCGTGCCTATTCCGGCGAGACGCCGATCTTCGGTCCGGAGTTCCTGATCCCCTCGCCTTTCGAT
The DNA here is from genome assembly GCF_040318075.1 of Mesorhizobium sp. M1328. Classification (NCBI taxonomy): domain Bacteria; kingdom Pseudomonadati; phylum Pseudomonadota; class Alphaproteobacteria; order Hyphomicrobiales; family Phyllobacteriaceae; genus Mesorhizobium; species Mesorhizobium sp. M1328. The sequence continues at coordinate 73,386 of NZ_JAMYLO010000012.1, read as the reverse complement.
CCGCGGCTGATCCTGCGCATTGCCCCTGCCGTCGCCAAGGCAGCCTGTGAGAGCGGCGTCGCGACCCGGCCGATCACCGATTTCGCCGCCTATATCGACAAGCTGAACCGCTTCGTCTTCCGCTCCGGCCTGGTCATGAAGCCGGTGTTTTCGATGGCCAAGACGTCGAGCGCCAAGCGCGTCATCTACGCCGACGGCGAGGACGAGCGCGTGCTTCGCGCCGCGCAAGTCGTGCTCGAGGAAGGCATTGCCGAACCGATCCTGATCGGCCGCCCGCATGTCATCGAGGTGCGGCTGAAGCGCTACGGGCTGCGCATCAAGCCGGGCGTCGATTTCGGCTTGATCAACCCGGAAGACGATCCGCGTTACCGCCACTATGTCGACCTTTTGATCGAGCTTGCCGGCCGGCGTGGGGTGACGACGGAAGCGGCGCGCACCATGGTGCGCACCGACAATACGGTGATCGCCGCCCTTGCCCTGAAGCGCGGCGACGCCGACGCCATGGTCTGCGGCCTCGAAGGCCGTTTCGAGCGCCATTTGCGCAACGTGACGCTGATCATCGGGCCGCGCGCCGGCATTAGGGATCGCGACCTGTCGACACTTTCCATGCTGATTTCGCAGCGCGGCATCATTTTCCTCACCGACACCCATGTCTCCGTCGATCCGACCGCCGAGGAGATTGCTGAGATGACCGTTTTGGCGGCCGAGGAAATTCAGCGTTTCGGCATCGAGCCCAAGGCAGCGCTGCTGTCGCATTCGGATTTCGGCTCCCGCGATTCGCCAAGCGCCATGAAGATGCGGCAGGCGGCGGCGATCTTGGCGCGGATCGCGCCCGACCTGCAATGCGACGGCGAGATGCATGCCGACTCGGCGCTATCGGAGCAGCTGCGCCAGCGCGTCTATCCGCATTCTCGGCTGAAGGGCGAAGCCAATCTGCTGGTGTTCCCCAATCTCGATTCGGCGAACATCACGCTGACCGCGCTGCGCACGATGATGGACGCGCTGCATGTCGGCCCGATCCTGCTCGGCACCGACAGCCCGGCGCACATATTGACGCCGTCGGTCACCTCGCGCGGCGTCGTCAATATGACGGCACTGGCCGTGGTCGAAGCCGCGCACAAGGCGCAAGCCATTGTCGATCTGGGGTAGCCGCTGGCTTTCTCAGATTGGCCTGAACCGGAAATGCCCTGTCTGCCTGAAGGCAAACAAAGTGTCCTCTTCCCTGGCGCCGCCGCCGATATTGTGAATGACCAGCCTTCTTGTCGGCACCAAACTGGAGCGATTGGACGACACGATGGCAATATGCGACAGATTGCCGGGCAGCATCTGGGCGACGAGATCCCCAGGCCGATAGTCGGCGGGGTCTTGGCTGACGGGCACGGCGGCACCTCGCCGCTCGAAATAGACCGCAAGATTGGGCACACGGCGGTGGTCGATGTTGCGGTCCGGCGCATTCAGGCCCCAAGCCTTCGGATAGGCGGCAAAATTGGCCTGCATATCCTCATGCACCAATTCTTGCAGATCGAGATCGAAGGCGCGGCGATAGGCGCGGATCACGACATCAGTGCACACACCTCGCTCGGGCTCAACGTCCCCGCCCGGATAGGCCAGCCGTGTATAGGTCGGATCGTAGAGCGTGGTGACGCCGATCTGCTCACGGGCGGCTTCGACCAATTTGGTGCCCCAATCCGGCGTGATGGGCTTTTCCTGCGCCATGGCAACCGGCATCGCCAGGCACAAAAGACCAAATTGCAGTGCGGCTCGACGGGTAATCGCGGTCATGCCAAGCCTCCGGGCATTGCTGGATCCAGGCATTCTTCTGGGCGAATACGCCTTTTTCGTGCAACGCCAGGATGTCGCGGTCCTGACAATGTCCGAGTATGCCGTGCGGCGTGGTCGACATGACGCGCTGGTCGTGGTCGAAGCCGCGCACAAGGCGCAAGCCATCGCCGATTTGGGCTGAAGCCGGAATCAGCGGTATGCTAAACAAACGCTTAACCGCAAGCGCGGTAGCTTTCAGAACGGCAGACAGGCGGAGTTCCGGAGGGATGACGGGCGCACGTTGGAAGCTGACGCGGGCCGCCGCGCTGCTCGGTGCCCTGCTACTGTGCGACATTGCCGTCACTCAGGCGCAGGCCGCTTCCCGCCTCTGCCGCCAGCTTGAAGCCGATCTTGCCGCCGCTGCTCGCGGTGGCGGCGGCAAGCCGGCCTTGCTCAGGAAATATGACGACGCGATCGCCCGGCAGCGCCAGCAGATTTCAAAGGCCGTCAGCCAATCCAGCAGCGCCGGCTGCGGCTTTTCGCTATCTCGCCGCAACGCCAACGTATGCGCAGCACTCGACGCCACCATCGATCGCATGGCTGCCAATCTCGACGCCTTGCAGGCCAAGCGCGCTGAGCTTGACAGCGGTGGTTCGCGACGCGATCGCGCGCGCATATTGGCCTCGCTCGACGCCAATGGCTGCCGCGATGATGCGGCGCCGCCGACGCTCGCACCGGTTCGCGAAGCCAGCGGTGAAAACGGCAACGGAAACCTGCTCGACCAGCTTTTGGGCAGTGAACCCGGTGCGCCCGACCAGCCTGACGAGCCCGACCAGGCTGAAGAACTAAGTCAGCCGCGCAACATCCGCAGCATGCTCAACAACGCCGACGAGTTGGGCCAGCCCCGAGGCGAATTCCGCACTATGTGTGTGCGGACCTGCGACGGCTATTTCTTCCCGATGTCGAATGCTGCCTCGCTGGGCGATTTCGAGCGCGACCAGAAGAATTGTGAATCGAGCTGCCCCGGCACCGAGATGCAGGTTTTCTACACGCGCAGCATGAACGGCGATTCGGCGTCCATGACGTCTTCGATGACCGGCAGGCCTTATATCGAACTGCCGACGGCCTACCTCTACAAGCAGTCCGATATACCGCTGCCGCCGACCTGCGGCTGCAATGCCGGGCAGAATTTCGAGATCATCGCCGGCAACCCGCCAACCCCGGAACAATCTGAGGCGAACGTGGCAACCACCCCGTTCATTCCGCTACCGGTTGCCAGGCCTGATCCCGGTGCCGACCCGGAGACCTTGGCCAATGCGCAAGGCGGCCTCGACCGTGAGGCGATCAAACGGCTTGCTGTCAAACCTGTGCCCTCGCCGACATCGCTGCCGCCGCCTGAGCAGCGCAAGGTCAGGGTCGTCGGGCCAACGTTCCTTCCCGACCCAGCAGCGGCAACAGATCTGCAAGCTCCGGACCCGAAGGCTGTCCCGTAAGCGCCAGCCTGAGCGGCATGAATAGCGCCTTGCCCTTGCGGCCGCTCGCCGCTCGGATCTTGCCGGTCCAGTCCTTCCAGACCGTGCCGTTCCAAGGCTCCTCCGGCAGCAGTTCGAACGCCTGGCGAAGAAAGTCGCGGTCATCGTCGGAAAACTCCGCCGGCTCCTCGGGACCGTCTCGAAGCGTACGCCACCAGATCGCCGCATCGGCCAGCCTGTCGAGATTGCCGCGCACCGCCACCCAGAAAGGCTCGGCCTGTTCGCCAGAGATGCCGAGCACGATCAGCCGGTCGCGCGCCTCGGAAAACGGCATGTGGTGCAGCAGCGTGCGGTTGAGCACGAAGAGCTCGTCCGGATCGAATTTGGCGGCGGATTTCGATGTTGCCGCCGGATCGAAGCGCTCGGCAAGTTCAGCCATCGTCGGCACCGCCACGACGTTTTCCGAGGTACCGACGAGCACCGCCAGCGAAGCGACCGCCATTGGCTCTATGCCGCTCTCACGCAGGCTCTGTATGGACAGCGCGCCGGTGCGCTTGGAGAGCCCCTCGCCTGATGCCGTTGTCAGAAGATTGTGGTGGCCGAACACCGGCGGCTCGGCGCTGAGCGCCCGGAACAGGGCTATCTGGACGCCGGTATTGGTGACGTGGTCGTCGCCACGAATGACATGGCTGACGCCCATGTCGATGTCGTCGACAACCGAAGGCAATGTATAGAGGTAGGTGCCGTCCTCGCGCCGCAGAACCGGGTCTGAAAGCGAGGCGAGGTCGACGGTCTCCTCGCCGCGCACCAGGTCGTTCCAGTGGATTTCGGTGCGCTCCGGCTGCAGCGGATCGCTGCTGAAGTTGGGTAGCAGAAAGCGCCAGTGCGGCCGCCGGCCATCGGCCTCATATTCCGCGACCTGCCCAGGCGTCAGCGTCAGCGCCTCGCGGCCATAGACTGGCGGCAGGCCACGCGTGCGGCGCACCTTGCGCCTCAGGTCGAGCTCTTCAGGCGTCTCATAGCACGCATAGACGAGGCGGGCCCCCTTCAGCCTTTCCAGTGCGGCATCATAGATTTCGACCCGCCGCGACTGATACTCCGTGGCATCGGGGAAGATGCCCAGCCAATGCAGGTCGTAAAGGATGGCGTCGGAAAATTCCTGCGTCGAACGGGTAACGTCGGTGTCGTCGAAGCGCTGGATGAAGCGACCCTTGTTCTTGATGGCGAACAGCCAGTTGAACAAAGCGGTGCGCGCATTGCCGATGTGAATGCGGCCGGTCGGTGACGGGGCGAAACGGACGGTAACTGTCATGAGCGGGGCGTACCGGATGGTTTTGCTGTTGACAAGACGCGCCCCCGCGCTCTGCGGCAGACATAGAACATGACGAAGACGAAGAAAAGACGGCAGCGCCGCGCGTCTATTAAGGCGCGCGGCGCCGTAACCGTCAGATCACCAGGCCTTTGGTCAGCTCAAGCGCCTGGCGTTCGAACAGCCGGCGGTAGATGCCGCCTTGCAGCCGGATCAGCTGGTCATGCGAGCCCTCCTCGACTATGCGGCCGCGATCGAACACCAAAAGCCTGTCCAGCGCCCGCACCGTTGACAGCCGGTGGGCAATGACCAGCGTCGTGCGGCCGACCATCAAGCGCTCCATCGCCTGCTGGATCAGCACCTCCGATTCCGAATCGAGGCTCGACGTTGCCTCGTCCAGGATGAGGATGCGCGCATCGGCGAGGAAGGCGCGTGCGATTGCAACACGCTGACGCTCGCCGCCCGACAGCTTTACGCCACGCTCGCCGACCAGCGTGCCATAGCCCTTCGGCAAATTGGCGATGAAGTCATGCGCGCTGGCCAACCGCGCCGCGTGTTCGATCTCGGCCTGCGTGGCGCTCGGCCGGGCATAGGCGATGTTTTCGGCCAGCGACCGGTGGAACAGGATCGGCTCTTGCTGGACGATCGCGATCTGTGCGCGCAGCGACGCCTGCGCCACATCTGCAATATCCTGGCCGTCGATCAGGATATTTCCCGCAGTCACGTCGTAGAGGCGCTGGATCAGCTTGACGAACGTCGTCTTTCCGGAGCCTGAATGGCCAACCAGCCCGACCCGCTCGCCCGGCGCGATATCCACCGAAAAGTCACGATACAGCGGCAAGCGGTGGCTACCGTAGTGGAACGTGACGTTGTCGAAGGTGATGCGGCCATCGGTGATCCGGATCGGTTTGGCGCCGAGCCGATCCTCGATGCCGAGTGGTTCGGACTGGAAGTCGACCAGTTCCTCCATGTCGTTGATCGAGCGCTGCAGATTGCGGATATGCGTGCCGATGTCGCGCAGATAGCCTTGCAGCACGAAGAATGAGGTCAGCACGAAGGCGACGTCGCCGGCACTTGCCTGCCCCCACGACCACAAAAGCAGGGAGAATCCGATGACCGCTGCCCGCAAAAGCAGCAGCATCGTGCCTTGCGTGGTGCCGTTGACGGTGCCGCGCACCCAGGTGCGCCGCGTGCGGCCGCGCCATTTGGCAACGACCTCGGCAAGCCGTGTCTCCTCGCGTTCCTCGGCGCCAAAACCCTTGACCACCGCGTTGCAGCTCACCGCATCGGCCAGCGAGCCGCCAAGCCGTGTATCCCACGCGTTGGCAAGCCTTGCCGCAGGCGCGACATAGCCAAGCGACAGCATCGTCGTCACCGCGATGAACAGAACCGAACCGGTGGCGACGATCGCGCCCATCAGCGGCCAGAACAAGCCAAGCAGCAGCGTCGAGCCGACGAGCATGACGACCGACGGCAGCAGCGCGATCAGGATCGTGTCGTTGAGCAGGTCGAGCGCCCACATGCCGCGCGTTATCTTGCGCACCGTCGATCCGGCGAAGCTGTTGGCGTGCCAATCGGTGGAGAAGCGCTGGACGCGGTGGAAGGCGTCGGCGGCGATATCCGCCATCATCTTCAACGTCAGCTCGACAATGGCCATGAAGGCGAGATTGCGCAGCACGACACCGGTGAGCGCCAGGGCAACCAGCATCGAAAAGGCAGCCATCGCCGCATTCCATGCGACATCGTCGGCCGCAGCACTGCTGGCAACGGCGTCGACCAGCCGGCCGGAATAGAGCGGCGTCAGCACGTCGGCCAAGGTCGACAGCAGGAACGTGCCCATAATGCCGGCAAGCCGCCACGGCTGACGCCGCCAATGGCTGAGCGTGAAGCCAAGAACGCTGCGAAATGCGCCCGCGCGCAAATCTATTCGAAAACGAGCCATGATGTCATTCGGGCGCAAACGAGCCCGATCCCGGAAAAGGTCGAAAATTGAAAAAACCGCGTCGGGCGAATTAACACCCAAGGAATGCGGAGGTTCGGCACATTTGGCGGCTCGCCCGAATACGGGCGGCGACCGGCATCGACGAACGCCTGTTCTCAGCTCGGCTTTGCCGCAAAGGTAAGAACCTTCTGGCTTGCCGATTGAGACCTAGGCTTCGCGGCCTCGCATAACGATGTCAAATCCTGGCATTTCGGTCCTCCCCAAGGGGATCGCGGAAAGGCGTTTATAGAGACGCCTCAACGCCGCGCCAAGTCAGTAGATAGCCCAAAGCGCATCTGGTCCAAGCAGTGAGACGATTTTGCAACAATCGCGGGTTGTGCGCTGCCTCTGTTCAGGTTGCCGGGATACGGTCGAAGCGCATATAGCGGCCGTCGGTGGAAGGCCTGAAGCCGAGCTTCTCGTAAACCGCGTGGGCGTCGTTGGTCGACAGGCTCCAATGCGTGACAGTCTTGCAATCCGGATGACCGATAAGCGCCTGGACAAGCCGGGTTCCGATGCCTTGCCCGCGATACCCAGGCCAGACAATGATGTCGGCGAGATAGGCAAATACCGTACGGTCGGTGATCGCCCGGCCGAAGCCGACCTGATTGCCGCCGACATAGGCGCCGACGCACAGTGAGTTGGCAAAGGCGCGGCGGTGCAGTTCATCGCTGCGGCCGCTGCCCCAATAGCTCTCCTTCAAAATGTCGGACGTCGCCCGGAAGTCGATCTGCGACAGGTCGAAGCTGATCTCAAAGTTGGCCATGGCTAAACCGTTATGCAGCCAATCGCCTACCCGCCATCCCTGAACCGGTTGGTAACGGGATAGCGGCGGTCGCGGCCAAAATTCTTCCTGGTGATCTTCACGCCGGGCGCCGCCTGCCGGCGCTTGTATTCGGCGACGTAAAGCAGGTGCTCGACGCGCGTCACCGTCGCCCGGTCATGGCCGCGCGCAACGATCTCGTCGACGCCCATCTCGTTTTCGACCAGACACTCCAATATGTCGTCGAGCACTGGATAGGGCGGCAGCGAATCCTGGTCGGTCTGGTTCTCACGGAGCTCCGCCGAGGGCGCCTTGTCGATGATGTTGTTCGGGATCACCTCGCCGGACGGGCCGAGCGCGCCCGGCGGCACATGCGCGTTGCGCCAGCGCGACAACGCATAGACCTGCATCTTGTAGAGGTCCTTTATCGGGTTGAAGCCGCCATTCATGTCGCCATAGAGCGTGGCGTAGCCTACCGACATCTCGCTCTTATTGCCGGTAGTGACCACCATCGAGCCGAACTTGTTGGAAATCGCCATCAGGATGGTGCCACGGGCCCGGCTCTGCAGGTTTTCCTCGGTGATGCCTTCCTTGGTGCCCTCGAAAAGCTGCGTCAGTGTGTGCAGGAAGCCCTCGACCGGCTCGAAGATCGGCACGATATCGTAGCGGCAGCCGAGCGCGCGGGCGCAGTCCTCGGCGTCCTTGAGCGAGTCCTTCGAAGTGTAGCGGTAAGGCATCATCACGGCGCGCAGCCGTTCCTCGCCGAGCGCATCGACGGCAAGTGCCGCGCAGATCGCCGAATCGATGCCGCCGGAAAGGCCGAGCACGACATTCTTGAAGCCGTTCTTGTTGACGTAGTCGCGCAGGCCCAACATGCAGGCGCGATAGTCGGCCTCCTCCTTCTCCGGGATTTTCGACATCGGTCCGTCAGCGCAGACCCAACCATCGGAATTATTTCCATTTTGCGCCCCTGCGGCGGCGCGGCTTCTCTTCCAGGTGGTGACGTTGACCGCCTCCTCGAACTGGCTCATCTGGAAGGCCAGCGTCTTGTCAGAACCAATTGCAAACGACGCGCCGTCGAAGACCAGCTCGTCCTGGCCGCCGAGCTGGTTGGCATAGATGATCGGCAGGTGGCATTCGATGACCTGGCGGATGACGATCTGGTGGCGGACATCGACCTTGCCGCGATAATAGGGCGAGCCGTTCGGCACCAGCAGGATTTCCGCGCCGCTTTCGGCCAGCGTCTCGCAGACGGCAACCTCGCCCCAGATGTCTTCGCAGATCGGCACTCCCACGCGCACGCCGCGGAAATTGACCGGCCCCTGGATCTCGGGGCCGGCCTGGAAGACGCGCTTCTCGTCGAACTCACCGTAATTCGGCAGATCGAGCTTGTAGCGTTCGGCAAGGATTTTGCCGCCATCGGCAAAGATGATCGAATTGTGCGTGCCGGTCTTGCGCTTCAGCGGCGTGCCGATGATGAAACCCGGGCCGCCGTCGGCCGTATCGCCGGCGAAATCCTCCGCCGCCCGTTCGCAGGCTTTCAGGAAGGCGGGCTTCAGCACCAGATCCTCGGGCGGATAGCCGGCAAGGAAAAGCTCGGTGAACAGCACGAGGTCGGCGCCCTGGCGGGCGGCATCCGCCCTCGCCTCGCGTGCCTTGGCAAGATTGCCGGCGACGTCGCCGACCGTCGGGTTGAGCTGGGCAACGGCGATGCGCAATATGTCTGGAGCGGTCTTGTCTGTCATGCCCGTGGGTTTAGCGCGGCAAAATTCGTCGGGCAATGGCGTTCGTTTGGACCAACCAATAGGTCCTATTCGCCCATATATTCGCGCAAGGCTTCCGGTGGATGGTTCTCGCCGATCGACATTGCCAGAATGCGCGAAATGTGTCGGCGCGGCAGCCCGGTTTCCGCCGCCCAGGCGTTGATCTGCACCTGGATCCTGCCCAGGTCCTTCTTCGATGTCGGGCTCTCCGCAATGTCGAGCCCAGCGTCGCGCAGCGCTGCCGCCATGTCGGCCGCGACGATGAAGGCGTCCCACTCCAGCCAGCGCAGAAAATACTGGCCGGTATTGCCGCCGAGCCGGCTGCCGTGCTTGCCGAGATAGGCCATCAACCCGACCTGGTCATCCGCCGGCCAATTGGCCAGGAACTTGCCGAAGCTGCCATGCTCCTTCGACACGCGCTCGACGAAGGCCGCGTTGTCGCGTACGGACTTGATCTTCTGCGGATTGCGGACGATGCGCTTGTCAGCGGTGAGATCGTGCCAGAAATCGTCAGGCTGGAACAGCAGCCGCTTCGGCTCGAAGCCAAGAAACGCTTCCTCGAAAGCCGGCCATTTCTGCTCGATAACACGCCAGACGAAGCCGGCGGCAAAGACCCGCTCGGCCATGGTCGACAGGATCCGGTCGTCCGCAATCTTTGCCACCGCGGCATTGTCGGGCATAGGGCCCAGCAGCGACGTAAGCGCTGCCTCACCGCCTTTGCGTTTCGCTGCACGGGCGCGAATTTTCCGAAAATCCACCATTGTTTCCTGACCCATCGCGTCAATCTACCACTTCCCGTTTGAACCGGCAGCTTCTACCTCTATCGCTGACGACGGAGGCGACGATGAATAAAACGATCGAGGACATGGCAAACCGCTGGCTGAAGCGAAAGCCGGACGGCCTCAGCGCGCTCGAAAGCCGGGTGCTGCAATCAACGCTCGAGCGCACCACGATCTCCAAGGACACCAACAAGGCCGTCGCCTTTCACCAGACGTTTGGCGATCGCCTGGCCGATACCATCGCCCGGATCGGCGGCTCGTGGTCCTTCATCCTGACATTCATTGGCTTCCTGATCCTGTGGACGGCAGGCAATGTCTGGCTCTTGTCGCGCGCCGCCTTCGATCCCTATCCCTTCATCTTCCTCAATCTCGTGCTTTCCATGGTTGCTGCCCTGCAGGCGCCAGTGATCATGATGGCGCAGAACCGCCAGACCGAGCGCGATCGTATCGACGCCGCCCACGACTATGAGGTTAATCTCAAGGCCGAGATCGAGATCATGGCATTGCACGAAAAACTCGACGAACTGCGCCACAGCCAAATCATCGGCATGCGCGACGAGATCGCTCGGCTGGCCGAGCAGGTGAAGCGCATCGACGACATTCTGTCGAAGCAGCGGACGTCTTCATGACGGAAGCCATCCATCGCCTCATTGAGCAATATGGGTTGATCGCGGTTTTTCTGGGCTGCGTGGCCGAGGGCGAAAGCGCCGCCATCCTTGGCGGTTTTTTCGCGCATCAGCATGTCTTCGTCCCGTGGCAGGCATTTCTGGCAGCCGCGCTCGGCGCCTTCGGTGGCGACACGTTCTTCTTCATCCTGGGACGAAGCTTCGCCGACCGTAAATTCGTAATCAGGCTCCGAGCCCGGCCGGGCTTCAGTCACGCCTATCGCCTCGTCACCTCTCATCCCAACATTTTCGTGCTGTCGAACCGCTACATCTATGGCCTGCGCCTGGTCGGTGGTATCGCGGCCGGGCTGTCGGGCATCGCCGCGGCGCGTTTCGTCATCCTCAACGCCATCTCATCGGTGGTCTGGGCGGCGCTGTTCTGCACTGTCGGCTATGTGTTCGGGCTGGGCGCGGAGCGCATCGTTGGCCAGGCGCTGGCCCGCCACGAGCGGTTGCTGATCGCTCTGGCAATCGGCCTCGTCGTGGCCATCCTCGGCTGGCTCGCGGCCCATATCGTCGCCAAGAAGGAGCTTCGCAAGGGAAGCTGATCGTCAATCAATGCCGAGCGCGGCGTCGCCCTTCTCGAGGATCAGCGGAATGATCAGGTCTTCCTCGTCGGCAAGATGCCGGGTCAACATGGCGATCAGCCGGCTGTTCTCGTCGGCATAGGCATCGGCGGCGAAACGCTGTTTGTCTTCGCTCTCTTGAAGCGTGCGGATGAAGTCATTTGCCGCCTCGGCATTGCGCTCCAGTCCCTCCTGGATTGTGTGGTGGTCGGCATCGAGAATCTCGAAGCCGCGCTTCAGACGGGTCTCGGCCCTTGCGAAGACCGGGAAATAATGATGGTCCTCGACATTGTGGTGGCCGTCGAGATTGCCGAGGAAATGGTTGAGGCGCGGCGCGAACCAGCGCGCGAATTCCGGCGCCTCCAGCCTACCTTCCCGATAATCGCCAATACCATTGGTGAGCATGCCGCCAAGCTCGCGGAACATGTCGTGCCGCCGCAGCCACATATTGGCCATGCCGTGGATGTTGGCATGCGCCTGCCAATCCTCGCGCGGATATTTCTCGATCAGCCAGCGCAGATCGTCCGGCAGGCCCTCACGTTCAAGCAGCAGAAATCCGGCGGCATCGGCCATGTCGGTTTCCTCAGACCATGATCCCGAAAAGTGGTACCGGTTTTCGGAAAAGATCATGGTCAAAACGAGAAATGCAGTGACGGCATGTAGTGTCTGAAACCTCAGATCGGTACCCCGAGGATCCGCTCGATGACGGCGACGCCCCAGACGCCGGCAGCGATCACCACCGAAATCAGCACCGCCAGCGAACCGCAATCCTTGGCCAGTTGGATATCGATGTTGAATTCGCGGCTGAACGCGTCGCATGCCGCCTCGATGCCGGTGTTCAACACCTCGATCATGATCATGAGCAGCACCGCGCCGATCAGCAACACATAGCCGCGCCACGATTCCGAAAGGAACCAGCCGAGCGGCAAGGCAAGCACGAGCAGAACCAGCTCCAGCTGGAAGGCCTCCTCGCTGGCGGCCAGTTTGCGAAACGCCCGCACCGAATTGTAAAAAGCGTCGATCAGCCGCTGCATGCCAAAACCCTTCGGAATCACCGGCAGGGGATTAGCGCAATGGCTGGACCAAGGGAATAAGGCGACCTCTTCAAAAATTAGTCGCCTGCCACCTTGATCGACGGCGTCGACTTCTCGAACTGCGGCAGCGCGTCGTCGATGGCGTAATAGTCGCCCTTGTCGCCGACGAAGATATGGCATTCTCCCTGAAGCCCGGTTGGCGCGTCGAACAGGCCTGCCATGACCGAAACATAGCCATCGTCGCTCGGCTTCCAGAACAGCAGAGAGCCGCATGTCTTGCAGAAGCCGCGCCTGGCGAACGAAGAAGCCTCGTACCAGGTGATGCTCTCCGTGCCGGTGATTGTGATGTCTCGGTCGGCAACGTTGGTCGCCGCATAAAAATGCCCGCTCTGCTTCCGGCACTGCGAGCAATGACAGTAGATGACACCGCGTAGCGGTCCTCGTGTCTGGAACCGCACTGCCCCGCACAAGCATGATCCGGTGTGAGTGTCAGCCATGTCGGCTCTCCCGATGCAATTGCCATCGCTTGGCAGGATTCCAGTTTTGCGCGCATTAGGCACGAGCAAATGCGACACCGGCCGGACGCGTTTCGCTGACCAGTTCGATGATCGAATACGTTCTAATCAGCCGTTGACGGCCTGCTTGTGCTGGACCGGATGGCTCTTCTTGAGCAGATCGGACACCAGGAACGCCAACTCGATCGCCTGGTCGGCGTTGAGACGCGGATCGCAATGGGTGTGGTAGCGATCCTGCAGTTCTTCGGCGGTGATGGCGCGAGCGCCACCTGTGCATTCGGTGACGTTCTTGCCTGTCATCTCGATGTGGATGCCGCCGGGATGCGTGCCTTCGGCGCGATGCACCTCGAAGAAGGTCTGCACCTCCTTCAGGATGCGATCGAACGGCCGTGTCTTGTATCCAGCGGCTTCGATGGTGTTGCCATGCATAGGGTCCGACGACCACACAACGCTGCGGCCTTCCTTCTGCACCGCGCGCACCAGCTTCGGCAGGTGGTCAGCAACCTTGTCGGAGCCGAAACGCGCGATCAGCGTCAGCCGGCCGGGCTCGTTCTCCGGATTGAGCAGGTCGATGAGTTGCAACAGGCCGTCCGGCGTCAGCGACGGCCCGCATTTGAGACCGAGCGGGTTCTTGATGCCGCGGCAATATTCGACATGCGCATGGTCGGGTTGGCGCGTGCGATCACCGATCCAGATCATGTGGCCGGAGGTGGCGTACCAGTCGCCCGAAGTCGAATCGACGCGGGTCAGCGCCTCTTCATAACCGAGCAGCAGCGCCTCATGGCTGGTGTAGAAATCGGTCTCGCGCAGCGCGTAATTGGTCTCCGAGGTGATGCCGACGGCCTTCATGAAGTCCATCGTCTCGGTAATGCGGTTGGCGAGCGATTCGTATTTCTCCCCCTGCGGGCTGTCGGAGACGAAGCCGAGCATCCATTGATGCACGTTCTCCAGGCTGGCGTAGCCACCTTGGGCGAAGGCACGCAAAAGATTGAGCGTCGCCGCCGACTGGCGGTACGCCATCTCCTGCCTTGCAGGATCGGGAATGCGCGACTTGGCATCGAATTCGATGCCGTTGATGATGTCGCCGCGGTAGCTGGGCAGCGTCACTCCGCCCTTGGTCTCATTGTCGGACGAGCGCGGCTTGGCAAACTGGCCGGCGACACGGCCGACCTTCACCACCGGTTGCGCGCCGGCAAAGGTCAGTACCACCGACATCTGCAAGAAGACGCGGAAGAAGTCGCGGATATTGTCCGCGCCATGCTCGGCGAAGCTCTCGGCGCAATCGCCGCCCTGCAGAAGAAATGCGTCACCGGCAGCGACGGCTGCAAGCTGCTTCTTCAGCTTGCGTGCCTCACCTGCAAAAACCAACGGCGGAAAGGTAGCGAGCTGGGTTTCCGTGTTCCTCAGCGCGACAAGGTCCGGATAGGCAGGAACCTGCTGGATCGGCTTAGCTCTCCACGAATTCGGCGACCATTTCGTCATCGAAGCACCCAACGCTCTTTCAGGCGGACGCCATCGCCCGCCAATCCGCCCCATATGGGGTCGCGGCTCCATACACGAAGCCGATTTCCTATTCTAGACCGGAATCTCAGCGCTGGCGAATGACGGCCGGCGGCGAAAGTGCCGGCGCGGTTGTTGTTCAGAGCACCAGCGACACCCGGCTACGCCGCCGCCTTCTCCACCAGCCGCGCCAGCTGCGTCATGACAACCGCTGAGCCCGCCAGCCGCTTTTCGGGCGTCGCCCAGTCACGGCTGAAGACGACGCTCTGGTCGGGCCGGATCTTGGCCAGCGAGCCCTGTTCGCCGATGAGCTTGACCAGCCCGACCGGATTGGGGAATTCCCGCTTGCGGAAATGGATGACGACGCCTTTCGGCCCGGCGTCGAGCTTCTCGACGTTGGCCTTGCGGCAAAGCGCCTTGATGAAGACGATCTTCAACAGATGCTTTACCTCTTCCGGCAGCGGCCCGAACCGGTCGATCAGCTCGGCGCCGAAAGCATCGATCTCTTCCGTATTTTCGAGATCGCCAAGACGGCGATAGAGTGCCAGCCTGAGCTGCAGATCCGGGACATAGCTTTCCGGGATCATCACCGCCGTGCCGACGGCGATCTGCGGCGACCAGCCGCCGTCCTGCACCTCGCCGGAATCCTTCACTTCGGCCACGGCCTCCTCCAGCATCTGCTGGTAGAGCTCGAAGCCGACCTCCTTGATGTGGCCCGACTGCTCTTCGCCAAGCAGATTGCCGGCGCCGCGGATATCGAGGTCGTGGCTGGCCAGTTGGAAACCTGCACCGAGCGTATCGAGCGACTGCAGCACTTTCAGTCGACGCTCGGCTGTATCGGTGAGCTTGCGGTTGGCCGGCAGCGTGAACAGAGCATAGGCGCGCACCTTCGAACGGCCGACGCGGCCGCGCAGCTGATAGAGCTGCGACAGTCCGAACATATCGGCGCGGTGCACGATCAGCGTATTGGCGGTCGGTATATCGAGGCCGGATTCGACGATTGTGGTCGACAAAAGCACATCGTACTGGCCGTCATAGAAGGCGTTCATGATGTCGTCGAGTTCGCCGGGCGGCATCTGGCCGTGGGCCACGGCCACTTTCAGCTCAGGCACGGATTCGCGCAGGAAATCATGGATTTCCGCGAGATCGCTGATGCGCGGTACGACATAGAAGGAATGGCCGCCACGGTAGCGCTCGCGCAGCAGCGTCTCGCGGATGACCAGCGGATCGAAGGGGGAGATGAAGGTACGCACGGCCATGCGATCGACCGGCGGCGTGGCGATCAGCGACAGCTCACGCACACCGGTCAAGGCAAGCTGCAGCGTTCGCGGGATCGGCGTCGCCGACAGCGTCAGAACGTGGACGTCGGTCTTGAGATCCTTCAGCCGCTCCTTGTGCTTGACGCCGAAATGCTGCTCCTCGTCGATGATCAGCAGGCCGAGATTCTTGAACGAGATCGAGGAGCCGAGCAGTGCGTGCGTGCCGATGACGATGTCGACTTGGCCTTCGGCGACGCCCTTCTTGGTCTCGGCCAGTTCCTTGGCGCCGACCAGCCGCGAGGCCTGGGCGACGCGGATCGGCAGGCCGGAGAAGCGCAGCGAGAAGGTCTTGAAATGCTGGCGCGACAACAATGTCGTCGGCACCACCACCGCGACCTGAAAGCCTTCCATCGCCGCGACGAAGGCGGCACGAAGCGCGACTTCGGTCTTGCCGAAGCCGACATCGCCGCAGATCAGCCGGTCCATCGGCTTTCCAGCGCCCAGATCATCCATGACCGAATCGATCGCCGTTTGCTGGTCGTCGGTTTCCTCATAGGGGAAACGCGCTGCAAACTCGCCATAGACGCCTTCCGCCGGCATCAGCGCCGGTGCGGCCCGCATCTGCCGCTCGGCGGCGATGCGGATCAGCTGCCCGGCCATGTCGAGCAGGCGTTTCTTCAGCCGTGCCTTGCGCGATTGCCAGGCACCGCCGCCAAGCTTGTCGAGCGTCGCCTCGGCCGAATCCGAGCCGTAGCGCGACAGCAGCTCGATGTTTTCCACCGGCAAGAACAGCCGATCGTCGCCGGCATAGTGGATTTCGAGGCAATCGTGCGGCGCACCGACCGCCTCGATGGTGCGCAGCCCGATGAAGCGGCCAATGCCATGGTCGGCATGGACGATAATGTCGCCTGAGGACAATGCCGAAGCCTCGGCGATGAAGTCAGACGCGCGCTTCTTGCGCTTCGAGCGCCGGATCAGCCGGTCGCCGAGAATGTCCTGCTCGGCGACGACGACCAGTTTCTCCATCTCGAAGCCGGATTCGAGCGGCAGCACGGCCAGTCCCGCCTGCCCTGGCTCAAGCTTTTCGGCTTCGGCAAGCGTCGCCACCGGCTTCAGGTTGCCAAGGTGATGCTCGGCCAGGATCTGGCCGAGCCGGTCGAGCGAACCTTCAGTCCAGCCGGCGACGATGACACGGCGGCCTGCAGCGCGCTCGTCGGAAATGTGTTTTACGACGACGTCGAAGACGTTGGCGTTAGGGTCGGCGCGCTCCTCGACGAAGCTGCGACCATGGCGCGAGCCGGCATGGAACACCTTTTTCGCGCCGGCATCGGGCGCGTCGAAGGAGGTGAAGTCGATCGCTTCCCGCGGGCCAAGGGAGGCAATCAGGTTCTCGGGCGACAGATAAAGCAAATCCGGCGGCACCGGCTTGTAGGGCACGGCATCCTTCAAGGCGCCGTCGGCCTGCTTTTTGCGCGCCTCGTAATGATCGAGGATCAGCGCATGGCGCTCGGCCAGTGCCTCATGCGCCAGATGGTCGAAAACCACGGGCGCATCAGGCAGGTAATCGAACACGGTTTCCAGCCGCTCATAGAAGAACGGCAGCCAGTGCTCCATGCCGGCAAACCGCCTGCCCTCGCTGACCGCCGCATAGAGCCCATCGTCGCGCGAGGGCGCGCCAAAGGCGTCGATGTAGGCGCGACGGAAGCGGCTGATTGTCTCTGGCGTCAGCGCCACCTCGCTCATCGCCTGTAGCGCCATCGACTTGCGCTGGCCGGTGGTGCGCTGTGTTGCCGTATCGAAGACACGGATCGATTCCAGCGTATCGCCGAAGAAATCGAGGCGCAGCGCCTCCGCCCATCCCGGCGCGAAGAGATCGAGAATGCCGCCGCGCACCGCAAATTCGCCGATGCCGCGCACCGTCGGCACCCGCTCGAAGCCAGAAGTCTCCAGCCGCGACACCAGTATGTTCATGTCGATCTGGTTACCGGGCTTGGCGTGAAAGGTCTGCGCCTCGACGAGTTCCGCCGGCGGAATGCGCTGAAGCAAGGCATTCGCGGTGGTGAGAATGACGGCGCGGTGCGGCTTCTTCGCCAGCGCGATCATCGCTGCCAGCGCATCGAGCCGCCTTGCGGCGGCGTCAGCGCCGGGCGAGACGCGGTCGTAAGGCAGGCAATCCCAGGCCGGCAGTTCCAGCACCGGCAGGCCCGGCGCGGCAAAGGCAAGCGCCTCGACGATCGCCGGCAGACGCTGGCCGTCGCGTGCCACGAACAGCACCGACTTGTCCGGTGCGATTTCGTGGGCAGCCTGCACCAGCGCAAAGGCTTCGTAGCCGTCGGCGACGCCATCGACGATGAACTGGCCGGCGCGGCCTTTCGGCAGACCGATCGTAGGAATAAGGCTCATGGCTACACGTTGTTCAGAAGGTCATCGCCCGGCGCGAAGCCAGGATTTTTTGCAGGACGGCACAGGCGATATCCGCCGGAACCGGGCACTCGCCGGTGACGATGGGCAGGAATTCAGTGTCGGGAATGTCGAGAAGCCTCTCATATTGGTCGATTTCGTCGCCGGTCAAGGCGCCGATCTCGGCATCGGCGAAGCTGCCGAGGATAAGGTCCATCTCGCGCATGCCGCGGTGCCACGAACGAAACAGAAGCTTGCGGCGGCGGGCATCGAGGCCCTCGCTTGATCGTTTCGTTCCCGTCATCTTGCAACATCCTTGCCCAGGCGGCGCATATAGCGTGGATAGAAGGCGGTGTCAGCCTTGCGCTACAGTCGCCGCAACATAAGCTGACATCATGCGTCCCTC
Source organism: Mesorhizobium sp. M1328 (assembly GCF_040318075.1). NCBI lineage: Bacteria > Pseudomonadati > Pseudomonadota > Alphaproteobacteria > Hyphomicrobiales > Phyllobacteriaceae > Mesorhizobium > Mesorhizobium sp. M1328. The sequence continues at coordinate 55,213 of NZ_JAMYLO010000012.1, read as the reverse complement.
CCTCCTCGATCCGCTGTTTGTCCCGATCACCTCGCTTGCCGGGGTCGGGCCAAAAGTTGGCGCCCTGATCGAAAAAGTCGTGGCGGCGGATCTCGGCGACCGGGCAGCGCGCGCCGGGGACCTCTTGTTCGTGCTGCCGCATACTGTCATCGATCGCCGCAACCGGCCTGGCATCGCCGGCTCGGCGGAAGGCGCCATCGTTACGCTCGACGTCCGCATCGACCGCCACCAGCCGCCGCCACGCGGCAACAGGTCGGTCCCGTACCGGGTCTACGCCCATGACGACACCGGCGAGATCGCGCTGACCTTCTTCCATGCCCATGCCGCCTATCTCGAAAAAGGAATGCCCGTAGGCGAGCATGTCGTCGTCTCAGGCCGCATGGAATGGTTCAACGGCCGCCCGACCATGGTTCACCCCGACCATATCGCACTTGCCGGCGACGCGGAAAACCTGCCGCTGGTCGAGCCGGTCTATCCGCTGACCGCCGGGCTCTCGGGCAAGGTGCTGCGCCGGGCCATCGGCCAGGCGCTGGCCCGCCTGCCGGTGCTGCCCGAATGGCAGGACGGTGAGTTCCGGCGCCGCCATGCCTTTCCTGCTTTCAGCGATGCGCTCAACCGCATCCACAATCCTGCCGACCCGATCGACGTCTCTGTCGACGGCGCAGCGTGGCGGCGCCTTGCCTATGACGAGTTCTTGGCCGGCCAGGTATCGCTGGCGCTGGTGCGGGCCAAGGTCCGCCGATTATCGGGCCGGCCACTCGTCGGCGACGGCCGCATAGTCGAACAACTGCGCGCGGTACTCCCCTATTCGCTGACCATGTCGCAGGAAATGGCGCTTGCCGAAATCAACGCCGATCTCAGCGACCCCGAACGCATGCTGCGCCTTTTGCAGGGCGATGTCGGCTCCGGCAAGACGGTAGTCGCGCTGCTTGCCATGGCGCGTGCCGTCGAGGCCCGCGGCCAGGCGGCATTGATGGCGCCGACCGAAATCCTGGCGCGCCAGCATCTCGCAACGATTGCGCCGTTGGCGGAACGGTCCGGCTTGCGCGTCGCCATCCTCACCGGCCGCGAAAAGGGCCGCGAGCGCGCCGACACGCTGACCGGGCTGGCCAATGGCGACATCGACATCGTCGTCGGCACCCATGCGCTGTTCCAGGAAACGGTGACGTTCCATGACCTCGTGCTCGCCGTCGTCGACGAGCAACACCGATTCGGCGTCCACCAGCGCCTTGCGATCACCGCCAAGGGCGATGCGCCCGACATGCTGGTGATGACGGCAACGCCGATACCCCGGACGCTAGTGCTGACTGCATTTGGCGACATGGACGTGTCGAAGCTGACGGAAAAGCCGGCGGGCCGCCAGCCGATCCGCACCGTCACCTTGCCGCTTGAACGGCTCGACGAACTGATCGGACGCATGCTCGACGCCGTCGCCGATGGCCAGAAAATCTACTGGATCTGTCCGCTGGTCGAAGAATCCGAGGAGATCAAGCTGATGTCGGCCGAGGACCGTTTTGCCTCGCTGAAGCCGCTGTTCGGTGATCGGATCGGCCTGGTGCATGGCCGCATGAAGGGCATCGATAAGGACGAGGCGATGCGCGCCTTCAAGCAGGGTGAGACGCGCATCCTGATCGCCACCACAGTGATCGAGGTCGGCGTCGATGTGCCGGACGCGACAATCATGGTCATCGAGCATGCCGAGCGTTTTGGCCTTGCCCAGTTGCACCAATTGCGCGGCCGGGTCGGGCGCGGCGACAAGCCATCGTCCTGCGTGCTGCTCTACAAGGACCCGCTTGGCGAGACGGCAAAACGCCGTTTGTCGGTGATGCGCGAGACCGAGGACGGCTTTCGCATCGCCGAAGAGGATCTGAAGCTGCGCGGCGAAGGCGAGTTGCTCGGCACCCGCCAGTCCGGCACGCCGGGCTTCCAGGTGGCGCGCATCGAGGCGCATGCCGACCTGCTCGAGGCCGCTCGCGACGATGCGCGGCTGATCCTGTCGCGCGATCCCGAACTGCAGTCCGAACGCGGCGCGGCGCTGCGCCTGCTGCTCTATCTGTTCGGCCGCGATGAGGCCGTGCGGCTCCTGCGTGCCGGCTGAGGCATCGCGTCGAGCGGAGGATTGGCAAGCGCGCCGTGGATCTGCTCGCCGTTCACGGTCACCATTTTGACCGCCGGCGCCACCAGGCCGGCCGACACGATCAGCTTGGCTCCGTCCTCGATTGTCATGTCGAGCAGCACAATGTCGGATTTCGGCACATACATCAGAAAGCCCGTCGTCGGGTTGGGCGTACATGGCATGAATACGGCAATCAGCGGATCGCCTTCCCGGTCGAGCTTCTGGTTGATCTCGGTTTCCTTCTCGCTGGCGACGAAAACCAGCGACCAGACCCCCTTGCGCGGATATTCGACCAACCCGACCTGGCGGAACATGTCGCCCTTGTTCGACAGCACGGTCTCGAAAATCTGCTTCAGCGAACGGTAGATGCCGCGCACCAGCGGCATGCGGCCAAGCAGGCGCTCGCCGAAATTGACGATGGCGCGGCCAACGATATTGGCGGTCATAAACCCGATGAAGGTGATGAGGATCAGGGCAACGATCAGCCCAAAACCCGGCACTGGAAACGGCAGGTAAGTGTCCGGATTGTAGCGTACCGGAATGTAGGGTTTCACCCAGGAATCGACCCAGCCGATCAGCGACCAGGCAATGTAGGCGGTAATCGCGAGCGGCGCGCAAACGACGAAGCCGGTCAGGAAATAGTTTCTCAGCCGGGTCATGCCTGAGGTCTTGAGAGCATCCGACATGGTTCACCGCAGCGTGTGTTTGCAGCGCGACACTACTGAACCCGAAGGCGCTTTGGAATGGCGAAGTTTTTAAACGAGACCTATTCCACCGTTACCGATTTCGCCAGGTTGCGAGGCTGGTCGACGTCCGTGCCCATGAACACGGCGGTGAAGTAGGCGAGCATCTGGATCGGCAGCGCGTAGATGATCGGCGAGATGATTTCCGGCACGTCCGGCAAAACGATCGTCTCCATCGTCTTCACCGTAGCGTGTGCCGCGCCCTTGCCGTCGGTGATCAGGATGATCTTGCCGCCGCGCGCCGCCACCTCCTGCATGTTCGACACCGTTTTTTCGAAGATGCGGTCATGAGGGGCGATGACGATTACGGGCATGTTCTCGTCGATCAGAGCGATCGGCCCGTGCTTCAGCTCGCCGGCGGCATAGCCCTCGGCATGGATATAGGAAATCTCCTTGAGCTTCAGCGCGCCTTCCATGGCCAGCGGAAAATTGGTGTCACGACCGAGATAGAGCACGTTTTTGTAGTGCGAGAGGTCGCGCGCGATCTTTTCGATCTGTCCGTCGAGCTTCAGCACCTGGTTGGCATAACGCGGCGCTTCCGACAGCTCGCGTATCAACGTTTTCTCCTGCTCATGCGAAATCGTTCCGCGCGCCACGCCCGCCCGCACCGCCAGCGAGGCCAGCACGGAAAGCTGGCAGGTGAACGCCTTGGTCGAAGCGACACCGATCTCCGGGCCGGCCAACGTCGGCAGGATGACGTCGGATTCGCGCGCCATGGTCGATTCGCGCACATTGACGACCGCCCCGATCTTCATGCCGGCCTTGCGGCAGTAGCGTAGCGACGCCAGCGTGTCGGCGGTCTCGCCCGATTGTGAGATGAAGAAAGCGGCATCAGTCTTCGACAGCGGCATCTCGCGGTAACGGAACTCCGAGGCGACATCGATGTCGACCGGCAGCCGCGCATAGCGCTCGAACCAGTATTTGCTGATCAGCCCGGCGAGATAGGCGGTGCCGCAGGCCGAGATCGCCAGCCGGTCGATCTTGGCGAAATCGAACGGCAGGTCGAGCGGCTTCGAGACGCCGCCCACGAAATCAACATAATGCGCCAGCGTGTGCGAGATCACTTCCGGCTGTTCATGGATCTCCTTTTCCATGAAATGGCGGCGGTTGCCTTTGTCGACCATGAAGCTCGTGCTGAGCGACTGTTGGCGTTTGCGGTCGACCTTGTTGCCGCCCATATCGAAGATATCGACCTCGTTGCGGCGCACCACCGCCCAGTCGCCGTCTTCCAGATAGGTGATCGAATTGGTGAAAGGGGCAAGCGCAATGGCGTCGGAGCCAAGGAACATCTGGCCGTCGCCATGACCGACGGCGAGCGGCGGGCCGTTGCGGGCTCCGACGATCAGATCCTCGTCGCCCTTGAACATGATGGCGAGCGCAAAGGCGCCTTCCAGCCGCTTCAGCGCCTGGTGCGCCGCCTCAACCGGCTTCAGCCCCTTGGCCAGTTCGCGCGCCACCAGATGCGCGACGACTTCGGTATCGGTCTGCGAGGCGAAGCTGTAGCCGTCGCGCATCAGCTCGTCGCGCAATTCGGCGAAATTCTCGATGATGCCGTTATGGACGATGGCGACGCCGTCGGAAAAATGCGGATGCGCATTGCTCTCGTTCGGAACGCCATGCGTGGCCCAGCGCGTGTGGCCGATGCCGATCATGCCGTCGAGCGGTTCGTCCTTCAGCCGGCGCTCGAGATTGACCAGCTTGCCCTCGGCGCGGCGGCGGTCAAGCCTGCCGTGCTCGATCGTGGCGACGCCGGCCGAGTCATAGCCGCGATATTCGAGCCTTTTCAACGCATCGACGATAAGCGGCGCGACCGGCGAGTTACCGACAATTCCAACGATACCGCACATGGCGCTTGCCCCCGATTCCGACCTCAAACCCGGCGCTATTTAGAGACTGCCGGGCTGCCGCGAAAAATCACATTCCATTTCGTCCGGTATCAGCCGGACTATCCTGCACAGATGCACCATGACAGGGCCCACTTGCAATCAGGTTACTGCAATTGCTCAGTTTCTCCGCTTATGTATCCTATCTCGGCTCAACGGCTCCTGAAATCAGTCAAAGACACGATGCGGCTATGAACGAACGAATTGAGACGGTGACGCTTTGGCGTCCGGTTGGGCCACGCGAACTGGAGTTGATCCAGAAGTCAGGGATGCGCGCCTTTCCGCCTCGACTCGCCGATCAGCCGATCTTCTATCCGGTTACAAGGGAGGCCTATGCCACCCAGATCGCCCGGGACTGGAACGTGCCCGCGAGCGGATCAGGTTTCGTGACGCGTTTCGAGGTGCGTCGCAGCTTTCTGAACCGCTACAGCGTCCAGCATGCCGGCAGCCGGGCGCATCTGGAATACTGGATCCCGGCCGAAGACCTGTCCGCCTTCAACGATGCAATCGTCGGCCAAATTGAGCTTGTCGCCGAGTTCCGTTAGGCTAGCCTTTTTTGCGGGCCGCCGCGGCCGAAGCAAAACGCTCGCGCAACTCCTTGCCTTTGCCGGGCAGCGTCCGCTGGCGGGAGCGGCCGAAAGCCAGCGCATCGTCGGGCACGCTTTCGGTGATGACGCTGCCCGAAGCGATGTAGCCGCCCTTGCCGATCGACACCGGCGCCACCAGCGAGGAGTTCGAGCCGATGAAGGCGCCCTCGCCGATATCGGTGAAGAATTTCGAATAGCCGTCATAATTGCACGTGATGGTGCCGGCGCCGATATTGGCGCCCGCGCCGATGCGGGCATCGCCGATATAGGTCAGGTGATTGACCTTGGCGCCCTCCTCGACGATCGCCTGCTTTACCTCGCAGAAATTGCCGACCTTGGCTTTGTTTCTCAGATCGGCCCCGGGCCGCAGCCGCGCGAACGGCCCGACATCGCAATTCGACGCGATGGTGGCGCCTTCGATATGGCTGAAGGCATGGATCTTGGCGCCCGTGGCGATTTTCACGCCCGGCCCGAACCAGACATTGGATTCGACGATCGTATCGGCACCGATCTCGGTATCGTGCGAGAAGAACACGGTTTCAGGCGCAATCAGCGTCACCCCGGAAAGCATCGCTTCATGGCGTCGACGCGTCTGCCAGATACCTTCCGCCTGAGCAAGCTCGGCACGGTTGTTGATGCCGAGCGCGTTCTCGAAACTGGCTTCGGTGGCGACCACATCAAGTCCCTGCGCAGCCGCGATCTCGACGATATCGGTGAGATAATACTCGCCCTTGGCGTTCTTGCTGCCGACTTGATCGAGCAGCATCAGCGCATGCCTGCCAGCGACCGCCATCAGCCCGCCATTGCAGAAGGTGACTTTCTTCTCCTCGTCCGAGCAGTCCTTCTCCTCGCGTATGGCGACGAGCTTGCCGGCCTTTTCGATAAGCCGGCCGTAGCCCGAAGGATTTTCCGTACGGAAGCCGACCACGACGACGGCCGCACCTTCCGCCAGCTTCAGCCGCGCCGCCGCGAGCGCTTCCGGATCGATCAACGGCGTGTCGCCAAACATCACTAAGATGTCGTCATAACCCTTTGATATTGCTGCGCGTGCGGCAAGCACGGCGTGCGCGGTGCCGAGACGTTTTTCCTGAACGAAAGCCTCGGCCTTCGGCGCAAACTTGAGTGCGGCCTTGCGCATCTCATCGGCGCCATGGCCGATCACCAGCGCCAGATCGCCGCTGCCGGCGGCTTCGGCCGCCTTGACGACATGGGCAACCATCGGCAGGCCGGCGATTGTGTGCAGCACTTTCGGCACTACACTCTTCATGCGCGTGCCTTCGCCAGCGGCGAGGATGATGGACAGGCAGGATCTCTGGCTCATGGGGACAGCAACCGTTGAAAGGGGTCTGGAATCGAAGCGTTAGTAGCACCGGCGCCATGCTGCACCAATGCGGTTAAATTCCGGTGAGGCGTGGAACCTCCTACCCGCGACACGCCCAAGCCCGATCGGCTCAAGCGGCTTCCGGCTCGTTACGCGATGCGAAGACGGGAGTTCGGCCACGGCTATATTGCCGCGGCGAACAGTTCATGACCCGCTTGAAGGCTGTGCTGAACGCGCTTTCGGATTCGTAGCCGAGCGACAGCGCGATGACGGCGACGGGATCGCTGGAATTCGTCAGCCGGTCGCCGGCCAGCAGCATTCGCCAGCGCGTCAAATAGTCCATCGGCGACGCGCCGACCGTCTCCTTGAATCTGAGCGCAAAGGTCGATCGCGACATGCCGGCCCGTTCCGCCAGCTCCTGTAACGTCCAGCCATGTGCCGGATCGTCATGCATGGCGCTGATCGCCGCGCCGATCTGTTTGTCCGCCAGGGCAAAGAGCCAGCCGATGCCACCTTTCAATCCTTCTGAAAGATGCAGCCGCAACGCCTGAACCAGCATCATGTGGGCGAGGTGCTGGATCACCAGAAAGCCGCCCGGCTGCGGCTCGCGCAGCTCTTGCATCATCCGCTCCACCGACCAGCGCAGCGCCGACTGGTCCGACTCTTTGCGGATATGCACAATGGCTGGCAGCATCCGCAACAGGATGCCGGCATGATTGCCGCCAAGCGCGAAGCGGCTGCTGACCAGAAAGAAATCACCACCGCCATTGTGGGTCACGACACCGCCGGCTCGCGCAGGCGGAAAAATCTTGACGGCTTCAACAGGCGTCAAGCTCATGTCGCTTGCAAGGCGGAAAGGCCATCCACTCGGCAGCAGGAAGCAGTCTCCCGTCTCAAGGCGCACTGCGTCAGCAACGCCCTCCACAGATAGCCAGCAACGGCCGGAGACCACCGCTCCGGTCTTGATGCTTTGCTGCTGGTCGGGGAACTGGATCGACCATTCACCACCAGCATCGAAACCGGCCGACATATAGTTTCGCGGCTTCAGCAGCGAGAGCACATCTGAAAGGGGATCCACAGGTCATTCCGGACGATTGCGAAGACAATACGGACTTTACCGCATAGATCGTATTTTCTCAAGCGCCTATCACGACACAACTGGGCCGCGAGCATGGTCGTGGTCAGAAATGAACAAGGAGAAGTCGTGATGCGTGTTTTCGTTACCGGAGCGACCGGATTCGTCGGTTCTGCCGTCGTTCAAGAACTCATCGGCGCCGGCCATCAGGTGCTCGGCCTCGCCCGCTCGGAGGCGTCGGCCAAGTCGCTTGCCGCCGCCGGAGCCGAGGTGCATCGAGGTGACCTCGAAGACCTCGAAAGCCTCAGCAGCGGCGCAGCAGCAGCCGACGGCGTGATCCATACCGGCTTCAACCACGACTTCTCGAAATTCGCGCAAAACTGCGAGATGGACCGGCGCGCCATCGAGGCCTTGGGCGGTGCACTCGAAGGCTCCGAGCGGCCCCTGCTCGTCACCTCCGGAACCGCGCTCCAGGCGCGCGGCCGTACAGCGACCGAGGAAGATGCGCCTGTTCCCGCTTCCGCCTCATATCCCCGCGCCTCCGAAGCGACAGCCGCCGCGCTGCCGGCACGCGGGGTGCGCGCGTCGGTTGTCCGCCTTCCGCCGTCGGTCCATGGCCAGGGCGACCACGCCTTTGTTCCTATTCTCATCGACCTTGCTCGCAGGAAGGGCGTGTCGGCTTATGCCGGCGAAGGGCTCAATCGCTGGCCCGCCGTGCATCGGTTCGATGCCGCTCGCGTTTACCGGCTTGCGCTCGAGCATGGAGCCGGTGGCGGGCGATATCACGCGATCGCCGAACAAGGCGTGCCGTTCAAGGACATCGCCGGCGTGATCGGCAGGCGCCTGAACGTGCCGGTCGTCGCCAAGTCCGGGGAAAAAGCCGCCGATCATTTTGGCTGGTTCGCGATGTTCGCGGCGATGGATGTCCCGACCTCGAGCGAACGGACTCGCGCGCTGCTGGGGTGGGCGCCGAGCGGACCCGGGCTCATCGCCGATATCGACCAGCCGGGCTATTTCGAAGGTTGAACGGACCACGTAGCTGCGGTGCCTTGCGCCGCAGCTACGGCCTCGCGCTTCGGCCGGGCGGCGAACCTAGCCCAATTGCCCCAGCACCGGAAAATTCTCGAGCAGCCAGTATGACACCGTCTGCACGCCGCCGGTCAGGAAAAACACGCCGGCGACCACCAACAGCGCGCCGATGGCTTTTTCGACGCGGCCGAGATGGACGCGGAATTTTCCGAGAAAGCGCATGAAGGCGCCGGAAAACAGCGCAGCGATCAGGAACGGTATGCCGAGGCCGAGCGAATAGGCGGCAAGCAGCAGCGCGCCCTCGCCCACCGTCTCGCGGCCGCCGGCAAGCGTCAGGATTGGCCCCAGCACCGGGCCGATACAGGGCGTCCAGCCAAAGGCGAAGGCCAAGCCCATGACGTAAGCGGCGATCAGGCTGGCCGGCTTGCCTTGTGACTGGAAGCGCGCCTCGCGTGAAAGCAAAGGGATGCGCAGCACGCCGAGGAAATTCAGCCCCATCAGGATGATCAGCACGCCGGCCGCCATTGCCAGCGGCTCCTGCCAGACCCGCAGCAGATGGCCGATGGTCGAGGCGCCGGCGCCGAGCGCGACGAAGACGGTCGAGAAGCCGAGCACGAAGGCGATGGAGGAATTAACCAGCGCGCCTCGCGCACCGGCCTTTGCCGCAATGCCGGCCTCGCCGCGGAAATCGTCGACCGACACGCCGGCCATATAGCACAGGTAAGGCGGCACCAGCGGCAGCACGCAGGGTGACAGGAACGAAATTGCTCCCGCCCCGATCGCACTGACATAGCCGACGTCCAATGCCATTTCCGTCTCCAGATGACTGCGCAGCCATATAGCCGCGACAACGGCCGTCCGCCAATCACCATCGCGTGGCCCATCACGTGGTCCCCGTTACTATCGCGTGGCAAGTCGTCGCCCTCGCCTGATCGACGGGAAAGCAGCCCGGGAAGAAAGGGCCGCCAGGCAGCGTTGATCACAACGAAGCCGCGGTTCCGCGCGCTTTTCGAACGATCCAGGGAGAAGTCCATGAAAACGATCGCAATTGGCATGGCCGCGCTTTTGCTCGGCACTGCCGCATCCTTCGCCGCCGAGGCGTGGAAGGAAGCGGAGGTCGGCGGCACCAAGATCTACACCGATGCCAGCGGCATGACGCTCTACACCTACGACAAGGACGAGGCCGGCAAGTCGAACTGCTACGACAAATGCGCCGCCAATTGGCCGCCGCTGAAGGCTGACGCCAACGCCAAGGCCGAGGGCGAATGGACGATCGTCGACCGCACCGACGGCACCAGGATGTGGGCCTACGAAGGCAAGCCGCTCTACACGTTCAGCAAGGACAAGAAGGCCGGCGACGTCGCCGGCGAGGGTGTCGGCGGCGTCTGGCATATCGCCAAGGCCGACTAAGCCTTGAGCTTCTGATCCGCTGTAACAGGCGGTAACACGGCTGGTCGCCGGGAACTTGACCCAACCGCCCCGGCGGCCAGCTTTTCAGCACGCCAGTTCCTTGCGACTGTCCGAGCAAAATGCCGGGCTACCGATTGCGCGCTTCACAGCATCTGTTCAAGCAGGGCTGGCGCGTGCTCGATGTTTCTCTTATATCCGCGGGAGAGTTTGTCCCGTTCTCCAGGATCAATTGCCGGGTTTGTTCAGCGATAGGCTGGCCATTTCCCTTGTCCAGGATTGCGGAAAATCGCATGGCGCGCCGTTGGGTTGCGCATTCGGTACAGGGCCGCATTTTGACTGCTTGGCCTTGACCGGATGCAAAAGCGCGGCCATGTGAGCGACACATTGAACGAGATTTCGTCGCGCGCAGCGGAATTCTTCTGCCGCATCACAACTGATATGAGACCGTATGGACGTCGTCGTCGTCGAATCGCCGGCCAAGGCGAAGACAATCAACAAGTACCTCGGCAAGAACTACAAGGTTCTGGCCTCGTTTGGCCATGTCCGCGATCTGCCGGCCAAGGATGGCTCGGTGCGTCCGGACGAGGACTTTGCCATGTCCTGGGCCGTCGACACCGCGTCTGGAAAGCGTCTCGCCGATATCGCCAAGGCGGTCAAGGACGCCGACGGGCTGATCCTCGCCACCGATCCGGACCGCGAGGGCGAAGCGATCTCCTGGCATGTCTTGGAAGTGCTGAAGCAAAAGCGCGCGCTGAAGGACAAGCCGGTCAGCCGCGTCGTCTTCAACGCCATCACCAAGGCGTCGGTGCTGGAGGCGATGGCCAATCCGCGCCAGATCGATGCGCCGCTGGTCGATGCCTATCTCGCCCGCCGCGCGCTCGACTATCTGGTCGGCTTCACGCTGTCGCCCGTGCTGTGGCGCAAGCTGCCCGGCGCCCGCTCCGCCGGCCGCGTCCAGTCGGTGGCGCTACGTCTGGTCTGCGACCGCGAATCCGAGATCGAGCGCTTCATCCGCGAGGAATACTGGCAGGTCGCCGCCATTCTCGGTACGCCGCGCAAGGAAAATTTCGAGGCGCGGCTGACCGCCTTCGAGCGCAAGAAGCTGCAAAAGCTCGACATTTCCAACAAGGCGCAGGCCGACGACATCAAGGCGATGCTCGAAGGCGCCAGCTTCAAGGCAGTGTCGGTCGAAGCCAAGCCGACCAGGCGCAATCCCGGCCCGCCCTTCACCACCTCGACGCTGCAGCAGGCAGCCTCATCGGGTCTCGGCTTTTCGGCCAACCGCACCATGCAGGTGGCGCAGCGGCTCTATGAGGGCATGGAGATCGGCGGCGAGACCACCGGCCTGATCACCTATATGCGAACCGATGGCGTGCAGATGGCACCGGAGGCGATCTCTGCCGCACGCGATGCGATTGCCAAGGAATTCGGTGCCAAATACCTGCCTGAAAAGCCGCGCGTCTATTCCGCCAAGGCCAAGAATGCCCAGGAAGCGCACGAAGCGATCCGTCCGACTGATTTCATGCGCACGCCGGCTTCCGTCAGGCAGTATCTCGACGCCGACCAGGCGCGGCTTTACGAGATGATCTGGAAACGCGCCATCGCCAGCCAAATGCAGCCGGCCGAGATCGAGCGCACCACGGTTGAGATCGAGGCCATCAACGGTTCGCGTACCGCCGAGCTTCGTGCTGTCGGCTCGGTTGTTCGTTTCGATGGCTTCCTTGCCGCTTACATCGAGCAGAAGGAAGAAGATTCGGAAGACGAGGAAAGCCGCCGCCTGCCCGAGATCCGTGCCGGCGAGCAGCTCACCCGCGAGGCGATCAACGCCACCCAGCACACCACCGAACCGCCGCCGCGTTATTCGGAAGCTTCGCTGATCAAGAAGCTGGAAGAGTTGGGCATCGGCCGGCCGTCGACCTATACGGCGATCCTGAAGACCCTCGAGGATCGTGACTATGTCACCATCGACAAGCGCAAGCTGGTGCCGCAGGCCAAGGGCCGGCTATTGTCGGCATTCCTCGAAAGCTTCTTCGAGCGTTATGTCGAGTACGACTTCACCGCTTCGCTGGAGGAAAAGCTCGACGAGATTTCCGACGGCAAGCTCGCCTGGAAGGACGTGCTGCGCGATTTCTGGAAGGATTTTTCCGGCGCCGTCGCCGACATCAAGGAGTTGCGCGTCACTGACGTTCTCGATGCGTTGAACGAGGAACTGGCGCCGCTGGTGTTTCCCGCGCGGGAAGACGGTTCGAACCCGCGCATCTGTCCGAAATGCGGCACCGGCAACCTGTCGCTGAAGCTCGGCAAGTTCGGCGCCTTCGTCGGCTGTTCGAACTATCCCGAATGCTCCTTCACCCGCCAGCTCGGCGACGCCGCCAATCCCAATGGCGAGAACGGCAATGGCGAAGACGGCACCAAAGTGCTCGGCAAGGACCCCTATACCGCCGAGGAGATCACGCTGCGCAATGGCCGGTTCGGCCCCTATATCCAACGCGGCGACGGCAAGGATGCCAAGCGCTCCAGCCTGCCCAAGGGCTGGACTGTCGATTCGATCGATCACGAAAAGGCGCTCGCCCTGTTGTCGCTGCCGCGCGACGTCGGCAAGCATCCGGAATCGGGCAAGATGATTTCGGCCGGGCTGGGGCGCTACGGGCCGTTCGTGCTGCATGACGGCACCTACGCCAATCTCGACAGCATCGAGGACGTGTTCTCGATCGGCCTCAATCGCGCCGTCTCGGTGATCGCCGAAAAGCAATTGAAGGGCAAAGGCGGCCGCAATGGCGGCACAGCCGCTGCGCTCAAGGAACTTGGCGAACATCCTGCAGGCGGCGGCAAGATCGTCGTGCGCGACGGCAAATACGGGCCTTATGTGAATTTCGGCAAGGTTAATGCGACGCTGCCGAAGGGCAAGGATCCGCAATCGGTGACGATCGAGGATGCGGTGGCGCTCATTGCGGAAAAGGAAGCCAAGGGCGGCAATGGCGCCAGGAAGCCCTTCCGCAAAGCGGCCGCGCCTGCGAAGAAACCGGCTGCGGCCAAAAAACCGGCGGCCAGGAAAAAGGGATAGGACGGGTTGGCGCGCAAAGTCTCCGGAAGAAGCCACGGCGATCTGCGCACCGCCGATACCCGTGCCAAGGTCAGGGACAATTACCGGCCTTCACGCGACGAGATACTGCGTTACATCGCCGAAAATCCGGACCGCGCCGGAAAACGCGACATCGCCAAGGCGTTTGCGCTGCGCGGCGAAGACCGTATCTGGCTGAAGGACGTCTTGCGCGACCTGCAGGATGAAGGCCTGCTGACCAAGGAGCGCAAGCGGCTTGCCCGCGTCGGCACCCTGCCCCACGTCGCGGTGCTCGACATCTTCGGCCGTGACGCCGATGGTGTGCTGCTGGCGCACCCGACCGAAGCCGTGGGCAATGGCGAACCTCCGGTCATAGCGATCCGCGTGTCGCGCGGCGGCAATGGCCCGACGCCGGGCATCGGCGACAGCGTGCTGGCCAAGACCTTTCCGACCGACGATCCGGCAGGCCCGGCCTATACCGGCCGGGTAATGAAGATATTCGAGAAGCGCACCGATGCGGTTCTCGGCGTTTTCCGTGTGCTGAAGGACGGCACGCTCCGCATCGAGCCGGTGGAAAGGCGCCAGCCGGAGCTGGTCGTCGACAAGGAATTCCAGAACGGCGCCAAGAATGGCGACCTGGTCGAGGTCGAGCCGGCGCGGGCCTCCCGCTACGGGCTGCCGAGAGCCAAGGTTCTGGCGGTGTTGGGGTCGCTGACCAGCGAAAAGGCGGTCTCGATGATCGCCATCCACGCACATGACATTCCCCATATTTTTCCCGCGGACGTCATCGCCGAGGCGGAGGCGGTCAAGCCGGCGACGCTTGCCGGCCGCGAGGATTGGCGCGAGCTGCCGCTGCTCACCATCGATCCGGCCGATGCCAAGGATCATGACGACGCGGTGTTCGCTATGCCCGACACCGACGAGAAGAACGCCGGCGGCGTGGTTGTCACCGTCGCCATTGCCGATGTCGCTGCATACGTGCGCTATGGCACGGCGCTTGATCGCGAAGCGCTGAAGCGCGGCAATTCGGTCTATTTCCCCGACCGAGTCGTACCAATGCTGCCGGAACGCATCTCGAACGACCTCTGTTCGCTGCGCGAGGGCCAGGATCGTCCGGCAATTGCGGTGCGTATGACTTTCTCGGCCGATGGTCACAAACTCAGACACTCATTCCATCGCATCATGATGAAGTCGGCGGCGAAACTCGCCTATCAGCAGGCGCAAGCGGCGATCGACGGCGCACCGGACGACACGACTGGCCCGATCCTCGATGCGGTGCTGAAGCCGCTATGGGACGCCTACGCGATCCTGAAGCGCGGCCGCGACACGCGCCAGCCGCTCGAACTCGATCTGCCCGAGCGCAAGATCCTTCTCAAGCAGGACGGCACCGTCGACAAGGTCGTCGTGCCGGAGCGGCTCGACGCGCACAAACTGATCGAAGAGTTCATGATCCAGGCCAATGTCGCCGCCGCCGAGACGCTGGAGGCGAAGCGGCAGGCGCTGGTTTACCGCATCCACGATGCGCCTTCGCTCGCCAAGCAGGAATCGCTGCGTGAATTCCTGCAGACGCTCGGCCTGTCGCTGGCGCGCGGTGCACAGATGCGGCCGAACCAGTTCAACGGCATCCTCGCTCGCGTGCGCGGCGCCGACAATGAGGGGCTGGTCAACGAAGTGGTGCTGCGCTCGCAGAGCCAGGCCGAATATTCGCCCGCCAATATCGGCCATTTCGGCCTCAATCTTAAGCGCTACGCGCATTTCACCTCGCCGATCCGCCGCTATGCCGACCTGATCGTGCATCGTGGGCTGATTGCCGCACTCGGCCTTGGTCCGGGCGGCCTGACGAAGGACGAGGCGGAACGGCTGGAAGAGGTCTCGGCGCTGATTTCGGCGACCGAGCGGCGCGCGATGGCCGCCGAGCGCGACACGGTCGACCGGCTGATCGCCGCCTATCTCGCCGAGCGCATCGACGACCGTTTCGACGCCCGCATCTCGGGCGTCACCAAATCGGGCCTGTTTGTCCAATTGCCGCAGTATGGCGCGGATGGCTTCATTCCGGTTTCAACCCTGGGCGGCGACTACTATATATACGACGAAACTGCTCGATCGCTTTTCGGAGAACGCACCGGCAAGGGCTATCAGCTTGCTGATCGCGTCGAGGTTCGCCTGATCGAGGTGGCGCCGATGGCCGGCGCGATGCGTTTCGAGATGCTGACCGAGCCAAAGCCGCTGCCCGGCTCCAAACGGTCGTTCCACAAGGCCAAAGGCCGCGCCCGAGCGTCGCAATCGCGTCCAGGCTCGCGCGGCAGGAGACGGTAATGCCAACAGAACTGCAGGTGGAAGAACGGGTTTTCGGCGGCGAACATCACTCGGGCCGGACGGCCCGGCCGCTATGGACGGCAATGAAGCGCGGCATGCTCGGCCGCTGCCCGCATTGCGGCGAGGGCAAGCTGTTTCGCGCCTTCGTCAAAACCGTCGACAAATGCGATCGTTGCGGCGAGGAGCTCCACCACCATCGCGCCGACGACCTGCCGGCCTATCTTGTGGTGGTCATTGTCGGCCACATCGTGCTCGGCGCCTTCATGGGTGTCGAGGCGACCTCGACGCTGTCGACCTGGCAGCACATCGCCATCTGGGTGCCATTGACCATCATTCTCGCCGTCGTCCTGCTGCAGCCGGTCAAGGGCGCTGTCATCGGCCTGCAATGGGCGTTTTATATGCACGGCTTTGGCGGTGAAGAAGATCTGATCGAGTCGCATCCCGAGGCTTGAAACCGAGGCTGGCGCAAATCGGCATGGCTGAACGCCACTTTCGCATCGGAGAAGATTCCGCTAGGTCGAGCGCATGGACGTTGTGACCAAGGCGGAAGTCGACAAGGTTGAGCGGGTCGCGCTCGAGGCCAAGCCTATACGCCCGCGCGACGCCGCGACGCTGATCCTGCTCGACCGCAAGGGCGATGAGTTCCTGGTGCTGATGGGCCGGCGCCACGCCCGTCATGCCTTCATGCCGGGAAAATTCGTGTTTCCGGGCGGCCGCACCGATCCGGCCGACAGCCGCATCTCGATAGCCACTGCACTTCATCCCGAGGAAGAAGCGAGATTGACCGCTGGCATCGGTCGCACCAGCCCGGCCCGCGCCCGCGCCATTGCCTTGTCGGCAATCCGCGAAACCTATGAGGAGGCCGGCTTGCTGATCGGCCAAAAAGGCACCTTCGCGACCGCCAGGCGCGACTGGCAGGGCTTTGTCGAACACGGCGTCATCCCATCACTGCAAGCGCTGCGCTTCGTCGCACGCGCCATCACACCGCCCAACCGGGTGCGCCGCTTCGATACGCGCTTTCTCGCCGCGTGGCGCGACGACGTCGCCGTGGAGCTGCCGGATGGCGGTCCGACCGACGAGTTGGAGGACGTCGTTTGGCTGCCGCTGGCCAAGGCCAGGCAAGCCGATATTCCAGACATCACGCGCACGGTCCTGGAGGAGCTGGAAACGCGGCTCGCCCGGGATCCGCTGCTGAGCCCCGGCGGTCCCGTGCCGTTCTACCGGCTTGTCCGCAATCGCTTCGTCCGCGAAATTCTCTAGAGCAGCCAGGCATTTCATGACAGTGGATACCCAGCGAGAGGTCGAGGAACGCGTACACTGGCTGCCGATGGTCGCGGCGATCTCGTCGATCAGCGTCGTCGGCATTGCCATCGGCCTCGGCATGCCACTGCTCAGCGTGATCCTGGAAACGCGTGGCCACTCCGCGTCGATGATCGGTCTCAACACCGCGGTCGCCGGCCTCGCCTCGATCGCCGGCGCGCCGCTCGCCACCCCGCTCGCCATGCGGTTCGGGGTCGCCTGGACGATGCTTGCCATGATTGCGGCCGGGGCGCTGGCCTTTGTCGGTTTCCATTTCGCACCAGCCTTCTGGATGTGGTTTCCGTTGCGCGTGCTGCTGCATATCGCGCTGACGGTGCTGTTCATCCTGTCGGAATTCTGGATCAGCACCTCGGCGCCGCCGCACCGACGCGGCCTCGTCCTCGGCATCTATGCCACAGTGCTGTCACTCGGCTTTGCCGCCGGGCCATGGCTGTTCGCTCATCTCGGCAGCAGTGGTTTTCTCCCCTTCGGCGTCACCATCGCGCTGGTAACGCTGGCTGCCATACCGGTTCTGGCGGCGCGCAACGAAAGCCCGACGATCGTCTCCGACGGCGAAACCAGCAATTTCCTGCGTTACATCTGGCTGGTGCCGACGGCGACCGCCGCCGTGCTGGTGTTCGGCGCGGTCGAGACCGGCGGCTTTGCCCTGTTCCCGGTCTACGGCAACCGCATCGGCTACTCCGAAGCGGACGCAGCCCTGTTGCTCACCATGATCGGCCTCGGCAACGTGCTGTTGCAAATCCCCATCGGCATGATCAGCGACCGCGTCAGCGACCGCCGCTATCTGCTGATGGCCTGTGCCACTGTCGGGCTTGCAGGCACGGTCTTCATGCCGTTCTTCGCGCAGAACTGGCATTTGATGGCAGCGCTTCTGTTCGTCTGGGGCGGTGTGGTCGCTGCCATGTACACAATCGGTCTGGCGCATCTCGGCTCGCAGCTTTCCGGCCACGAATTGGCCTCCGCCAATGCCGCCTTCGTGCTTTGCTACGGTGTCGGAATGGTGCTTGGCCCGCAGGCAATCGGCATCGGCATGGACGCTTTCGGGCCGTCGGGCTTCGGTTGGGCGCTCGGCCTGTTCTTCGCCTGCTATATCGTGCTGGTCGGCACCAGGCTGCTCCGCAAAATCCTCTGAGCAGGCCCCGCTGCCGACATCACTCCCACTGCTGACCAACTACTGACACAACCATGTCAGGAGGGCTCGAGTATATGCTCCCTCAAAGTGCATAAGCAGGGAGACCTCGGATGATCGACAGTGGCTTTGAAACGAAATCGCTGCGGATGGAATTGCTGCTGCTGGTGACCTTTCAGGCACCGGCAGCCGATGTCGACCGCATTATGGAGGCGGTCGTCGCGATCGCACCGCTCAGAATGGGCAAATATGACAGCAATGCCTTTCAGTCGGCGGACGGCATCGAACGCTACCGGCCACTTGAAGGTGCCGCCGCCGGCGCCGAAACGGAATTACGCATGCGGCCGGGCACTGTCGAGGTGTCGTTCGAACTGCCTGACGACCAGAAGCTCGCCGCTCGCGTCGTCGAAGCGATTTACCAGGTTCACAGCTATCAGGAACCGGTGATCCGCATTCAGCCACTGCTTGCCAGCCGCTCCAAGGGTCTCGACGATCGCACCAACCCGAACCGCTGGTGGAACACGACGGGAGATTGGAAGAAGGCGATGCGGCCGGAAACCGTCGCGGCGGAGTGACCGGAATCTGGTCGTATCTCGGTTTGAATTTGGCTGTCAGGAAGCCTGCCAATGAATGATGAAGCAAACCGCAAACCGGCAAGCGATCCCCAGGACCTGGCGCGGCTATTGGTTTCTCGCGAGCAAGCGGGAGACGCGGAAGGAATGGCTGCTCTTTACGAACCCGGTGCCGTCCTCGATACCGGCAACGGACAGTTGGCCTGCGGCAGAGACGCCATCAGCCGATTTTACGCCAAGTTGGTGGCAGCGGGACGAAAGTTTGATCTCGGAGATCAGCGTCCGACTATCATCAACGGGGATTTGGCGCTTACGTCCACGCGCCTTGCCGATGGCACCGTGACTGCGGAAATCGCTCGCCGGCAAAGTGACGGGAACTGGCTTTGGGTGATCGATCAGCCGTCCATCGCTCGATACTCATAGCCAGCATTCAAACTGAGACGCCACCCGGAGCCTGCTTAGGACGGCCGGAGGCACACAGGAGCCTCCCGCGGCCGTCGGCAGCCAATCAAGTTGTCGGGTTTTGGTAGCACATCAATTGTCCGCTTCATCCCCAGCCTCCATCGGCTGGCAATAAACCCGGACAACTCATGTGCTACCTAATCCGGACAACTCATCTGCTTACGACACAGAACCTGGACAAGGGTTGACTTTCCGGGCGCGTTCTTTATGTGTCGCGGCAAGTTTCCCGCGTCCGGGTGTTTCCCCGTGCTCCAGCGGCCAAAACTCCACGAACATTAACGGACGAACATCATGGCCAAAGCCGCAAACATCAAGATCAAGCTTCTGTCGACCGCCGACACCGGTTTCTTCTACGTGACCAGCAAGAACAGCCGCACCAAGACGGACAAGCTGTCGTTCCGCAAATACGATCCGGTCGCCAAGAAGCACGTCGAATTCAAGGAAACCAAGATCAAGTAATCGGGTTTTCTCTCGCAGTACCGAATCGCCGCCCTCCGGGCGGCGTTTTTCGTTTCGGGAATACAGGACTAGCCGATGCGACCGCCGCTAGCCGGATCGAACAGATGCAGCGATGCCGGATCAGCCGACAGGCGCACGGCCTCACCCGGCTTCACGCTGGCCCGGCCCATGGCAAACACGCAGACCTGCTGGCCGGCAAGCCTGGCATAGAACTGGGTCGACAGGCCGAGCGGCTCCACGACACCCACCTCGCCTTTCAGCGGGCCATTGTTGGCGAGCCGGATATGCTCGGGCCGCAAGCCGACGGTGATCGCATCGCCATCCCTGAGCGGCAGGCCGTCCGGCAGCCTCAGCTTCTGGCCGTCGGCCAGGATGGCATCCGGCTTGGCGCCCTTTTCAACCACGGCAGGCAGAAAATTCATGCCGGGCGAGCCGATGAACCCGGCGACGAACATGTTGACCGGCCGGTCGTACAGATCGAGCGGCGCACCGACCTGCTGGACGAGGCCGTCATGCATGACGACGATGCGGTCGGCCATTGTCATTGCTTCGGTCTGGTCGTGGGTGACATAGACCGAAGTGGTCTTCAGTTGCTGGTGCAGCGCCTTGATCTCGGCGCGCATGTGGACGCGCAGCTTGGCGTCGAGGTTCGAAAGCGGCTCGTCGAAGAGAAAGACCTTCGGGTCGCGCACGATGGCCCGTCCCATGGCGACGCGCTGACGCTGGCCGCCGGACAATTGCCGCGGCAGGCGCTGCAGAAGCGCATCGAGCCCGAGCCGCTTGGCAGCACTGTCCACCCTTGCATCGATCGCCGGCTTGCCGGCCTTCCTCAGCATCAGGCTGAAACCCATGTTTTTCGACACGTCCATGTGCGGATAGAGCGCGTAGGACTGGAATACCATGGCAATGTCGCGGTCCTTTGGCGCGATGTCGTTGACTAGGCGCTCGCCAATATGGATCTCCCCGTCGGAGACTTCCTCCAGCCCGGCGATCATGCGTAGCAGGGTCGATTTCCCACAGCCGGACGGGCCGACCAGAACGACGAACTCACCGTCGGCAATTTCGAGATCGACCGCGTGCAGGACGCGCACGGCTCCATAGTCTTTGCGGACTTTGTCGAGTGTGACGGAGGCCATCGATCTATCCCTTGACGGCACCGGCGGTAAGGCCGGTGACGAGGTAGCGTTGCAGGAAGGCAAAGAAGACGCAGACCGGGATCAGCGCCAGGATGGAAGCCGCCATCATCTGTCCCCAGTCGACCGCGAATTTGCCGATATAGGTGAGCAAGCCGACCGCGAAAGTCTTCTGGTCGTCGCTGGAAATCAGCATCAGCGCAAACAGCAACTCGCTCCACGCGGCGGTAAAGACGAAACCGAGCGTCGCGCCCATGCCGGGCAGCGTCAGCGGCACGATCACCTTGCGCATCGCCTGCAGGCGCGTGCAGCCGTCGATCATCGCCGCCTCTTCCAGGTCTCGCGGGATGCCGTCGAAGAAAGATTGCATCAGGAAGGTCGCAAAGGCCGTATTGAAGGCGGTGTAGATGACGACGAGGCCGGTCAGGCTGTTGATGAGGCCGATCTGTCCCATGATGCGGTAGATCGGCGGAATGACCATCACCAGCGGAAAAGTCTGGGTGAGCAAAAGCAGGATGGCCAAGGTCGCCTTGCCGCGGAAGGAAAATCGCGACATGGCGTAGCCGGCAAGCGTGGCAATGACCGTTACGAAGGCTGCCGTCGACACCGAAACGATAACGCTGTTCAGGAAGTAGCGCGGAAAATCGGTGGCTTCGAGCACGGTGATGAAGTTCTGCAGCGTCGTTTGCGACGGCCAGAAAGTGATGCCTTCGGAATAGAGCAGCCGCTCCGGCGTGACCGAGATCTTCAATGTCCAGAAGATCGGGAACAGCGCGAAGGCCATGTAGGCACCGATGGCGCCGTAAAGGCCGATGCCGCCGACAACGCGCGAGGAAGCGGAACGTCCGGCAATCATCAGACGTGCCTTACCAGCGAACGGCGGATGCCGATCAGCGCAACCGCATAGACGATGAGCAGCACGAGCAGCAGCACCGCCACAGCCGAGGCATAGCCCTTGTCCAGCGACTTGAACGCGCTGACATAGATATAGACCGGCACCGTGGCCGTCGAACCGGCAGGCCCGCCTTCGGTCATGACGAAGATCAGGTCGGCGAAGGTGGCGATCCATATCGTGCGCAGCATGACGGTAATGACGATGGTCGGCGCCAGGAACGGCAGCGTCACCTTGGTGAAGCGCTGCCACGGCGAGGCGCCGTCGATCGCCGCCGCCTCATGCAATTCCGACGGGATCGACTTCAGCGCCGCCAAAAGCGTGATGGCAAAAAAGGGAATGCCGAACCAGACATTGGCGACGATCGGCCCCCACATGGCGGTCGACGGATCGGAGAGCACGTTGGTAGGCTCGGCTTTCAGCCCCAATGCGTAGAGCCAATGCGGCAGCGGCCCGATGATCGGATTGAACAGCCAGGCCCAGGTCAGGCCGGAGAGGAAGGACGGCACCGCCCAGGGCAGGAAGACCACGGCCTGTACGATCTTTCTGCCCCGGAACGGTGTGTCGAGCAGCAGCGCCAGGCCAAGTCCCAGGAAGAATTGGAAGAACAGGCTGGCTGCCGTCCACCACAGCGTGTTGACGAGCGCCTGCCCGAGCACGGGATCCGACAGCATCGCCTGATACTGCCCAAGCCCGACATATTCGGATTTGAAAGCGGAGAATTTGCGGAACGAGTAACCGATACCGATAACCAGTGGCACCAAGAGCACGACGACCAGCAGCACGATCGCCGGGCTGAGATAGAGCCAGGGCTCGATCGCAGCATGGGATAGCCGCTTCTTTCGCGGCCTGCCGGCGGATCGTATTTCGGACACGGCGTAGGTCATTGGTGCTGGATCGTCTCCTGGAACAAGCATGGGCTGGCGACAGCGCCTTCCCCGTTTACGGGGAGAAGATGCCGGCAGGCAGATGAGAGGCAGCGCGAGCCAAGTCGGGTTGGCGCCGCCCCTCATCCGTCACTTCGTGACACCTTTTCCGCGTGAACGGGGAGAAGGGAGGAAAGCTATTTCTTGTTCTTGGCCATCCAATCCTGCTGTTCCTTGGTCAGGAACTTGGCCCATTCGTCGGCCACGTCCTTGGCCGCCTTCTGACCAAGCAGCACTTCCTGAAAATTCTTGATCGCCACCTGGTCGACGAAATTGCCGAGATTTTCCAGATGCGTCGGAGGCGTCACCATCTCGTATTTGTCGCCGTTGTTCAGTTCCTCGAACCAGCCTTTGAATTGCTCCGTCCTGAAGTGAGCGTCCTGGTCGGCGCCGTTGTGGATCGGAATGACGCCGACTTCCTTTGCCCATTCCAGATTGTCCTTGGGCGACAACAGCGTCGCCATCAGCTTCCACGCATCGTCCTTGTGCTGGGAATTGGCGAACATCGCCCAGCCGGCATAACCGAGCGTCGGATAGGATTTGCCGCTCGGCCCGACCGGCATCGGCGCCACGGCGAAGTCGTCGGCGCTCATCTTGTCGGCGATGCCGAGCAGCGCGTCGGGATCCTGGTTCAGCATGGCGCAGGTGCCGCTGTAGAAGCCGGTGACGGTCTCGTTAAAACCCCAGCTCACCGCATCTTTCGGCGCCAGGCCGTTCTTGTACATGTCGGCGAGCATCTGCAGGCCCTTGACCGAGCCTTCCTCGTTGATGGTCGAGGTGCCGTCCTCGTTGAAATAGCCGCCCTTGCCCGCGGCGATGTTCATGAACATATGCATGCCGTTGAAGGCGCCCGGGCCGCCGCGCAGGCAGTAGCCATATTTGCCCGGTATCGCCGAGATCTTCTTGGAGTCTTCGACGAATTCATCGAGCGTCGCCGGCGGACCGTCCAGGCCGCCCTCTTTGAACAGCTTCTTGTTCCAGAACAGTGCGTTCAGGTAATAGCCGTAAGGGATCATGTACTGCTTGTTGTCGACCGTCGAGCCGAACTGCTTGGCACGTTCGCCCAGCGTTTTGGCATCGTCCCATTTGGACATGTATGGCCCGAGATCCTCGAGCTGGCCGTTGGTCGCATAGAGACCCATCCAGCGTTCCGGCATCTCGACGATGTCGGGCGTGTCGCCGGCCTGCACCATGGTGAGGAATTTCTCGAATGCCTGGCCCCAGGGCAGCGATACCAGCTCGATCTTGACGCCCGGATTGGCCGTCTCGAACTCGGCGATCTGCTTCTTGAGGAATTCGGTACGCGGCGGACTGGTGATGACCTCGACCATCTTGACCGTGGAATCGGCCAGCACGCTGCCGGCGGAAATCGCAAGACCCGCGACGGCACCAAGAAGGATGCTCAGTTTTTTCATGTTCAGCACTCCCATTTTGAACGGCTCCTTTTATCTTTTTGCTCTGTCGAAGGCCTGGGCAACATCCGCCCACAGGTCTTCGACACTCTCCAATCCGACACTGAAGCGGATGGTTCGGGGGCTGACGCCGAAGCGCGCCATCGAATTCAGGCCCGGCGTCTGCTCGAGCGAGGCCTTTGCCGGAACGACCAGGCTCTCATGGCCGCCCCAGCTGACGCCGATGCGAAAGAGTTTCAGCGCATCGACGAAAGCCGGGATGTCAACGTCTTCCGTCACCTCGAATGAGAACAGCCCGGCATAGCCGGCAAGCGTCGCCTTGCCTGGATGGTTGGAATAGGCCGGGTGGTTGACCCGCTCGACATTGCCATGCGCCTTCAGCCGTTCGGCGATGGTCAGCCCGCTCTTCATGTGATGCGGCAACCGCAGCGGCAATGTGCGCAGGCCACGCAGCAACAGCCAGGCCTCGAAAGGCGAAAGTTTGCCGCCGAGGTAGGAATAGGTCTGCTCGTTGATGTGTCGAATATGGGCCGCCGAACCGGCCACCACACCGGCGACGGTATCGCTGTGGCCGCCGAGATATTTCGAAGCCGAATGCAGCACCAGGTCGACACCGTGCGAAATCGGCTTCTGGAACACCGGGGTCGCCCAGGAATTGTCGATCGTGGTGACGATGCCCTGCTCTTTGGCCAGCCGTGCCAGATGGGTTATGTCCTGAAGCTCGAACATCATCGACGTCGGGCTTTCCAGGTAAAGCAGCTTGGCGCCGGGAAGTGCTGCCGCGACCGCGTCCGGATCGGAACCGTCGACATAGTCCACCTTGATGTTGAGCCGCGGCAACAGCCGTTCGAACAGCCTATAGGCGTCGCCGTAGCAATTGCGCACGACGACCATGCGCTCGCCGGCACCGACGAAAGCAAGCACCGTGGCGCTGATCGCTGCCATGCCACTGGAAAAGCCGCGCGCGGCCTCCGCCCCTTCGAGAGCGGCGACACGCGCCTCGAACTCCATGACCGTCGGGTTGTCGCCGCGCGAATAGATCGGCTGGCGTCGCCTGCCGGCGAATGTGTCGGCCATCTCGGCATAATTGGCGAAGGTGAAGAGCGAAGTCTGGTAGATCGGCGGTACCACCGCACCGCCGGGGAAAGGCTCGTCATGGGCGAGAAGCGTCGCCGCCTCGGCGAGATAGTCGTTTTCGAAATCGGCGGAATGGTCGCTCATTTCTCGCCTGAAAGTTTGAGTTTGGCCGCACCGCGCTTCAGATCGTCCTCGACGGTGGCGATCAGCTTGAGCGCCTCGGCCCGGGCTCCCTCCGGATCGTGCGCGGCGATGCGTTCGTAGATCGTACGGTGGTAAGGAAAGCTGGCGTGGCCGAAATCACGAACGCCAAGCGGATGCTCCCAGAAACGATGGAACAGTTCGTGCATGGCGGCGATGATCTGCTCGAACAGCGGATTGCCGGACGTGCGATAGATCGACTGGTGGAATTCCCAGTCCTCCTCCGCCGACATGCCGGCGCGCGCGTGGAAGGCCTGCTCCATAATGTCGAGCTTGCGCGCGATCTCGGCGATCTCGGCCTGGCCCGCGCGAACGGCGCACAGGGCGGCGGCTTCCGCTTCCAATGCCCGGCGGATTTCCAGCGTCTGCATCAGGCTGGTGAAATCATTGCCGCCGGCCAGCGTCAGCGGCATGTGCAGCATGTCCAGCGAGACCACTCCCTTGAGATAGGTGCCGCTGCCTTGCCGGCGTTCGACCAGGCCGAGCCCTTCCCAGCGCGTCAGCGCCTCGCGCACGGTGTTGCGGCTCACCTTGAGGCGCTCGGCAAGGATGCGTTCGGTCGGCAGTCTCTGGCCGGGCCCGAGGGCTTCGCGCATCACAAAGCCGGCCAGCGCCTTGAGCACCGCGTCGTCGCGAGCAGTTGCCTGTATGGGGGAAAGGCCGAATTCGGTCATGCCAATGGGTCACAAATGGCTCAATGGTCCAACCAATTTCGGCATAGAAGACAGGCCCTGTCAATCGGCTGCAGGCACATTCGCACCCGCCCCCAGCGTGCGGATCAAGGGGCGGTCTATCTGCCACGACAAAAAAGCCAATATTTTCCGGATATTGGCGCAGAATCCTGATGTGTTTTGAAAATTGGGGGCCGGCCGGCGTTTGGCAGCGGTACGAGGAGGCCACTATGTGCCAGCGCCGGCCGGCCGACCCCACGGACCCAGGAGATGCGGCGGACCTGAGCATCATGGGGTATTTTTCGGGTCGAACCGGCGATCTAGCCTCGTGCCGGTTACGTCTAAGGGCTGCACATTTGCGCAACAACTTATGGAAATCAACCGTTTCTTAACCAAGCCTCGCAAATCGCTTGGATTAAGGTAAATTCGTAACCTTGTCGCGTTGACTGGCCAATTGGTGTTCGGTGCTAAGCCGCCTTGGCGACGACGCGATTGCGGCCGCCGCTCTTGGCTTCGTAGAGCGCGAGGTCGGCGCGTTTCATCAGCGCGGAGACCGTGTCTAGCCCCTTCAGCACCGACGACACGCCGACGCTGACGGTGACTTCGACGGCCTTGCCTTCGGTGCCGACGGCAAACGGCAGTTGGGCGATTTCGGCGCGAATGCGCTCGGCGACCTTTTCGGCTACCGCGCCGTCGGTGTCCGGCATGACCACGACGAACTCCTCGCCGCCGAAGCGGCAGGCTAGATCGATGCCGCGCACATTCTTGCGCAGCCGCCGCGCGAATTCGCGCAGCACGTCGTCGCCACCGTCATGGCCATGCGCGTCGTTGATGCTCTTGAAGCGGTCCAGATCCGTGATCATCACCGATAGCGGCCGGCGCCGTGCCACGGCGCGGTCGAACAGCGTCTGCAAATGGCTGTCGAGATAGCGGCGGTTGTGCAGGCCGGTCAGGGCATCGGTCACCGCCATCTCGATGGTCTGGGTGACGCTGGCGCGAAGCTGGTCGTTGTAGCGCTTGCGGCGCACCTGCGTACGCAGCCGCGCCGTCAGCTCCTGCTGGTCGATCGGCCGCATCAGATAGTCGTTGATGCCGAGTTCGAGGCCGCGGATGATACGCCCCTCCTCGCCCTCGTCCGCCAGAAGGATGATCGGCAGGAAACGGGTGCGATCGAGCGAGCGCAATTGCGAGCAGAGCCTCAGCGGGTCGAAATCGGCGAAGGCCGTCGAGATCATCACGCATTCATACGGCTGCTCGGCGGCCTGGAAGAAGCCGGCATGCGGATCGTTGGCGACGTCGAGATCGGCACTGCCGCGCAGCATCTTCTGGATGCGCTCGAACGAGGATTTGCGTTCGTCGACCAGCAGGACCTTCGGCACCGCGTCGTCGGTAGCGAAGTTGCGGCTCAAAAGCTCCTCGATGCCGATATTGCGTGTCGTCGAGGCGCGCAGCCGCAGCTCGTCGGTGAGCGACTTCAGCCTGACCAGGCTCTTGACGCGCGTCATCAACTGCAGATCGTTGACCGGCTTGGTCAAAAAATCGTCGGCGCCGGCCTCGAGGCCGCGCACCCGGTCCGAAACCTGGTCGAGGGCGGTGATCATCACGACCGGGATGTGCGATGTCGCCGGGTCGCCCTTCAGCCGCCGGCAGACCTCGAACCCGTCCATGTCGGGCATCATCACGTCGAGCAGCACGACGTCGACCTTGCCGTTCTCGCAGATCTCGATCGCATCCGGCCCGTTGGTGGCGGTCAGAACCTCGAAATATTCGGCGAGCAGCCGAACCTCCAGCAGCCTGACATTTGCTGGGATGTCGTCGACGACGAGGATCCGCGCGGTCATTTCACAAAGCTCCGGCTCGGCTGGAAAGGCGCATCAGGCATCGCCCAGGTAGGATTTGATGGTCTCGATGAAACGCGGCACCGAGATCGGCTTGGAGATATAGGCCTCACAGCCGCCCTGGCGGATGCGCTCCTCGTCGCCCTTCATCGCGAAGGCGGTGACGGCGATGACCGGGATGACGTGGAGATCGTCGTCCTCCTTCAGCCATTTGGTGACCTCAAGGCCCGACACTTCAGGCAGCTGAATGTCCATCAGGATGAGGTCCGGCCTGTGCTGCCGCGCCAGATCCAGCGCTTCCAGGCCGTTGCGTGTACGCACCGTCTCGTAGCCGCTCGCTTCGATCAGGTCGCGAAAGAGCTTCATGTTGAGCTCGTTGTCCTCGACGATCATAACCTTCTTTGGCATCGATTTCCCGTCCCGGCTGGCCTTCCACTCGAAGGGTGCCGTCATGCGCTCCTTGTCGGCACGCACCAAACCTGTTCCCACTATACGGCAATATGATTGACGAAACGGAAACCGGCCGCCCGAAAAGCGTTCGGATTCCAGGTCGGCGAGCTTGCTGCCGGCAACACTTGCCACTACTGCGAAAACAGAACGATTCCGCCCACGAAGGAAGGTAGCGATGGCAAACCCAGCGTCAATGCGCGAGGAAGCGGAAACGATTGCCGTAAAGGCGTTGGGCTTCGTCGCCGCCGATCCGGAACTTCTGCCCCGTTTCCTGGCGATCACCGGCATCGAAGCCCATTCCATCCGCCGGGCCGCCGGCGAGCCGGGATTCCTGGCCGGCGTGCTGCAGTTCATCCTCGCCCACGAGCCGACGCTGATGCGTTTTTCCGAGGAGACCGGAACGCCACCCGCCGCAGTCGGCAAGGCATTGCGGGCGCTCCCGCTCGGCGACGACAATCATGAGCATTCGATATAAGCGGCGATCCCGAGACAGCGGATAGATCGAAGAACTTGCCGCCGACGACGGGCCAGTGCTGATACTTTATGGCGTTGCCTCTTCCCCACTGTCGTCCGTCCCAATGGGGTCGGCCGGCTTCAGCATGGCGCCGTTGACCATCACTGAACCGTCGGCCTTGGTGTTGATCACCCATTCAAGCCGGCCGTCCGGCAGCGTCTTGCCAAACCCTTTGATCGCCAGCGCGCCGGTGAAATACTGCGCGGCCTGCGGGTCCGTCTTCGCCGCCGTCTGCAAGGTCTCCACGACCTTATCGTAGCCGGTGATGTCGATTGTCACATCCGCACGCGGCTTCTTGCCCGGGAAGGTCATCTCGCCTTCCATCGCAATCTCGATGTTGCCGTTCTTGATCGTGCTGTGTCCGAGAATGGCCTTTGGCGTCTTGGCCAGGAAATCGGCGGAGATCTGGTTGCCGAAATCTGCCGGCAGCGGTGGATCCTTGCTGAAATCAAGGGTTTGGATGGTTTTCTTCGCCATGCTGTCCAGATCGATGTTGGCGCCGCCGAAGTTGAGGTCGATATCCGTCGGCAGCAACGCAACGCTCCAGCTGGGCAGCACCTGCTGCGGTATTGTCAGGCCGGAAACCTTGAACGCGTAGTTGATCTTGCCGTCCTTGGCGATGCCGTCCATGCCGATGGCGGTATTCAGTTGCGTCGCACCGAACTTGCCGACCGGACTCTCCACCACAAAGTCCTTGAAGCCGTAGGTGCCGTCGATCCGCTCCCACAATGGCAGTGCTGCCGTCAGAAGCGATTTGAACTCCGTCTCATCCGCCTTGAATTTGGCTGCATCGTCAGTTGCCACGATGAAAGCAAGCAGGTCGAGCAGCGGCTTTGTCCGCAAACCCTTGCCGGTCGCATCCACGGAAAGTTCAGGCGCTTTTACAGCAGCCGGAAAACTCAACCCACTTTTGGGATCGTTGACTTTGATCGTTTCGGCGAAGTTCGTTATTTTTTCCGTCACCGTGAAATCGATGCCGCCATTTGCGGATTTGGTCGAGACTATTACGGCAGTGCCAGGACCGACCGTGACATCCGCCTGCTGCTTGGGCTCTCGGGTGGTCATCGTCATGCCAGCCATCGAACCGGTTGCGCTCGCGAAAGCGGCCAGGTCGGGGTCATAAACTCCGGTGAACTTGTTGTCCGACACGGAGAAGTCGATGTGCTGCGCCCCCTCAGGGCCAACGAAATCGATAGACCCCTTCGGGGACACGTCCGCCGAAACGTCCCAGTGTCCATCTTTGCGTGGCTTGACCAAGATGAAGTAAGGCGTGACGTCGAACTTGAAGGCTTGCTGCTTTGCCATCAAATCCGTGACTGGCTTGAAGTCGAAAGCGAGCTTGTAGGCATCGCCGTCGACTGAAATTTTCACGAACCCGATATCGAACAGCTTCTTGCCGATGTAGTGCGCCAGATCGTCGGAAAGCTGCTTCGCGCCTTGCTTGTCGACCGCTTGGCCGAAGGCCGGTGCGCTGCAGGCAAGAAGTAAAACAATTGGCAAAACGCGCTTCATGTCGA
Organism: Mesorhizobium sp. M1328; assembly: GCF_040318075.1. Classification (NCBI taxonomy): domain Bacteria; kingdom Pseudomonadati; phylum Pseudomonadota; class Alphaproteobacteria; order Hyphomicrobiales; family Phyllobacteriaceae; genus Mesorhizobium; species Mesorhizobium sp. M1328. Next base: position 25,099 of record NZ_JAMYLO010000012.1, on the reverse strand, counting down.
TCCTCACTTAATCGCGGCCCTCAAGCCGTTTCTATCACTGGTAGGCAAATACCATCACAGCCGCAAGAGAAGGCCTGTGTGCTGCTGCGGCTGTTACAGCACCAGCCGCACCAGCGGCCGGCCTGGCTTGCGTTCGACCAGCCGCTGGAAGCCGGCTTTTTCGAAGACCCGCGACGAGCCGACGAACAGCCCGATCGAGCGCGAATCCTTAGACAGGTCGATCGGGCAGGCCTCGATCAGCCGCGCGCCATTTTCCCGTGCGAACTCGATGCCGCCCGCGACCAGACGGTGCGACACGCCCCTACCCCGCGCCTTGGCCCGGATGAAGAAACAGGAGATCGCCCAGACACCCGGATCGGTCGCATCGGCTGGGTCGAGGGGAGCCGACCCCCTGCCCTTATTGTTCCACTCGGGCACGTCGGCGCGCGGGCCGATCTGCATCCAGCCGACCGCCTGACCACCCTCGAAGGCCAGCAGACCGGGTGGTGGCCCGGCCTCGATCCGCGCCTTGATATGGTCCTTGTTGCGCTCGCGGTTGCTCGCGCGGCGCGCTGCCGGCGACAGCCGGAAATGGGTGCACCAGCAGCCGTAGCAGGCGCCTTGCTTGCCGAAAAGATCTTCGAAATCCGCCCAAAGCTCGGGCACTAGCGGCGCTATGGTCGTATTCATGAGCTCTCTCCCGGCCCACCGCCTTGTCGTGGCGTCCGTCCTGACGTACCATTGCATTTGTTCTCTTTATGTTCGCAGCGATGGCGGCCCCTGTCAACAATCCCGAACACGGTTTTTGCCGCGACTGCCTGAGTTTTCAGCGCAGCGAGGCACGCCGTTGCGAGCGCTGCGGCAGTCCACGGCTCGCCCGCCATCCGGAGCTCTACCGGCTGCGCCTTGCCCATATCGATTGCGACGCATTCTACGCGGCGGTCGAAAAGCGCGACAACCCGGCGTTGAAGGACCGGCCATTGATCATCGGCGGCGGCAAGCGTGGCGTCGTATCCACCGCCTGCTACATCGCCCGCATCCATGGCGTGCGCTCGGCAATGCCGATGTTCAAGGCGCTCGAAGCCTGCCCGGAAGCGGTGGTCCTCCCGCCGGACATGGAAAAATACGTCCGCGTCGGCCGCGAGGTGCGCGCCATGATGCAGGCGCTGACGCCGCTGGTCGAGCCGCTCTCGATCGACGAGGCCTTTCTCGACCTCGCCGGCACCGAGCGCCTGCATGGCCTGCCGCCTGCGGTGGTGCTGGCGCGCTTCGCACTCAGCGTGGAAAAGGAGATCGGCATCACCGTTTCGGCGGGCCTTTCCTACTGCAAGTTCCTGGCCAAGGTGGCGTCGGACTTCCGCAAGCCGCGCGGCTTTTCGGTGATCGGCGAGGCGGAGGCGACCGGCTTCCTGGCTGAGCAGCCGGTGACGCTGATCTGGGGGGTCGGCAAGGCCTTTGCCGCCACGCTCGAGCGCGACGGCATCCGCACCATCGGCCAGCTGCAGCGCATGGAACGCGGCGACCTGATGCGCCGCTACGGCGTGATGGGCGACCGGCTCTACCGGCTTTCGCGCGGCGAGGACGACCGTCGCGTCGTTCCCGACCAGGACGCGAAAAGCGTCTCGGCGGAAACCACTTTCGACACCGACATCGCCTCCGTCGACGAATTGGTTTCGGTGCTGAGGGCGCTGTCGGAAAACGTCTCGGCCCGGCTGAAGAAATCCGGCATTGCCGGACGCACCGTCGTCCTCAAGCTGAAGACCCAGGATTTCAAAATCCGCACGCGCAATCGCCAGCTCGGCGATCCGACCCGGCTGGCCGACCGCATCTTTCAGACCGCGCTCGAGCTGCTGCGCAAGGAAGCGGATGGCACGAAATACCGGCTGCTCGGCATTGGCGTCAGCGATCTCTCCGACGATGACCGGGCGGACCCGCCCGATCTGGTCGACGTCCAGTCACGCAAGCGCGCCATGGCCGAAGGCGCCATCGACACGCTGCGCGGCAAGTTCGGCCGCAGGGCGGTGGAGACCGGCTATACCTTCGGCAAGGGCCGCGACGCCCATCCGCCCGAACCGGTCGAGGAGTGATAGTCAGGTGCGCCGCAGATCGATCCGGGTGGTCACCACACTCTTGCCGGTTTTCGGATCGGTATCGACGACGGTCAGCCGCATGCCGTCCTCGCCGTTCTTCTCGACCGTCATTTGCGCCGTGCGATCGCCATTGACCTCCTTGGCCCAACGGATGCCGAGATTGATCGCGTTGCCGGAGCGGCTGCCGCTCAATTGCGCCGGCCCGGTGCGCGATCCGACATAGGTGCCGCTGTATTTCGTCCCGCTGGACTTGAGATCCGCGCTGATGGCGCGCGTTACCACGATAAGACCGCGGCAACTGCCGTCGAGCGACAATGAGCTCGACGTCGCGTCGGAATTGAAATGACAGGAGACATTCACCGTCGGCGCATCGGTGGTGACCTTGACGATGCCTTTGCCGGCGAAATTCCCCTGGAACGAGCGAAGAAAATCCGGATCGTCGGCATGCGCTGCGCCAGCCCCGGCGGTCAGGCAGCCGGCAAGTACAAATCGTGCAAGTGATTTCATCGGACCGCTCCTCGTTGGTATCCAAAACACAGCACGCAAACACTGAAAGACCAACGCTTCCCACAGCGGCGGGTTCCGGCTTCAACATCACTGCATGCAACGCTTCACGGCTGGCCCAGCCGAATGCGTCGGCTAGCGGTTGCGATGAGCGCTCCGGCTTGCGACATAGCCGCATGGCACCCGCACCCTCGATCCCCAAGGCCGCGTTCTGGATGGCGCTGTCGATCGCCTCGTTCCTGGCGATGTCGGTGGCTGGCCGCGCCACGACGGCCGAACTCAACGTCTTCCAGGTGCTCGAGCTGCGCTCGGTGATCGGCTTTTTCATTCTGCTGCCGCTGGTCATGATGTCAGGCGGGTTTGCGGCGATGCGCACCGGGCGTCCGCTGGCCCATATCGCCCGCAACGTCGTCCACTATACCGGCCAGGCTGCCTGGCTCTACGCCCTGACGCTGATCCCGCTTGCCGTGCTGATCTCGATCGAATTCACGACGCCGATCTGGACCGCTTTGCTGGCGGTCGCTTTCCTCGGCGAAAGGCTCTCCCGGCCACGGCTCGCGGCGATCGTGCTCGGGCTGATCGGCGTTGTGATCATCGTGCGTCCGGGCGTCGGCGCGGTCAATCCGGGGCATGTTATCGTGCTGGGAGCCGCGGTCTGCTTCGGCATCTCGGTGGTCCTCGTCAAGTCGCTGACGCGGACGGACAGCGTCGTGCGCATCATCTTCTGGATGCTGATCATCCAGTCGCTGCTTGGCCTGGTCCCGGCGCTTTACGAATGGCGCAACCCGCCGCTCGAGCTCTGGCCGTGGATCCTGCTGATCGCCTTCACCGGCATGTCGTCGCATTTCTGCATGGCACGCGCACTTGTCTATGCCGATGCGACGGTCATCTCGCCAATGGACTTTTTGCGCGTGCCGTTGTCGGCGGTGATCGGATGGCTGCTCTATCACGAGCAGATCGACGCCTTCACCGCCGGTGGCGCCCTGCTGATCCTGCTCGGCAATCTGCTCAATCTGCAGCGGAGAGCACCGCAACCGGCGGAGATCGCCGCGTCATAAGCGTGCGCTAACTCTTAGACCAGCTCCACCTCGACCACGCCCGGCACAGCGCGTATAGCCGAGGCAATCTGCGGCGAGACGCGGTAGCGGTTGGGCAACTCGATCTCGACCTCGCCCTCGCCGCCTTCCTTGATAACGATGATGCTCACCTGACTGTCGCCACGCTGGCCAAGCTGCGATTGGATTGTCGATGCCGGTGCGTCATTCCTGACGAAGATTCGCAACGCCTTCTGGATGCGGCTTGCCTCGTCCTCCAGCGACTGCACGGTCTGGATGCGCAGATTGACGCCTTCCGGCCTGTCCTCGGCCGAAACGGTGATGACCACCGAGCGGCCGGGTTCGAGCAGGTCGCGGTATTGCGCCAGCCCCTCGGAAAACAGCACCGCTTCATACTGGCCTGAGGTGTCGGAAAATTGCACGACGCCCATCTTGTTGCCGGTGCGCGTCTTGCGCTCCTGCTTGGTGGTGACGGTACCGGCGAGCCGGCCGGCGGCAGCACCGCGTTTGACGGCGGCCGAAAACTCGCCCCAGGTCTGCACCCGCATTTTCTGCAGCGCCGCCTTGTATTCATCGAGCGGATGCGCCGAGAGATAGAAACCAACCACCTGGAATTCGCGGTGCAGGCGGTCGGCGGCGAGCCAGGGGTCGGTCGCCGGCAGGTTGAGCGCCTGCGACTGTGCGCCGAGCGAGGCGCCAAAGATGTCGTGCTGGCCAGTGACGGCATTCTGCTGCGCCAGCGACGCCAGCCCCATCATCCGCTCGACGCCGGCCATCATCGCCGCGCGGTCATGACCGAAGCAGTCGAGCGCGCCGGCCATGATCAGGCTTTCGAAGACGCGCTTGCCGACGATCTTCGGATCGACCCTTTCACAGAAATCGGCGAGGCTCTTGAACGGTTTTTCGCCGCGCGTGGCGACGATGTGCTCGACCGCCGCGTCACCGACGCCCTTGAGCGCGGCCAGCGAATAGAAGATGCGGTTCTCGCCGACCTCGAAATCCCGGAACGACGTCATCACCGACGGCGCCACCACCTCGATGCCGAGGCGTAGCGCATCCTGGCGGAAATCGGCGAGCTTGTCAGTATTGCCCATGTCGAGCGTCATCGATGCGGCCAGGAATTCGACCGGGTAATGCGCCTTCAGATAGGCCGTCTGGTAGGAGACGACGGCATAGGCGGCGGCATGCGATTTGTTGAAACCGTAGTCGGCAAACTTTGCCAGCAGGTCGAAGATGAAGTCGGCTTGCGGCTTGCCGACGCCGCGCTCGACCGCGCCCGAAACAAAGCGCTCGCGCTGCTTGTCCATCTCGGCGCGGATCTTCTTGCCCATGGCGCGGCGCAGCAGATCGGCTTCGCCCAGCGAATAGCCGGAGAGCTCCTGCGCGATCTGCATCACCTGTTCCTGATAGACGATGACGCCTTGCGTCTCCTTGACGAGATGGTCGATCTTCGGGTGGATCGACGCCATCTCCTCCTCGCCGTGCTTTCTGGCGTTGTAGGTCGGTATGTTCTCCATCGGCCCCGGCCGGTAGAGCGCGACCAGCGCGATAATGTCCTCGATACAGTCGGGCCGCATGCCGATCAGCGCCTTGCGCATGCCGGCACTTTCCACCTGGAACACGCCGACCACCTCGCCGCGCGACAGCATGGCGTAGGTTTCGGGGTCGTCGAGCGGAATGTGGGCAAGATCGATCTCGATGCCGCGGCGGCGGATCAGCTTGACGGCCCTGTCCAGCACCGTCAGCGTCTTCAGGCCAAGGAAGTCGAATTTCACCAGCCCGGCCTGCTCGACATATTTCATGTTGAACTGCGTGACCGGCATGTCCGAGCGCGGATCGCGGTACATCGGCACCAGCTCCGACAGCGGCCGGTCGCCGATGACGATGCCGGCGGCGTGCGTCGAGGCGTGGCGGTAGAGACCTTCCAGCTTCTGCGCCGTGTCGAGCAGCGTCTGCACGATCGGCTCGCGCTCCGCCTCTTCGGCAAAGCGCGGCTCGTTGGCGATGGCGTCGGCGAGCTTGACCGGATTGGCCGGGTTCGACGGCACCATCTTGCTCAGCTTGTCGACCTGGCCGTAAGGCATCTGCAGGACGCGGCCGACGTCGCGCAGCACCGCGCGCGCCTGCAGTGTCCCGAAGGTGATGATCTGGCCGACCTGGTCGCGGCCGTATTTCTGCTGGACGTAGCGGATGACCTCCTCGCGGCGGTCCTGGCAGAAGTCGATGTCGAAGTCGGGCATCGACACGCGGTCGGGATTGAGGAAGCGCTCGAACAGCAGCGAAAAGCGCAGCGGGTCGATGTCGGTGATAGTCGTGGCATAGGCGACCAGCGAGCCGGCGCCTGAACCGCGGCCCGGGCCGACCGGAATGCCTTGTGCCTTGGCCCATTTGATGAAGTCGGCGACGATCAGGAAATAGCCGGGATATTTCATCTTCTCGATGACCCCGAGCTCGAAATCCAGTCTCTCGCGATATTGCTCGACTGTATAGCCGGGCGTCGGCCCATGCGCCGCAAGCCGCGCCTCCAGCCCTTCATGCGCCTGCCTAGCAAGCTCCTGCGCCTCCGCCTTGACCGCAGCATCGGCGTCGGCGACATCGCGGCCGGCAAAGCGCGGCAGGATCGGATTGCGCGTCTTCGGGTAATACGAGCAGCGCAGCGCGATCTCGACGGTGTTGTCGATTGCTTCCGGCAGGTCGGCGAACAGCCTCGCCATATCGGCCTGGCTTCTCAGGAAGTGGTCGGGCGAAAGGCGGCGGCGATTGTCGGCCGCAACTACCGAGCCTTCGGCGATGGCGATCAGGGCGTCATGCGCCTCATAGTCTTCACGAGAGAAGAAAAACGCCTCGTTGGTGGCAACCAGCGGCAGATCGTGGCGGTAGGCGAGATCGACCGACGACTGCTCGATCGTGCGGTCGTAGCCGGAGACGCGCTCCAGCTCGACATAGAGACGGTCGCCGAACAGGCTCTTGAGCGCCAGGAGCCGGGTCTCGGCGAGTTCGCGGCGATCCTCTTTCAAGGCAGTGCCGATCGGACCGCGCGGCCCGCCCGTAAGGCAGATCAGACCGTCGGAATGGCCCTGCAGCATCTCGCTCGTCAGATGCACCGCTTCACCGGGCGGTGTCTCGAGGTAGACGCGGCTGACCAGCCTGACCAGATTGCTATAGCCGGCCTCGGTTGCGGCGATCAGGACGACGGACCGCATCTCCGGTCCTTGCCGCCTACGGTCGCGCTGGCTGTCGCTCGCCTCGCCGGAAAAGGCGAGGTCGATCTGGCAGCCGATGATCGGCTGGATGCCGTCCTTCACCGCCTTCTGGGCGAATTCCAGTGCGCCGAACAGATTGTTGGTGTCGGTGACGGCGATCGCCGGGCACTCGTCCTGCACTGCATGGCCGACGATCTTGCCGAGCTGCAAGGCACCTTCGAGCAGCGAATAGGCCGAATGCACGCGCAGATGAATGAACCGACGCGCCGCCGCCTCCGCCCGTGACGCCTTTGCATAGGCCTCGCGCAGCAAGGGATCGCGTGGAAGTCTCTCATCCGCCATGGTTTTTTCGCGCCGCCTCGCAAGGACTCAGTCGATGAAGATGTATTGTCCGGCAGCAGATAACACGAGTCCAGCGGTAGTGATTGGGCCGTGAATCCATAAACTGGGGTTCACCGAGATGGCTTGGGAAGCGGACGTTGCCATGCGTTCCCAAGCTGCTAAGCCTACTCCGTGTTGGAAGGTAGCGCGCATGTCACTTTCGCGATTCGTTGAGAAGTGGACTACATATCCCCCTGAGTCAGTCTCGGAGGAGGATTTGGGTGCTGCTGAGCGGCAGCTAGGCGTCCACTTTCCCGAAGACTATCGACAAGCAGTACTTGACGTCGGGTTGCCTCGGCCCACAATCGCGCTTTTACACGCGATCGTCGAGCGTAAACTGGATCTGCATGATCTTGCTAACTTCTATTCTCCGAAGGAGATAGTTGAGGAAACGCTTGGCTGGCGTGAGATCGGGATGCCTGATCGGCTTGTAGCTATCGCGAGCGATTCGTCCGGAAACAAGTTCTGCTTCAATGCAGACCAGCTTGGCGATGACAGCGCCGACATGCGGGCAATTTGGTTCTTCGATCACGACTTTGGAACCGTCGATGAGATTGCACCAAGTTTTTATGCCTGGATTGACGCCTTTTGCGACGTCGAGCCGTGGCACGAGGAGCCGAGCTAGGTCCACAGCACTCACCGCGCTAGTCGAAAAGAAGCCTGAAACACAAAACCCGCCTCAAAGGCGGGTCGTTGGAGCCAATTAGCCCCATACGCAAATTAGTAGCATAGCTGCCGGCACAAAGCAAGAACAAAATACGTTGTGAGGGCAAAAAAGCCAATTCCTGACGGCCTCGCCTTCTCCCTCCTCCATTGGGCGTGCCCAACCAATTGCAAGGTCGCGTTCCTTCGCGCCCCCTCTGTCCTGCCGGACATCTCCCCCCTCTAGTGGGGAGATTGGCTGTCATCTCGGCTTCGCCAATCTCGTAGGGTGCAGAAGGGGCACTGTCCCCGAAGCTGCCGATCTCCCCCCTGGAGGGGGAGATGTCCGGCAGGACAGAGGGGGGCACTGTCCCGCCAACCTTGGAAGAGTATCAAGGCGGTTTTAGCCTCACGCGAATTCCATGATCACCGCATCGACCGCAAGGCTGTCGCCGGGCTTGGCGTTGAGCTTCGAGACGATGAGGTCGCGCTCGGCGCGCAGCACGTTTTCCATCTTCATCGCTTCGACCACGGCAAGCGTCTCGCCGGCCTTGACCTCCTGCCCCTCGACAACGGCGATCGACACGACGAGGCCGGGCATTGGGCAGAGCAGCATCTTTGAGGTATCCGGCGCGATTTTTTCAGGCATCAGCCTTTCGAGCTCAGCGGTGCGCGGCAGCATGGCGCGACCTGTCACCGACATGCCTTTCCAGGCGATGCGGAACCCGTTCAGCACCGGCCTGACTTGCGCCGCGACCTTGCGGCCGCCGACCGTGCCGCGCCAGATGAGATCGCCCGGCCGCCAGTCGGAGGTCACCGTCAGTGGCTCGCCGCCGTCGATCGACAGGTCAAGCTCGATCGGAATGGAAATCATGCCTTCGACGATGGCCACCGAAAGATAATCCCGGCCGATCTTCACCACCCAATCGCGTTTCAAGGCACCCGAATGCGGCGCCAGCCGCCCGCCCAGCCGGTCGAGCCGGTCGCGGCGCAGCAGTTCCACCGCGGTGGCAATCGCGGCCAGCACCGCTTTCTCCTCGGCGTCTGGCACGATCGGCGCGAAGCCGTCGGGGTATTCCTCGGCGATGAACCCGGTCGATATCTGACCTTCCCGCCAGCGCGGATGCTGCATCAGCGCCGCCAGGAACGGTATGTTGTGCTCGATGCCGTCGACGACGAAACTGTCCAGCGCTTCCGACATCGCGTCTATCGCCGCCAGCCGTGTCGGCGCCCAGGTGCACAGCTTGGCGACCATCGGGTCGTAGAACATCGAGATTTCCGAGCCTTCGGTGACGCCGGTATCGTTGCGGATGACGATTTCGCCGAATTTTCCCTCTTCCGGCGGCCGGTATCTCGTCAGCCGGCCAATCGACGGCAGAAAATTGCGATACGGATCTTCGGCATAGAGGCGGCTTTCCACCGCCCAGCCGTTCAACTTGACGTCGCTCTGCTTGATGGCGAGCTTTTCGCCGGCTGCCACGCGGATCATCTGCTCGACCAGGTCGATGCCGGTGACGAGTTCCGTCACCGGATGCTCGACCTGCAAGCGCGTGTTCATTTCCAAGAAATAGAAGTTCTTGTCGCTGTCGACGATGAATTCGACCGTCCCGGCGCTCTGGTAGTCGACCGCCTTGGCCAGCGCCACCGACTGCTCGCCCATGGCTTTGCGGGTCTTGGCATCGAGGAATGGCGACGGCGCCTCCTCTACGACCTTCTGGTTGCGGCGCTGGATCGAGCATTCGCGCTCGCCGAGATAGAGCGTGTTGCCAAGCGCGTCGGCGAGCACCTGGATTTCGATATGGCGCGGATCGACGATGAACTTTTCGATGAAGACGCGGTCATCGCCGAACGAGCTTTTGGCTTCCGACCGCGCCCGGTCGAAGCCGTCGCGCACCTCTGCCTGGCTCCAGGCGATGCGCATGCCCTTGCCGCCGCCGCCGGCCGAGGCCTTGATCATCACGGGATAGCCGATTTCGCCGGCTATTCTTTCGGCATGGGCGGCGTTTTCGACGACGCCGAGCCAGCCGGGCACCGTCGACACCTTGGCCGCATTGGCGAACTTCTTCGATTCGATCTTGTCGCCCATCGCCTTGATGGCCTTGGGCTTCGGGCCGATGAAGACAATGCCTTCCTGCTCCAGCGCTTCGCAGAAGGATGCCCGCTCGGACAGGAAACCGTAGCCGGGATGCACGGCCTCTGCTCCTGTGGCCTTGCAGGCGGCGATGATCTTTTCCGGGACCAGATAACTTTGCGCAGCCGGCGAAGGCCCGATATGCACCGCCTCGTCGGCCATTTCGACATGCACAGCGTCGCGGTCGGCGTCGGAATAGACCGCGACGGTGGCGATGCCCATCTTGCGCGCCGTCTTGATCACGCGGCAGGCGATCTCGCCACGGTTGGCGACCAGGATCTTTGTGAACATGCAGGCCTCGTCCCTCGGCTGCCCTTCTTTTACGGGCTTCCCGTTTTATGGGCTTCAGGGGGCCGGTCAAGGCAAAGTCGGAGCCTATCCCGGATGCAAATCGGCGGGCGCTGACGAAAATCCGGGGTCGGAACGTCGCTTCGTGCATAGCGCAGAGCTGAATGGTAAGTTAAATCTAACCTGGATTGCAGACTGTCTTGGGAGGATTGCCTGATGAAAACGCGCGCCGCTGTCGCCGTCGCCGCCGGAAAGCCGCTGGAGATCATGGAGGTCGACCTCCAGGGCCCTCGCGATGGCGAGGTGCTGGTCGAGATCAAGGCAACCGGCATCTGCCACACCGACGAGTTCACGCTGTCGGGCGCCGACCCGGAAGGCCTGTTTCCGGCGATCCTCGGCCATGAGGGCGCCGGCATCGTCGTCGACGTCGGCAAGGGCGTCACCTCGGTCAAGAAGGGCGACCATGTCATCCCGCTCTACACGCCGGAATGCCGGCAGTGCCCGTCCTGCCTGTCGCGCAAGACCAACCTGTGCACCGCGATCCGCGCCACGCAGGGACAGGGCTTGATGCCCGACGGCACCTCGCGCTTCTCGATCGGCAAGGACAAGCTGTTCCACTATATGGGCTGCTCGACCTTCTCCAATTTCACCGTGCTGCCCGAGATCGCGGTGGCCAAGGTCAACCCGGACGCACCGTTCGACAAGATCTGCTACATCGGCTGCGGCGTCACCACCGGCATCGGTGCTGTGATCAACACGGCCAAGGTCGAGCAAGGCGCGACGGCCGTCGTCTTCGGCCTCGGCGGCATCGGCCTCAACGTCATCCAGGGATTGCGCCTGGCCGGCGCCGACATGATCATCGGCGTCGATCTGAACAACGACAAGAAGGAATGGGGCGAGAAATTCGGCATGACGCATTTCGTCAATCCGAAGGGGATCGACGGCGATATCGTGGCTCATCTCGTCAACATGACCAAGCGCGGCGCCGACCAGATCGGCGGCGCCGACTACACGTTCGACTGCACCGGCAACACCAAAGTCATGCGGCAGGCGCTTGAATCGTCCCACCGCGGCTGGGGCAAGTCGGTCATCATCGGCGTTGCCGGCGCCGGCCAGGAGATCTCGACGCGGCCGTTCCAGCTGGTCACCGGCCGCACCTGGATGGGCACCGCCTTCGGCGGCGCGCGCGGCCGCACCGACGTGCCGAAGATCGTCGACTGGTACATGGATGGCAAGATCGAGATCGATCCGATGATCACCCACACACTGAAGCTCGAGGACATCAACAAGGGTTTTGACCTGATGCATGAAGGCAAGTCGATCAGGAGCGTGGTAGTCTATTGAAGGAGGTACTGATCCGGGTTCGGATCCGATATCCGAATTTCAGCGAGTCGCTCAGTATGCAGAGCTGGCAATTCGGCGAACATCTTTGGGTAGCGCTTAGGAACAACAACCGCGTTCGCATCGACCTCGATGAGATCGACCGCGGCAGAGAAGAAATATCGTTTCTCGTGCGCGATACATATCTGAGCAAAGCGCTCAAGGTGGTTGAGCGCGTCAAGCAAGAACACCGTATGGAGAATGAAGCGGTAATCGAAACGGAACCAGCATAGAACCAAGGGAGGAAACAAAAATGCCGGAAAAACTGCATCCTAAAATCGACAATGGCCTGCCACGGGAAAAGCCCGACTTTGCCGGCGGCACGCTGGTCTGCGCCTGCACCAGCAACCCGGTCAAGGTGAAGGTCAAGGGCCAGATCGCCCATAACCATGCCTGCGGCTGCACCAAATGCTGGAAGCCGGAAGGCGCACTGTTCTCGGTCGTGGCGGTTGCCGCTACAAACGACGTGACGGTGACCGAAAACGGCGACAAGCTGAAGATCGTCGATCCGGGCGCGCTGATCCTGCGCCATGCCTGCACGGGCTGCGGCGTCCATATGCACGGCCCGGTCGAGCGCGACCACGCTTTCAAGGGGCTGTCCTTCATCCATCCGGAACGCTTCCAGGAAGACGGCTGGTCGCCGCCGGGCTTCACCGCCTTTGTTTCCTCGATCATCGAATCCGGTGTCGATCCGAGCCGCATGGACGGTATAAGGTCACAGCTGAAGTCGATCGGGCTCGAGCCCTACGATTGCCTCAATCCCGGCCTGATGGACTATATCGCCACCTGGACCGCGAAGAGATCCGGCGCGTTGCCGGCCTAGTAGCCGCTCGACTATCATCGATCGAGCCGGGCGACGCCGCCCGGCTCTTTCACATTTGGAACAACGATGCCCGCACCCGCTATTCTCGTCGATGCCGACGCCTGCCCGGTGAAGGCCGAGGTCGAAAAAGTCGCCGAGCGGCACGGCGTCGTCGTTACCTTCGTTTCCAATGGCGGCTTGCGTCCGTCGCGCGATCCGATGATCCGCAATGTCGTCGTCTCCAAGGGCGCCGACGCCGCCGACGACTGGATCGTCGAAAATGCCCGGTCCAACGACATTGTGGTGACCGCCGACATCCCGCTTGCCGCCCGTGCGGTGGCGCTTGGCGCCCATGTGCTCGGCCCGACGGGACGCCCATTTACGCCGGAAACGATCGGCATGGCGGTGGCGATGCGCGACCTCAAGCAGCACCTGCGCGAGACTGGCGAAAGCAAGGGCTACAATTCGAGCTTCGCGCCTCAGGACCGCTCGCGATTCCTTGGCGAACTTGACCGCATCTTGCGGCGAGCGCTGAAATCGGCCTCAGCGGACTGAGAACCATGACGACCGGCACCCCGACCAAGATGCCCATGCAACGCCACACGCCGTTCGCGCTGTCGGCCTGCATCGGCGTGGCAGCCTTCGGCGCGGCGCTGATCTGGCGCGCGCCGCTTGCCTATTCGATCGGCGCCAATGTGTTCTTTGCCGCCTATCTCTGTCTTGTCGTCGCCCACATGCCGCGGCTTACCGGCAGCTACCTGCGCAAGAATGCAGGCGACACGGACCTGCCGGTGCTGGCCATCTTCGCGGTCACCCTGGTTGTGGTCGCTGTTGCCATCATCTCGTTGTTTCAATTGATCAACAGGGAGAAGAGCGCGGATCCCGTCGAGCTTACGGTGGCGTTGTTGTCTATCCCGCTTGGCTGGTTGACCATCCATGCGATGGCGGCGCTTCACTACGCGCATCTCTATTGGTTGGACGGCGATGCGATGGATGGCGACACCAAAAAGAAAATTCCGGTCGGCGGCCTCGACTTCCCGGGCGGCAAACGGCCGGAAGGCTCGGATTTCCTCTATTTTGCGACAGTGATCGGCATGACGGCGCAAACCGCCGACACCAACATCACGACCTCGCAAATGCGCCGTGTCGTGCTTGTGCATTCGATCCTGTCGTTCTTCTTCAACACGGTCATCGTGGCAGCCGCGGTCAATCTCGCCGTCAGCCTCGGCAGTCGGCAATAAATCCGTGATCGGGTGAAACATCGCTTAGGCTGGCGACGTATTGGGAGGAGAAGAGATCTGACAGGCCATGCGGAACCGCTTGGCAGGGAGGCAAGGAAGATATGGAATCGGTTGCCAGAGGCGAAGCCAGCACCGGAGCAGATAGCGCTGCTTCGACGGATGCGACGCTGATCTATCGCCAGTCGCGCTGGACACGGCTGACGCATTGGCTGTGGGCGATCGCGCTGTTCTTCATGTTGCTTTCCGGCCTGCAGATCTTCAACGCCCGCCCGCAGCTCTACATCGGCAAGGAGTCGGGCTTTGGCTACAACAACACCATCTTCGCCATCGGCGCCGAGAACACCGCAAGCGGCCCGCGCGGCTACACCGAAATCTTCGGCAAGCGCTTCGATACCACCGGCGTACTAGGCTGGTCGGGTCCGGCCGGCCAGGAGACCTCCCGCGCCTTCCCGTCCTGGGCAACGATCCCTTCCTACTACGATCTCGGCACCGCGCGCGTCGTCCACTTCTTCTTTGCTTGGGTGCTGACCACCACGCTGCTGGTCTGGCTGGTCGCCAGCCTGATCAACGGCCATTTGCGGCGCGATCTTGCCCCGCGCCTCGACGATATCAGGCGGCTGCCGCGAGACATCGTCGAGCACGCCAGGTTCAGATTCCACCACAAGCGCGAATACAACACGTTGCAGAAGATGGCCTATGGCGGCGTGCTGTTCCTGCTGCTGCCGCTGATGATCATCACCGGCCTTGCCATGTCGCCGAGCATGAACTCGGTGCTGCCATTCCTGAACGACGTACTCGGCGGCCGGCAGACGGCGCGCACCATCCACTTCACGGTGATGCTGCTGCTCGTCGCCTTCTTCGTCATCCACATCCTGATGATCCTCGCCGCCGGCCCGATCAACGAGTTGCGCTCAATCATCACCGGCTGGTATCGAACCGACCCGCCGGCGCATGGCGACAATGCGCCAGAGAGGAGTGCCTGACATGGCGAAATTCGAGATCAGCCGCAGAAAATTCCTGACTTCGGCCAGCCTCGGCCTTTCCGGCATCATGCTGTCGGGCTGCGACGCCTTCGACAGCCAGCTTGGCGTCGGCGACGGCCTGCGCAGCTTCCTCGAAAGCGCCAATGGCCTGACCTGGCGGGCGCAGCGGCTGCTTGCCGGCCGCGATGCGCTGGCGCCGGAATTCACCGAGGCCGACATTCGCCAGCCGCAGCGGCCGAACGGTGTCACCGCACCGGACGACGACTATTACAAAGGCCTGCTCGCCAGCGATTTCGCCGACTGGCGGCTGGAGGTTTCAGGCCTCGTCGAAAAACCGCTGTCGCTGAGCCGCGAGCAGCTGATGAACATGCCGAGCCGCACGCAGATCACCCGCCACGACTGCGTCGAAGGCTGGAGCTGCATTGCCAAATGGACCGGCACGCCGCTGTCGCTGGTGCTCGACCAGGCAGTGGTCAAGCCGCAGGCCCGCTATGTCATGTTCCACTGCCTTGACACCATCGACCGCAGCCTTGCCGGCGATATCAAATATTACGGCTCGATCGACCTGATCGATGCTCGTCATCCGCAGACGATCCTTGCCTATGGCCTCAACGGCAAGCCATTGCCGGTCGAAAATGGCGCGCCGCTGCGCGTCCGCGTCGAGCGCCAGCTCGGCTACAAGATGCCGAAATACCTCTACAAGATCGAGCTGGTCGACGGCTTCGCCAATCTCGGCGGCGGCCGAGGCGGCTATTGGGAAGACAATGGCTACGACTGGTACGGCGGCATCTGACGCCGCATTGTACCAACGAGTCAGTGCCTTTTGTTCAAGCGACCCTGTCGATCAGCGGCTTGAGCGCAGGGTGTATTTCCGGCGAGGCGTGCTTGATCAGGGTCAGCAGCGCACGCTCGTTGTCCTGCAGCGGCCGGTCGCCGATGTGTTCAGCAAGCCATTTGGCCTCGCCGGCATCGACCGTCTCGGCGCGGCGGGCCAGAGCCTCGGCTGCCTTGTTCTTCGATTCCCATTCGGCCTCGACGTCGCCCGGTGAGCGATAGGCCTCCATAATGCCAGACAGGCCGCCCGACACCATACGGCTGAAGAAACCGCCGATCTCCGGATCGGCCTGCTCGAAGAAGGAATCCCGGCGCAGCGCCACATCGCGGATCGGCGCTTCGTAGCCGGCCGAGCACATGACGAAATTGGCGATCGCCTTGACGAACAGATCGTTCCAGGACGGATCGTTGTCGGCCGCCGCTGTCCGCTCGTTGATCTTGAACAGCACCTCGGCCTCGGCGCGGCTGATGGCGATGTTGCCATCGCCGCCATAGGCGTAAAGGATGCGGCGCAACAGCTCGACCTCGGCCTTGGCAATCGACCCGCGGATAAGTCTGCCGCCGCCGGTCATCAGCGGCCCCTGGCCGTCCACGACCGCATGAGCGACCTGCTCCAGCGCATAGCTGGAAAGCGTGCTCGGCGATGATTTGGCAGCTTCCAGCACGTGCACCAGCAACTCGAGTTCTGTCCGGCTATCGACCATGCCGTCGCGCGAAATCGTTCGGATCAGCCAGTCGGCATTCTCCTGCGAAACATAGCCGGCCGGCTGTTCCTGGTGGACGATGAAGTCGGTGACGGCCTCGACGAAAAACTCGAGCCATTCCGCGCATTTGTCCCGCGCCGTCGCGTCGAGTGCAAACAGCGCCTCGGCCTCGCCGCGCGTTACCACGCCGTCGCCGAACACTTCGCCGCGCAGCATGACCACGTCTTCAGCCGTGATCCGATTTTTCGAGGTCAGCACGGCCATCGGCGCGCTCATGATCAATTCGCCCATTTTCTTCCCCGCCCGCCGCAATCGCCGGTCCTTATCCGGTATATCGGCAAGGTCTTGAGAAACCGGCAAGCGGCGTGGTTAGCGAAGGCTTGCCTGGAAAGAAGGCCCGCAAAGAAGACTTGCCAGTAAAAATGTCGCTGGCAGGTGACAAGGTGTCGTCCACGGGCTATGGATGACGAGTCGAGGGCTCTTAACCGAGTCCTACCTGTTTGCGGGAGAGAGCAGCGAGAGCTGCCGCCGAAGGGGAAATCGCCCGAAATCTCTCAGGCAAAAGAACCGTAGACGGGAAAGACACTCTGGAAAGTCGGGGCTTGCCCCCGCGCCGAAGGTGTAAGCGCTGCCGACAGAGTTACGGGGCGCGAGTCTCTCAGGCTTCAGACAGAGGGGCACGGACTGGTCGCCATTCGCGACCGCTTGCGTGCGACTCTGGAGATGACATGACGGGCGACACCAAACACCTTCCCCTCGAAGATCTGCACATGGCAGCCGGTGCGCGCTTCGGCGCCTTCGCCGGCTGGTCGATGCCGCTGACCTACCCGGCCGGCGTGATGAAGGAGCACCTTCACAGCCGCGAGCATGCCGGCCTGTTCGACATCTCGCACATGAAGCTGTTCGAAATCAGCGGCCCGGGCGCAGCAGCGCTTCTGAACCGCGCCTGCCCGTTCGATGCCGGCGCGCTTGAGATTTCCCAGTCCAAATACACGTTCTTCCTCAATGAGGCGGCCGGGATACTCGACGATCTGATCGTCACCAGGCTCGGCGCCGAGCGCTTCATGATGGTCGCCAATGCCGGCAATGCCGCCGCCGACGAAAAACATCTGCGCGCACTGGCCGGGGATTTCGACGTGAAGGTGGACGCACTCGACCGCGTCTTCCTGGCCATCCAAGGCCCCGAGGCGTGGGCCGCCCTCTCCCGCGCCGGCATCGAGACCGGTTCGCTGGTGTTCATGCACGGCATCGAGCCGCGCGAAAAATGGTTCATGAGCCGGTCTGGCTATACCGGTGAAGACGGCTTCGAGATCGGCCTGCCGGAAGCGGATGCGCGAAACCTCGTCACCAGGCTGCTCGAGGACGAGCGGGTGATGTGGATCGGCCTTGCCGCCCGCGACAGCCTGCGGCTCGAAGCCGGACTGTGCCTGCACGGGCTGGACATCACGCCGGAGATCGATCCGGCCAGCGCCGGGCTGATGTGGGCCATCCCCAAGGAGGTTCGCGCCTCCGGCGCGTTCGTCGGCGCCGATGCGCTGCGCGCCATCCTGGAGCGCGGCCCGGCGCAAAAACGCGTCGGCCTGAAGCCGGAAGGCCGCCAGCCGGTGCGCGCCGGTGCTGCCCTTTTCGATGCCGACGGCGACCCTGCCGGCCATGTCACCTCCGGCGGCTTCGGCCCCTCGGCCGGTCATCCGGTCGCCATGGGCTACGTCCAGACGCCGCTTGCCAAATCCGGCGCAAAACTGTTCGCCGATGTCCGCGGGACGAAAATCCCGGTCGACATCCACCCTCTGCCCTTCACGCCCCATCGCTACCGCAAAGGATGATTTCAATGGCAAAGACCTATTTCACCGAAGATCACGAATGGCTGCGCGTCGAGAGCGGCATCGCCACCGTCGGCATCACCGACTACGCACAGCAGCAGCTCGGCGATCTCGTCTTCGTCGAGCTGCCGGAATTGGGCAGAAAACTGGCCAAGGGCGACACCGCCGTGGTGGTCGAATCGGTCAAGGCGGCATCGGACGTCTACGCGCCGGTCGACGGCGAGATCACCGAGGCCAACACCTCGCTGTCATCGGATCCTTCGCTCGTCAATTCGGCGGCAACCGGCGACGGCTGGCTGTGGAAGATGAAGCTGGCCAATGAAAACCAGCTCGATGGGCTCCTCGATGAAGCCGCTTACAAAGCCCATATTGGTTGATAGCAGGACCAGGAAGATGACCGCAGCACCCTACCCCTTCTCGGCTCGCCATATCGGCCCGGGCCTCCATGATGTCAGAGCCATGCTGGCGACGATCGGCGTTCCTTCGGTCGAGACCCTGATCAGCCAGGCAGTGCCGAAGTCGATCCGGCTCGACCGGCCGCTGGCCCTGCCCGCCCCCGCAAGCGAAGCGGAAGCGCTGACCGAGCTCGCGGCGACGATGGCAAAGAACACGGTGCTGAAGAGCTTCATCGGTGCCGGCTATCATGGCGTCCATGTGCCGCCGGTGATCCAGCGCAACCTGTTCGAGAACCCGGCCTGGTATACGGCTTACACGCCGTACCAAGCCGAGATCAGCCAGGGCCGGCTGGAAATGCTGTTCAACTTCCAGACGCTGGTGACAGAACTGACTGGCCTGCCGGTGGCATCGGCCTCGCTGCTCGACGAAGCGACGGCGGTGGCCGAAGCTGTCGGCATTGCGCTGCGCCATCATCGCGACAAGCGCACCAAGGTGGCACTGGCCGGCACGCCGCACCCCCAGACGCTGGACGTCGTGCGCACCCGCGCCGAGCCGCTCGGCATCGAGGTGGACGGCGAGGTGATCGACGACAATACCGCCGCTCTGCTGGTCTCCTGGCCCGATACATTCGGCGTCTATGGCGACCACAAGGCAGCGATCGACAAGGCCCGCGCGGCCGGCGCGTTGGTCGTCTTCATTGCCGACCCGCTTGGCCTGACGCTGACCGAGGCGCCGGCCAGGCTTGGCGCCGACATCGCCGTTGGCCCGATGCAGCGTTTTGGCGTGCCGATGGGCTTTGGCGGGCCGCACGCCGCCTATTGCGCCGTGTCCGACAGGTTGACGCGGCTGATGCCCGGCCGGCTCGTTGGCCAGTCGACGGACAGCAAGGGCCGTCCCGGATATCGCCTGGCTTTGCAGACACGCGAACAGCATATCCGCCGCGACAAGGCGACCTCCAATATCTGCACCGCACAGGCGCTGCTCGCCAACATGGCGACGGCCTATGCGATCTGGCATGGCCCTGCCGGGCTGCAAGCGATTGCCGGCCGCGTCCACACACTGGCCAACCGCCTGGCTGCCTGCCTCCAGGCAGCAGGCGTTTCGGTGCTCGGCGAAAGCCGCTTCGACACGGTGACCGTGGAAGTGAAGGGCAGAGCCGGCGCGATTGCCGCCGCCGCAGAAAAGACCGGCCGGCTGCTGCGCGTCATCGACGCCGACCATGTCGGCATCAGCTTCGACGAGACCTCCACCGAAGCCGATCTGGAGGCAATCGCAGCACTTTTCGGTGCCAAGGCCGGCGTTGCCGCCGGCAGTTCCATGCCAGGAAAACCGCGCGGCAAGGAGTTCCTCACTCAGCCCGTCTTCCGCGAAAACCACTCGGAAACCGACATGATGCGCTTCCTGCGCCGGCTGGCCGACAAGGACCTGGCGCTTGACCGCGCCATGATCCCACTCGGCTCCTGCACCATGAAGCTCAACGCCGCCGCCGAAATGATGCCGGTGAGTTGGCCTGATGTCGCCAACCTGCATCCCTTCGCGCCGGCAAACCATTCGATAGGCTATCGCGCCATGATCGACGAGCTGGAAGGCTGGCTGGCGGAGATCACCGGCTTCGACGCGGTGACCCTGCAGCCCAATGCCGGCAGCCAGGGCGAATATGCCGGGCTGCTCGCCATTCGCGGCTATCATCTGTCGCGCGGCGAAGGCCATCGCACCGTCTGCCTGATCCCGTCCTCGGCGCATGGCACCAATCCGGCAAGCGCGGCCATGGCCGGCATGAGCGTCGTCGTCGTGCGCTGCACCGAAGACGGCAATATCGACATGGACGACCTGCAGGCCAAGGCGGCCGAGCATGCGCAAGACCTCGCGGCGCTGATGTTCACCTATCCTTCGACGCACGGCGTCTTCGAGGAAGGCGCGCGCGACCTCTGCGCCCTTGTCCACAGCCATGGCGGCCAGGTCTATTTCGACGGCGCCAATCTCAACGCGCTGGTCGGCCTCGCCCGTCCCGGCGATATCGGCGCCGACGTCTGCCACATGAACCTGCACAAGACTTTCTGCATCCCTCATGGCGGCGGCGGCCCCGGCGTCGGCCCGATCGGCGTCAAGGCGCATCTGGAGCCATATCTGCCCGGCCACGTCACCGAAGGCTCGGCCCATGCCGTGGCGGCGGCACCGTTCGGCAGTGCCTCGATCCTGCCGATCACCTGGATGTATATCCGCATGATGGGCGCTTCCGGCCTGAAGCAGGCGACCGAGACGGCGATCATCTCCGCCAACTATGTGGCGACGCGGCTTGGCGAGCATTTCCCCCTGCTTTACAAGGGGCGCAACGGACGCGTTGCGCATGAATGCATCCTCGACACCCGCGTGCTCAAGGACAGCGCCGGCATCAGCGTCGACGATATCGCCAAGCGGCTGATCGACTATGGCTTTCACGCGCCGACCATGTCGTTCCCGGTGGCCGGCACACTGATGGTCGAGCCGACCGAATCCGAGCCCAAGCGCGAGCTGGATCGTTTCTGCGAGGCCATGATCGCCATAGCCGGCGAGGCAGCCAAGGTGGCGAAGGGCGAATGGCCCTTGGCCGACAATCCGCTGGTCAATGCGCCACACACCGCCGCCGAGGCATTGGCCGGCCAGTGGACCCATCCCTATTCGCGTCTGGAGGCGGCCTACCCCGCCGGGGATGCCGATACGGCGGCAAAATACTGGCCGCCGGTGTCACGCATCAACAACGTCGCCGGCGACCGCAACCTGGTCTGCTCCTGCCCGCCGCTGTCGGAATATCTGGGTGCGGCGGAATAGACCATGATCCCGAAAAGTGGAATCCGGTTTTCGGACAAGATCATGGTCTAACAAGAAGATAGAAGCTTCAATCAGGCAGAACGCAAGGCCGGCCCGTCGGACTTGCTCGCCCGGTCCCGGGCGACGACGCGATTTCGCCCGGCGCGCTTTGCCGCATAGAGTGCTGCGTCGGCTTCGGCCAGCACATCGTCGAGACCGGTGCCGCTTGTTCCGCCAAAGCCGATGCCGCCACTGACTGTGCTTCGCAACGGACCAAGCTGGGTGGCCACGACTTCCGTGCCGAAGGCGACGCTGATCTTGCTCGCAACATCATAGGCCTTCTCTTCCGTCATCCGCGACATGACGAGGACGAATTCCTCGCCGCCCAGTCGGAAGGCGTCGACGCCGGTTCTGGCGTATTTCCTGATGACCCCTGCGAAGCGGCGCAGGACCTGGTCGCCGACCGGGTGACCGAATACGTCGTTCGTCCTCTTGAAATGGTCGAGATCGAACATGGCGACGGACGTGAACGGACCGAAGACCCGCTCGCCGTAGAGTGCCGTCAACGCCCGCCGATTCATCAGCCCGGTCAATGGATCGGTCATCGTCTCGGCCTTAAGTTCGATCTGCGCCTGCAAATGGTGCAGGGAGAGCGTCAATGCGCCGAGCCCGGTCATGCAGGCGACGGCCACGACGGAATTCACCCGCTCGGCCCAATTGTCCGGTGCTACACCGAGCACCCATTGGCCCTTGACCAGCAGGACCGCGCCGCAAAGTCCGAACGACAGCGCACAGACGCCGCTCAGGAACGAGACGCCCAGCAATATCCGGCGATCGTGACCACCCTCAATCCAGAACATCGCCCCGATGAGCGAGAGCAGCGCCGTTACCGTCGCGTAGGTGACAATAAAGCCGACACCATCAAACCCGAGATACGTCGCGCCCGCGCAAACAGCCATCGCAACCAAGGTCGGCAAGATGGCTCGCCTGTAGTCGCCTATGCTGAGATATTGCATGGCCGACAGGCAGATAATCAGGAAGCCGAGGCTGAGAAGCACAAGCACGATCTGGCAAAGCCAGGCGCTTGGATCCCTGGTGTAATGCCAGAACAACACTACATGTGCGACGAGCACGAGAATGCCGCACGCCACCGTCAGCACAAAGCGTGCCTGTGGCGCGGTGAACCAGATCGCAAACATGGTGATGCTAAGGCACGTGCCCGACAGCGCCGCCGCGAGCAGGAGCGAACTGTAATCCAACATGCTTAAGCGACAGCCTCATGAGGGTTCCGCTGCATTCTAGATCAGCGACAGTCCGCAAATACCGTTTTTTCAGCCAATCTTCCGGCGTAACCTTCGGACAGGGTTTACAAAACGTCGATGCTCCAGGCTTCGACCCCATTTCCGCCGCTTGGTTGTCGAATGGTTTTGCAGTAAGAGGCTCTATCCTCGAACGTAACAGGAACCTCCGTCGCCTGCCCGCGAAAAGCGTGGCAGTATCGGGTGGTGATTCGCAGCATCGGAATCCAGAACCAGCATGGACGACAACAACGATCTTTTTGCCAATTTGGGCAAGCAGCCGCAACCGGCTCGCGCCGCCGCGCGCCCAGCCGACCCGCTGGTGCAGGCGGCGAAGCGGCCGGCGGCCCGTGACGCCAGCGAGAGCTACAGTGCCGCCGACATCGAGGTGCTGGAGGGCCTGGAGCCGGTGCGCCGCCGCCCGGGCATGTACATTGGCGGCACCGACGACAAGGCGATGCACCATCTGTTTGCCGAGGTCATCGACAATTCGATGGACGAGGCGGTCGCCGGCCATGCGACCTTCATCGATGTCGAGCTTTCCGCCGATGGGTACCTGTCCGTTACCGACAATGGCCGCGGCATCCCGGTCGATCCGCACCCGAAATTCAAGAAGCCGGCGCTCGAACTCATCATGACGACGCTGCATTCAGGCGGCAAGTTCGACAGCAAGGTTTACGAGACGTCCGGCGGCCTGCACGGTGTCGGCGTTTCCGTCGTCAACGCGCTGTCCGACCATCTCGAGGTCGAGGTCGCGCTGGGAAGGAAACTTTATCGGCAAAAGTTCTCGCGCGGCATTCCTGTGACCGGCCTGGAGCAGCTCGGCGAGGTGCACAACCGGCGCGGCACGAAGATCCGCTTCCATCCAGACGAGCAGATTTTCGGCAAGGGCGCGGCTTTTGAGCCGGCGCGGCTCTACCGCATGGCGCGGTCAAAGGCGTATCTGTTCGGCGGTGTCGAAATCCGCTGGACCTGCGATCCCTCGCTGATCAAGGAAAAGGACACGACGCCGGCCAAGGCAGAATTCCATTTTCCGGGCGGCCTCAAGGACTATTTGAAAGCCTCGCTCGGCGACGAATTCCAGGTGACCCGTGAAATGTTCGCCGGCAAGAGCGAGAAGCAGGGCGGCCACGGTTCGCTCGAATGGGCGGTGACCTGGTTCGGCGGCGACGGTTTTATCAATTCCTATTGCAACACCATCCCGACCGCGGAGGGCGGCACGCATGAGGCCGGGTTCCGCAACGTTCTGACGCGCGGCTTGCGTGCCTATGCCGATTTGGTCGGCAACAAGCGCGCCTCGATCGTCACTTCCGAGGATGTGATGATCTCGGCGGCGGGCATGCTGTCGGTGTTCATCCGCGAACCGGAATTCGTCGGCCAGACCAAGGACAGGCTGGCGACGATCGAGGCGATCCGCATCGTCGAAAGCGCCATCCGCGACCCGTTCGACCACTGGCTGGCCGACAATCCGCAGGAAGCTTCGAAACTGCTCGAATGGGTGATCGCGCGTGCCGACGAGCGGGTGCGCCGCCGCCAGGAAAAGGAAGTGTCGCGCAAGAGTGCTGTGCGCAAGCTGCGCCTGCCCGGCAAGCTCGCCGACTGCACGCAGAATGCCGCCGCCGGTGCCGAACTTTTCATCGTCGAGGGCGATTCGGCCGGTGGCTCGGCGAAGCAGGCGCGCGACCGCGCCAGCCAGGCGGTGCTGCCGCTGCGCGGCAAGATCCTCAATGTCGCCAGCGCCGGCAGCGACAAACTTGCCGGCAACCAGCAGATATCCGACCTCATCCAGGCCCTGGGCTGCGGCACGCGCTCGAGATATCGCGACGAGGACCTGCGTTACGACCGGGTCATCATCATGACCGATGCCGACGTCGACGGCGCCCATATCGCCTCGCTGCTGATCACCTTTTTCTACCAGGAGATGCCAAGCCTGATCCGCGGCGGCCATCTCTATCTGGCGGTGCCGCCGCTTTATTCGATCCGGCAAGGCGGCAAGGTCGCCTATGCCCGCAACGACGCGCACAAGGACGAACTCCTGCGCACCGAATTCACCGGGCGCGGCAAGGTCGAAATCGGCCGCTTCAAAGGGCTGGGCGAAATGATGGCTGCCCAGCTCAAGGAAACCACCATGGACCCGAGAAAGCGCACGCTGCTGCGGGTCGATGTGATCGACGCCGAGGCGGCGACCAAGGATGCTGTCGACGCACTGATGGGCACCAAGCCCGAGGCCCGCTTCCGCTTCATCCAGGAACGCGCGGAATTCGCCGAGACGGAAGTGCTGGATATCTGAGCGTCTTCTGCCAGGCGAGGTGGCGAGCCGCGGACGGCGGCTGTCACTGTTCGCAAGACTTTCCGGATTTTTCGCGCAAGATGAGGTCTGGAACGGTTCAGCGTTTCACGGAAACGCCGAACCGCTCTATCTTTTTGTTTTGACGCAATTCCGGATGGAAAACCGTTTCACACTTTTCCTGGAATTGCTTTAGAGCGGTTCCCCCTTTGACGGAATCAAAGGGGATTCCAGATTTATCTGTTTTGTGATTCAAGATGCTGGCTGGAGTGGAGGCCAGCATCGGATGAC